>NZ_JAVREI010000063.1:0-211 GCF_031845325.1 Blastococcus goldschmidtiae | reverse complement strand
CCGCGGCCAGGAGCCGTTCCCCGGTCGAGCTGAGCGTGTCCGTCCCGCCTGCGCGGACCCCTCCGGGGCCCACTCGGCGCGACCCCGCGGCCAGGAGCCGTTCCCCGGTCGAGCTGAGCGTGTCCGTCCCGCCTGCGCGGACCCCTCCGGGGCCCACTCGGCGCGACCCCGCGGCCAGGAGCCGTTCCCCGGTCGAGCTGAGCGTGTCCGT
>NZ_JAVREI010000062.1:0-246 GCF_031845325.1 Blastococcus goldschmidtiae | reverse complement strand
GCGTTCTACGTGGACCCGGTGGAGGACGTGACGGTGCAGTTCTTCACGCAGCTGCTGCCCTCGAGCACGCTGCCGATCCGCAACTACCTGCGCCAGCTGGTCAACCAGGCCCTCGTCGACTGATCCCAGCGGGCCTCAGACGTAGCGGCGGTAGACGACGGTCGCGACCATCGCCGGCTTGCTGCCGCCCTCGATCTCCATCGTCACAGCGAGATTCATCGCGATGCCCCCGGCGAACGGGGTCGC
>NZ_JAVREI010000061.1:0-249 GCF_031845325.1 Blastococcus goldschmidtiae | reverse complement strand
AAGGCCTCCTCTGGTGGCGGAGCGGTTCCTCGACAGCTCCACTCCACACCGGGAGGCCTTCGCCCATCTACAACTCAGATCGTGTCCTCGCAGGTCCTCGACCAACGTGCCTGGTCATCACATCTAGACGGTATGGCGTGACGGCCTGGGGGCCGTTGCGGGCCGGGGCCTCGCTCACGCAAGTTTCGTGGGTTGCCGGGCAGGAGGCGCCTGCTCGGCCTATCCGACATGCGTGGGAGGCCCCGGTGC
>NZ_JAVREI010000060.1:0-249 GCF_031845325.1 Blastococcus goldschmidtiae | reverse complement strand
GTCGCTGTGCCGGCGGCCGCGCAGTAGCTCGCCGGTGAGTCGGTCCACCTCTGCCAGTCGGGGCATGCCGGCGCGGGTGAGGACCGCACCGATGGTGGAGGCGGCGAGACCCAGGATCGCGGCTAGCCGTACTGGTCCGGCGTGGTGGGCGCGGCGGGCGGCCACGATCGCCGCGGTCGCTTCCACCGTGGTTCGGCGGGGCATCCGGTGCGGCCGGGAGGAGCGGTCGGCCAGCCCGGCAAGGCCCTC
>NZ_JAVREI010000059.1:0-250 GCF_031845325.1 Blastococcus goldschmidtiae | reverse complement strand
CTCACCCCGGGCGACCGGCGCAGCTACACCGGCAAGGCCAAGGCCGAGCGCCTGAAGGGCTTCGAGACCGTGCACGTCACGTTCGACCCGCCCGACCGCGACGGCGGCTGAGCCCCCGCGCGGCTAGACGGTATGGCGTGACGGCCTGGGGGCCGTTGCGGGCCGGGGCCTCGCTCACGCAAGTTTCGTGGGTTGCCGGGCAGGAGGCGCCTGCTCGGCCTATCCGACATGCGTGGGAGGCCCCGGTGCT
>NZ_JAVREI010000058.1:0-252 GCF_031845325.1 Blastococcus goldschmidtiae | reverse complement strand
TCGCGCCCGGCTCCGTCTTGCGCGGCTGGTCATTGACCACGGCTGGTCCCCAGCCCGCGCAGCCGAGCGCTACGACGTCTCGTGGCGCACCGCCAAGAAATGGGCCGAGCGCTACCGCGACGAAGGGGACTGCCCAGACTTCAGTTGACTCTTGTTCGTTGGGGGCAGTCAGGCCGCGTGAGCGGCCTGGGTCAGTGTCTCGAACTCGATGGGGGTCATACGGCCGAGGGCGTCTTGGCGCCGGCGGCGGTG
>NZ_JAVREI010000057.1:0-255 GCF_031845325.1 Blastococcus goldschmidtiae | reverse complement strand
CCCCTCCGGGGCCCACTCGGCGCGACCCCGCGGCCAGGAGCCGTTCCCCGGTCGAGCTGAGCGTGTCCGTCCCGCCTGCGCGGACCCCTCCGGGGCCCACTCGGCGCGACCCCGCGGCCAGGAGCCGTTCCCCGGTCGAGCTGAGCGTGTCCGTCCCGCCTGCGCGGACCCCTCCGGGGCCCACTCGGCGCGACCCCGCGGCCAGGAGCCGTTCCCCGGTCGAGCTGAGCGTGTCCGTCCCGCCTGCGCGGACCC
>NZ_JAVREI010000056.1:0-255 GCF_031845325.1 Blastococcus goldschmidtiae | reverse complement strand
AACTCCGAGTCAGCGCGGCTCGCGGCCCTGCCAGCATGGGTCCACCAGTACAACCACCATCGGCCCCACTCAGCGGTCGGGAAGCTGCCACCCATCACCAGGTTGAACAACCTGGCTGGGCATCACAGCTAGCCGCGCGGGGGCTCAGCCGCCGTCGCGGTCGGGCGGGTCGAACGTGACGTGCACGGTCTCGAAGCCCTTCAGGCGCTCGGCCTTGGCCTTGCCGGTGTAGCTGCGCCGGTCGCCCGGGGTGAG
>NZ_JAVREI010000055.1:0-255 GCF_031845325.1 Blastococcus goldschmidtiae | reverse complement strand
AGGTGTCGGTGGGCAGGTAGTCCACGTAGCGGCGCGGCATGCCCTCGTTGCCCAGCCAGTGCTGCACCAGGAACGTGCCGTGGAAGCCGATGAAGGTCAGCCAGAACTGCAGCTTGCCCAGCCGCTCATCCATCATCCGGCCGCACATCTTGGGGAACCAGAAGTAGATGCCGGCGTAGGCGGCGAACACCACGGTGCCGAACACCACGTAGTGGAAGTGGGCGACCACGAAGTAGCTGTCCGAGACGTGCCAGT
>NZ_JAVREI010000054.1:0-288 GCF_031845325.1 Blastococcus goldschmidtiae | reverse complement strand
CCCTTCGTCGCGGTAGCGCTCGGCCCATTTCTTGGCGGTGCGCCACGAGACGTCGTAGCGCTCGGCTGCGCGGGCTGGGGACCAGCCGTGGTCAATGACCAGCCGCGCAAGACGGAGCCGGGCGCGAGCCGTCAGGGCAGCGTTGGCATGGGTAGCGTGGGCCACGAAGGCCTCCTCTGGTGGCGGAGCGGTTCCTCGACAGCTCCACTCCACACCGGGAGGCCTTCGCCCATCTACAACTCAGATCGTGTCCTCGCAGGTCCTCGACCAACGTGCCTGGTCATCACA
>NZ_JAVREI010000053.1:0-380 GCF_031845325.1 Blastococcus goldschmidtiae | reverse complement strand
ATAACGATAAGTCTGCAAAGAATGCGCAGAATATCGTTGATGCAGGCGGCACAGGTTCAAACCTTACATCCATTTGGTTGGTGGTTTGGGGCACGAATACCGTGCACGGTATCTTCCCTAAAGGTCAGAAGGCAGGGCTGGATCATAAAGACCTTGGTGAGCAAACGCTGGTCGATGATAACGGCGGGAAATATCAAGGCTACCGAACCCATTATAAGTGGGACAATGGCCTGTCGGTTCGCGATTGGCGCTATGTTGTGCGCATTGCAAACATCGACACCACCAAGCTGGGTGCCGACGACGGCCCTAACCTGGCCAAACTGATGGTTCAGGCTCTGCATCGTATTCCTAACCTGCAGATGGGTAAGGCTGTGTTCTAC
>NZ_JAVREI010000052.1:0-432 GCF_031845325.1 Blastococcus goldschmidtiae | reverse complement strand
ATATTCAGTTGGATCATAGTTTTTACTACTGGGTTGTCTGATATGACTATTGGCACTATTGGCACAACTGGGATTAGCAACTTTATTGTGAGTACCTAATGGATTGATATTTCCTGTAAAGTGGCTATTGCATGCGCTTAATGAGCATAGATTTATTAATGTCAGAAAGGATAAAACAAAAAATCTTACCATTTTTTACTAAAACCAAAAGTAGGTTTCGAAAACTGTACACCAAGACCTTGTACATATCCAAATTGCTTGCTAACAGAAAACTCTACTCCACTATTGTTAGGGGAATAGGAAACACCAATTTTACCAACAGCAACCATATCTTTTTTACCTAGGTTGCCGCCACCCTGTGCAGAGATATGGAATTTGCCACCTGACACTTCAACTAATTCAGAGGTGTGTAACTCTTTCATGATTTTCTCC
>NZ_JAVREI010000051.1:0-432 GCF_031845325.1 Blastococcus goldschmidtiae | reverse complement strand
GAATAAAGTACAACATTATCCCTGCCAAATGAACTGGGAGCCAACGCAAGGAGTTCAAGTAAAAACAAAAAGCTAAAAAATATTGTAATATTCCAGATGAAAAAACAATAATCACGGATTCCAACGGAAGATAAATTGATGATTTAGATATAAAAATAAAGAGCGATGACAGTATAAGGGAGAATGTCAACTGTCCGCTCAATAATGTGATAGGCTCAAACGATTTAATAAGGCGAGACGATATAACAACATAAAATGCTGCCGATAACACACCGGCAACAACAAGACAATATCCAACAATATTATTCGATCCATTACTGATGTCTGGCAAGGCTACCAAAATACTGCCAACAATTGCACCTATAAGGAACAATATAAAATATTGCGGGGAATTAATTTTAACTGAGCAAATAAGAACAGACAACACCAATA
>NZ_JAVREI010000050.1:0-435 GCF_031845325.1 Blastococcus goldschmidtiae | reverse complement strand
GTAACGGGCGAGATGACGGCGGCCGTACCGGTCAAAATCGCTTCCGCACCGTTTTCCACAGCAGCTTTCAGTTCGTCAACCGTGAAATTACGTTCGCTGACGGTATAGCCCAAATCTTTGGCGACAGTCAGCACGGAATCGCGGGTAACGCCGTGCAGGAATTCGTCTGTCAACGGTTTGGTAATGATTTCATCGCCGTTAATCAGGATAAAGTTGGATGCGCCGGTTTCCTGAACGTCGCCGTTCGGGCAGAACAGGACTTGATTTGCGCCGTATTCGGCTTTCGCCTTCAGCAACCAGTGCATGGCGGAAGCGTAGTTGCCGCCGCATTTGACGCGGCCCATATGCGGGGCGCAGCGGATGTGTTCGGTTTCCACCAAGATTTTCACGGGCGAGCCGACTTTGAAATAGTCGCCGACGGGGGAAGCCAAAATA
>NZ_JAVREI010000049.1:0-436 GCF_031845325.1 Blastococcus goldschmidtiae | reverse complement strand
GGCCAGGGCTGCGCGGAGTTCTTCAATATGTTGTTCATGGGAATGCTGGCGGGGCTGTATCCGGCAGAGAGGGATAACCTCCACATCATCCGGGTGCGCGCGAAGCCACGCGTCAGTGACTGCAATGTCGTCAGTGTAAAACCATGTGCCGGATGTCCCGTTGGCCAGAAAACGCATTTTCCAGGCTTCTGGGGTGGCGGTTGTGTTGTTATCTTTCATGGTGCCACCACTCATTCAACAGGCTTAATGCTGTCCAGGCGCAGTCTGCTCAGACTGTCGTGGCTGCCACAGCGGCGTCCAGTGCTTTTGCTGTAGCACTCCTGCCCCCTGATACACCATGCCGTTGGCGTTTCGTAGAGGCTGACACGTCGGGTTTTATCTTTAATGATGAGAAGCCCGGTGTGAGTTTTTGTCTTTTTCATCGGTGGGGTACAAA
>NZ_JAVREI010000048.1:0-439 GCF_031845325.1 Blastococcus goldschmidtiae | reverse complement strand
AGCTGCGCCTGTTGGCCGAACAGGTCGGCGTAGATTTTTTCCCATCCGATACCAACCAAAAACCGGTTGAGATTGCAACTGCCGCCGTTGATTACGCCAAAAAACATTTTTACGATGTATTGATGGTCGATACCGCCGGCCGTTTGGCAATCGATGAAGAGATGATGAACGAAATCAAAGCGCTTCATGCGGTGGTCAACCCGGTTGAAACTTTGTTCGTTATCGATGCCATGCTGGGTCAGGATGCGGTAAATACCGCTCAGGCATTTAATGAAGCCCTGCCGCTGAACGGCGTCGTATTGACCAAGATGGACGGCGACTCGCGCGGCGGTGCGGCATTGTCCGTACGCCATGTAACCGGCAAACCGATTAAATTTATCGGCGTCGGCGAGAAAATCAACGGCCTCGAACCTTTCCACCCCGACCGTCTTGCCAGCCG
>NZ_JAVREI010000047.1:0-453 GCF_031845325.1 Blastococcus goldschmidtiae | reverse complement strand
GATTTAATGTTGCTGTCGTTACGCGCAACCAAAACCGCACCGCTCCAGCTGTAAGGTTCGGATTTGTCAAATGTCGCCTGGCGTTCGGGGCTGGTCAGGCCGACTTGGTTTGCCACCACGTCGAAACGTCCGGCTTTCAAACCCGCCATCATCGAATCCCATTGCGTTTCTTTAAACTCGACTTTTACGCCCAGTTTTTCCGCCACGGCGCGGGTTACTTCCACGTCGTAACCGGTCAGTTTGCCGTCTTTGTCGTGGTAGGTAAACGGTGCGTAAGTGCCTTCCGTGCCGACGGTAACCGTGCCTTTATTGTTGATGCGCTCGATTAAAGAACCGGAAATTGCCGATTGTGCAGGCGCGGAAGATGCTCCGCTGCCGCCTTCCGAACCGCCGCAGGCCGCCAAAACCAATGCGGCAATGCCGCCGAGTACGAATTTTTTCAACATCATTCCC
>NZ_JAVREI010000046.1:0-458 GCF_031845325.1 Blastococcus goldschmidtiae | reverse complement strand
ACCTGTCAAAAGGGCAAAATACCCCTGTTTTTGACTGCTTTCTGCTCAAAAAAACGGCATTTCATCACGGCATTTCGCCGATACTCCATGAAGAACTCAGGGAAGAACACGCACGCCGCCCTGTCGGAACTGGTTTCATGTTTCCCCCAAAACGCCGCCCTGCTGGCCGGCTTAGGTCGCGCTGCTGCGCTCCAAGCTTTACCGCTTCGCCTGCTGGCTTCGCTAAATTGCGGATTGGAAAATTTTGAAATAAGAACCCCTATCGGGCTGTTATCTGATTATGGTTATTTTGACATAGTTGTATCATCTTAAAAACAAGCATACAATCTGCAAATCTTAGACAAAGCAAAACCCCCGCCAAACGCCAATCTGCACGGGGGTTTCGAGATACAACATGAGCCAATTATACACCCAACCCGACCTCTTCTTGCAAGAACGTATCCCACACAAGCCATACT
>NZ_JAVREI010000045.1:0-464 GCF_031845325.1 Blastococcus goldschmidtiae | reverse complement strand
GACGTTTTTCCGTAATGGAAAGCGATGACATGATGGCGTCAATCTTCTTCGCTTTTAAGGACGGGATTAACGCATCCAGCGGATTTTCGACAAACGTACATTGCGTATTGATGCGTTTGCATAATTCCTTTGCCAGATCGATATCGAAGCCAACCAGTTCGCCTTGTGAATTTTTTGATTCAAATGGCGCATAGGTCGGGTCGGTACCGATGCGGATGTTTTGCGGAATCGCAGCAAATGCCGCAGTTGCGCTGGAGAAGGCCAGAACCAGAGAGAGCGATAGCACCAGTTTTTTCATAATGTCCTCAACTGACAGTCTTTTTATAGGGAATATTTACAGGTTTGTTACACTTATCGTGCCATAAAATTGACCATCAAGGCAAAATATCCCGCCCCGTTAGACGTATTATTTTTCATTAAAAATGCTTAAGTATGCATTTCAATGCACCACGATAGTGCAACAA
>NZ_JAVREI010000044.1:0-471 GCF_031845325.1 Blastococcus goldschmidtiae | reverse complement strand
GACTTCACCACCTACCAAAGCGGCGGCAAATACCGTACCTACAACGTCGCCATCGAAGGCACGAGCCTGGTTACCGTGTACCGCAACCAATTCGGCGAAATCATCAAAGCCAAAGGCATCGACGGGCTGATTGCCGAGTTGAAAGCCAAAAACGGCGGCAAATAACCGACAAACCATACCGTCCGAGGGCGGTATGGGTTTTTCGAACAAACGCTATGCATACAGAACTCAAAAACGGAACACTGCACATCGGCGGCGACATCACCGTCAAAACCCTGACCGGGGACGCATTTGGGCGTTTCCGGCAACAATGCCGTCTGAAAGAAACCATTGCCGTCGATTTCGGAGGTGTCAAACGTGCCGATTCCGCCTGCGTGTCGCTGCTGCTCGAAGTGCTGCGCGGCTGCAAAGGCAGCGTCAGGCTGACCGGCATTCCCGAATCCGTGCGCGCGCTGTCCGAACTGTACGAAA
>NZ_JAVREI010000043.1:0-474 GCF_031845325.1 Blastococcus goldschmidtiae | reverse complement strand
ATTCAGCATGTAGAGAATAACCGTTTCTCTTTGTTGGAAAAATTAACTCAGGATGTGCTCGATATCGCACGTGAACATCACTGGGTGACGTATGCTGAAGTGGAGATCGATAAACTGCACGCGCTGCGCTACGCCGATTCGGTATCCATGACCTTAAGCTGGCAGCGTTAACCGCCATATCGGGAGGCTGCATGAACATAGTGATCACCGGAGGGACGGGATTAATTGGTCGCCATTTGATTCCGCGTTTGCTGGAGCTGGGCCATCAAATCACGGTAGTGACGCGTAACCCACAGAAAGCCAGTTCCGTTCTCGGCCCTCGGGTGACGCTATGGCAAGGGCTAGCCGCTCAAAGCAACCTCAACGGCGTTGATGCGGTAATCAACCTGGCCGGAGAACCGATTGCTGATAAACGCTGGACTCACGAGCAAAAAGAGCGTCTCTGCCAAAGCCGCTGGAATATCACGCAAAAAC
>NZ_JAVREI010000042.1:0-481 GCF_031845325.1 Blastococcus goldschmidtiae | reverse complement strand
CGTCTATGCCGCGCAGGAAAAATACGGTCTGTACCAAGTGGGAAAGAAAGGCAGTGTCGCGCGGGTTGGTCGTCAAGGTTTCATTTCGATAATCCCCCATCCCGCCAATATTTAAGCCCAGACTGCTCCTACTTCCGCTACCGTCTGATTGGGTGCGCGAGAGTGCAGGGGCATTAAGTGTAGATAAAGAAGTGGTTAAACCTGTCAAACCGCCTGATGTTGTTTCAGCGGTGGTTTCGTAACGCGGATAGGTGTAATCGGTACGGACGGCAGGGCTGTTTATGTATTCGCCGCGAATCAGTGCATCAATGGAGTAGCGACCCCCTGTCAAACTGCCTGAACCTTGGTCGCCCATAGTTGCAATGTACAATGCAACTTTTCGTCCGTGTAATGCCTGTAAATCCATGTCTTTAACGGCAGCTCTGGCAGAAGCGGCCACAAGTTCTTGTTCGACCGCGAAGCGTTTGCCTCCGCCATGCGA
>NZ_JAVREI010000041.1:0-487 GCF_031845325.1 Blastococcus goldschmidtiae | reverse complement strand
ACAAAGTGCTGCCTATCGGCAAGCACCCGTTGCAGCTCTATTCGCTGGGTACGCCAAACGGCCAGAAGGTGACGATTTTACTGGAAGAGCTGCTGGCACTGGGCGTGACAGAAGCCGAGTATGACGCGCACCTGATTCGCATTGGCGAAGGCGACCAGTTCTCCAGCGGCTTTGTGGAAGTGAACCCGAACTCGAAAATTCCGGCGCTGTTTGACCACTCGGCAACGCCGCCAATTCGCGTTTTCGAGTCCGGCGCGATCTTGCTGTATCTGGCAGAAAAGTTCGGCCATTTCTTACCGAAAGAGATTGCTGCGCGCACTGAAACCCTGAACTGGCTGTTCTGGTTGCAAGGCTCCGCGCCTTATCTGGGCGGCGGTTTCGGCCACTTCTACAACTACGCGCCGTTCAAAATCGAATACGCCATCAACCGCTTTACCATGGAAGCGAAACGCCAGCTCGACGTGCTGGATCGCCAGTTAGCCAACCA
>NZ_JAVREI010000040.1:0-562 GCF_031845325.1 Blastococcus goldschmidtiae | reverse complement strand
CGTTTTACTCGCTGACCGACTGCGTCGAATATTTGAGGGAAGCGTGGCAACGGTAGGGGGAATCAAATATATGACTGCTTTGTTTTGCATCGGAAAATATAGCGGATTAACAAAAATCAGGACAAGGCGACGAAGCCGCAGACAGTACAAATAGTACGGCAAGGCGAGGCAACGCCGTACCGGTTTTGTTAATCCACTATATTTTGACGGGGTTGAAGTTGACATCTACAAAGTTTAATGTTTGAATACATTAAAAAATATATTTGAATGGGATGTTTTATGATTCAAAATGTTGTTACTTCAATAATCCTGTATTCTGGGACAGCCGTAGACTTACTTATTATCCTAATGTTATTTTTTGCCAAAAAAAAAGCGGAAAAGACATCATTAACATCTATTTAGGACAATTTCTAGGCTCTGTTAGCCTGATATTGCTAAGTTTGCTTTTTGCATTTGTCTTAGATTATATTCCTAGTAAAGAGATTTTAGGTTTGCTCGGCTTGATTCCGATTTTCCTAGGCCTCAAAGTTTTGCTGTTAGGAGATTCCGATGGAGAGTCTAT
>NZ_JAVREI010000039.1:0-678 GCF_031845325.1 Blastococcus goldschmidtiae | reverse complement strand
GACCGCGCGTCGACAACGACACGCTCGCCCACCACACCGGCAGACGAAGCAGAGGCGCCCGCCCGAAGCAATCCGGACGGGCGCCTCACCCTGCCCCTTGACAGAAACGAGCTACATATCAGCTGTACTGACCCGCAGGGTTGTTGACGCGGTCGATCGGTAGGCGGCCGCCGATGCCCAGGTGTGGCCGGTTCAGGTTGTAGTGGTTCAGCCAGGTGGGCAAGAGGGCGGCGCGGTCGTCGTTGCTGGCGAAGATTCGCGAGTAGGCCCACTCGGCGCTGAGGGTGCGGTTGAAGCGTTCGACCTTGCCATTGGTCCACGGGCAGTGCGGGCGGATGAACTTCTGCCGGGCACCGAGCGCGGCTGCTGCGGCAGCGAAGTCGCGGGACCTGCGGTAGTTGAAGGCGTTGTCGGTGATGACCCGCTCGATGGTGATGCCGTGGCCGGCGTAGAAGGCGGCGGCGCGGGTGAGGAAGCCGGCGCAGGTGGCGCCCTTCTCATCGCCCAGGATCTCGGCATAAGCCAGCCGGGAGTGGTCGTCGACGGCGGCAGGGACTGCCCAGACTTCAGTTGACTCTTGTTCGTTGGGGGCAGTCAGGCCGCGTGAGCGGCCTGGGTCAGTGTCTCGAACTCGATGGGGGTCATACGGCCGAGGGCGTCTTGGCGCCGGCGGCGGTG
>NZ_JAVREI010000038.1:0-968 GCF_031845325.1 Blastococcus goldschmidtiae | reverse complement strand
TGTGATGCCCAGCCAGGTTGTTCAACCTGGTGATGGGTGGCAGCTTCCCGACCGCTGAGTGGGGCCGATGGTGGTTGTACTGGTGGACCCATGCTGGCAGGGCCGCGAGCCGCGCTGACTCGGAGTTGTAGAACTTCTTGAACGCCCAGCCCTCGGTGAGAGTTCGGTGGAAGCGCTCGATCTTGCCGTTTGTCTGTGGGCGGTAGGGCCGGGTCCGCTTCGGCGTGATGCCCAGCTCGGCGCAGGTGTCACGCCACAGGAAAGAGCGGTAGGCGCCGCCGTTGTCGCTGAGCACCCGGTGCACGGTGACGCCTCGGTCGGCGAACCAGGCGATCGCGTTGCGCAGCACGGCGACCGAGGTCTCCTTGGTCTCGTCGTCGCGAGCCTCGACGTAGGCGACACGGGAGTGGTCGTCGATGACGGTGTGCAGGTAGCACGTTCCGATCAGCGGCTGGCGGTACTTGCTCTTCGGTGCCCCGGTCCGGGCCGCGGTCGCCGCGCGATTCCTCAACCCTTGTTGCCGGCCGGTGTAGCGCCACCCGCCACCGTCAGGGACCTTGCCGAGCTTCTTCACGTCGACGTGGATCAGGTCGCCAGGGCGCTCGTGCTCGTAGCGTCTGATCGGTTCGCCGGTCGCGCGGTCGATGTGTGTGAGCCGGTTGATCCGGCAGCGAACCAGGACCGCGTGCACGGTCGAGGCGGCCATGCCGAGCCGGTCGCCGATCTCTACGGGCCCGAGCCGCTGCTTCCACCGCAGGTGCACGATCTTGCGGACCACCGGAGCCGGCGTCCTGTTGGGTTGGCGACGTGGCGCCGAGGACCGGTCGACCATCCCCGCGGGCCCTTCGTCGCGGTAGCGCTCGGCCCATTTCTTGGCGGTGCGCCACGAGACGTCGTAGCGCTCGGCTGCGCGGGCTGGGGACCAGCCGTGGTCAATGACCAGCCGCGCAAGACGGAGCCGGGCGCGA
>NZ_JAVREI010000037.1:0-1198 GCF_031845325.1 Blastococcus goldschmidtiae | reverse complement strand
TCCATCATCCGGCCGCACATCTTGGGGAACCAGAAGTAGATGCCGGCGTAGGCGGCGAACACCACGGTGCCGAACACCACGTAGTGGAAGTGGGCGACCACGAAGTAGCTGTCCGAGACGTGCCAGTCCAGCGGCGGGGAGGCCAGCAGCACACCGGTCAGCCCACCGAGCAGGAAGGTGACCATGAAGCCCATCGAGAACAGCATCGGCGTCTCGAAGGTCATCTGACCCCGCCACATGGTGCCGATCCAGTTGAAGAACTTCAGCCCGGTGGGCACCGCGATCAGGTAGGTGAGGAACGCGAAGAAGGGCAGCAGCACCGCGCCGGTGGCGTACATGTGGTGCGCCCACACCGCCAGGGACAGGAAGCCGATGGCCAGCGTCGCCCCGACCATGCCCTTGTAGCCGAACAGCGGCTTGCGGGCGAACACCGGGATGATCTCGGTGATGATGCCGAAGAACGGCAGCGCGATGATGTACACCTCGGGGTGGCCGAAGAACCAGAACAGGTGCTGCCACAACATCGGCCCACCGTTCTCCACCGAGTAGATCTGCGAGCCCAGGTTCCGGTCGGCCAGCAGCGCGAACAGCGCCGCGGTCAGGATCGGGAAGGCCAGCAGGATCAGGATCGAGGTCACCAGGGCGTTCCAGGTGAAGATCGGCATCCGGAACATCGTCATCCCCGGCGCCCGCAGGCACACGATCGTGGCGATGAAGTTCACCCCGCCCAGGATCGTGCCCAGCCCCGAGACCGCCAGACCACCGATCCACAGGTTCCCGCCCACCCCGGGGGTGTGCACGATGTTGGACAGCGGCACGTACGCCGTCCAGCCGAAGTCCGGCGCCCCACCAGGAGTCGCGAAGCTGGACACCACGATCAGGCTGCCGAACAGGAACAACCAGAACGACAACGCGTTCAACCGCGGGAACGCCACATCCGGCGCACCGATCTGCAACGGCATGATCAGGTTCGCGAACGCGAAGAACAACGGCGTCGCGAACATCAGCAGCATCAGCGTGCCGTGCATCGTGAACAGCTGGTTGTACTGCTCCGGGGACAGGAACTGCAGCTCCGGCCGGCCCAGCTCCGCCCGGATCAGCATGGCCATCAGGCCACCCAGGATGAAGAACATGAACGAGACGGCCAGATACATCAGGCCGATGGTCTTGTGGTCCGTGGTCCGCAGCAGGTTCGACA
>NZ_JAVREI010000036.1:0-1279 GCF_031845325.1 Blastococcus goldschmidtiae | reverse complement strand
GGGACTGCCCAGACTTCAGTTGACTCTTGTTCGTTGGGGGCAGTCAGGCCGCGTGAGCGGCCTGGGTCAGTGTCTCGAACTCGATGGGGGTCATACGGCCGAGGGCGTCTTGGCGCCGGCGGCGGTGGTAGGTCTTCTCGATCCAGACCACGATCGCCAGGCGTAGTTGCTCGCGGGTGGTCCAGCGTTGTCGGTCGAGGACGTTCTTCTGCAGCAGGCTGAAGAAGGACTCCATGGCGGCGTTGTCAGCACACGCTCCGACTCGGCCCATCGAGCCGCGCAGCTGGGCCTCGCGCAGCGCCCGGACGTAGGCATGGGAACGGAATTGGCTGCCGCGGTCCGAGTGCATGATCGCTGCGACCTGGCCGCGGAGGGCGATGGCGTTACGAAGCGCGTTGACCGCCAGCTCGGAGGTCATCCGGGCGTCGATGGAGTAGCCAACAATGCGCTTGGAGCTGGCGTCCTTGATCGCGCAGAGGTAGAGCTTGCCCTCGGCGGTGGGGTGTTCGGTGATGTCGGTCAGCCACAGCTGATTGGGCGCCTGGGCGGTGAAGTCCCGGCGCACGAGGTCGTCGTGCACCGGCGGTCCGGGCTTGCGGCTCAGGCCGCGCTTCCGCGAGTGCACCGACCACAGTCGCTGCGAGGTGCAGAGCCGGTTGACCCGGTTGCGCGAGGCCCGCAGCCCTTGGTCGGCGAGTTCGTCGGCGATGAACCGGTAGCCGAACTCGGGGTCATCGTGATGAATGTCGATCGCTGCATTGATCAGGTGCGCGTCGTCCCAGTCGCGCTGGCTGACCGGGTTGGCCTGCCATTTGTAGAAGGCCTGCTTGGAGAAGCCGAGCACCCGGCAGGTCACCGCGACGGGGATCTTGTCGGCGGCGAGGTCTTGGACCAGCGGGTACATCATTTTGGGAGGACGTCGCGGGCGAAGTAGGCCGTGGCCCGGCGCAGGATCTCGTTCTCCTGCTCCAACTGCTTGGCCCGCTTGCGCAGCTCCCGGTTCTCGGCCTCCAGGTCGACGCTGGCGCTCGAGCCGGCCGTCGAGGAGGTCTTGGCGGTGAGGCCGTCATCGCGGTCGGCGATCTTCAGCCAGCGTTGCAGGCAGGACTCGGAGATCCCGAAGCTCTTTGCGACCTGCGCGATCGACTGGTCACCCTGCCGGGCCACCGCGATCACGTCACGCCGGAACTCCTTGGGGAACGGCTTGGGCACGATGCTGATCCTTCCAGCGAGGCTGCAGCCTCACAGGTGAGGAGTCAACCGAACCCTGGGCAGTCCC
>NZ_JAVREI010000035.1:0-1432 GCF_031845325.1 Blastococcus goldschmidtiae | reverse complement strand
GAGGCGCCTGCTCGGCCTATCCGACATGCGTGGGAGGCCCCGGTGCTGGTGGAGCGTACGAGTGTTGGTCTTGATGTTCACGCCCGATCGGTGGTGGCCGCGGCGATAGACGGGGTCAGCGGGGAACTGGTCCAGGCCAGGCTGACCCCCTCCTATGACCATGTCCGGTCCTGGATCGCGGGGCTGCCCGGGCCGGTGGCGGTGGTCTATGAGGCGGGCCCCACGGGTTTCGGGCTCTACCGGTCCTTGACCGAGGCCGGGATCCGGTGCGTTGTCGCGGCGCCCTCCAAGCTGCACCGGCCCTCGGGTGACCGGGTCAAGACCGATGCCCGTGACGCGGTGCTGCTGGCTCGGTTGCTGCGGCTGGGCGAGGTCACCGCGGTCACGGTGCCGACCGTGGCGCAGGAAGCGGCGCGTGACCTGGTCCGGGCCCGCGAGGACGCGCGGGGCGACCTGATGCGCGCTCGGCATCGGCTGTCGAAGCTGTTGCTGCGCCAGGGCACCGTCTACGACGGCGGGCAGGCCTGGACCCAGGCTCACGACGCGTGGCTGCGTCAGCAGCGGTTCGACACCACGGCGACCCGGCTCACCTTCGAGTCCGACTACGACGCGGTGCTGACCGTGACCGCCCGCCGTGCCCGGCTCGATACTGCGATCGCTGAACTAGCAGCCGACAGCGAGTTCACTCCCGTGGTGCGCCGGCTGGCGTGCTTGCGTGGAGTGTCGACGCTGACCGCCTTCGCCCTCGCGGTGGAGATCGGCGACTGGCACCGGTTCACCGGCAACAGCATCGGCTCCTACATGGGGTTGGTGCCCAGCGAGCACTCCTCGGGAGCGTCACGGGTGCAGGGCTCGATCACCAAGACCGGCAACACCCACGCCCGCCGGCTGCTCGTCGAGGCTGCCTGGCACCACCGTCCCCGCTACACACCCGGCAAGACCATGCGCGACCGCTGGGAGCTCGCCCCACCTCCAGCACGAGCCCGCGGCGACGCCGGGAACCGGCGCCTGCACCAGCGGTGGATCACCTTCAACCTGCGCCGCAAGCGCGCCGTGGTCGCCAACGTGGCCATCGCACGAGAGCTGGCCGGATGGTGCTGGTCGCTGGCCGTCCTCGACACCGCCACCGGATAGCCGGCCCCGATCCGCTTCGCCGCCGGTGATGGCGGGCAGCAGCGCGTGGAGCGACCCGCGACACAGCTATGGGCAGCCGCCCCTCGAGGACGGCGACGCCCGACCCTAGACACGTGGACCGCTCCTGCCGAACAGCCCGTCCTGCGGTAACCAACCCGCGCATATCAGTCTGACCGCGCGTCGACAACGACACGCTCGCCCACCACACCGGCAGACGAAGCAGAGGCGCCCGCCCGAAGCAATCCGGACGGGCGCCTCACCCTGCCCCTTGACAGAAACGAGCTACATATCAGCTGTA
>NZ_JAVREI010000034.1:0-1511 GCF_031845325.1 Blastococcus goldschmidtiae | reverse complement strand
CCGGAGGACGGCCGCGGGCAGCTGGCCGTCCTCACCGACGACGGCTTCGCCGCCCTCGAGGCGGCCGCACCCGTGCACGTCGAGAGCGTCCGCAGCCACCTGTTCGACCAGCTCACCCCCGAGCAGGTGGAGACCATGCGCGACCTCGGCGAGACCCTGCTGGCCCACATCGACCCGGCCGCGATCAAGGGTCTGGGCTAGCGCGTCAGGTCAGGCCCAGCTCCCGGAAGTACTTGTCCGGGGTGATCGGCAGGTCCCGCACCCGCAGCCCCGTGGCGTGCCAGTAGGCATTGGCGACGGCGGCAGCGGCGCCGGTGATGCCGATCTCGCCGATCCCCTTGAGCCCGAGTTCGTTGACGTAGGGGTCCTCCTCGTCCAGCCAGTGGATGTCGAGCTCACCGATGTCGGCGTTGGTGGCGATGTGGTACTCGGCCAGGTCGTGATTGACGTAGTGCCCGAGCCGCTCGTCGGCCACCGACTCCTCGTGCAGGGCCATCGAGACGCCCATGCTGAACCCGCCCAGGAACTGCGAACGCGCGGTGTGCGCGTTCACGATCGTGCCGGCGGCGTAGACGCTGGTGGCCCGCGGCAGCCGGGCCTCGCCGGTGTCCCGGTCGACGCGCACCTCGACGAAGTGCGCACCGAAGGCGTGCATCGAGTAGTCGCCGGCGTGCGGTGACTCCCCGGGCACCCCACCCCGGACGACGATCCCGTGCGGCGGCAGCTGCCCGCCGTGCTTCTCGTCGAGCTCGCGGCGCACGTCGCGCGCGGTCAGCACGATCGCCGACCCCCACGAGGTCAGCCCGGTGGAGCCGCCGGCGCCCCCGGCGAAGGGCAGGTCGCTGTCGCCGATCCGCAGCTCCACCGCGTCGAGGCCGACCCCGAGCGCGTCGGCGGCGATCTGGGTCAGCGCCGTCCAGGCCCCGGTGCCGATGTCCGAGCCGTCGATCTCGACGGTCCACCGGCCGTCGTCGTGCCCGGTGATGCGGCACTCGGCCCTGCGCCGGCGGGTCGGGTAGGTCGCCGCCGCGACGCCGGTCCCGATCAGCCAGCGGCCCTCGGTGCGCACTCCCGGCCGCAGGTCGCGCCCGGCCCAGCCGAACCGCTCCGCGCCGGTGCGCAGGCAGGTCACCAGGTTCCGGCTGGACCAGGGCACGTCCCGCTCCGGATCGCGCTCGGGCTCGTTGCGGATGCGCAGCGCGACCGGGTCCATGCCCAGCTCGTGCGCCAGCTCGTCCATCGCCGACTCCAACGCGAACAGGCCCGGGGTCTCCCCCGGCGCGCGCATGATCGTCGGCGGCGGCACGTCGAGCCGCGCCAGCCGGTGCGTGGTGCGCCGGTGCGGCGCGGCGTAGAGCACCCGGGTGGGGGTGGCTGTCTGCTCGGCGAACTCGTTGATCCGCGAGGTGTGCTCGACGACCTCGTGGCTGATCGCGGTCAGCCGGCCCTCGGCGTCGGCGCCCAGCCGCACCCGCTGGATGGTGGGTGTCCGGTGGCCGACGAGGGAGAAC
>NZ_JAVREI010000033.1:0-3689 GCF_031845325.1 Blastococcus goldschmidtiae | reverse complement strand
ACTGCAAAGATTTCAAAGAAGCGCCTATGCTGGTGCGCTCTTACGCTGCCGCCATCAAACGCCGCTACATCCAAGTCAATCCGCCGCATCTGCGTGTGTTTATGCTCTTTGACTTGGATTACGAAGGGGCGGGGTTGGCTTGGGAAGACAATAATCTGCCTATGCCTGCTTGGGCGGCAATCAACAGGGAAAACGGCGGCGCACACCTTGCCTATGCGCTTTCCGCGCCTGTGCTGACGGCGGAATACGGTGGGAGACAAAAAGCCCTGCGCTATCTTGCTGCACTTGAAGCAGCATATAAGGCGAAATTGCGCGGTGATGTGGGCTTTGTATCGCTGATTACGAAAAATCCCGAACATCCGCATTGGCTGACGCTGCGCGGCGTTCCTGACGCAATCAGGGGCTACGATTTGGAGTATCTTGCGGATTTCGTGGATTTAGACAAGTTTAAGCCCTATATCGGTCGCTCTAACGTGGAAGCGGTCGGATTAAGCAGAAATTGCACGGTGTTTAACCTTGTGAGCCGTTGGGCGCACAAAAACGTGTTGGCGTTCAAACAGCAGGGCTACACGGTGCAAGGCTGGCTGAAAGAAGTGCATTACCAGTGTATGCGGGTAAATGGGGATTTCCCTGTCCCGATGTGGGAAAAAGAAGTGAAATGTATCTCCAAATCAATCGCTAACTGGGTTTGGTACAAGTTTGATATTGCAGCCAGCAATCGACGGTTTTCGGAATTGCAGGCTCATCGGAATAGTTTGCGGAAAACAACCATCAATGCAGGCAGAACAAAAATCATCACGGAGCTTTGAAATATGGCCTATCCAAAACTGAAAACCACCAAGCGAGACGTTACGGCTAAAGAACTGGCAAAACGCTTCGGCTGTTCCACAAGAACCGTTTTTCGGGCATGGTCGCAATCCCGCGCCGACTACCTAGCCGAAAACTCTATCAGCCGCGATAAACCGTGGGAACACTTCGGCATTTCCCGCGCCACTTGGTACAGGCGCGGCAAGCCTATGCCGTCTGAAACTGACAACCAAAGCGAAACAGCATGACAAGATACGCAATAAACCGCGATGCTCTGTACTCGGCATTCAAAGATTTTCTGTATTCGGAAATTAACGCAAATCCTGCTTTGAAAAGCGCAACGGTTGATGATCTTGCAGATATAGTTCTAGCCAAAAAATGGAGAATTTTTCTGCCTGACGGCATCAAACGCACAACAGCCGAAAAAGCTGCCCAACGGGTTTTGTACATGACAAACCAGCCTGAAAACCAAACCCAACAGGAGAACTAACCATGCAAACCACTATCCCCACCGGTTCAATCCGCACCTTTGGCGATTACGGCGTGATGTACATCGTCGGCACGCCTGCCGAACAGCTTCCGGACGGCGATTGGCTCGTAAATATTGAACTGCCGGAAAGCGGCGAACACACGCAATACAAACTGTCCCACATCGTTCAAGACCCAAAGGCTGCCTAATGTACGCGATTTCTTTTGATTTGGTGGTTGCCGATACCGCTCAAAACCATCCGAAAGGCATTTCCCAAGCCTACGCGGATATTGGATACACCCTGCGGAAATTCGGCTTTACCCGCATTCAGGGAAGTTTGTACACCTGCCAAAACGAAGATATGGCTAACCTGTTTTCAGCCATCAACGAGCTAAAAGCTCTGCCTTGGTTTCCGTCTTCTGTCCGCGATATTCGGGCGTTCCGCATTGAGCAGTGGTCTGATTTCACAAGTCTTGTGAAGTCTTAACTGCCTTACCGTCCAACATCCGCCGCAGCCCTGCCAGTTTTTGGCGCGCTGCGGCGTTTTCTGTGCGTTTTAGGGCTTCGGGTAGGCTAGCCCCCAATACTTTGGCGATATTGCTCGGATAGGGCTTTCTCGCGCCCGCAATGCGGGTTTCTGCTTCCGCTACGGCTTCTGCCCCGTAGGTCTCTATCAGCCATGCGGCTGTTCGCCTGTCGCGTTCGTTCTCGGTAATCATCGGCTCATTCCCCATCCCCTGCTTTGGGTTCGTTTGTGTCGTTGGCTTATCGTTTGGCTAGTTGATTCAAGATTTCGCTCTGCCGTTGCTGTATTTCGCTCTGCCGCTCTAACTCGGCTGCCAAGCTCGCTAGCTGCTGCGCTAAACTCGTGTTTTCCTGCTCTAGCTCTGCCAACCTTTCGCCCAAGTGCGTTAAGGCTTTCATCATTCGCTTCTCGGTCGCTACGCATACCCGCGTTGCTTTGCTGTTCTCGACTGGGCAATTTTCCAGTGTCAAACCTTTGGTCTTGGTTTCCAACAGGTCTAGGGTGCGCTCTGCTTCGGCTCTCTGCTGTTTCAAGTCGTCCAGCTCGTTCTTGACGCTCCATATCGCTATGAACAGCCCTGCTATGACTATCAACCCTGCCGCCGATATACCTAGCAAGCTCCACAGATAGGGCTTGAATACTGCCTTGCTCATGCGTAACTGCCGGGCGTTTATATCGGCGGTTATTTTCTGCTCGCTTTGCTTCAATGCCTCGTTGATATTTTTCCGTAACGTCTCTAAGTCTGCTTTCGTTTGTTGCTCTATGCTGGCGGCTTCGGTGCGTGATGTCTGCTCGAAGGTCTTCGCCAAATCGGAAATCTTGCTCATACAGTGCGCCTTTCAGTCGGATGTTGCGCCCTTTTGGGTCCGGGTTCTTGATGCTGATGCTGCTGATGGTCGCTCGTGATATTTCAAAACCTACCTTTTCCAGCGTTTCCAGCACGTCTGCGCGGCTTTTTAGCTTGCCTGATAGGGCTAGGGCTTCTAAGCCGTCTGTGATGCTCTGTGATGCTCTGTGCGGCTTCCTGCGTGTTTCTCGGCAGGTCTTTGGCTTGGGTCATGCTCTGCCGTTTGGCGGGGTCGTCTGGGTCGCTGTATCCGTGCGTCAGGTTCTGCATGGTGCGCCATGCGTCCACTCTTCCTCTGTCGGCGGCGTAGTAGTAGGGCTGTAACCGCTTTCCGCTCAAAAGCTCGATGTTCGGTATCACGAAGTTGAGTTCCAAACGCCCTTTGTCTCGGTGTTCTACCCATAGGCAGTTGTATTGGTCTTTGTCCAAGCCTGCAAAAATACACTCTTCGAAGCTGTCCATCAGGGCGTGTTTCTGTTCGGCGGGGATGTTGCTTTCTTCAAAGCTCAGGCAGCCGGCGGTGTATTTCTTGGCGTAATCGCTGCTGTTTATCAGGGCGGCGGTTTCTTCGGGGTCGCCGCGTAATAATCTGGCTTCTTCTCGGTCGCGGTCTTTGCCTAGAAGATAGTCTATCGGACCACTCCCGCCGCCTTTCCCCCTATTGAAAAACTGCACAATCATTGGGACTGCCATCCGTTCTTTTCTTTGGCTAAAAAATCCCGTAGGGAATTTAAGGAACGTTCCAACGCTGCCAGCTCGGTCGTCGCCTTGAGTGCTTCCACATTGCCCAACGTGCCGACCTTTGCGGCGGTGTTCAGGGCCTTGGCTATTTGGTTCAGGTTGTTACCCATGCCTGCAAGGACGCGCACGACTTCGGGCGGGAATTGGAATTTGACGGTTTTTTTGTCGGATGCTTTGCCATCTTCCAAAACCCGCTCCCGAATGTAGCGGGCTAAATTCGGATGGGTCTTCTGTCGGGTCAAAGTCTCAAACTCGGTCGGGCTGACTCGGATGATGAGTTGCTTTGTTCGCTTTTCGGC
>NZ_JAVREI010000032.1:0-5631 GCF_031845325.1 Blastococcus goldschmidtiae | reverse complement strand
TGCGCCGCGCGGCCCTGAGGGGCCGCCGGACCGGGACCCGCCGCTGGCGGGGGCAACGGAAACCGGCGTAGTGTTGGACATCCAGCCAGGTGCGGAGCCCGTGAGGGTCGAGTGTCTGCGCGTCCGCTCTTTGAGAACTCAACAGCGTGCCGAAAGTCAGTGCCAAGTAATACCCCGTGTCGTGGGTCTTCGGATCTGCGGCTGGGATTCCTTTGGTTGATTGATATCGAGAGTGCTAGCTCTCGGTTCTCAGCTGCGATCAAATCATCTACGGAGAGTTTGATCCTGGCTCAGGACGAACGCTGGCGGCGTGCTTAACACATGCAAGTCGAACGGTGAACTCCGCTTGCGGGGGGATCAGTGGCGAACGGGTGAGTAACACGTGGGCAACCTGCCCTCAGCTCTGGGATAACTCCAAGAAATTGGGGCTAATACCGGATATGACCGCTGACCGCATGGTCTGGTGGTGGAAAGATTTATCGGCTGGGGATGGGCCCGCGGCCTATCAGCTTGTTGGTGGGGTAGTGGCCTACCAAGGCGACGACGGGTAGCCGGCCTGAGAGGGTGACCGGCCACACTGGGACTGAGACACGGCCCAGACTCCTACGGGAGGCAGCAGTGGGGAATATTGCGCAATGGGCGAAAGCCTGACGCAGCGACGCCGCGTGGGGGATGACGGCCTTCGGGTTGTAAACCTCTTTCAGCAGGGACGAAGCGAAAGTGACGGTACCTGCAGAAGAAGCACCGGCCAACTACGTGCCAGCAGCCGCGGTAATACGTAGGGTGCAAGCGTTGTCCGGAATTATTGGGCGTAAAGAGCTCGTAGGCGGTTTGTTGCGTCGGCTGTGAAAACCTGAGGCTCAACCTCAGGCCTGCAGTCGATACGAGCAGACTAGAGTGTTGCAGGGGAGACTGGAATTCCTGGTGTAGCGGTGAAATGCGCAGATATCAGGAGGAACACCGGTGGCGAAGGCGGGTCTCTGGGCAACAACTGACGCTGAGGAGCGAAAGCGTGGGGAGCGAACAGGATTAGATACCCTGGTAGTCCACGCCGTAAACGTTGGGCGCTAGGTGTGGGGCTCATTCCACGAGTTCCGTGCCGCAGCTAACGCATTAAGCGCCCCGCCTGGGGAGTACGGCCGCAAGGCTAAAACTCAAAGGAATTGACGGGGGCCCGCACAAGCGGCGGAGCATGTTGCTTAATTCGATGCAACGCGAAGAACCTTACCTAGGCTTGACATGCACGGAAATCCTCCAGAGATGGTGGGTCCGTAAGGGCCGTGCACAGGTGGTGCATGGTTGTCGTCAGCTCGTGTCGTGAGATGTTGGGTTAAGTCCCGCAACGAGCGCAACCCTCGTTCTATGTTGCCAGCACGTCATGGTGGGGACTCATAGGAGACTGCCGGGGTCAACTCGGAGGAAGGTGGGGATGACGTCAAATCATCATGCCCCTTATGTCTAGGGCTGCAAACATGCTACAATGGCCGGTACAAAGGGCTGCGATACCGCGAGGTGGAGCGAATCCCAAAAAGCCGGTCTCAGTTCGGATTGGGGTCTGCAACTCGACCCCATGAAGTTGGAGTCGCTAGTAATCGCAGATCAGCAACGCTGCGGTGAATACGTTCCCGGGCCTTGTACACACCGCCCGTCACGTCACGAAAGTCGGTAACGCCCGAAGCCGGTGGCCCAACCCTTGTGGAGGGAGCCGTCGAAGGCGGGATCGGCGATTGGGACGAAGTCGTAACAAGGTAGCCGTACCGGAAGGTGCGGCTGGATCACCTCCTTTCTAAGGAGCACTGGCCGCTTCCCTGGTGGGAGTGGTCCAGAGCCGCGCTCACACCATGATCGGTGCCCATTTGCGGGTGCCGGCGCAGCGTGTGGGGTGGTGCTCGAGGGTGGAACGCTGACCAGTTCGGCCGGCAGCTGCGGCTGCTCCTAGTACGGCCTGGTGTCTCTTCGGAGGTGTTGGGTGTGGAACGGGGTGGTGGTGGGTGGCCGGTGGTAGGCACGCTGTTGGGTCCTGAGAGAGCGGGCTCGGCCGGGGTGGAGACACCTGTGGTCGTGGACGTTGCTCTTGTGTCAGGGCCGGTCTGCATCTCATACCGCTGTCTGCACCTGAGGGTGGGGCGGGGCTGGTGGGGTCGGGTGGCCGGTGTCTGGTCGTACGTTGAGAACTGCACAGTGGACGCGAGCATCTTTTTGACTCTTGTTTTGTCGAGAGTTCTTGTAGGCCCGCACAGCGCATCCTTCCGGGTGTGGTGTGTGGGATTTTTGTGTGGCCAAGTTGTTAAGGGCACACGGTGGATGCCTGGGCACCAGGAGCCGATGAAGGACGTAGGAGGCTGCGATAAGCCTCGGGGAGCTGTCAACCGAGCGTTGATCCGAGGATTTCCGAATGGGGGAACCCCGCACCAGTCATGTGGTGTGACCCGCGCCTGAACACATAGGGCGTGTGGAGGGAACGTGGGGAAGTGAAACATCTCAGTACCCACAGGAAGAGAAAACAACCGTGATTCCGTGAGTAGTGGCGAGCGAAAGCGGATGAGGCTAAACCGATCGCATGTGATAGCCGGCAGGCGTTGTGTGGTCGGGGTCGTGGGACCGTCCAGTACCTTCTGCCGAGGGTACGGGGAGTAAGAAAATGCATGTGTTAGTGGAAGGCCTCTGGAAGGGGTCGCCGTAGAGGGTGAGAGCCCCGTACACGAAAACGCTGCATCTCCCGGACGTGTTTCCCAAGTAGCACCGAGCCCGTGAAATTCGGTGTGAATCTGGCGGGACCACCCGCTAAGCCTGAATACTCCCTGGTGACCGATAGCGGACAAGTACCGTGAGGGAAAGGTGAAAAGTACCCCGGGAGGGGAGTGAAATAGTACCTGAAACCGTGTGCCTACAAGCCGTGAGAGCCTTAGTCCTTTCGGGGGCGGGGTGATTGCGTGCCTTTTGAAGAATGAGCCTGCGAGTTAGTGGTACGTGGCGAGGTTAACCCGTGGGGGGTAGCCGTAGCGAAAGCGAGTCCGAATAGGGCGTTTGAGTCGCGTGCTCTAGACCCGAAGCCGAGTGATCTACCCATGGCCAGGTTGAAGCGCGGGTAAGACCGCGTGGAGGACCGAACCCACTTAGGTTGAAAACTGAGGGGATGAGCTGTGGGTAGGGGTGAAAGGCCAATCAAACTCGGTGATAGCTGGTTCTCCCCGAAATGCATTTAGGTGCAGCGTCACGTGTTTCTTGCCGGAGGTAGAGCACTGGATGGCCGATGGGCCCCACAAGGTTACTGACGTCAACCAAACTCCGAATGCCGGTAAGTGAGAGCGTGGCAGTGAGACTGCGGGCGATAAGGTTCGTAGTCGAGAGGGAAACAGCCCAGATCATCGGCTAAGGCCCCTAAGCGTGTGCTAAGTGGAAAAGGATGTGGAGTCGCAGAGACAACCAGGAGGTTGGCTTAGAAGCAGCCACCCTTGAAAGAGTGCGTAATAGCTCACTGGTCAAGTGATTCCGCGCCGACAATGTAGCGGGGCTCAAGCACACCGCCGAAGCCGTGGCATTCATACAACAACCCGTCGTCTGCCTTGAGTGGGCGGCCAGGTGTGTGGATGGGTAGGGGAGCGTCGTGTGGCGGTCGAAGCGGCGGAGTGATCCAGCCGTGGACGCCACGCGAGTGAGAATGCAGGCATGAGTAGCGAGAGGGGAGTGAGAAACTCCCCCGCCGGAAGACCAAGGGTTCCTGGGCCAGGCTAATCCGCCCAGGGTGAGTCGGGACCTAAGGCGAGGCCGACAGGCGTAGTCGATGGACAACGGGTTGATATTCCCGTACCCGCGAAGGAACGCCCATGCTGAACCCAGCGATGCTAACCACCCGAAGCGCCGGTGTCTCTTAGGAGACCGAGTGCGTGGAGGCTGGGACCCGGACTGGTAGTAGGCAAGCGATGGGGTGACGCAGGAAGGTAGTCCTACCGGTGAGTGGTAGTACCGGTGCAAGGGTGTGGCCCGCGGGGTAGGTAAATCCGTCCCGCACACAAGGGTGAGACCTGACGCATAGCCGAATGAGGCGAATTGGATGATCCTATGCTGCCGAGAAAAGCCTCTAGCGAGTTCCGAGCGGCCCGTACCCCAAACCAACTCAGGTGGTCAGGTAGAGAATACCAAGGCGATCGAGCGAACTGTGGTTAAGGAACTCGGCAAAATGCCCCCGTAACTTCGGGAGAAGGGGGGCCATCTACTGTGAACCGCCTTGCGCGGGGCAGCGGTGGGTGGCCGCAGAGACCAGTGAGAAGCGACTGTTTACTAAAAACACAGGTCCGTGCGAAGTCGTAAGACGATGTATACGGACTGACGCCTGCCCGGTGCTGGAACGTTAAGGGGACGGGTTAGTCACATCTGTGGCGAAGCTCAGAACTCAAGCGCCAGTAAACGGCGGTGGTAACTATAACCATCCTAAGGTAGCGAAATTCCTTGTCGGGTAAGTTCCGACCTGCACGAATGGCGTAACGACTTCTCAGCTGTCTCAACCACAGGCTCGGCGAAATTGCACTACGAGTAAAGATGCTCGTTACGCGCGGCAGGACGGAAAGACCCCGGGACCTTTACTATAGCTTGATATTGGTGTTCGGTTCGGCTTGTGTAGGATAGGTGGGAGACTGTGAAGCGGGCACGCCAGTGTTCGTGGAGTCATCGTTGAAATACCACTCTGGTCGAATTGGATGTCTAACTTCGGTCCGTGATCCGGATCAGGGACAGTGTCAGGTGGGTAGTTTAACTGGGGCGGTTGCCTCCCAAAATGTAACGGAGGCGCCCAAAGGTTCCCTCAGCCTGGTTGGCAATCAGGTGTCGAGTGCAAGTGCACAAGGGAGCTTGACTGTGAGACCGACGGGTCGAGCAGGAGCGAAAGCTGGGACTAGTGACCCGGCACCGGCATGTGGAAGCGGTGTCGCTCAACGGATAAAAGGTACCCCGGGGATAACAGGCTGATCTTCCCCAAGAGTCCATATCGACGGGATGGTTTGGCACCTCGATGTCGGCTCGTCGCATCCTGGGGCTGGAGTAGGTCCCAAGGGTTGGGCTGTTCGCCCATTAAAGCGGTACGCGAGCTGGGTTTAGAACGTCGTGAGACAGTTCGGTCCCTATCCGCCGTGCGCGTAAGAGACTTGAGAAGAGCTGTCCCTAGTACGAGAGGACCGGGACGGACGAACCTCTGGTGTGCCAGTTGTACCGCCAGGTGCACTGCTGGTTAGCTACGTTCGGCAGGGATAACCGCTGAAAGCATCTAAGCGGGAAGCTCGCTTCGAGATGAGGTCTCTCACCGGGTCAACCGGGTAAGGCCCCCGCCCAGACCAGCGGGTTGATAGGCCGGAAGTGGAAGCACCGCAAGGTGTGGAGCTGACCGGTACTAATAGGCCGAGGGCTTGACCACACAACACCTCCAGGGGTCTTGTGCAGAGTCGAGAGTCAAGACATGAAAGATTGTCGCGTCCACTGTGCGGTTCTGAACGCACGAACCAGACTGCTGGTTCGAACAAGTTCACAGAGTTACGGCGGTCATGGCGAGAGGGAAACGCCCGGTCTCATTCCGAACCCGGAAGCTAAGCCTCTCAGCGCCGATGGTACTGCCCTGGAGACGGGGTGGGAGAGTAGGAC
>NZ_JAVREI010000031.1:0-8842 GCF_031845325.1 Blastococcus goldschmidtiae | reverse complement strand
CCCTGCCGGGCCACCGCGATCACGTCACGCCGGAACTCCTTGGGGAACGGCTTGGGCACGATGCTGATCCTTCCAGCGAGGCTGCAGCCTCACAGGTGAGGAGTCAACCGAACCCTGGGCAGTCCCGTTCCCCGCTGACCCCGTCTATCGCCGCGGCCACCACCGATCGGGCGTGAACATCAAGACCAACACTCGTACGCTCCACCAGCACCGGGGCCTCCCACGCATGTCGGATAGGCCGAGCAGGCGCCTCCTGCCCGGCAACCCACGAAACTTGCGTGAGCGAGGCCCCGGCCCGCAACGGCCCCCAGGCCGTCACGCCATACCGTCTAGACCACCGGCACGTACGGTCGGGGCCAAGTCCTCCGCCCACTCGCCATGAGCGGGGGACCCAGGCCCCGCTCCCGGTCGTTTCACGCCTCCGGGGCGGGGCCGCCTCGTCCCCTGCGTCCCGTGGAGCCGCGGTGCCCGTGCTCACCCGCGCCGACGGGTGGCCGGCCTCGTCCGGGTAACGTGCCCCCCGAGTCGTGCCTTGCGAGCGGCTCGCCGTCTCGTGTCCAGCGACCCAGGAGTACCGACATGTCACGCCGTCTCTTCACGTCCGAGTCGGTCACCGAGGGGCACCCGGACAAGATCGCCGACCAGATCAGCGACTCGATCCTGGATGCCATGCTCGCCCAGGACCCCAAGAGCCGGGTCGCCGTCGAGACGCTGATCATGACCGGCCAGGTGCACATCGCCGGTGAGGTCACCACCGCCGGCTACGTCGACATCGCCGAGATCGTCCGCGAGACCATCCTGCGGATCGGCTACGACTCCTCCCGCAAGGGCTTCGACGGCGCCTCCTGCGGCGTCAGCGTCTCCATCGGCGCGCAGTCGCCCGACATCGCCCAGGGCGTCGACACCGCCTACGAGTCGCGCACGCAGGCCGAGCTGCACGACCAGGAGAAGGCGACCGAGGACGCCATCTCCCGGCAGGGCGCCGGCGACCAGGGCCTGATGTTCGGGTACGCCACCGACGAGACCCCCGAGCTCATGCCGCTGCCCATCGCGCTGGCCCACCGGCTGGCCCGGCGCCTCTCGGCCGTGCGCAAGGACGGCTCGGTGCCCTACCTGCGCCCCGACGGCAAGACCCAGGTCACCGTCGTCTACGAGGACGACCGGCCCGTCGCCGTCGACACCGTGGTCGTGTCCTCGCAGCACGCCGAGGACATCTCCATCGAGCAGCTGCTCGCCCCCGACATCAAGGAGCTCGTCGTCGAGCCGGAGCTGGCCGCCCTCGGCCTGCCCACCGACGGCTACCGCCTCCTGGTGAACCCGACCGGCAAGTTCGTCATCGGCGGCCCCATGGGCGACGCCGGGCTGACCGGCCGCAAGATCATCGTCGACACCTACGGCGGCATGGCCCGCCACGGCGGCGGCGCCTTCTCGGGCAAGGACCCGTCGAAGGTCGACCGCTCCGGCGCGTACGCGATGCGCTGGGTGGCCAAGAACGTCGTCGCCGCCGGCCTGGCCAAGCGCTGCGAGGTCCAGGTGGCCTATGCCATCGGCGCCGCGCACCCGGTCGGCCTGTTCGTCGAGACCTTCGGCACCGGCACCGTGGCCGACGACGTGCTCGAGAAGGCCATCGTCAGCGTGTTCGACCTGCGCCCCGGCGCGATCGTGCGCGACCTCGACCTGCTGCGGCCGATCTACGCGCCGACGGCGGCCTACGGCCACTTCGGCCGCACCGACGTCGACCTGCCGTGGGAGCGCCTCGACCGGGTCGACGCCCTGCGTGCGGCCGTGGGCCAGTAACCGCGCTGGACGCACCCGCTCCACCCGACGACCCGGGTCACCCGCGCATGCCGCTGGTGGCCCGGGTCGTCGTCGACGTGCCCCTGGCGCACCTGGACCGGCCGTTCGACTACGCCGTCCCTGACAAGCTCGCCGACACCGTGCAGGCCGGGTGCCGGGTGCGCGTGCGGTTCCACGGCCGGCTGGTCGACGGCGTCATCTGGGAGCTCGGCGACACCACGGAGTTCTCCGGATCGCTGCAGCCGCTGTCGCACGTGCCCTCCGGCGAGCCGGTGCTCACCCCGCAGGTGGCCCGGCTGGTGCGCACGGTGGCCGACCGGTACGCGGGGACGGCCAGCGATGTGCTTCGGCTGGCGCTGCCACCCCGCCGGTCCGCCGCCGAGAAGCGCGAGACACCCACGCCCGACCAGCTGCCGGAGCCACCCGACCCCGCCGGGTTCGCGCGGTACACCGCCGGGCCCGCACTGCTCGACGCGCTGGCCGAGGGCCGGCCGGCCCGGGCGGTCTGGACGGCGCTGCCCGGCGAGGACTGGCCGGCCCGGCTGGTCGAGCTGTGCCGGGCCTCGCTGTCGGGCCGCCGGGGTGCGCTGGTCGTCGTCCCCGACGGCCGGGACCTGGACCGGCTCGCGGCGGCAGCGGCCGCGCTGCTGCCGGCGCACTCGTACACGGTGCTGCGCGCCGACGACTCACCGGAGAAGCGCTACCGATCGTTCCTGGCCGCCTCACGCGGGGCGGCACAGGTGGTGCTGGGCACGCGGGCGGCCATGTTCGCGCCGGTCCGCGACCTGGGCCTGGTGGTGGTCTGGGACGACGGCGACGACCTGCACGCCGACGAGCGGGCGCCCTATCCGCACGCGCGCGACGTCCTGGTGCAGCGGGCCTGGCTGGACGACTGCGCCGCCGTCGTCGCCGGCACCACGCGGACCGCCGAGGGCGCGCTCCTCGTCGAATCGGGCTGGGCGCACGAACTGGTCGCCGACCGTGCGGTGCTGCGGTCCGCCGCCCCGAGGGTGCAGGCGCTGGGAGAGGACTTCGAGCTGGCCCGGGACGCCGCCGCGCGGTCGGCCCGGCTGCCGTCGCTGGCGCACGAGACCGCCCGGAAGGCGCTGGCCGCCGACACCCCGGTGCTGGTGCAGGTGCCCCGCCGCGGCTACGTGCCGTCGCTGGCGTGCGCGCGGTGCCGGGCGCCCGCGCGCTGTGCCCACTGCGCCGGACCGCTGGGCATCTCGCCGCGGCCGGGGCCCGGTGGCACGCGGATCCCGGCCTGCCGGTGGTGTGCGCGCCCGGCAGCGACGTTCGACTGCCCGCACTGCCACGGCACGAAGCTGCGCGCCTCGGTGATCGGTGACTCGCGGACCGCCGAGGAGCTGGCCCGCGCCTTCCCCGGCGCGGCGATGCGCACCTCGGGCAGCACGTCCGGGGTGCTCGCGACGGTGCCCGGTGGGGCATCGCTGGTGGTGGCGACGCCGGGGGCCGAACCGGTGGCCGAGGGCGGCTACGGCGCGGCGCTGCTGCTCGACTCGTGGGCACTGCTGGGCCGGGCGGACCTGCGCGCGGGGGAGGAGACGCTGCGGCGGTGGATGAACGCCGCTGCCCTGGTCCGCCCCGCCGCCGCGGGAGGCGCGGTCATCGTCGCCGCGGACGCCGGGCACCCCGTGGTGCAGGCGCTGGTGCGGTGGGACCCGGCCTGGCTGGCTGCGCGCGAGCTGGCCGACCGCCGCGAGCTCGGCTTCCCGCCGGTCACCCGCATGGCGTCGGTCGCCGGGTCGCCCGCCGCCCTGGCCGAGTTCCTCGAGGCGCTGCGGCTGCCGGCTGACGCCGACCTGCTCGGACCGGTGCCCGAACGGCCGCGCCCCGGGCAGGAGGGGGAGCGCGAGCGCTACCTGGTGCGGGTGCCACGCGCCTCCGGGGCCGCGCTCGCGCACGCACTGGCCGAGGTGCAGGGCGTGCGCAGCGCGAAGAAGGTGCCCGAGCACGTCCGCGTGCAGCTCGACCCGCTCGACCTGGTGTGATGAGCCGGCGCTGGGTGGCGAAGACGGAGGAATCGGTGGACGACCGGGGTCAGCAGTTGCTCGCCGAGCTCACCGCCGGGCTGGAGCAGCTCGTCGCCTGGGAGGACGCCGTCCCCGGGGTCGGCTTCCGGGTGTGGAACCGACAGACGGACCGCAACACGGCGGTGGTCGACGCGCTGCTGAGGCAGCCCGACGGCTGGCCTGCGCTCCAGCGGCTGGCCGTCCAGCATCCCGACCCGGGGGTCCGCGGATACGCCGAGTCGTACGTGAACCCAGGGCCGCCCGACACCGTCGGCGAGGCGCGGGAGTGGCTGGCGCACCCGGCGCGCCGCCTGGGCCACCTGGACCTGGCAGTGGAGCCGTGCGTCTACTCGGCGGCTCAGGACGAGGAGACGAGTCGCGGGCTGGACACCGGCCTGGCGGAATGGCCGCACGGCTCGTGGGTCCGAGGCAGTTCGACGAGCCCGGGGCCGTGGCCGCTGCGCGACGACGGGATCCCCCTGGTGCACGTGGCGCATCTGGACCTGCACATGCTGACCTGGCTACCGGCCCATCCGTTCCCGGACGTGACCGGTGCGTTCGAGGTCTTCCACGACCTGGAGACCTGGGGCATCGAGGAGTCCGACGGCCCCCGGAACTGCTGGGCGTTGCGCGTCATCCCCTACGGCGGGCGGTTGGCCGGACCGCCGTCCGACCTCGATGTGTCGCCGGCCGCGTGGCTGCATGGGAACCCCGGTGTGTCGCTGGCGTGGCCGGACGACTGGGTCGACCGGCTGAGCGAAGCCGAGGTGGACGCCCTGACCGACGCGCAGGACGCGATCCGCGATCAGGTCCTCGACACCGTGGGGCCGGCACCTCGCCTTCCGCCCGGAGCGGCCCGGTTCGTTCCCCAGGTGCTGGGCCACCCGCAGCTCGGCTGGGGCAACGTCGTCCAGGAGTCGCTGGAGCCCTTCCTGCCGTTGTCGGAGGAGGGCGACAGGTGGGTGTTCCTGCTCGACGTGCCCGGGGTGGGACCGCTGGACGGGTGGTTCGGCGACGAGGGGCATCTCGAGGTCTGGATCCGCGCCTCCGACCTGGCCGCCGGCGCCTACGAGAGCTGCTGGATGACCGTCCGCAACCAGTGACCCGTTCCGCGTCGGATGCCAGGATGCCGCCGTGCGGACGATCGGCCTGCTGGGCGGGATGAGCTGGGAGAGCAGCGCGCTGTACTACCGGCTGCTCAACGAGGCGGTGCGCGAGCGGCTGGGCAGCCTGCACTCCGCGCGGTGCGTGCTGCTGTCGGTGGACTTCGACGGGATCGCGCGGCTGCAGGAGGCCGGGGACTGGGCCCGGGCCGGCGAGCTGCTGGCCGCCGACGCCCGGTCCCTGCAGGCGGCCGGCGCCGACGTCGTCCTGCTGTGCACCAACACGATGCACGCGGTCACCGACGCCGTGACCGCCGGGCTCGAGATCCCGTTGCTGCACATCGGCGACAGCACCGCCGAGGCGATCACGGCCGCCGGGCTCACCCGGATCGGCCTGCTCGGCACGCGGTACACGATGGAGCAGCCGTTCCTCTCCGACCGGCTCACCGCGGCCGGACTCGACGTCGTCGTCCCCGAGCAGGCCGACCGCGACCTGGTGCACCGGGTCATCTACGAGGAGCTCGTGCTCGGGGTCGTCCGCGAGGAGTCCCGCCAGGCCTACCGCGAGGTGGTCGACCGGCTGGTCGCCCGCGGCGCGCAGGGCGTGGTCCTCGGCTGCACCGAGATCGAGCTGCTCATCGGGCCCGGCGACGTCGACGTCCCGGCCTTCCCGACGACGGCGCTGCACGTGGCGGCGGCCGTCCGCTTCGCGCTGGGCGAGGACGCTCCGACGGCTCCGCCTACGATCGACCGGTGAGCGTCACCCCGATCCGGCTGTACGGCGATCCCGTGCTGCGCACCCCCGCGGCTCCCGTGGTCGACTTCGACGCCGAGCTGCGGCAGCTGGTCGCCGACCTCACCGAGACCATGCACGCCGCCGGCGGAGCCGGACTGGCCGCCCCGCAGCTCGGCGTCGGCCTGCGGGTGTTCACCTGGTTCGTCGACGGCGAGGTGGGCCACCTGGTCAACCCCGACGTCGCCGCCGTGGGCGAGGAGATCCAGGACGGCCCCGAGGGCTGCCTGTCGATCCCGGGGCTGCGCTACGACTGCCGGCGTCACCTGCACGTGGTGGCCTCCGGCTGGAACATGCACGGCGACCCGGTGCGCGTGGAGGGCTCGGAGCTGCTGGCCCGCGCGATCCAGCACGAGACCGACCATCTCGACGGCGTGCTGTTCGTCGACCGCCTGGACGAGGTGTCCCGCACCGAGGCGCTGGCCGAGCTGGAGGTCGCCGAGTGGGCCGGGCTGGCCGCCTACCTCCCGGCTCCCGCCCCCGTCGTGAAGGTGAGCCCGCACTGAAGCTCCTGTTCGCGGGTACGCCCGCACCTGCCGTTCCCTCGCTGGAGGCGCTGCTGGCCTCCCACCACGAGGTGGTGGCGGTGCTCAGCCGCCCCGACGCCCGCTCCGGCCGCGGCCGGACGTCCAGCCGCTCGCCGGTCGCCGAGCGCGCCGACGCCGCCGGCATCCCGGTGCTGCAGCCGCGCTCGCCGCGGGAGCCGGAGTTCCTCGGGCAACTGACCGACCTCGCCGTCGACTGCGCTCCGGTCGTGGCGTACGGGGCGCTGGTCCCGCAGGCGGCGCTCGACGTGCCGGTGCACGGCTGGGTCAACCTGCACTTCTCGCTGCTGCCGGCCTGGCGGGGGGCAGCACCGGTGCAGCACGCGATCATGGCGGGCGACGAGATCACCGGCGCGGCGACCTTCCGCCTGGAGGCCGGGCTCGACACCGGCCCGGTCTACGGCACCGTCACCGAGGCCATCGGGCCGCGGGACACCGCCGGCGACCTGTTGGGGCGGCTGGCCGTCAGCGGCGCCGAGCTGCTCGTGGCCACGCTCGACGGCATCGCCGCCGGAGCGCTGCAACCGCAGCCCCAGCCGGCCGAGGGCATCAGCCTGGCGCCGAAGGTGGAGCCGGCGGATGCCCGGGTCGACTGGTCGCTGCCCGCCCACGTCGTGGACCGGCGCATCCGCGGGGTCACGCCGGCCCCGGGCGCCTGGACGACGTGGCGCGGTGACCGGCTGCGGCTGGGCCCCGTCACCCCGGTCGCGCACGGGCCGCAGCCGGCGCCCGGCGAGCTGCGCACGGAGGGCCGCGAGGTCCTCGTCGGCACCGGCAACGGCGCCGTCGTCCTCGGCGAGGTGCAGCCGGCCGGCAAGCGGATGACCCCGGCTTCCGACTGGGCGCGCGGCGCCCGGCTCGCGACCGGCGACCGGCTGGGGGAGGCGTGACCCGGCCGCCGAAGCGCCCCGCGAGCGGCCCGCAGCGCGGGAAGCGCCCGCACCCCGCCGCGCGGCGGCGTCCCCTCGACGGTGCGCGCCTGACCGCCTACGACGTGCTCGACGGCGTGACCTCGCGCGACGCCTACGCCAACCTGCTGCTGCCCCAGCTGCTGCGCGAGCGCGGCCTGGACACCCGCGATGCCGCGTTCGCCACCCAGCTGGCCTACGGGACGCTCCGCGCGACCGGGACCCTCGATGCGATCCTGGCCGGCCTGGTGAGCCGGCCCCTCGCCGAGCTCGACCCGCGGGTGCTCGACCTGCTCCGGCTGGGCACCTACCAGCTGATCGACCTGCGGGTGCCCTCGCACGCCGCCGTCGACACCACCGTCGACCTGACCCGGGCCATCGTGGGCACGGGCGCCTCCGGTCTGGTGAACGCGGTGCTCCGCAAGGTGGCGGCGGGCGGTGACCGCGAGGCCTGGCTCACCGTGCTCGGCGGCGACCGGGAGCGGCAGCTCGCCCTGTCCACCGACCATCCGCGGTGGATCGTCGACGCCTGGCGCGACGCCCTGGGCGAAGAGGACGAGCTCGAGCCCGCGCTGCTGGCGGACGACGCCGCGCCGGAGGTGCACCTGGTCGCCCGGCGGATCCCCCGCAACGAGCTGGCGGCCGAGGCGGGCGGGACGCCGGGTCCGTGGTCGCCGTTCGCCGTTCGGCTGCCGGGGGGTGATCCTGGCCGGCTCGTGTCGGTGCGTTCCAGCCGCGCCGCCGTCCAGGACGAGGGCAGCCAGCTCGCGGCGCTGCTGCTCGCCCGGGCGCCGCTCGAGGGACCGGACACCGCCTGGCTGGACATGTGCGCCGGTCCCGGTGGCAAGGCCGGTCTGCTGGCGGCGGTCCGGCCCGAGGGCGTGCGGCTCACCGCGGCCGACCGCGCGCCGCACCGCGCCGACCTGGTCAAGCAGACGCTGTGGGACGAGGCCGACGTCGAGGTGCTGGCCGCCGACGGTCGCGAGGCGCCGTGGCAGGCGGGTTCCTTCGACCGGGTGCTGCTCGACGCGCCGTGCACGGGCCTGGGTGCACTGCGCCGTCGTCCCGAGGTGCGCTGGCGGCGGACGCCCGAGGACGTCGCCCCGCTGGTGGAGCTGCAGGTCGAGCTGCTGGCCGCCGCGCTGGCGTCGGTGCGGCCCGGGGGAGTGGTCGCCTACGTGACCTGCTCGCCGCACACCGAGGAGACGGTCGGCGTGGTCGAGGTGGCAGCGGCCCGCGACGACGTCGAGGTGCTGCCGGTCGCGCCCCTGTTCCCGGAGGTGCCCGGCATCGCCCGCGGGGAATTCGGGCAGCTGTGGCCGCACCGCCACGGCACCGACGCCATGTTCATGGCGCTGCTCCGTCGCACCCGCTGATCAGTCGTCAGCGGCGACGGGCACCGGCGGGTCATCGAGCCACCGCCGGGCGTCCTGTTGGTCTTTCCGATGGCCGACATCGGCCAGCACGCCGAGTGCGGCGAGCGACACCGCAGGCAGGGCTGTGAGCACGTCTCCCTGGTGCACGGCGACCCCTAGGTGTGATGACCAGGCACGTTGGTCGAGGACCTGCGAGGACACGATCTGAGTTGTAGATGGGCGAAGGCCTCCCGGTGTGGAGTGGAGCTGTCGAGGAACCGCTCCGCCACCAGAGGAGGCCTTCGTGG
>NZ_JAVREI010000030.1:0-9866 GCF_031845325.1 Blastococcus goldschmidtiae | reverse complement strand
CCCCACCCCCCACCCGGACGAGTGCCCGCCGAGGTGCCCGTGCCGCACTACCTCGATAGCGTTGCGGCAATGAATGGCCGCGCTGACCTCCGCCTCGGCATCACCGATGTCGCCCCCGTCGTCTCCTGCGGGACCTTCTCCGCCCGTGCCGTCGTCGGCGAGCACCTGCCGATCACCGCCACCGTCTTCCGCGAGGGCCACGACGCGGTCGCCGCGAACGTCGTCTGGACCGCACCCGGCAGCGACGACGCGAGCGCGCCGTTCGTGCGCATGGCGAAGCTCCCCCCCGAGCCCGACCGCTGGCTGGCCACGGTGGTCCCCGACCGCGAGGGGCCCTGGACCTTCCGCATCGAGGCGTGGAGCGACCCGCTGGCCACCTGGCGGCACGCCGTCGAGGTGAAGATCGAGGCCGGCCAGGGTGCCGACGAGCTGGCCAACGACCTCGAGGAGGGCGCGCGCCTGCTGGACCGCGTCGCCGCCGACGCGGGCGAGGACTGGCGCGAGCGGGTCGCGGCCGCGGCCGCCGCGCTGCGCGACGACTCGCAGGAGCTCACCGTCCGGGTGGCCCCCGCGCTGGCCTCGGGCCTGCAGCGGTACCTCTCCGAGCACCCGGTCCGGGAGCTGGTCACCCGGACGGAGCCGTTCGAGGTGTTCGTCGACCGCCCCCGCGCCCTGTACGGCTCCTGGTACGAGTTCTTCCCGCGCTCCGAGGGCCCCGTCGTCGGCGGCGTGCCGACGCACGGCACCTTCACCACCGCGGCCGACCGGCTGCCGGCGGTCGCGGACATGGGCTTCGACGTCGTCTACCTGCCGCCGATCCACCCGATCGGCACGGTCAACCGCAAGGGCCCGAACACCGCCCAGTTCCCCGGTGGCAACCCGCACGAGATCGGGCCGGACGACGTCGGCTCGCCGTGGGCCATCGGCAGCGCCGAGGGCGGCCACGACGCCGTCCACCCGCAGCTGGGCACGATGGACGACTTCCGGGCGTTCGTCGCCCGCACCCGCGAGCTGGGCATGGAGGTCGCCCTGGACTTCGCCCTCCAGGCCGCTCCGGACCACCCGTGGGTCACCGAGCACCCGGAGTGGTTCACCACCAAGCCCGACGGCACGATCGCCTACGCGGAGAACCCGCCGAAGAAGTACCAGGACATCTACCCGATCAACTTCGACAACGACCCCGAGGGCATCTACGCCGAGTGCCTGCGGGTGATCCGGGTCTGGATCGAGGCGGGCGTCACGATCTTCCGGGTCGACAACCCGCACACCAAGCCGCTGAACTTCTGGCACTGGCTGATCTGGGAGGTCAAGAAGACCGACCCCGACGTGCTGTTCCTGGCCGAGGCCTTCACCCGGCCGGCGATGATGCACCAGCTGGCGCGGATCGGCTTCACGCAGTCGTACACGTACTTCACCTGGCGCACCGAGCGCGACGAGATCGAGGAGTACGGGCGCGAGCTCGCCGAGAACTCGCACTACATGCGGCCCAACTTCTTCGTGAACACCCCGGACATCCTCCACGAGTCGCTGCAGTTCGGCGGCCCACCGATGTTCAAGATCCGGGCCGTGCTCGCCGCGATGATGAGCCCCACGTGGGGCGTCTACTCGGGCTTCGAGCTGTTCGAGCACGTCGCCGCCAAGCCGGGCAGCGAGGAGTACCTGGACAGCGAGAAGTACCGGCTGCGCCCGCGCGACTGGGAGGGCGCCGAGGCCGCCGGCCGCAGCCTGGCGCCCTACCTGCGGCGGCTCAACGAGGTGCGCCGCGCGCACCCCGCCCTGCAGCAGCTGCGCACGCTGCACTTCCACCCGGTCGACAACCCGAACCTGCTGTGTTTCTCGAAGACGGCCGACCCAGGGACCGACCCGGGCTCGGCCGACGCCGTCCTCGTGGTCGTGAACCTGTCCAGCCGCGACACCCACATCGGGACGACGGCGCTGGACATGCAGGCGCTCGGCCTGGACTGGCACGAGCGGTTCTCCGTCACCGAGGAGCTCACCGGCGCCTCCTACGACTGGGGCCAGTTCAACTACCTCGAACTGGATCCCTTCCGCGAGCCCGCACACGTCTTCGCGGTCACCTTCCCCCGCCCCGTGCGGTTCCCGCCCCCGGTCGCCTGAAAGAGGACCCCCGTGCCCCCCGCCGCTCGCACGCTCGCGACGGGACCCTGCACGGGGGCCGCCCGCAACCGCCCGCCTTCTCCCTAAGGGTCTCTCCGCAGCGATGACCGTTCCCGTTCCCGAGTCCGCCCCCGCCCACTCCGCGCTGCCCCCGCCGGGCACCGACCCCGAGTGGTACAAGCGCGCCGTCTTCTACGAGGTGCTCGTCCGCGGCTTCGCCGACAGCAACGCCGACGGCGTCGGTGACCTCCGCGGGATGATCGACAAGCTGGACTACCTGCAGTGGCTCGGCGTCGACTGCCTGTGGCTGCCGCCGTTCTTCGCCTCGCCGCTGCGCGACGGCGGCTACGACGTCAGCGACTACACCGCGGTGCTGCCCGAGTTCGGCGACATCGAGGACTTCAAGGAGTTCCTCGAGGAGGCCCACGCCCGGGGCATGCGCGTGATCATCGACTTCGTCATGAACCACACCTCGGACCAGCACCCCTGGTTCCAGGCCAGCCGCAGCGACCCGGACGGCCCCTACGGCGACTTCTACGTCTGGGCCGACGACGACACCGGCTACGCCGACGCCCGGATCATCTTCGTCGACACCGAGAGCTCGAACTGGACGTTCGACCCGGTGCGCAAGCAGTACTTCTGGCACCGGTTCTTCTCCCACCAGCCCGACCTGAACTTCGAGAACCCGAAGGTGCGCGAGGCGATCATCGACGCGCTGCGGTTCTGGCTGGACCTGGGCATCGACGGCTTCCGGCTCGACGCGGTGCCCTACCTCTTCGAGGAGGAGGGCACCAACTGCGAGAACCTGCCGCGCACCCACGAGTTCCTCAAGGAGGTGCGCAAGGTCGTCGACGCGAACTACCCCGACGTCGTGCTGCTCTGCGAGGCCAACCAGTGGCCGGCCGACGTCGTCGAGTACTTCGGCGAGAACGGCGACGAGTGCCAGATGGCGTTCCACTTCCCCGTCATGCCGCGCCTGTTCATGGCGGTGCGCCGGGAGCAGCGGTTCCCGATCTCGGAGATCATGGCGCAGACGCCGGACATCCCCGACAACTGCCAGTGGGGGGTCTTCCTCCGCAACCACGACGAGCTGACCCTCGAGATGGTGAGCGACGAGGAACGCGACTACATGTGGGGCGAGTACGCCAAGGACCCCCGCATGAAGGCCAACATCGGCATCCGCCGCCGGCTGGCGCCGCTGCTGGACAACGACGTGAACACCCTCGAGCTGTTCAACGCCCTGCTGCTGTCGCTGCCGGGCTCGCCGGTCCTCTACTACGGCGACGAGATCGGCATGGGCGACAACATCTGGCTCGGTGACCGCGACGGCGTCCGCACCCCGATGCAGTGGACGCCGGACCGCAACGGCGGGTTCTCCACCGCCGATCCGCAGCGGATGTACCTCCCGCTCAACGGGGACCCCGTCTACGGCTTCCAGGTCACCAACGTCGAGTCCCAGTTGCGCAACAGCAACTCGCTGCTGCAGTGGGTGCGCCGGATGATCCAGGTCCGCGGCCAGCACCCCACCTTCGGCCTGGGCACCTTCGAGGAGATCGGCTCGCGCAACCCCACCGTGCTGTCGTTCGTGCGGCGGTTCGGCGACGACGTCGTGCTGTGCGTCAACAACCTGTCCCGGTTCCCGCAGCCGGTGGAGCTGGACCTGCGGCAGTTCGAGGGCTACACGCCGGTCGAGCTGACCGGCCGCGTCGAGTTCCCGCAGATCGGCGTCCTGCCCTACATGCTCACCCTCGCCGGGCACGGCTTCTACTGGTTCGAGCTGTCCAAGCCGGTCGAGCCCGCCCCCGAGGAGCCCGAGGACTGGGAGAGCACCGGCAGCAGCGCGATCGCCGACTCCCTGCTCGCCGCCGGGGTGGTCAGCGCCGCGGAGGAGACGCCCGGTGACAACCTCCCCGATCCCGACGACTCCGCCGGAGGATCCCGATGAGCGCACTGGCCGAGCTGCTCCGCGAGTGGATGCCCGCGCAGCGGTGGTTCGGGAGCAAGGGCCGCGAGTGGGCCGACGTCACCGAGGACGGCTTCTTCCTCGACCGCAGCGAGCCGGTGCTCTCGGTGCACCGCGTGCGGGTCACCTACACCGACGGCCACGGCGACACCTACCTGGTGCCGATCTCCTGGCGGGACTCCGAGGTCGAGGAGCTGAGCTCGGCCTACATCGGCCCGCTGGCCGGCGACGGCGACCAGCGGTCCCACGCCTACGACGCCCTGCGCGACCGGGACGCCACCACCCCCTGGCTCATCCACCTGGTGAACGCCTCGACCGTCGGCCCGATGCACTTCCACCCCGCGGGCGTGGCCTACATCCCCGAGGGGGTGCCCGGCGACATCGTCTCGACCGAGCAGAGCAACACCTCGCTGGTCTACGGGTCGGAGGCGATCCTCAAGATCTTCCGGCGGCTGGAGCCGGGGATGAACCCGGACGTGGAGATCCACGACGCGCTGCGCCGGACCGAGAACCCGCACATCGCCCCGCTGCTCGGGCACATCGAGATCGACGACCCCGACGCGTCGAAGGAGCCGGCGACGGTCGCGATGCTGCAGACCTTCGTCCCCAACGCCAGCGACGGCTGGCGCCTGGCCACGGCGAGCGTGCGGGACCTGTACGCCGAGGGCGACCTGCACGCCGACGAGGTGGGCGGCGACTTCGCCGCCGACAGCGAACGGCTGGGCGCGGCGACGGCATCGGTCCACGGCGACATGGCCGCCGTCCTGCCCACCGAGCCGGCCGACCGCGACTGGTACGCCACGGTGGCCCGGCAGATGGGCGAGCGCCTGGACGCCGCCATCGAGGTCGTCCCCCAGCTCGCCGAGCACGCCGACGGCCTCCGCGCCATCTACGCGGCGGTGGCCGGGAGCACCGAGCCCACGGTGCGCCAGCGGGTGCACGGCGACCTGCACCTCGGTCAGGTGCTGCGCACCGCCACCGGCTGGATCGTGCTCGACTTCGAGGGCGAGCCGGCCCGCCCGCTGGCCTCGCGCCGTGAGCTGGACAGCCCGCTGCGCGACGTCGCCGGCATGCTGCGCAGCTTCGACTACGCCGCGCGGCACATGCTGGTCGAGCAGCCGGAGGACACGCAGCGGGCCTACCGGGCGCAGGAGTGGGCCGAGCGCAACCGGGACGCGTTCTGCGCCGGCTACTCCGAGGCCAGCGGCCTGGACCCGTGTGGCGGCTCACCACTCCTTCGGGCGTTCGAGGCCGACAAAGCGGTTTACGAGTGCGTCTACGAGGCACGCAACCGTCCGCACTGGTTGATGATCCCGCTGGACTCCCTGTCCCGGCTCACCAGCCGCGACTGAACGCGCGGACACCACGGACCCGAGCAGAGGACGAGACGATGAGCAGCGATGACCGGAAGGACCCGGTGGCCGACAAGGACGACCTGCAGCGAGCCGTCGAGGAGCGCGTGGCCGCCGCGGAGGCAGCCGCCGGCACCGAACCCGTGATCAACGCCCCGGCGAAGAAGACGAGCCGGGCAGCCGCGAAGCCCACGGCGAAGAAGACCGCGCCCGCCAAGAAGGCCGCGCCGGCGAAGAAGGCCGCGCCCGCCAAGAAGGCGACCACGAAGCGGACCCCGGCCGCGAAGCGGACCACCGGCAACACCGCTCCGGACGACGTGGAGACGACGGCGGAGCAGGAGAGCACCGCGTCCACCGCACCCGAGGGCGGCGGCACCACGACGACGCCGGTGGTCGCCCCGGCACCGATCGCCGAGCCGGGTGACCCGGCCGGCACCCCGGCCGCACCGCCCGAGGCACCGGACCCGGACCCTGCCGAGCCGAGCACGCCGCAGGCTCCGGAGGACGGCGGCGTGGCCTCCGCCCCGGCGTCGGCCGAGCCCACCTCGCCCTCCGCGCCGGCGGAGCCCGCGTCACCCTCCGCGCCGGCCGAGCCCGCGTCCGACGGTGCCCCTGCCGGGGGGCCGGCGACCGCCGGTGAGCAGCCCAGCCTCGGCGAGGTCGGCGAGGACGACCTGCGCGCCGTCGTGGACGGCTGGTCGCACGACCCGCACCGGGTCCTGGGCGCGCACGAGGCCGGCGGTGGCTGGGTGGTGCGCACGTTGCGCCCCGACGCCGTCTCCGTGGCCGTGCTCGACGAGGACGGCAGTCGCTACGACGCCCGCCAGGTGCACGCCGGGGGCATCTACGAGGCCACCGTCCCCCGGCAGCCGGGCGACTACCGCATCGAGGTCGAGTACCCCGACGGCCAGGGCGGCACGACCAGCCACACCGTCGACGACCCCTACCGGTGGCTGCCGACCCTCGGCCCGGTCGACGAGCACCTCATCCGCGAGGGCCGGCACGAGCGGCTGTGGGAGGTGCTCGGGGCGCACGTGCGGCGCTACGACACCCCGGGCGGCACCGTCGACGGCGTCTCGTTCGCCGTCTGGGCGCCCAACGCCCAGGGCGTCAAGGTCACCGGCGACTTCGACTACTGGGAAGCGCGGGCCTACCCGATGCGCTCCCTGGGCTCGTCGGGCGTGTGGGAGATCTTCGTGCCCGGCGTCCCGGTCGGCAGCCGGTACCGGTACCACGTCCTGGGTGCCGACGGCGTGTGGCGGGAGAAGTCCGACCCCCTCGCCTTCGCGACCGAGGTACCGCCGCTGAACGCCTCGGTCGTCACCGAGTCCACCCACGAGTGGAACGACGACGCCTGGCTGGCCGAGCGTGCCTCCGCCGGCTGGCACGAGAAGCCGATGAGCGTCTACGAGGTGCACGCCGCCTCCTGGCGGCAGGGGCTGTCCTACCGCGAGATGGCCGACGAGCTGGTCGACTACGTCGTCGCGGCCGGCTTCACCCACATCGAGTTCATGCCGCTGGCCGAGCATCCCTTCGGTGGCTCCTGGGGCTACCAGGTCACCTCCTACTACGCGCCCACCTCGCGCTTCGGCAGCCCCGACGACCTGCGCTACCTGATCGACCGCGCCCACCAGGCCGGCATCGGCGTCATCGTCGACTGGGTGCCCGCCCACTTCCCGAAGGACGAGTGGGCGCTGGCCCGGTTCGACGGCACGTCCCTCTACGAGCACGGCGATCCGCGCCGCGGCGAGCAGCTGGACTGGGGCACGCTGGTCTTCGACTTCGGCCGCTCCGAGGTCCGCAACTTCCTGGTCGCCAACGCGCTGTTCTGGTGCAAGGAGTTCCACGTCGACGGCATCCGCGTCGATGCGGTCGCGTCGATGCTCTACCTGGACTACTCGCGGACCGAGTGGCTGCCCAACGAGTACGGCGGCCGGGAGAATCTCGAGGCGGTCGCGTTCCTGCAGGAGTTCAACGCCACCGTCTACCGCGAGGTCCCCGGCGTCATGACGATCGCCGAGGAGTCCACCGCCTGGCCGGGCGTCACCCGGCCGACCCACCTGGGGGGCCTGGGCTTCGGGTTCAAGTGGAACATGGGCTGGATGCACGACTCGCTGGCCTACGCGGAGCGGGAGCCGGTGTACCGCAGCTTCCACCACGGTCAGCTCACCTTCTCGATGCACTACGCCTACTCCGAGAACTTCGTGCTGCCGATCAGCCACGACGAGGTCGTCTACGGCAAGGGCTCGATGCTGCGGAAGATGCCGGGTGACCGCTGGCAGCAGCTGGCCAACCTGCGCGCCTACTACGCCTACATGTGGGCGCACCCCGGCAAGCAGCTGCTGTTCATGGGCTCGGAGTTCGCCCAGGATTCCGAGTGGGCCGAGAGCCGTTCACTGGACTGGTGGCACCTCGACGACCCGGCGCACCGCGGGATCCTGCAGCTGGTCACCGACCTCAACGGCCGCTACCGCGAGCTGGACGCGCTGTGGGCCCACGACGTGGACCCGTCGGGCTTCCAGTGGATCGACGCCAACGACGCCGGTGGCAACACCCTGTCCTTCCTGCGCTACGGGAAGTCCACGACGTCGACGGACGCCGAGCCGCCCGCAGAGAACGCCGCGGAGGACCAGGACACCGCTCCCGAGGACAGCCGCTCGGCGCTCGCGTGCGTGGTCAACTTCGCCGGCACCCCGCACCACGAGTACCGGATCGGTCTGCCGCGCGCGGGCTACTGGCGCGAGGTGCTCAACACCGACGCCGAGGGGTACGGCGGCTCCGGGGTGGGCAACTTCGGCGGCGTCGAGGCCGTCGCGGAGCCGTGGCACGGGCAGCCGTACTCCGCGACGATCGCTGCACCTCCCCTGGGCACCGTCTGGTTCCTGCACGAGGCCTGATCGGCGCCCGCACGGGTACCGGTCCGCTTCGTGGGGGCGAGCAGCATGCGACGGCGGTGGGCGAGGCTCACCGCCGTCGCGTTCTCGCTGGTCGTCCTGACCGGGTGCTCGGTGGTCGTGGTGGGTCAGGCCACCCCGGCCCGGCCGCCGGTCACCGACGTGGCCGCCGGGGAGACCGGGATCACCGGCGCGACCGACGAGCCGGTCGACGTGCTGGCCCGCAACGCGCTCGCCGACCTGGAGGTCTTCTGGGGGAAGCGGCTCCCCGAGGACTTCGGCATCGCCTTCGAGCCGCTGGCCGGCGGCTACTTCAGCGTCGATCCCGGCGATGCCGATCCGGCTGCCTACCCCCGCGGCATCGGCTGCGGCGCCGTGGCTCGCGACGTCGAGGACAACGCCTTCTACTGCGTCGCCCGCGACGCCCCGAACTCCGACTCGATCAGCTACGACCGGACCTTCCTGGCCGATCTGGGCGCGGAGTACGGCCGGTTCATCCCGGCACTGGTGATGGCGCACGAGTTCGCCCACGCCGTGCAGGCCCGCGTGGGCGCACCGCCGGTCTCGATCGCCGTCGAGACCCAGGCCGACTGCCTGGCGGGCACCTGGACGCGCTGGGTCGCCGACGGCGGGGCCGAGCACTCGGTGCTGCGGACCCCCGAGCTCGACGAGCTGCTGCGCGGCTACCTGCTGCTGCGCGACCCGGTGGGGACCAACCCGGGCGAGCAGCAGGCACACGGCTCCTACTTCGACCGGGTCGCCGCCTTCCAGGAGGGCTTCGACAGCGGCACCGCGGCCTGCCGGGACAACTTCGGGCCCGACCGGGTCTTCACCCAGGAACCGTTCGCCAGCGACGAGGACGTCGCCAGGGGTGGGAACGCACCGTACGGCGAGCTGCTCGACATCATCGACACGTCCCTGCCGGCCGCGTGGGAGCAGGCGGTGACGGACTTCGAGGCGCCCACCATCGCCTCGTTCGACGGCGACGCCCCCGGCTGCGCACCCGACGCCGGCCTCGACCTCGTCTACTGCGCCGACGAGAACCTGGTGGCGTTCGACCGGACGGACCTGGCCGCTCCGGCGTACGACGAGCTCGGCGACTTCGCCGTCGCCACCGCCGTCGCCCTGCCGTACGGGCTGGCCGTGCGCGACCAGCTCGGGCTGTCCACCGACGGCGAGGAGGCGCTCCGCTCGGCGGTCTGCCTCAGCGGCTGGTACGCCGCGCAGGTCTTCGCGGGCCGGGCGGGCGGAACCTCCGTCTCACCCGGGGACGTCGACGAGAGCGTGCAGTTCCTGCTCGCCTTCGGCGGCGAGCCCTCCGTCGTCCCGGACGCCGACCTCACCGGGTTCCAGCTGGTCGACTTCTTCCGGAACGGCTTCGTGCAGGGGCTCGACGCCTGCGGCCTCGACGCCTAGATGTGATGACCAGGCACGTTGGTCGAGGACCTGCGAGGACACGATCTGAGTTGTAGATGGGCGAAGGCCTCCCGGTGTGGAGTGGAGCTGTCGAGGAACCGCTCCGCCACCAGAGGAGGCCTT
>NZ_JAVREI010000029.1:0-11891 GCF_031845325.1 Blastococcus goldschmidtiae | reverse complement strand
GCTTCGCGCGCGGGCCCGCGGAGGGTAACCGCCGCTCGACGGCGCTGCTGGAGTTACTTGCGGGCGTTGATCTGCTCGGTCGCCTGCGGGACGACCGTGTTCAGGTCACCGATGACACCGAAGTCGGCGAGCTCGAAGATCGGCGCCTCCGGGTCCTTGTTGATGGCGACGATCGTCTTCGACGTCTGCATGCCCGCGCGGTGCTGGATCGCACCGGAGATGCCGACGGCGACGTAGAGGTTCGGCGAGACGGTCTTGCCGGTCTGCCCGACCTGGAAGCTGTGCGGGTAGAAGCCGGAGTCGACCGCGGCGCGCGAGGCGCCGACGGCGGCACCGAGCGAGTCGGCCAGGCCCTCGATGATCGAGAAGTTCTCGGCGCTGGCCACACCGCGACCACCGGAGACCACGATCGAGGCCTCGGTGAGCTCGGGGCGGCTGCTCTTCTGCTCGACGACGCGGTCGGTGACCTTGGCGCCCTTGGCGGCGTCGGAGACCGACACGGACACGGCCTGCTCGGCGCCCGCACCGGCGGCCGGCTCGGGGGTGACCGAGTTGCCGCGCAGCGTGTAGATCGGGGTGCCGGCGGTGACCTTCGAGTGGACGATCACCGAGCCGGCGAACGCGACCTGGGTCGCGGTGCCGTCGGCGGCGATCTCCGTGACGTCGGTCAGGAAGCCGCTGCCGATCTTGATCGCCAGACGGGCGGCGATCTCCTTGCCCTCGGGCGAGGAGGGGATGACGACCGCGGCCGGCGACTTCTCCTGCACCAGCTGGGCCAGCACCTCGGCCTTGGGAGCGACGAGGAACTCGTCGACCTCGGGGGCCTCGGCGACGTAGACGGTGGCTGCGCCGTACTCGGCCAGCGCGTCCTTCACGCCCGCGGCGGTGCCGGGGGCGGCGATGACGACCGCGGACGGCTCACCGAGCGCGCGAGCCGCGGTCAGCGCCTCGAGGGTCGTCTTGCGGACTCCTCCGCCGGCCGGGTTGAGCTCGGCCAGGACCAGGACCTCTGCCATGACTTGTTCTCTCCTCTGCAATCGGTCTGTGGAACCGGGCCTTACTCAGACGATCTTCTGGCCGGCGAGGAAGTCGACGAACTTCTGTGCGCCGTCGCCCTCGTCGGTCACCTTGACGCCCTCGCCCTTCGGCGGGCGTCCGGAGAAGTCGAGGACCTGGGTGGTCGCGTTGGCCTGGCCGACGGCCGAGGCGTCGACGCCGAGATCGGCGAGCGACTTGGTCTCGACCGGCTTCTTCTTGGCGGCCATGATCCCCTTGAACGAGGGGTAGCGCGGCTCGTTGATCGTGTCCCAGGTGGAGACGATCGCCGGCAGCGGGGCCTCGACGGCCCAGTAGCCGCCGTCGGTCTGCCGCTCGATCTTGGCGGTGCCGCCGTCGACGGTGAGCTTGCGGGCGCCGGAGAGCTGCGGGAGACCCAGCCGCTCGGCCAGCAGCGCCGGCATGACGCTCATCTGGCTGTCGGTCGCCTCGGCGCCGCAGATGACCAGGTCGAACTCGAGCTGACCCAGCGCAGCGGCCAGGACGGCGCTGATCTGCACGGCGTCGGAGCCCTTGATGGCCTCGTCCGAGATGTGCACCGCCTTGTCGGCCCCCATGGAGAGGGCCTTCCGGATGGCGTCGGTGGCGCTGTCGGGGCCGACGGTCAGGACGGTGACCTCGCCACCCTGGGCCTCCTTGACCACGAGCGCCTCTTCGATGGCGTACTCGTCGATCTCGTTGACGACGTTGTCGGCGGCGGCGCGGGCGACGGTGTTGTCCGCCGGATCCATCTTGCGCTCGCTACCGGAATCGGGGACCTGCTTGACCAGAACGACGATGTTCACGCCAGACCTACCTCCGCGACGGGGTCAGGGGGTGCGGGCAGGTAGCCCGCCCAGCTCCGACCCCTGAGGTTACTTGCACGTTAAGGCGGCGCAGGACGAGGGCTGGGTGAGCCATGTCACCCGCCCGGTCCCACTCACCGGTCCCACTCCCCGGTCGCGGCGAATCGGCGCAGCGTGCCGGTGTGCGGAGCGAGGTCCAGTCCCTGCCCGGCGACCCACTCGTCGGAGTAGTAGGTGTGGGCGTAGCGCTCGCCGCCGTCGCACAGCAGGGTGACCACGCTGCCGGTGCGTCCCGCCGCCAGCAGCTCGGCCACGAGGCCGAAGGCGCCCCAGAGGTTGGTGCCGGTGGACCCGCCGGCCCGCCGCCCGGTCACCTCGGCCAGGTGCCGCATCGCCGCCAGCGAGGCGGCATCGGGCACGCGGACCATCCGGTCGACGATGGTGGGCACGAACGAGGGCTCCACCCGAGGGCGGCCGATGCCCTCGATCCGGGACGGCATCCCGGTGGTCGTGTCCGGGTCGCCGCTGGCGTAGCCGGGGAAGAACGCGGAGTTCTCCGGGTCCACGACGGCCAGCCGGGTGGGGTGCCGGCGGTAGCGCAGGTAGCGGCCGATGGTGGCGCTCGTCCCGCCCGTGCCGGCGCCCACGACCACCCACTCCGGGATCGGGTGCCGCTCCGCCGAGAGCTGGTCGAAGATGGATTCGGCGATGTTGTTGTTGCCGCGCCAGTCGGTGGCCCGCTCCGCGAAGGTGAACTGGTCCAGGTAGTGACCACCGCACTCGGCGGCCAGGCGGCGGGCCGCCTCGTACATCTCCGGCGCCCGGTCCACGAAGGTGCAGCGCCCGCCGTGGAACTCGATGAGCGCCACCTTCTCGGAGCTGGTCGAGCGGGGCATCACCGCGACGAAGGGCAGGCCGAGCATCCGCGCGAAGTAGGCCTCGCTGACCGCCGTCGACCCGCTGGACGCCTCCACCACGGTGCTGCCCTCGGTGATCTGCCCCGAGCACAGCCCGTAGAGGAACAGCGACCGGGCCAGCCGGTGCTTGAGGCTGCCGGTCGGGTGCGTCGACTCGTCCTTGAGGTACAGGTCGATGCCCCACTCCGGCGGCAGCGGGTAGACCAGCAGGTGGGTGTCGGCGCTGCGGCGGGCGTCGGCCTCGACCATCGCGACCGCGCGGTCGACCCAGGCCCGGCCGCCGGGGTCGGAGCGGTCGACGGCGGCGGGATGCCCGGGAGCGTTCACCCCCGCATGATCACGCATCGCCCGCCGTCAGGACGACGGGCAGGCGCATCCGCGCGGCAGCTCGCCGGCCCGGGTGGCGCGGCAGAAGCGCAGGAAGATGGTGTCGTGCGCGCTCAGCGGGTGCGGGCAGTTGCCGCACGCATCGGCCGGGACCTGCTCGATGGTGGGGGCGGTGCGGACGTCATGGCGGACCTGACTGGGCCGGACAGCCGGCCCGCGGTGTGCCCCTGGTCCCGGCAGCGGGTGCAGACGGCCGGTGCGCGAGGGAGGACCAGGACGCCTCGACGCTACTCCCCGACCGGCGCCGTCCCCGGCTCCCGCGGCACGACCAGCACCGGGCGCTCGGCCGGCACCATGCCCAGCGCGCCGAGCATCTCCGGAGTGGTGACCAGCCGGACATCTCCTCGTTCCAGCCCCCCGACCCCGGCGCCGACGGCCTCGCGCATCGTGGCCGACCGGACATGGCGGTGCCCGGTACGGAGACGTGACGGTCCGGTGATCTCTCGGCGACGGACAGGTGCGCCTAGCGGCCGGTGAACTCCGCCTTGCCCGGGCCGCTCTCCAGGAACGAGCGCATGCCGGTCGCCTGGTCCTCGGTGTCGAACAGCTGGGCGAACAGCCGGGTCTCCAGCGCCAGGGCCTCGTCGATGGGCAGCTCGAGCCCCTCGTCGATGGCGCGCTTCGCGGCGGCCAGGGCCAGCGGCGGCCCGGCGGCGAACTTGCGTGCCATGGCCACGGCGGTCTCGTACACCTCGGCGTCGGGGACGACGGCGTCGGCCAGGCCGATCTCGAGCGCCTCCTCCGCACCGACGTGCCGGCCGGTGAAGACCAGGTCCTTGGCCTTGGCCGGGCCGACCAGGCGGGCCAGCCGCTGGGTGCCGCCGGCGCCCGGGATGACCCCGAGCAGGATCTCCGGCTGGCCGATCTTCGCCTTGGCGCCCAGCACCCGGAAGTCGGCGCACAGCGCCAGCTCGTACCCGCCGCCGAGGGCGTAGCCGGTGATGGCCGAGATGACCGGCTTCGGCAGCCGGGCGACCGTGCGGAAGGAGTCCTGCAGCTCGCGGCCCCACTCGCGCATGCCGGCGGCGTCCAGCTGGGACATGGCCTTGATGTCGGCGCCGGCGGCGAACACCCGCTCGCCGCCGTAGACGACGACGGCGCGCACGTCGGCGCGCTCCCCCGCCTCGATCGCCGCGGCGCGCACCTCCATGTGCAGCTGCTCGTCGATGGCGTTCATCTTCGGGCGGTCGAGGCGGATCGTGCCCACCCCGTCCTCCACCTGCAGGGTCACGAACTCCGGGGTCTGCGCCATGGACGGCACCCTAGCGAGCGCGGCGGGCGGTGAAACGACCGTCGGTGCGGCTGAGCTCCAGCGGCAGTCCGAAGGTGTCCGAGAGGGTCCCGGCGGTCAGGACGTCGTCGGCGGCGCCGACGGCGACGATCTCCCCGCCGCGCAGCAAGAGGGCGTGGGTGTACCCCGGTGGGATCTCCTCGACGTGGTGGGTGACCAGCACCTGCGCGGGCGCGTAGTGGTACCTCGCGAGGTCCGACAGCCGGGCCACCAGGTCCTCGCGTCCACCGAGGTCCAGGCCGGCGCCCGGCTCGTCCAGCAGCAGCAGCTCGGGGTCGGGCATCAGCGCGCGGGCGATCTGGGTCCGCTTGCGCTCCCCCTCGCTCAGCGTCCCGAACGGCCGGTGCGCGAACTGGGCCACGCCCCACTGCTCCATGAGCATCCCGGCACGGGTGAGGTCGTGGACGTCGTAGCGCTCCCGCCACCGGCCGACGACGGCGTACCCGGCCGAGACCACGACGTCGCCGGTCTTCTCCGCCGGCGCGATCCGCTGACTGAGGGCCGCGCTGGTCAGCCCGATGCGCGGACGCAGCTCGAAGACGTCGACCTCGCCCAGGGTCTCCCCCAGCAGCTGCACCTCGCCCCGGCTGGGATGCATCAGCGCGGCCGCCAGCTGCAGCAGCGTGGTCTTCCCCGCACCGTTCGGCCCGAGCACCACCCACCGGTGGTCGGCCTCCACGCGCCAGTCGACGCCGCGCAGCAGGTGGCTCTCACCCCGCACGACGTCGACCCCGGTCATCCGTACGACGGCGCCGTCCGGGGCATCTGAGCTCGTCACGACCCCATCCAACCCCACCCCGCGCGCGCCACCTGCACGCCATCCACCCCCGGACTTGGCACGATCGCCCGGTGACCGCATCCCCGGCCGTCGAGGTCCTGCCCGGCTCCCCCGCCCCGCTCGGCGCGCACTGGGACGGCACGGGCACCAACTTCGCCCTGTGGTCGGCCGGCGCATCCGCGGTGGAGCTGTGCCTGTTCGACCCCGACGGCACCGAGCACCGGCATCCGCTCACCGAGAGCACCCACCAGGTGTGGCACGGCCGCGTCACCGGCATCGGCCCCGGCCAGCGCTACGGCTACCGGGTGCACGGGGCCTACGACCCGGCCACCGGGCACCGGTACAACCCGGCCAAGCTGCTGCTCGATCCCTACGCCCGCGCGGTGGACGGCGGGCTGCAGCTGCACCCCGCCCAGTTCGGGCACCCCGGCGACGCCGTCGACAGCGCCGTCCCCGACGACCGGGACTCCGCGCCGCACGTCCCCCGCGGCGTCGTCGTGCACGACACCTTCCCGTGGGACGGCGACCGCGCCCCGCGGACCTCGTGGTCGGACACCGTCATCTACGAGGTGCACGTCAAGGGCGCGACCATGCGGCACCCCGGCGTGCCGGCGGCGCTGCGCGGCACCTACGCGGGACTGGCCCACCCGGCCTTCGTCGAACACCTGCAGTCCCTGGGAGTGACGGCGGTGGAGCTGCTCCCGGTGCACCACTTCGTCAGCGAGCCGCACCTGCTGCGCCGCGGGCTGACGAACTACTGGGGCTACAACACCCTCGGCTTCTTCGCCCCGCACGCCGCGTACAGCTCCTCGGGCAGCGGCGGTGGCCAGGTGACCGAGTTCAAGACGATGGTCAAGGCGCTGCACGCCGCCGGCATCGAGGTGATCCTCGACGTCGTCTACAACCACACCGCCGAGGGCGACCAGACCGGCCCCACGCTGTCGTTCAAGGGCATCGACAACGCGGGCTACTACCGGCTCGACGCGCAGAACCCCGCCCGCTACACCGACTACACCGGCTGCGGGAACACCCTGGACGTCCGCCGTCCCGCGGTCCTGGGTCTGCTCATGGACTCGCTGCGCTACTGGGTGACCGAGATGCACGTCGACGGCTTCCGCTTCGACCTCGCCTCGGCGCTGGCCCGCTCGATGCACGACGTCGACCGGCTGTCGGCATTCTTCGACGTGGTCCACCAGGACCCGGTGGTCAGCCGGGTGAAGCTGATCGCCGAGCCGTGGGACGTCGGCCCGGGCGGCTACCAGGTGGGCAACTTCCCGCCACCGTGGACGGAGTGGAACGGCAAGTACCGCGACACCGTGCGCGACGTGTGGTCCGGGGCGCACGTGGGCGTCCGCGACCTGGCCTACCGGCTCACCGGCTCCTCGGACCTCTACCGCTCCGACGGCCGCCGCCCGTTCGCCAGCATCAACTTCGTCACCGCCCACGACGGCTTCCCGATGCGGGACCTCGTGACCTACGAGCAGAAGCACAACGAGGCCAACGGCGAGGACAACCGGGACGGCGAGAACCACAACCGGAACTGGAACTGCGGCGTCGAGGGCGAGACCGCCGACCCGGAGATCACCGCCCTCCGCGCCCGGCAGGTGCGCAACCTGCTCGCCACGCTGCTGGTCTCCACCGGGGTGCCCATGCTCACCGCCGGCGACGAGCTGGGCCGCACCCAGCGCGGCAACAACAACGCCTACTGCCAGGACAACGAGCTCTCCTGGCTGGACTGGACGCAGGTCGACGAGGACCTGCGCGGCTTCGTCGCCCACCTGCTGCGGCTGCGCCGCTCGGCGCCGGTGCTGCGGCAGGAGGCGTTCTTCGAGGGCCACGAGCTGCCGGGCACCGGGGGCACCCGCGACCTCGCCTGGTTCGCCCCGGGCGGCGGGCAGCTGACCACCGCCGACTGGTTCGACACCGGGCTGCAGACGGTGGGCATGTACCTCGACGGGCGCGGCATCAGGCACCGCGACGCCCTCGGCCGGCCGGTGGTCGACGACTGCTACTTGGTGTGGCTGCACGCCGGGCCGGAGCCGCTGACGGTCCAGCTGCCCGAGGCGCCGTGGGCCGACGGCTACGAGCTTGTGATGTCCACCGAGTACCCGACCGGCGCACCCCCGGGGACGGCGATCGTCGCGCCGGGCCCGGTGGAGCTGCCCGCCCGTTGCGTCTGGGTGCTCAAGGTGCTGCGGAGGCCCTGACCCTCGTCCCTGGGCACCGGATCAGGTGCCGGACAGGCGCACGGGGCGGTCGAGGCCCGGCCCGAAGCTCCAGTCGTGCAGGTCCTCGTCCGACTGCTCGACGACCTCGAGGACGTCGGTGAGCGCGTGGATCCCGATCCCGCCGCCGGGGACGTCGAGCACTGCCGACATCGGACCGGTCCGGTCGGGCGAGTCGTCCAGGTAGTGGACGAGCAGTGCGACGTCGGAGGACCTCCCGTCGCCCCTGACGTCCCGGAGGCGCACGAGGGAGCCGGGTCGTGGCGATCCCGGCGGAACGGGCCCGATCGGCGACGCGATCACCCAGTGCACCGTGTCTTCGAGGGCGCCGTACTGGATCGCCTCGCCCGGGTACCAGGTCACCCATGTCGGCCCGGTGAGGCCGCGGCGCAACCCGTCGTCGTCGCGGACCCACATGCGACCGGACAGCAGGATCAGCAGCACCTTCTGCGCCAGCCGACGCGCGGACACGGGCAGGTAGCCGGCCGCACTGAGCGCGAGCTCGTGGGCGGGGTCCTCTCCGATGTGCACGCGCTGATCCTGCAGCACCGGTGAACGCCGGAGGCCCAGGACCGGTGCGGTCCTGGGCCTCCGGGGTTCGATGCTGGGAGTGTTACCCGGCCTGCTCGAAGGTGATGACGGTCCAGCCCAGGAGGAGGCGGTCGCCGTCGGAGAGCGGGTGGGCGATGCCCGGCTCGAGCTGGGTCCACTCGGTGGCCTCGGGGCCGGCGACGTGGGTGCCGTTGAGGGAACCGAGGTCGACCAGCGAGACCTCGTCGCCCGACCGCGTCAGAGCGGCGTGGGCGGAGGAGAGGACGTTCTGCGTGTCCGCGATCGGCACCGGGCGGGCGGTGCCGCTGGTGACCATCTCGTGGCTGTCGGGACGGCGCCCGAGCACGAGATCGCCGTCCACGGGGATGACCAGCCCGTCGTCGAAACGCAGCACCGGGGCGTCGTCGGCGGGAGCCGCGTCGGAGTCCGGCCGCCAGAACGCGGTCTGCTCCCCCGACTCGGCCGGGGCGCTGGCCCGGCTCGCACCGGTACCGGCCCCGAAGCCGGAGTCCGAGCCTGCGGTGAACGAGGACGGCGCGGCCTCGGCCGGCGCCGGCGAGGACGATGCGGCCGCGGAACCGGCCACGTGCAGCGTCGCGCCGGAACCGGGGACGGTGCCCTCGACGAGGTCGAAGGAGACCCCGGGGGTCGGCTGCGGGCCGGAGGATCCCGGGCCGACGTAGAGCGTGCGGCCCAGCGAGAAGGAGGCGACGGTGCCGCCGGAGACCGAGGAACCGGAGACCGGCACCCCGTCCACGGAGGGCTGCCCCTTACCGGACCAGACGGCGACACCGGAACCGGTGCCGGCGTCGGCCAGGACGAGGGCGAACGACGCGGTGCCGGAGGCGAGCGACCCGGCCTGCGCGGCCACGGCCGTCAGCACCTGCTCGGCCCCGGGGCCCGAGACCCCGAGGCAGGCGTGCAGGGCAGCGACGAGGGCTGGGGAACCGGGTGCGTCGACCCACAGCATCCCGCCGTCGCGGCGGGCGACGACGGCGTCTCCGGGCAGGACTTCACAGCGGTCGGGCATGGCGGCCAGCCTAGTGATGCACAACGGGGTTCCGCGCCCGGCCGCCCCCGCCACGCCGTGATCGTCCTGTGTTGAACCGAACAGATGGGACGAGCGTGACGGGAGCGTCGCGACGGGTGACCGGTGGCCCCGTCCCGGGTCCCGCCCTGAGCTTGCGAAGGGTGGGGAGGACGGGGTCCCTTCTCAGGCCGTCGTCACCACGCCGAGCTCGGCCGGGTCGGCCAGGTGCTCGGAGTGCGGGAGGACGCGCACGGTGTAGCCGAACGCACCGGTGCGCTCGAGCGGGACGGTGGCCGTGAACCAGTGCCGCGACCCCTCGGTCTGCTCGTGCGCCATGGGCACCGTGGTCACGTCGTGCAGCCCGTCGGCGTCGTCCACCCGGCCGTAGGCGGCCTGCACCTGGACGTCGCCCGGCTCCAGCCCTGGCAGCTCCACCTCCGCGCGCAGCGCGAGGGTCGACCCGATCTCCGGGGTGTCGCCGGCGCCGGTCGCCTCGACGTGCGCGACGCGGACGGTCGACCAGTTGTGCAGCAGGTGCCCCCGCCACTGCGACTCCGCGCGCGCCGGGGTGTACCCGTCGGCGGACATGACGCGGGCCGACCGCGCCGCCGGCACGTAGAGCGCCTGCACGTAGTCGCGCACCATGCGGGTGGCCAGCACCTTGGGGCCGGTCTCGCGCAGCGTGTGGCGGACCATCTCCACCCACCGCGCCGGCACACCCTCGCCGTCGCGCTCGTAGAACCGCGGCAGCACCTGGGTGGACAGCAGCTCGTAGATGGCCCGCGCCTCCACCTCGTCGCGGCGGTCCGCGTCGGCGACGCCGTCGGCCGTGGGGATGGCCCAGCCGTTCTGGCCGTCGAACCACTCGTCCCACCAGCCGTCGCGGATGGAGAGGTTCAGCCCGCCGTTGAGGGCCGACTTCATTCCCGAGGTGCCGCAGGCCTCCAGCGGACGGAGCGGGTTGTTCAGCCAGACGTCGCAACCCCAGTAGAGGTAGCGGGCCATGCCGATGTCGTAGCCGGGCAGGAACGCGATGCGGTGCCGGATCTCCGGGTCGTCGGCGAACTCCACCATCTGCTGGATCAGCTTCTTGCCGCCGTCGTCGGCGGGGTGGCTCTTGCCGGCGATGACGAGCTGCAGGGGGCGCTCCGGGTCCAGGAGCATCGCCTTGAGCCGGGCCGGGTCGCGCAGCATCAGCGTCAGGCGCTTGTAGCTCGGCACCCGGCGGGCGAACCCGATGGTCAGCACGTCCGGGTCGAAGACGGTCTCGGTCCAGCCGACCTCGGCCTCGGTGGCACCGCGGGACAGCGCGGTCTCCCGGACGCGGCGCCGCACCTCCTCGACCAGCCGGGCGCGCAGGGTGCGGCGGATGGCCCAGAGGTCGCCGGCGGGGATCCCGTCGACGCCGTCGAAGTGCACCGGGCCGTCGACCTCGACCGGGTCGCCCTGGCTGGAGGTCTGGGTGCCCATGTCCACCAGCTCGCGCGCGGTCCAGGTCGGCGCGTGCACGCCGTTGGTGATGGAGCCGATCGGCACGTCGCTCTCGTCGAAGCCCGGCCACAGGTTGCTGAACATGCCCCGGCTCACGTGGCCGTGCAGCTCGCTCACGCCGTTGGCGCGCTGACCCAGCCGCAGGCCCATGTGAGCCATGTTGTACTTCGCCGGGTCCTCCTCGGCACCCAGTGCGAGCAGGTCGTGCAGCGGCACGCCGAAGCCGGCGAAGTACCGCTCGATGAGCGCCTTCGGGAACCGGTCGATGCCGGCAGGCACGGGCGTGTGCGTGGTGAACACGGTGCCCGAGCGCACCGCCTGCAGCGCCTCGGCGAACGCCAGGCCGTGGGACTCCATCAGCTCGCGGATCCGCTCCAGGCCGGAGAAGCCGGCGTGGCCCTCGTTCGCGTGGAACACCTCCGGGGCCGGGGTGCCGGTGCGCGCGCAGTAGGCGCGCAGAGCCCGGACGCCGCCGATGCCCAGCAGCATCTCCTGGCGCAGGCGGTGGTCCTCGTCGCCGCCGTACAGGCGGTCGGTCACCCCGCGCTCGGCCGGCGCGTTCTCCTCGATGTCGCTGTCGAGCAGCAGGAGGGTGACGCGGCCGACCTGCGCCCGCCACACGTGCGCGTAGAGGGTGCGGCCCTCGGGGAGCGGCACGGAGATGACGACGGCGGAGCCGTCGGGCTCGCGCAGCAGCTTGACCGGGAGGCCGTGCGGGTCCAGCGACGGGTAGTGCTCGAGCTGCCAGCCGTCGGAGGACAGCCCCTGCTCGAAGTAGCCGGCGCGGTACAGCAGCCCGACGCCGATGAGCGGGACGCCAAGGTCCGACGCCGCCTTGAGGTGGTCACCGGCCAGGATGCCCAGCCCGCCCGAGTACTGCGGGAGCACCTCGGTGATGCCGAACTCCGCGGAGAAGTAGGCGATGCTCGCCGGCGCCCCACCGTTCGCCGTGTCGGTACCCAGCGACTGGTACCAGCGCGGCGTGGCGAGGTACTCCTCCAGGTCGTCGACGGCGTCCTGGAGACGGCGGACGAAGCGGCGGTCCTTGGCCAGGGCCGCCAGCCGCTCCGCCGAAACCTCGCCCAGCGCCTTGACCGGGTCCCCGCCGCAGCTCTGCCAGAGCGCGGGATCGAGGGTCTCGAACAGGTCCCGGGTCTCGGGGTGCCAGGACCAGCGGAGGTTCATCACCAGCTGGGACAGCGGGAGCAGCGGCTCCGGGAGGGCGGCGCGGACGGTGAAACGACGGAGGGCTCGCACGCGGACGAGACTAGCCAGCCTGAGCGGTACCGCCAGGGGTGCGCGGGAGATCTCTGGGCGCCCTCGTCCCACGGGCCCCAGGACGCGTCGATCCCCCACCCCACGCCCGGTCGCCCCCCACC
>NZ_JAVREI010000028.1:0-14827 GCF_031845325.1 Blastococcus goldschmidtiae | reverse complement strand
GTTCTCCCTCGTCGGCCACCGGACACCCACCATCCAGCGGGTGCGGCTGGGCGCCGACGCCGAGGGCCGGCTGACCGCGATCAGCCACGAGGTCGTCGAGCACACCTCGCGGATCAACGAGTTCGCCCTGCTCGGGGGTGAGCTGGTCGAACAGGTGGCTGCGGACGCTCTCGACGTGCACGGGTGCGGCCGCCTCGAGGGCGGCGAAGCCGTCGTCGGTGAGGACGGCCAGCTGCCCGCGGCCGTCCTCCGGGCAGACCTGGCGGCGCACCCAGCCGCGCTCCTCGAGGCGGGACACCGCGTGTGAGAGCCGGCTGCGCGAGGACAGGCAGCGGTCGGCGAGCTCGCTCATGCGCATCATCCGCTCGGGGGCCTCCGAGAGGGCGACCAGGATCTCGTAGTAGGCGTGCGAGATGCCCGTGGCGTGGGTGAGTTCGCGGTCGAGACGGTCCAGGAGCAGCTGGGCGCTGAAGAGCCAGGCCCGCCAGGCCCGCTGCTCGTCGGCGTCGAGCCAGCGGGGTTCGCCGAACTCCGGGGCGCCGGCGGGGGTGGAGGACACGTGCGCGGTCATGGCGACATCCTACTGGCGGAATAGTTCAGCTCTCAACTACGCTACCGCCCGGCAAGAAGGTTCCACGTTCAACCACTTGGAGACACCATGACCAGCACCGTCCAGATCCCCGGGTACGTCGTCGGCACCTGGGACATCGACGCCTCGCACTCCACCGTCGGCTTCTCCGTCCGCCACATGATGGTCAGCAAGGTCCGCGGCTACTTCCGCGAGTTCGCAGGTGTGCTGGTGACCGCTGCCGACCCCGCGCACTCCTCGGTCACGGCCACGATCGACATGGACTCGATCGACACGCGTCAGGAGCAGCGGGACGCCCACATCAAGTCCGCCGACTTCTTCGACGTGGGCAACCACACCGTCATGACCTTCCGCTCCACCGCCGTCGTCGCCAAGGGCGAGGACTGGCACGTCGAGGGCGAGCTGACCCTCAAGGGCATCACCAAGCCGGTCAGCCTGGAGCTCGAGCTCAACGGCTTCGGTCCCGATGCCTACGGCGGCACGCGCGCCGGCTTCTCGGCCAGGACCGAGATCTCCCGCAAGGAGTTCGGCGTCGACATCGACATGCCGATGGACGGTGGCGGCGTGGTCGTCGGCGACAAGATCAACGTCGAGCTCGAGATCGAGGCCGTGCTCCGCACCGCCTGAGAAAGGACCTCCCTCCTCCCCATCGCTCGCAGGCTCGCGGCGGGCCCCTGGAGGAAGGCCGTTCCAGCACGTCACGTGCGGGGCCCCGGACGCGTGTCCGGGGCCCCTCGTCGTGCGCGTCGGCTCAGGCCGGGCGCGCGGCGGCGAACGCCTGCCGGAAGTGCTCGGCGGCCAGCTGCTGGGCCTGCTCGGCCTTGTCCAGCACGGCGGCGGCGCCGAAGAACTCGTGCATCACGCCGGGGTAGTACCGGTGCATGGTCGGGACACCGGCGGCCTCCAGGTTCTGCGCGAACTGCTGGCCCTGGCTGCGCAGCACGTCCCGCTCGTCGGTGATGACCAGCGTCGGCGGCATGGTCGCCAGCTGCTCGGTCGTCCAGCCCAGCAGGTCGATCCGCGGGTCCTTGGCCGCGTCCGGCTTGCCCTCGAAGGCGTGCATGGCCATCCAGCTGAGCAGGGCGCGGTTGAGCGGCCGTCCGTCCGCGGCGTCGGCCATCGACTCACCGAACTGCTCCCCGGTGGTCAGCGGGTAGACGCACACCTGCGCCACCGGCACCGGCTGGCCGTTGGCGGCCAGCTGCAGGCAGGTGGCCGGGGCCATGTTGCCGCCGACGGACTCGCCGCCGATGCCGATCCGCGACGCGTCGCCACCGATGGAGGCCGCGTTCTGCAGCAGCCAGTGGTAGGCGGTCAGCACGTCGTCGTGGGCGGCGGGGAACACCGCCTCGGGCGCCCGGCGGTAGTCCGGCGTGACCACGAGAGCGCCGGTCTTGTTGGTCAGGCCGCGGCACGACGCGTCGTAGTGGTCGTCGATGTCGAAGAGCACCCAGCCGCCGCCGTGGATCCACATGATCACCGGCAGGGGACCGCTCGCCGCGTCGGCCGGCCGGTAGACCCGGAACCGCTGCGTGCCGCCGGCGCCGTCGGGGATCTCCAGGTCCTCGACCGAGCCGACCGGCTCGGGGCCCTCGATGCCCCGCTCGGCCATGACCTTCTCGACAGCCGCCTTCGGGCCGGGCTGCTTCCGGGCCTGGTCGGGCGTGAGGATCTCGAACGGCAGCGGCCCGAGGGAGGAGTGGGCGTCGACGATGGCCTGTGCCTGCGGGTCGAGCAGCCCGGAGGCGTCGGTGGCCGCCTCCTTCTGCTTGCCCGAGAGCAGGTCGCGCACGTGGTCCAGCGGCTTGGCGAGCATGCCCGCGATCCGCTCCGCGAGACCCTCGCTGGGCGCGTTCGGGTGCGGCCGCGTGGGCGCCATCCGCTTGGCGGCCAGGAACTCCTTGCCCAGCTGGGCCATGCGCGAAGGTCCGGCCTTCTGCCGGAACTCCGGGAGCTCCTCGTCCTCCTCGTCGTGGACGTGGTGGCGGACGACGCGCATCAGCTCGGTCAGCGCCTGTTCGAACTCCGCCTCGCCGGGTTCGGTCCGGCCGAGGGTCACCAGGAACTCCTTGATCTGCTGGTGCTCGTGCTCGGCGTCGTCGTGCTCGTCGGTCATCCCGATCTCGGTCCAGATCGGGTAGAGCACCGTCTCCTCGGCGAACGCGTGCAGGGCGAGCTCGAGGGAGATCTGGTCCACCAGCACGCGCCGGTTGCCGCGACCGGCCTCCAGGTGCTGGAACTGGCGCTCGACGATCGCGTGGTCGTCGGCGATCAGGTGGTCGATGTCTCCGGGCAGGGTCTCGTAGGACAACGGCATGCGTCTTCGCTCCTCGCTGCGGGGATGGAGCGCCGGCCGGACCTTGCGCCGGCGCGCGGTCGGTCCAGCCCTACCCGGCCCCGGCCTCCGTAGTCGGCGTGCGGTCGACGAGCAGACTGGTCGCCATGTCGACACGCGACCTCGCCCGGACCCGGTTCCCCTCGGCCGCCCTCGTCGTCGTCGGCCTGGCCGCGGGGTTCGGCATCGCGCAGGGCACCGGCATCCGTGCGCTGGGCGGTGCCGTGTTCGCCGCGGCCGGACTGGCCGCAGGCAGCCTGTGGCTCCGCCGGCGCGGTCCGGGCGCCGCCGTCGCCCTGGCCGGGCTCTACGTCGGCGCCTTCGTCCTGGCCCACGTGCTGGCCATCGGCGTCGGCATGTCGGCCTGGCTGGCGGTGAGTCTGGTCACTCTCACCGCCGCAGGGGTGACGTTCGCGGTGGCCGACGCCGCTCGCGAGGAGGAGACCGCCGGCTGAGCGACTACTCTGGGAAGGTCGCCGGGCCGGCGACCGTTGAACGAGATGCCGCGCGCTGACGCTGCGGTCTCCCCGAACCCCCTCTGAGGTGCCCTTCCGCATGCCCACCCGCGACGACCTGCGCAACGTGGCGATCATCGCTCACGTCGACCACGGCAAGACGACCCTGGTCGACGCCCTCCTCCGCCAGGCAGGTGCCCTCGGGCGCGCCAAGGGTGAGGGCACGGACAACGACTCCACGCAGGACCGCGTGATGGACTCGATGGACCTCGAGCGCGAACGCGGCATCACCATCCTGGCCAAGAACACCGCGATCCACCTGGCGGACGAGAACGGCAACCCCGTCGTCGTCAACATCGTCGACACCCCCGGTCACGCCGACTTCGGTGGTGAGGTCGAGCGCGGCCTCTCGATGGTCGACGGCGTCTGCCTGCTCGTGGACGCCTCCGAGGGCCCGCTCCCGCAGACCCGCTTCGTGCTGCGCAAGGCGCTGGCGAAGGGGATGCCGGTCATCCTCGCGGTCAACAAGACCGACCGCGCCGACGCGCGCATCGCCGAGGTCGTCGACGAGTGCTACGAGCTGTTCATGGAGCTCATGGAGGACGCCGGCATGGACGCCGACGCCCTCGAGTTCCCGATCGTGTACTGCAGCGGCCGCAGCGGGAAGGCGTCGCTGACCCGGCCCGAGAACGGCACGGAGCCCGACAGCGACGACCTGGCCCCGCTGGTCAAGACGCTGCTGGACACCATCCCGGCGCCGGTCTACGACGCCGAGGAGCCGCTGCGCGCGCAGGTCACCAACCTCGACGCCTCGCCCTACCTCGGCCGGCTGGCGCTGCTGCGCATCCACTCGGGCACGATGAAGAGTGGCCAGCAGGTCGCCTGGTGCCGCGTCGACGGCACGATCAAGAACGTCAAGATCACCGAGCTGCTCGTCACCGAGGGCCTCACCCGCACGCCCGCCGAGAGCGCGGGTCCCGGTGAGCTGGTGGCCATCGCCGGTATCGAGGACGTCATGATCGGCGACACCCTCGCCGACCCGAACGACCCGCGCCCGCTGCCCCCGCTGACAGTGGACGAGCCGTCGATCTCGATCACCATCGGCATCAACACCTCGCCGCTCGCGGGCAAGTCCGGCAAGAAGCTCACGGCCCGGCTGGTCAAGAACCGGCTGGATCAGGAGCTGGTCGGCAACGTGTCGGTCCGCATGCTGCCCACCGACCGTCCCGACACCTGGGAGATGCAGGGCCGCGGCGAGCTGGCCCTGGCCATCCTGGTGGAGCAGCTCCGCCGTGAGGAGTTCGAGCTCACGGTCGGACGCCCGACGGTCGTCACCAAGGTGGTCGACGGCAAGCTGCACGAGCCGGTCGAGCGCGTGACGATCGACGTCCCGGGTGAGTACGTGGGCACGCTGACGCAGGCGCTGGCCGTCCGGCGTGCTCGGCTGGAGAACCTCGTGCACCACGACACCGGCTGGGCGCGGATGGAGTACATCGTGCCGTCCCGTGGCCTGATCGGGTTCCGCACCGAGTTCCTGACCGAGACCCGCGGCACCGGCGTCCTCAACCACAACCTCGAGGGCTACGAGCCGTGGCTGGGCGACATGCGCGCCCGGCCGACCGGCTCGCTGGTCGCCGACCGCCAGGGCGTGGCGACGACCTACTCGATGTTCTCGCTCCAGGAACGCGGCCAGATGATGGTCCAGCCCGGCACCGAGGTCTACGAGGGCATGATCGTCGGTGAGAACTCCCGTCCGGACGACATGGACGTGAACATCACCAAGGAGAAGAAGCTCACCAACATGCGCAAGAGCACCTCCGAGGAGCTCGAGCGGCTGATCCCCCCGCGGGTGCTGAACCTGGAGCAGGCGCTGGAGTTCTGTGCCGAGGACGAGTGCGTCGAGGTCACCCCGGCCACCGTCCGCATCCGCAAGGTGGTGCTCGACCAGACCGAGCGCGGCAAGGCCAAGAACAAGAAGCCCAAGCCGTAGACGGACCTCGTCCTCCTCACCCCTCGCACGCTCGGGGTGAGCCTCTGGACGAGGCCGGCCGACCGCGCCCCCGTACCGCCTCGGCGGTGCGGGGGCGTTGTCGTGGCGAGCCGCGCACGGGTGGTGACGACCCGCTGAACCGGCTCGGCACGCCGGCCCCTCCTGTCCCACGACTCGCGCGCCGCCCCACCTACGTTCTTCTCGGGGCCATGGGTCATGTCTCCAGGGGGACGAGTGCACGAGAGGCGGCCGACCGCATGACGACGATCACCCGAACGGCTCCGGCGGAGAACCACTTCCGGGGCGGGATCGATGTCCGGGTGAGCCTGCGGGACGGCGCCGGCGACGGGAACTCCGCCTTCGACGGCGCCTGGTTCCCGCGCAGCCGCGACCTCGAGGTGGAGCTGCCCGAGCTGATCGCGGAGCTCGACCGCCGGGGGGTCCGCATCGAGCGCTTCACGTACTCCCTCGAGGCCTGGCAGCCGGCGGCGCGCAAGCTGGTGCTCCGCGACCGCGTGGTGCGCACCGGCGGCTTCCGCAGCATGGACCCGCTGGTGGTCTGCCTGACCTGGGGCGGCGGGAGCCGGCGCGCCGATCTGCTCGTCGTCCCGCCCGAGACCGACGTGCTGACCGGCGCCCGGGCGCTGCGCCTGTGCACGCGCCGCGGGCTGCCGCGGTCGCCGCAGATGGTGCTGGCCGCCGCGCGCTCCACGCCGCTGCCGCAGGTCCCGCAGGTGCACCGCCGCGCCGTCTGAAGGGACCCCGTCCCCCTCACCGCTCGCACGCTCGCGGCGGGCCTCTGGACGGGGCCTACGCCGACCGCGAACCCGCTGGACGGCGGGGGAGCGCGTCGGCTGAGGTGGGGCCATGCGGCTCCTCGTGCTCGGTGGCACGTCCTTCCTCGGCCGGCACGTCGTGACGGCGGCGCTCGAGCGCGGCCACGACGTCGCCACCTTCACCCGCGGCGTCTCCGGGTCGCCGCCGTCCGGCGCCCGCCCGCTGCACGGCGACCGGGAGGATCCCGACGCGCTGCCCAGGGCGCTCGCGGGCTGGGCGCCCGAGCTCGTCGTCGACACCTCCTGCCGGACCCGGCCGGCCGCGCGCCACGCGGCCGCAGCGCTGGCCGGGGTGCACGGCTACGCCTTCGTCAGCAGCCTGAACGCCTACCGCACCTGGCCGCCCGGCCCGCTCGGCCCGGAGGACGGCGAGCCGACCTGGGACACCGACGAGGACGGGTACGGCCCGAACAAGGCCTACGCCGAGCGGGTGCTCGGGGCAGCCGTCGGCGAGGGCTTCCTGACCGCGCGCGCCGGCCTGATCGTGGGCCCGTGGGACTACGTGCACCGGCTGGGCTGGTGGCTGGACCGCATCGCCCGCGGCGGCCGCGTCGTCGTCCCCGCGGAGGGAACGGCCCAGCCGATCGCGCTCGTCGACGCCCGGGATCTCGCCGGCTGGCTGGTCGGCGTGGCCGAGCAGGGGCGCTCGGGCGCGGTGAACACCACCGGGCCGACCGGGATGACCACGCTGGGCGGACTGCTGGACCTGTGCCGCGAGGTCACCGGCGGCGAGGTGGAGTGGGTGCCGGTGCCGGAGGAGGACCTGCTGGGCGCCGGGGTGGAGCCGTGGACCCACCTGCCCCTGTGGCTGCCGTCCGCCGACGCCCGGACGGCCTGGGACGTGGACACGACCCGGGCGCGCGAGCTCGGGCTGCCCAGCCGGCCGCTGCGCGAGACGGTCGGGGCCACCTGGGCGTGGCAGCAGACCGACACCCGGGGGCATCTCTCACCGATGGGCCTGCCCGAGCCCGGACTCCCGGCCGACCTGGAGACCCAGCTGCTCGCCCGCCACGATCAGCGAACCTGATCGTGCAGCGTCCTCCCTCACGGTCCACGGTGAGGGAGGACGCTCGACGATCAGGTCACCTGATCCCGGCAGCGGCGGGTGGTCAGTCGCGGGGGGCGCTGGGGCGGCCGGCGCGCACCGCGTCGACGGCCGGCTCGTCCAGCTCGGCCACGATGTTCGCCTCGCCCCCGTGGGCCGGCGCGGCCGCCGCCTCCAGCGCGATGTCCTTGCGGTGCTCGCGGAACGAGTGGACGACGGCCGCCACCCACACCGCGAAGAGGGCCGCGTAGACCGCGTAGCGCGTGACGTCGCCGGCGTCGACCCAGTCGCTCCGCAGCAGCGTGCGGCTGTTCGTCAGCACGATGAGCCCGCCGACGAGGGACCCCAGCATGCGCGGCGGGAGGTGCCGCACGAGCCAGGCCGCGAGCGGTGCGGCGATGCTGCCGCCGATGAGCAGCGCGGCGACCCAGGTGAAGTCGATCCCCTGGGAGCCCAGCGCGAACAGGAAGCCGAGGCTCGCCGCCAGCGCGACCAGGAACTCCGCGGTGCTGACCGAGCCGATGACCTTGCGCGGCTCCATCCGGCCGCTGGCCAGCAGCGCCGGCGTGCCGACCGGTCCCCAGCCACCGCCGCCCGTGGCGTCGACGAAGCCGGCGACCAGCCCGAGCGGGCCGAGGAAACGGGCGCGGACCGGCTTGCCGAGGTTCCGCCGGTCGATGCCGCGCAGGGTGAAGCGGATCAGCAGGTAGACGCCGAGCGACAGCAGGATCAGCGACATCACCGGGGCCGCGACCGCGGTCGAGAGGTTCGACAGGACGGTCGCGCCCGCGAAGGCCCCGAGCGCGCCGGGGATGCCGATCTTGGCGACGACCTTCCAGTCGACGTTGCCGAACTTCCAGTGCGAGAGACCGGACGTCAGCGTCGTCCCGATCTCGGCGAGGTGGATGGTCGCCGAGGCGGCGGCCGGGTTGGTGCCGATGGCCAGCAGCAACGTCGTCGAGGTGGCGCCGTAGGCCATGCCGAGGCTGCCGTCGACGAGCTGGGCACCCAGGCCGACGAGGGCGAGCAGGACGAGGGTCTTCACGGGGAACCGACTCCGGTCTCAGGAGGGCGCGGGCGCGCAGGGGCCCGCGGGAAGGAAGTGAGACGAGGGGCGCCGGGAACGGCGCCGGGAGCTCAGCAGCCCGGACAGGCGGCGGTGCAGACGCGCAGCAGATCGACGTGCAGGCGGCTCACCAGGAGCAGCGTCGTCGGTCGCGTCACGGCGATATGTCTACCAGATCGATGCGCTTATGCGGCAATGGGCCGTCCGGCTGGTGGGATCAGCCGCGCAGGACGTCGTTCCGGATGGTCGCCCAGGCCACCGCACCCCCCGCGGCGAACAGCGCGGCGCAGACCACCATCGCCGCGCGGTAGCCGTCGGTGAGCGCGGCGGGTTCGGCGTAGTCCGTCCCGGAGAGCCCCACCACCACGGGCAGGGCGGCGATGGTCAGCAGCTGGGCCGCGCGGGCCACCGCGTTGTTCACCCCGCTGGCCACCCCGGCCAGCGTGTCCGGGGCGGCCCCCAGCACGCTGGCGGTGAGCGGGGCGACGGTCAGCGCCATCCCGAGGCCCTGGAGGACGGTGCCGGGCAGCACCTCGACCCAGTAGCGGGCCCCGCCGTCCACACCGACCAGCAGCAGCGTCCCCGCGGCCACGGTCAGCGGGCCCACGGTCATCGGCAGCCGCGGTCCGATGCGCTGGGCCAGCGCGCCGGCCCGGGGCGACAGCAGCGTGATCAGCAGGATGGTCGGCAGCGTCGCCGCGCCGGCGGCGGTCGCGCCGTAGCCCAGCACGCCCTGCAGCTGCAGCACGATGAACAGGGAGCTGCCCCCGAGCCCTCCGTAGACGGCGAGGGTGGCGAGGTTGGCGCCGGTGAACTGCCGGTCGGCGAACAGCCGCGGCGGCAGCACGGGGAAGTGCGCCCGCCGCTCGCGGACGACGAACAGCGCGCCGGTGCCCACGGCCACGACCGCGGAGGCCACGACGTCGGTCCCACCGCGTTCCCCGGCGGTGATGAGCGCGTAGGTGAGCGCGCCGAGGGCGACCGCACCCAGGACCGCGCCCAGGCCGTCGAACCGGCCGTGCGGCCCGGGGTCGCGGCTCTCCGGCACGTGCCGTCCGGCGACGGCGACGACGAGCACGGCCAGCGGGACGTTGAGCAGGAAGACCAGCCGCCAGCTGGCCAGGTCGACGAGCGCGCCGCCCAGGAACGGGCCGACGAGCCCGGCCACGCCCGAGAGGGAGGACCACACCCCGATCGCCGTCGCCCGGTCGCCGGGCCGGAAGGAGGACTGGATGAGGGCCAGGCTCCCGGGGGTCAGCAGCGCGCCGCCGACGCCCTGCAGCGCACGGGCGGCGATCAGCTGGCCGGGCGTCTGCGCCAGCCCGCACAGCAGCGACGCCGCCGCGAACCAGGTGACGCCCACCAGGAAGACCCGGCGCCGCCCGTAGCGGTCGCCGAGCGCCCCGCCCAGCAGGATCAGCGCGGCCAGCGGCAGGAGGTAGCCGTTGACGATCCACTGCAGGTCCGACAGGGAGGCGCCGAGCTCGCGCCCCAGCGTCGGCAGCGCCACCTGCACCGCGGTGGCGTCGAGGAACGCCATGCCCGACGCGAGCACCGTGGCGGTGAGCAGCCACCGTCCCGAGGCGGTGCCCAGGGAGACGCTGGAGGGGGCTGGGTCCTCGACGGCGGCCACCGGGCGGCCTCTAGCCGACCGCGAAATCGGTGAGGAAGAACGCGAGCGCGGCGACCGCGGCGGCGGCCGGCAGCGTGACGACCCAGGCGACCACGATGTTGCCGGCCACGCCCCAGCGGACGGCCGACAGCCGCCGCGTCGAGCCCACGCCCATGATCGAGGTCGTGGTGACGTGCGTGGTGGAGATGGGGACGGCGAAGACCGTCGCGGTCGTCACCATGACGCTGGAGGCCACGGTCTGCGCGGCGAAGCCGCCAGTCGGCGTCAGCTGGATGATCCGCCGCCCCAGCGTGCGCACGATGCGGAAGCCGCCGGCGTAGGTGCCCGCACTGATCGCCGCCGCGGCGGCGAGGATGACCCAGAAGGGCACCTCGAAGGTGTCGATCTCGCCGGCGGTGAACAGCGCGAGCGTGATGATGCCCATCGTCTTCTGGGCGTCCTGCATGCCGTGCCCCAGCGCCATGGTCGCGGAGCTGACGATCTGCGCGTAGCGGAAGTTGCGGTTGGCCTTGCTGATGTGCGCGCGCCGGAAGGTCCACAGCAGGGCCAGCATGAAGAGGTAGCCCAGGCCGAAGCCGACCAGCGGCGACACGATCATGGGGACGATGACGTTCTCGAGCACGCCCACCCACTGGACCGAGTGGGTCGCCGCCAGCGCCGCACCGACCAGCCCGCCGATGAGGGCGTGCGACGAGGACGAGGGCAGCCCCCACCACCAGGTGATCATGTTCCAGGTGATCGCCCCGACGAGGGCCGCGAAGACGATCTCCAGCCCGTTGTTCCCCTCCGGCGGGTCGATGATCCCTGCGCCGACCGTCTTGGCCACCTCGGTCGACAGCAGTGCCCCGACCAGGTTCATGACGGCGGCGAGGGCCAGCGCCACGCGCGGGGTGAGCGCCTTGGTGGAGACCGCGACCGCGATGGCGTTGGCGGCGTCGTGGAAGCCGTTGGTGTAGTCGAAGGCCAGGGCGACCAGGACGATGACGAGCAGACCGAAGAAGGCCGGATCCATCAGCAGGGGTCCATGGACGGTCAGGACTCCTTGACGGCGATCGTCTCGACCACGTTGGCGAGGTGCTCGAAGGCGTCGGCGGCCTCCTCCAGCTGGTCGGCGACCTCCTTGAGCTTGAGGACCTCCAGCGCGTCGAACTCGCCGCTGTAGAGCCGGGAGAGCAGCCGCCGGTAGAGCTTGTCGGCCTCGTTCTCGATCCGGTTGACCTCGATCCAGTAGTCGGAGAGGTCCCGGAGCGTCCTCAGCCGCGGCATCGCCTCCGCGGTGACGTGCGCGCAGCGCTGCAGCAACGCGACCTGCTGGCTCATCTCGGCCGGCAGCGTGCCCAGGCCGGTGAGGATCACCAGGTCGGCCGCCGCCTCGACGTAGTCCATGACGTCGTCGAGGTTGCTGGCCAGGGCGTAGATGTCCTCGCGGTCGAAGGGCGTCACGAAGCTCGTGTTCAGGGCGCGGAAGATCGCGTGCGTGGCCTGGTCGCCGACGTGCTCCAGGTCGCGCAGCCGGATGGCCAGTTCCTCGCGGCGCGCGTGGTCGTGCACGAACTCGCCCAGGACCTCGGTCGCGGCCACCAGGTTCTCCGCCGAGGCGGTGAACAACGGGTAGAAGCTCGAGTCCTTGGGCGTCAGGCTGAAGGGCACGCGGGGCTCCGTCTCGATGTGGGCACCGGTCGCCACCAGAGGGGGGCACGGCCGTCGGGCAGCATAGGTCGGCCGGACGGCGCTTCCCGGCCACCAGGCTGTCACCTGTGAGCGATCTCGCCCTCGTCGTCGTCCTCGTCCACCCGGGCGAGCGAGTCGAGCAGGTCGGCGCGGGCCCGCGCGACGCGGGAGCGGATGGTGCCCACCGGGCAGCCGGCGACCTCCGCGGCCTCGGCGTAGGACAGGCCGAGCAGCTGGGTGAGCGCGAAGGCCTCGCGGCGGTCGGGGGCCATGCGGGCCAGCAGGTCGGTCACGCCGGCGCCCTCGCCGACCGGGTCCGCCCCGCCGGGGGCGGGCACCTCGGTCAGGTCGACGTCGTCCCGGACGAGCGTCAGTCGCCGGCGGCGCCGGCCGCGCACCGCGTCGGCGCAGACGCGGCGGGCGATGCTCAGCAGCCAGGTGCGCACCGACGAGCGACCCTCGAAGCGGTGCAGCGAGGCGAAGGCGCGCAGGTACGTCTCCTGCGTCAGGTCGTCGGCCGAGCCCGGGTCGCCGAGCGCGGCGCACAGCCGCCAGACGTCGGACTGGGTGGAGCGCACCAGGGCTGCCGCGGCGAGCGGATCGCCGCCCGCGGCGTCGGCCGCGAGGGGGCCCAGCTCGTCCATGCCGCCATCCTCCCGCACGCCCGCCCGGGACTCCGCGGCCTACGCCCGTTCGCGTGTGACGGAGGTCTCGGGAACCGGAGAGGGGGCTCGGACGACCACCAGGACATGCCGTGCACCCCCTTCCGCGAGGCGATCTCCGCGCGTCTCGACGGCGAGCCCCTCGGGATGTCCACCGACGCGCTGGAGCGCCACCTCGGCAGCTGCCCCGACTGCGCCGCCTGGTCGGAGCGGGCGGCCCTGACCACCCGCCGGGCGCGGCTGGCCTCCGCACCCGTGGTGCCCGACCTCACCGGCGCGGTCCTGGCCGCCCTGCCCCGCGAGCTGCCCGGCGTCGCCGTGGCCGCGCGGAGGCGGCTGGTCGACACCGGACTGCGGCTGGCACTGCTGGCCGTCGGCGTCGCGCAGGCCGGTATCGCGTGGCCGGTGCTGGTCACGGGCCCCGGGGCGATGAGCGCGCCGACGCACATGGCGCACGAGACCGGCGCCTGGAACCTCGCCGTCGCCGCGGCCTTCCTGGCCGTCGCCGCGGCGCCCCGGCTCGCGGCCGGTGCGCTGCCGTTCCTCCTGTCGTTCACCGCGCTGCTGGTACCGGTGACGCTCGCGGACCTCGGCGCCGGGCACGTGCACGCCGACCGGGCGCTGACCCACCTGCTCCTGGTGGCCGGCGTCGCCCTGGTGTCCGCGGGCGCCTTCCGGGCCCGCCGCCGGCGCGTGCACGGCGTCCCGGTCGGGCAGCGGGTTCCCGCGTGACCGCACTCCGGAGCCGGCGGGGCCTCTCCCTGCTCCTGCTGCTGGCCGGGTGGTTGCTGGCCGGCGTCGTGCTCGCCGGCCCGGCCTCCGCGCACGCCGTCCTCGTCTCCACCGAGCCCGGCGAGAGCGCCCGGCTGGACACCCCGCCCACCGAGGTGACCCTGCGGTTCAGCGAGGGGGTGTCGCTCGGCGCCGGGTACGCGCGGGTGCTCACGGCCGACGGGACGCGCGTCGACACCGACGAGGCCTCGGTGGACGGCGACACGCTCACCATCCCGCTCGACCCTGAGCTGGCCGACGGCGGCTACCTGGTCACCTACCGCATCGTCTCCGCCGACTCCCACCCCGTGCAGGGCGCCTGGTCCTTCGTCGTCGGCGACGGGGATCTGGTGGCGGCCTCGGCGGTCGACGAGTCCTCGGACCGGCTGGTGGAGGGCGCGCAGCAGCTGGTGCGCACGGTCGGCTTCGGGGGGATCGCCCTGGCCATCGGGGTGCCCGTGCTGGTGCTCCTGTGCCTGCCCGGCGGCTGGTCGTCCCCGCGACTGCGCGCGATGAGCACCTGGGGTGCGGGAGCCGCGGCGGGAACCGCGGTGCTGGCATTCCTCCTGCAGGGGCCGTACGCGGCGGGGTCGGGCTTCGCGTCGCTGCTCGACCCCGATCTGCTCTCCGCCACCGCCGCCACCTCCACCGGGTGGGCGCTGCTCGCCCGCGCCGTCCTGGCCGTGGGGCTGCTCGCCGCTCTCCACCCGGTGTGGCGCCGAGCGAGCCCGCCCGAGCCGCCGGAGCTCGTGGCCGCCGGGGTCTGCGCCGTGGGGCTGGTCGTGGCCACCGCCGCGACCGGGCACGCGATGGCGGGGCAGTGGCCGGTCCTCGCGGTGGCGGTCACCGCTGTGCACGTCGCGGCCATGGCCGTGTGGCTGGGCGGGCTGGTGGCCCTCCTGCTGGTGGTGCTGCGGCCCTTCGACGAGGACCGGGACTTCGCCGGCGCCCTCCGGGCGTTCTCCCGGCTGGCGTTCGCCGCCGTGGCCGCCCTGGTCGTCACCGGCGTCCTGCAGACGGTGCGCGAGCTGGGGTCGCCCACGGCGCTGGTGGACACCGTCTACGGCCGGCTGCTGATGGCCAAGCTGACCTTCTTCCTGGTCGTCCTGGGCGCGGCCGGCGTCTCGCGGGTCTGGGTGCAGCAGCGGCTCGGCGTCCGCCGCGCACCGGCCGGACGTCGCAGCCGCGTGCCCGCCCTCGCCGCGGTGGGGTCGGCAGGTGCCGACCTGTCCGACGACGAATCGGTGGCGGCCCGGGACCGGCTCCGGACGGAGAGCGCCGCCGAGCAGCTGCCGTCGCTGCGCCGGTCGCTGATCGTCGAGGCCGTGCTCGGCGCCGCGATCGTGCTGGTCTCCGCGGTGCTGGTCGGCACTCCGCCCGGGCAGGCGATCCAGGCCGATCCGGTGGACGTGACCATCCCGCTGGAGGGCGGAGCCGGGGACGCCGGCAGCGTCCAGATGACCGTGGCGCCGGCGCAGGCCGGGACGAACGTCCTCCAGCTCTACCTGTACGACGACGAGGGCCGCGCCATCCAACCCGAGCAGATCCGGGTGTCGCTCGCCGAGGAGCAGCAGGAGATCGGCCCGCTCGACGTCGAGATCGCGGCCGCCGGACCGGGTCGGTACGTCGCGCGGGACATGACCGTCCCCACCGCCGGCACCTGGCGGCTCACCGTCACGCTGCGGCTCGACGAATTCACCGCCACCACGGCGTCCACCACGTTCCCGGTGCGCTGACCGCGCCCGTCGACCGACCTCACCCCCCCAGCCCCTAT
>NZ_JAVREI010000027.1:0-17416 GCF_031845325.1 Blastococcus goldschmidtiae | reverse complement strand
GGCGTTAGCGTGGGCCACGGAGACCTCCGGTTGGGAAAAGCGACGTCAGACATCGCCACTCCTTCCGGAGGTCTCCTTCGTGATCAAGCCACCACGCCGACTGTCAACAACGTCCGTGGTCGCGACATCTAGGCCCGCAGGTGCTCGGCGTAACTGCGTCGGCCCCGGGCGCCACCGCCGGGGAGCGCCGCGCCGTCCCGGACCGCGGAACTCATCCGGCCGGGCACCGGCGTGGCCACCACGTGCGCCCCGGGCGCTCGGGCGCCGGCCCACGCGCGCGCCAGCTCGGCGACGGTCAGGTCTTCCGGACCGCCGTACTCCACCACTGCCCCGGCCGGCGGACCGGCGACGACGTCCACGAGGTGCCCGGCAACCTCAACGACGTCGACCGGCTGCACCCGCCAGCCCATCGGCACGGGCAGGACCGGACCGCGCCGCGCCGCGCTCAGGAGCTCGTCGACGAAGTCGTGGAACTGGGTGACCCGCAGCAGGGTGACCGGGAGGCCGGAGGCGAGCAGCACCTGCTCGGCGGCGAACTTCGCCCGGTAGTAGCCGAACGGGATGCGGTCGACGCCCACGATCGAGACGTACACGAGGTGCCGCAGCCGGTCCCTGTCCACCGCCTCGACCAGCCGCCGGGTACCGGCGACGTCGACCTGCCACGGGTCCCCGCGAGGGTCGCTGGCGGTGTGGACCACGACCTCGGCGCCGGCCAGCGCGGTGCGGAGGTCGAACCCCGTGGCGAGGTCGCCCCGCACCCCACCCGGCCCGGTTCCGCGCCGCGACATCTGCCGGACCGCATGGCCCGCGTCGCGCAGCCGCGGGACCAGGTGCCCTCCGAGGCGGCCGGTGCCGCCGGTGACCAGAACGTCCATGGGCCCATCCTGGACCGCACTCCTTTGTGGGGAACCCCGGCACGGCGCGACCGCTGATATCTCACACACGAGATAACGTGCAGGGGTGACGCTGACCGAGCTCCCACCTGACACCGCGATGCGCCGGATCGGTGCGCTGGTCCGCGACGCCCGGCGGCACCGAGGTCTGACCCAGCAACAGCTCGCCGAGCGCCTGGGCACCAGCCAGAGCGCCGTGGCCCGCATCGAGCAGGGCAACCAGAACCTCACCCTCGAGCTCCTCGGCCGGCTCTCCGCCGCCCTGGAGAGCGAGCTGATCCGCGTCGGACCGGTGGGGCCCACGCACCTGCGCGTCACCGGCGGACGGCTGCTCAGCGGCAGCGTGGAGGTGAAGTCGTCGAAGAACGCCGCCGTCGCGCTGCTCTGCGCCGCCCTGCTCAACCGCGGCCGGACGACGCTGCGCAACGTGGCCCGCATCGTCGAGGTGGAGCGGCTCCTGGACGTGCTGCGCTCCATCGGCGTCTCCGCGACCTGGGACGAGGCCGGGCACGACCTCACGCTGATGGTGCCCGACCGGATCGACCTGGCCGGCATCGACGCCGACGCGGCCCGGCGCACCCGCAGCATCATCATGTTCCTGGGCCCGCTGCTGCACCGGGCGCCGGTGTTCGAGCTGCCCTACGCCGGCGGGTGCGACCTGGGCACCCGGACCGTGCAGCCGCACATGATCGCCCTGCGCCCCTTCGGCCTGGAGATCGAGGCGCGGGCCGGTGAGTACCACGCGACGGTCACGCCGACCGGTGCCACCGAGCGCACCATCGTGCTGACCGAGCGCGGCGACACCGTCACCGAGAACGCCCTGCTGGCCGCGGCCCGCGCCGAGGGCACGACCACCATCCGCAACGCCAGCTCGAATTACATGGTCCAGGACCTGGTCCTGTACCTCCAGCTGCTCGGGGTGGGGATCGAGGGCCTCGGGACGACGACGCTGACCGTCCACGGGCAGCCGGTGCTGGACGCCGACGTCGACTACACGATCAGCGAGGACCCGGTGGAGGCGATGAGCCTGCTGACCGCCGGCATCGTCACCGGCTCCGAGCTCACGGTGTGCCGGGCGCCGGTGGAGTTCCTGGAGATCGAGCTGGCCGTGCTGGCCGAGATGGGCCTGCGCTACGAGGTCTCCCCGGAGTACCTGGCCGACAACGGGCACACCCGGCTGGCCGACATCACCATCCACCCCTCGCGGCTTCGGGCGCCGATCGACAAGATCCACCCGATGCCGTTCCCGGGCCTGAACATCGACAACCTGCCGTTCTTCGCGGTCATCGCCGCGCAGGCGGAGGGGGCGACGATGATCCACGACTGGGTCTACGACAACCGGGCGATCCATCTCTCCGACCTCACCCGGCTGGGCGCCGACGTCCGGCTGCTGGACCCGCACCGGGTGCTCGTCGACGGCCCGACGCACTGGTCGAGCGCCGAGGTGGTCTGCCCGCCGGCGCTGCGCCCCGCGGTGTGCATCCTGCTGGCGATGCTCGCGGCCAAGGGCACCTCGGTGCTCCGCAACGTCGACATCATCGCCCGCGGCTACGAGCACCTCTACGAGCGACTGGTCGAGATCGGCGCCGCCATCGAGGTCTTCCACGACTGAGCCCGCATCCCCCTGAGCCCGGCATCCCGCGCCGGCATCCCGCGCCGGGATCAGGTGACCTGATCATGGCGCGTCCTCCCTCACCGCCCACCGCGAGGGAGGACGCGCTGCGGTGAGGGAGGACGGCGCTGCGGTGTCAGCGCTCCTGGTCGGTCGGGCGGACCAGCATCTCGTTGACGGCGACGTGCGCGGGCTGGCTGACCATGTAGACCACGGCGCGGGCGATGTCGTCGGCCGTCAGCGCCGTCATGGACGCGTGCGCCTTCCGGGACGCCTCCTTGGCCGCCGGCTGGGTGATGTGGTCGGTCAGCTCGGTGGTCACCGCGCCCGGCTCGACCAGCCCGATCCGCACCCCACGACCGGTCACCTCCTGGCGCAGCGACTCGCTGAAGGCGTTCACCGCCCACTTGCTCGCGTTGTAGACGCCGGCGCCCTTGCGGGCCACCCGGCCGGCGACGCTGGAGATGTTGACGACGTCGCCGGAGCCCTGCTCCACCATGCCCTCGATCGCGGCGTGGGTCATGTACATCAGGCCCAGGACGTTGGTCGACATCATCCGGCGCCAGTCCTCGGGGTCCGCGCCGACGATCGTGCCCAGCAGCATGACGCCGGCGTTGTTCACCAGGACGTCGAGCCCGCCCAGCTCGGCCCGGGTGCGGGCGACCGCGTCGGCGCACGCCTGCTCGTCGGTGACGTCGAGGTCGAGCTGGAGCACCGTGGCGCCGTCCCCGCGCAGCCGGCCGGCGAGTTCGTCCAGGCGGTCCCGGCGCCGGGCCCCGATCGCCACCGCGGCGCCCGCCGCGGCGAGCGCCTCCGCCGTCGCCGCGCCGATGCCCGACGACGCGCCGGTGACCAGGGCGACCTTTCCCTGCAGCGGACGGGCCGGCTCGCTCATGTGGGTTCCTCCTCCGCGCCGCACCGTGCCGCGCTCCCCCGCAGCCTGCCCTGGAGCAGCCCACCCCGCGCGCCGCACCCGCCCGTACGCTGCGCCGGTGCGTGACCTCTCCGCCCTCCCCACGGCGCACCTGCACGTCCACCTGGAGAGCACCGTGCGCCCGGGTACCGCTCGCGAGCTGGCCGACGACCACGGCGTCGTCCTCCCTCCCCGGACGGCGTCCTACGCCGGGTTCGCCGCGTTCGCCGAGGTGAACGGCGCGGTGCGGGACTGCCTGCGCCGGCCCGAGGACTTCCTTCGCGTGGCCCGGGAGTTCTGCGCCGACCAGCACGCCGAGGGGGTCCGCTACGCGGAGGTCACCTTCACCGCGGCGAGCCACGGTGAGCGGCTCGGCGATCCGGAGATGCCGCTGGCCGCGGTGCTCGAGGGGCTCGCGGCCGGATGCGCTGCGACCGGGCTCGAGGTGCAGGTGCTCCTGGACCACCCGCGCCGCCGCTCCGTGGAGCGCTTCGCGCGGACCGTCGAGCTGGCCGGGCGGTACCGCGACCGCGGCGTCGTCGGGGTCGGCTTCGCCGGGCACGAAGAGCACGCGCTGGCGCCCTTCGCGGCGCGCGTGGCCCGCGCCGCGGATGCCGGACTGCACCTGGTTCACCACGCCGGCGAGACCGCGGGCGCGGGCAGCATCCGGGAGGCGCTCACCACCGGCCGCGCCGAACGCATCGGGCACGGCATCCGGGCGCTGGAGGACCCCGGCCTCGTCGCCGAACTCCGCGACCGGCAGATCGCGCTGGAGGTGTGCCCCTCCTCGAACGTCGCGCTCGGGCTCGTGCCGTCGCTCCGCGAGCACCCGCTGCCCGCACTGCGCGCCGCCGGGCTGGCGGTCACCCTGTCCACCGACGCCCCCGCGGAGACCGGGTGGTCGCTCCCGGCCGAGTACGCCGCGGTCCGGGACGTGCACGGCTGGGACGACCAGGAGCTCGCCGACCTCGCCCGCGCGTCGGTGACGTCGTCCTTCGCGCCCCCGCCGGTCCAGCGCCGGCTGCTCACCGGCATCGACGCCTGGCTGGCGGGCCCGGCCTAGGTGTACTGACCAAGACCGTTGTTGACGTAGGAGCGACCTCCGGGTCTGGTGTGGAGCTGTCTGACGGCATCCATCCCGACCCCGGAGGTCGCTCGTGTCTCACGCTAATGCCCGGCTGACTCCAGCAGGCCGGCTGACCATGGTCCAGCGGATCGCGATCGGCCGCTCACCGGCGCACGTGGCCGCCGAGATGGGCGCTCGGCAACCACCGCGTGGAAGTGGTGGAAGCGCTGGCAGGCTGAGGGCCCAGCCGGGCTGGTCGACCGGTCCAGCGTCGCCCGAGCCCACCCTGCCAAGCCCCCAGCGTGCACCGAGACACGGATCCGGATCAGCCGGCACCTGTCCCGCCGCGGCCCGGTGGCCATCGGCGCGCACCCGGGGGTGCCGGCCTCCACCGTCGGGCGGGTCCTCGCCCGCCACCACACTCCGCCACTGGCCGCCTGCGACCCGGTGACCGGACAGGTCATCCGCGCCACCCGCCGCAGCGCCAACCGCTACGAACACGACCGGCCCGGCGCCCTGGTGCACGTCGATGTGAAGAAGCTCGGCCGCATCCCCGGCGGCGGCGGCTGGCGCGCCCACGGCCGCGGCACCCGGCCCGGCAGCGCCCGCGGGCTGGACTATGACTACGTCCACGCCGCCGTCGATGACCACTCCCGGCTTGCCTACGCCGAGATCCTCGACGACGAGAAGGGCGCCACCTGCGCCGGCTTCCTCACCGGCGCCGCGGCCTTCTACGCCAGCCACGGCATCACCATCGAGCGGGTCATCACCGACAACGCCAAGAACTACCGGATCTCCCGGGACTTCGCCGCCGCCGCAGCCACGATCGGAGCCCGGCAGGAGTTCATCCGCCCGCACTGCCCCTGGACCAACGGCAAGGTCGAACGCTTCAACCGCACCCTGGGCGCCGAGTGGGCCTACTCCCGGATCTTCGCCAGCAACGACGACCGTGCCGCCCTCTTGCCCACCTGGCTCAACCACTACAACGTGACCACTACAACCTGAACCGGCCACACCTCGGCATCGGCGGCCGCTCACCCATCAGCCGCATCAACAACGCTGCGGGGCAGTACACCTAGAGCAGCGAGTCCAGTCCCTCGTCCGGCGACGGCGCCATGCCCGCCTCCAGCGGCGGGCGATGCGGCTGGTCCAGCCCGCTCATCCGGGCGGCGTGCAGGGCCAGCAGCAGGTTCAGGCGCAGCGTGGGGTCGCTGGTGAACGGGCCGAGCATGCGCTCGAGCTTGCCGATCCGGTACCGCATCGTGTTGTAGTGGAAGTGCAGCCGGCGCGCGGACTCCGCGACGTTGAGGTTGGTCTCCAGCAGCACCAGCAGGGTCTCGCGGAGGTCGGCCGAGTCGGCGTCGGTCGCATCGGCCAGCGGACCGAGCACCTCGTCGACGTAGGACCGCAGCTCGGTGCTGTCGGGGATCAGCGAGAGCAGCCGGAACACCCCGAGCTGGTCGAAGTGGGTGACCGACGACCCGCCCTGGATCTCCTGCCCGACGCCGAGGGCCCGCTGCGCCTGGCGGTGCGCCTCGGCCAGCTCGGAGAGCGAGCCGGCCGGCCGGCCGATGCCGGTGCCCAGCACGCGGCCCAGCCGGCGCAGGCGGCCGTTGACCCGCGAGCTGACGGCGGTGACGAGCGAGGACACCTCGTCGGGGGTGCGGCCGTCCAGCGGCAGGAGCGTGACGATCTCGGTGGCCAGCCCCGCGACGGCCGCGCCGGCCACCTCGGCCTCCAGCGCCGACCGCCAGCCGTCGGCCAGCCGGTCGAGGACGTCCAGCGCCCGGGTGGGATCGCCGGCGGCGTCGGCGACGGTCTCGGTCGCGGTGACCAGCACGGCGACCGGCCCGTCCAGCCGCCAGCCGAAGGACCGCGTGTAGGCCAGCGTGCGCTCGGTGTGCCCGACCGAGCCGCCCACGAGCCGGCGGACCAGGTCGCCCTGGAAGCGCAGCTCCACCGAGTGCACGGCCTGCAGGCGGATCACCGACAGCGCGGCGATCACCGCCGCCCGCTCCAGCACGCCGCCCGCGCCGACCATCATCGCGCCGGTCCGGTGCACCGCGACCAGCCAGCCGTGCCGCTGGTCGCCGGCCATGATCGGCGCGACGGCGTACTCGCCCACCCCGCCGGGAAGCTGGTGGTGCCCGGGCACCAGCAGGATGCCGTCGGCCGGTGAGAGGTCCGCGTCGGCCAGCACGTCGGCCGGGGTCACCGCCGTGCGGTCGGCGCGCACACCGGCCAGCCGTCGCGACGGGGTCAGCTCCGCCAGCGCGTCGTCGGCGGCGGCGTCCAGGAGCCACAGCCAGTCGCTGATCTCGGCGACGTCGTCCCGGGGGCCGGCGCTGGTGACCACCTCGCGGTCGGAGCCCAGGCCCAGGACGGCCGCCCCGTCGAGCATCACGGCGAGCCGCTGGGTGACCTCCGCCAGGCCGCCGCCGGTCAGGGCGACCTCCATGAACTGGTCGTCCATGCGCGAGTTCAGCGCGAGGGCCTGGCCCTGCTTGGTGACGACGGCGCCGAGCACCTCGGAGACGACCTCGTCCAGTCGGACGGTGGACGGCAGCGCGAGCACGGGCAGTCCCCGGCGATCGGCCTCGGCCAGCACCTCCGCCGGGACCGGTGCGGGCCCCTCCGTGCGCCGGAACGCCAGCGCGGCCGTCCCCATCGAGTCCAACCGCTCCACGAGCGCCCGACAGTTGGCCGGATCGGCGGGTGGGAGGCGCGCGCCGAGGACGACGAGCACGTCGGGCCCCGCGCCGGCGAGCGGGTCGGCCGGCCTGTCGATCACCATGTGCCGGACCGAGCGACCCAGCCCGCTCGCGCCTGCGGCGACCGTGGTGCCCGCCAGCCCGGGCAGGTCCATCGCGTCCTCGACGGTCAGTCCCATGCGCTCCTGCCAGCTTCCACGATCGGCCCGGGCTGAGTCGATCCGCGACGGTTCCTCGACGGCCCAATTTCTACGAAACGGACCCGTTCCGTCACGCTGAGTGGGCGACGCCATCGACGTGTCACCGTGCGTCACGACGCGTCCCCTTCTAGTGGCCAACGAGACCGTCCCGCCCGGAGAACCTGTCAGGACTCCCCGGACGCCGCCATCCATTCTTGGCGAGTTCCGCCATAAGAGGGCGTGCGACGCGCCGCATAGGTTCGAACTCCGCTCAACCCGCTCGCAGCGATGCTAGGCCGTCACCGCCCGACCGGCGGCACCTGCCCCTCTGCGTCCGGATCCCGAGCAGAACCCGGACGGGGGCTCATCGCCCCTCCGTCGCCCCACCGGCGAAGGGCCGCCATGCGAACGATCGACCAGACCACGGATCAGGACGGCCGCTCGCAGGCGGCCACGGCGCGTGGCCGTGCCGCGCACGTCGCCCTGGGGACGATCCCCCTCCCCCGGAGCTCGGCTGCCGCCGCGCGCGCCGGCAGCACGCCCCGGCAGGTCACCGCCGTGCCGGCCGCGGCCAGCACCGGCGTGGCCGCGCTGCTGCGCGGACCGGTCCGCCGCGCCCAGGTGATCGCGAGCACGCCCACCGGGGTGTACCTGCACGTGCCCGGCGAGCGGGACGGCGACGTCGTCGGCGTCCTCACCAGCGACGCGGCACGCCTGCCCCTCGGATGCGTGCTGTTCCGCCCGAGCACCGGTCGACCGCTGGTGCCCCCGACGGCCACGGCCGAGGTGGGCGGTGGCCGCGTCGTCGTCGGGCACCTCGCGGTCAGCGCCGCGGCGTGGTGGGACCCGCGTCCGCGACTGCCCAGCGCCCGGCCCGCGCTGCTCCCGGAGGGCGTGCGCCAGCTCCGCAGCACGCTCTACGGGGAGGGCGTCCCGCACAGCGCCTTCGAGCTGCCCGGGCTGCCCACCGGTCCCGGTGGTCCGCTGGCGGCGCTGCGCGGCGCCGTCCGGCGCGCCGACCTCGACGCCGCACTGCGCACCGCGAGCCGGCTGATCGGCCTGGGCCCCGGCCTGACCCCGGCCGGGGACGACGTCATGGCCGGCACCGTCGCCGGGCTGGTGCTGCTCGGCCATCCCGCCGCCCCGCGGTTCGCCGCCGGCGTCACCGCGCTGGCCGCCTGCCGCACCACCGAGCTCTCCCGCGCCCTACTGCGGCACGCCGCGGCCGGCCGGGTCAGCGGCGAGTACGCCGCGGTGCTGCACGCCCTGGTCGGGGAGCGGCCGCTGGCCCCGACCGTCGACGCGCTGCTCGCGCCGGGTTCGACGGGGAACCGGGCCACGGCGCTGGGGCTGTGCACGGCGATCGACCTGGTGGAGCGCACCACGCGGACGCGCTGACCGGGGTCAGCCGGGTGCGCTGACCAGAGTCACCACGCGGGTGCGCTGACGGGGGTCAGCTCGCGGGCGCGGGCACCAGGGGGACCAGCGAGTTCCACTGGTCGATGCGGCACCCGTTCACGCGGGACAGTTCCAGGTCCACCGGCTCACCGCCCCAGCGGCCGACCACGCGAGCGGTCTCCGGGCCGCCGTACTGCTGGCTGCACATCACGTCGGTCGGCAGCGGGGCGAACGGGTCCTCCATCCCCTTCAGGTGCTCGCACGCGGCCTCCGCCGTGGGGTGGCTGCCCTCGACGAACCCGACGCAGGTCAGCGTCCAGGTCTCCGGGGCGGCGCCGTCGCCGAGGTCGATCTCGACCTGCAGGTCGTTGTCGGCCTGGGTGATCCCGCCCCCCGCCGCGGCTCCGTCGGTCCCCTCGACCCCCTCCGCCTGGTCCGGGGTCGTGTCGGTGGTCGGCGCCGCCGCTGTCCCCTCCTCGTCGGCCGAACCGCAGCCGGCGAGGGTGAGGGCGGCGGCCACCAGGAGCAGCGGGAGGAGTCGAGGCATGTCTGTCAGACGCGCGAGGACGCCCGGAAGTTTCCGGTTCAGAGCCGCGAGGCGTGGATGCTGGTGACCAGGATGGCCCGGGCCCCCAGCTCGTACAGCTCGTCCATGATCTGGTTGGTCTGGCTGCGCCGGACCATCGCGCGCACCGCCGACCAGCCGGCCCGCTGCAGGGGGCTGACCGTGGGGCCCTCGATGCCGGGCGTGATCGCGGTGGCCCGGGCCAGGATCTCGTCCGGGCAGTCGTAGTCCAGCATCACGTACTGCCGGGCGACCAGGACCCCCTGGAGCCGGCGCCGCAGCTGGGCCACCGCCGGGATCTCCTCGGCACCCTCGCGCCCCACCAGGATGGCCTCGCTGGCCAGCACGGGCTCGCCGATGATGTGCAGCCCGGCCGCGCGCAGCGTCGTCCCGGTCTCGACCACGTCGCAGACGGCGTCGGCGACACCCAGCCGGCAGGCGGTCTCGACGGCACCGTCCAGCTTGACGACGTCGGCCTTGATGCCGGACTCCTCGAGGTGCCGCTGCAGGAGCACCGGGTAGGCGGTGGCGATCCGCTTGCCGGCCAGCTGGTCGACCTGCTCGATGCCCGAGCCCACCGGGGAGGCGAAGCGGAAGGAGGACCGCCCGAAGCCCAGCGGCATGACCTCGACCGCGGCCGGGCCCTCCCCGTCGCGCGGCGCGGTCTCCAGCAGCATGTCCCGGCCGGTGATGCCGACGTCCAGGGTGCCCGCGGCGACGTAGACGGCGATGTCCCGCGGCCGGAGGTAGAAGAACTCCGTGTCGTTGTCGGGGTCGAAGACCACGAGGTCCTTCGTGCTGCGCCGCTGGCGGTAACCGCTCTCGGTCAGCATCTCCGCGGCCGGCTCGCTCAGGACGCCCTTGTTGGGCACGGCGATGCGCAGCACTCTGGTGAGCTCCTTCGACGGTCGGGCACGACGAGGCCCCGTCCAGAGGCTCGCCCCGAGCGTGCGAGGGGTGAGGAGGACGGGGTCCTTCTGCTTCTTCAGAGGTGAGCGTAGACGTCGTCCAGGGTCAGACCCCGGGCGAGCATGAGCACCTGCACCCGATAGAGGAGCTGGCTGATCTCCTCCGCCGTCCGCTCCTCCCCCTCGTGCTCGGCGGCCATCCACGACTCGGCCGCCTCCTCGACGACCTTCTTGCCCGCGGCGTGCACGCCGTCCCGGACGGCGGTGACGGTGCCCGAGGCGGCGTCGCCCTCGGCGACCTTGGCCGAGAGCTCGGCGAACAGCGCGTCGAACGTCTTCACGACCGGCCTCCGGCGGGGATGGCGCTGAACCCGGTGCTGCGCTGCGGTCCACGCAGGTCGCGCAGGGTCAGCGCGGTGGTCAGCGCGGCGATGGCGGCCTCCCAGCCCTTGTCCTCGGCCGAGCCCGGCAGGCCCGCGCGGTCGCGCGCCTGGTCCTCGGTGTCGCAGGTGAGGACGCCGTTCCCGACCGGCCGTGAGGCGTCCAGTGCGACGCGGGTGAGACCGGCGGTCACTGCGTCGCACACGTACTCGAAGTGCGGCGTGCCGCCACGGATGACGACCCCGAGCGCGACGACGGCGTCGTGCCGCTCGGCCAGCGCCTGGGCGACGACCGGCAACTCGACGGCACCCGGCGCGCGCACCACGGTGGGCTCGGCGACCCCGCTGGCGCGGGCGGCCTCCAGGGCGCGGGCCAGCAGGCTGTCGGTGAGCTCGGCGTGCCAGGTGGTGACGACGATGCCCAGCGTCAGACCGACGGCGTCCACCGGCTGCACCACAGGCGCTCCGGAGCCGCTCATGAGGGCTGCTCGTCGACGCGCAGGGGGACGTTCTCCGGGATCGGGTCGGCGTGCGGCGGCTCGCCGGCCGGCCCGGGCTCGATGATGTCGAGCAGGTGGCCCATGCGGTCGCGCTTGGTGCGCAGGTAGCCCAGGTTCTGCGAGGTGACGTGGCTGGGCAGCGAGACCCGGCCGAGCACCTTGAGGCCGTAGCCCTCCAGCCCGGCGCGCTTGGCCGGGTTGTTGGTCAGGAGCCGCATGGTGTGGATGCCCAGGTCGACCAGGATCTGCGCACCGGTGCCGTAGTCACGGGCGTCGGCCGGCAGCCCCAGGTCCAGGTTGGCGTCGACGGTGTCGGCGCCGAGGTCCTGCAGCTGGTAGGCCTGCAGCTTGTGCAGCAGGCCGATCCCGCGGCCCTCGTGCCCGCGGATGTAGAGCACCACCCCGCGGCCCTCCTCGGCCACGGCGGCCAGCGCGGCCTGCAGCTGCGGGCCGCAGTCGCAGCGCAGCGAGCCGAAGACGTCGCCGGTGAGGCACTCGGAGTGGACGCGGACGAGCACGTCCTCGCCGTCGCCGATGTCGCCGTAGACGAACGCCACGTGCTCGCGCTCGTCGTAGGAGCTCTGGTATCCGACGGCGGTGAAGGTGCCCGGGGTCAGCGGGACGACGGCCTCGGCGACCCGCTCCACCAGCTTGTCGAAGCGCTTGCGGTAGGCGATCAGGTCGGCGATGGACACCATGACGAGGTCGTGCTCGTCGGCGAAGACGCGCAGCTCCTCGCCGCGGGCCATGCCGGTCGGGTCCTTCTCGCTGACGATCTCGCACAGCGTCCCGGACGGGCGCAGACCGGCGAGCACGGCGAGGTCGACCGCCGCCTCGGTGTGCCCGGGCCGGCGCAGCACCCCGCCGTCCTTGGCCCGCAGCGGGACGATGTGCCCCGGTCGGGAGAGGTCGCGCGAGGTCGTGTCCTCGCCGGCCAGCGTCCGGATCGTCGTCGCCCGGTCCGAGGCCGAGATGCCGGTCGTGACGCCCTCGCGGGCGTCGACGGTGACGGTGTAGGCCGTGCCGAGGCGGTCCTGGTTCACCCGGTGCATGGGCGGCAGGTCCAGCCGGTCGGCGTCGCCCTCGGTGACGGCGACGCAGATGTAGCCCGAGGTGTAGCGGACCATGAAGGCCACGAGCTCGGGGGTGGCCAGCTCGGAGGCGAAGATGAGGTCGCCCTCGTTCTCGCGGTCCTCGTCGTCGATCACGACGACCGGGCGGCCGTCCTTGATCGCGGCGATCGCGGTCTCGATGCTGTCCAGACGGGTCACAGGTGCGGTCACCGACGTGCCTCCAGCAGGCGCTCGACGTACTTGGCGATCACGTCGACCTCCAGGTTGACGGGGTCCCCCGGGGCGCGCGTTCCCAGCGTGGTCTCGCGGAGGGTGGTGGGGATGAGGCTGACCTCGAACCAGGGCTCGGGGTGGGTGGCGGCGCTGACCGCGCTGACGGTCAGCGAGACGCCGTCGACGGCGATGGAGCCCTTCTCGACGACGTACTGCGCCAGGCCGGTCGGCAGGCCGATGCGCACGACCTCCCAGTGGGTGCTGGGCGTGCGGTCGAGGACCGTGCCGACGCCGTCGACGTGGCCCTGCATGAGGTGACCGCCGAGGCGGGTGTGCGGGGTGACGGCGCGCTCGAGGTTGACCCGGCTGCCCTTCTCCGCCTTGCCCAGGCTGCTGCGGCGCAGCGTCTCGGCCATGACGTCGGTGCTCCAGACGCCGTCCTGCACGGAGGTGACGGTCAGGCACACGCCGTCGACCGCGATGGAGTCGCCGAGGGCGACGTCCTGGAGCACCCGGGTCGCGCGGATCTCGAGCCGTGCCGCGTCCGTCTGGTCCTCGCGGACGACGAGCGTGCCCACCTCTTCGACGATGCCGGTGAACATCTCAGCTCCCTCTCCGGACGGATTGTCGTCCCCCAGTGTGCCGGGTGGGCCGCAGGCGGACCTGCACGTCCCCACCCAGGAGGAGGACGTCCACCGTCTCCCAGGAGAGCGCGTCGGCGATCGAAGTGATTCCCAGGTCACCCACCAGGGCGGGGCCGGCGCCCAGGAGCTTCGGCGCCAGGTGCACCACGGCCTCGTCCACCAGGCCGGCGCGGAGGAACGCGGCGGCCAGGGTGGGGCCGCCCTCCAGCAGCACCCGGCGGACGTCGCGGTCGAAGAGCTCGGCCAGGAGCGCCGCCGGATCGGCCGCGTGGCTGACCAGCGTGGGCGCCGCGTCGTCCCGCACGCGGGCGCTCTCCGGCAGCCGGTCCCGCCGGTCGACGACGACCCGCAGCGGCTGCCGGGCGGCGTCCCGGCCGTCCGCGTCGCGCACGGTGAGCCGGGGGTCGTCGGTCACCGCCGTCCCGGAACCGACGACGACGGCGTCGCAGGTCGCCCGGAGCCGGTGGACCGCTGCCCGGCCCTGCTCGCCCGTGATCCAGCGGCTGCTCCCGTCGGCGGCCGCAACGCGGCCGTCCAGCGTGGCGGCGACCTTCCAGACCACCTGCGGGCGGTGTTCGCGCACCCCCGTGAGCCAGGGCGCCAGCGAACCGGTCTCGGCCTCGGCCTGCTCGACGCCGACCGCCACGTCGATGCCGGCGGCGCGCAGCCGGTCCGCTCCCCCGCCGGCCAGCGACGTGGGCTCGGGGACGGCGACGACGACGCGGGCCACCCCGGCGGCGATCAGGGCGTCGGCGCACGGACCGGTGCGGCCGGTGTGCGCGCACGGCTCCAGGGTGACGACGGCGGTGCCGCCGCGCGCCCGCTCCCCCGCTGCTGCCAGCGCCTGCACCTCGGCGTGCGGACCGCCGGGCGGCTGCGTGGCGCCCTCTCCGGCGACAATGCCGTCGGCCGCGAGGACGACGGCGCCGACGGCCGGGTTGGGCGTCGTGGTGCCCAGGACGGTCGCGCCCAGTTCTCGGGCACGGGCCATGGCGCGCAGCTCGGCGTCGCTGACGGTCATCCGGACATCGCTGCGGCGGCCTGCGCGCGCAGGGCGGCGATGGCCTTCGCGGGGTCGTCGGCGCCGTAGACGGCGGAGCCCGCGACGAACATGTCGACGCCGGCCTCCGCGGCCTGCTCGATGGTGTCGGCGTTGATGCCGCCGTCGATCTCCACCAGCAGGGTCAGGTGCCCGGCGTCCACGAGTTCGCGGGCCTTGCGCGCCTTGGGCAGCACGTCGGCGATGAACGACTGACCGCCGAATCCCGGCTCGACGCTCATGACCAGCAGGGTGTCGAAGTCGGGCAGGACGTCGAGGTAGTCCTCCAGCGGCGTGCCCGGCTTGATGGCCAGGCCGGCCAGCGCACCGGCGGCGCGCAGGTCTCGGGCGACGGCCCGCGGGTCGGTGCAGGCCTCGGCGTGCACGGTGACGTTGCGGGCGCCCATCTCGGCGTAGCCCGGCGCCCAGCGCTCCGGGTTCTCGATCATGAGGTGGCAGTCCAGGGGTACCGGGCTGACCGCCTGGATCGCCTGGGCGACCGGCAGGCCCAGGGTCAGGTTCGGGACGAAGTGCGCGTCCATCACGTCGACGTGCAGCCAGTCCGCGTCGGCGACCCGGGCGACCTCGTCGGCCAGGTGCGCGAAGTCGGCGGAGAGCAGGCTGGGCGCGATCATCGGCTGCCGGGACACGCAGGGAGTCTAGGTGGGGACGAACCCCGTTCCTCCCGCCTTCGGTGCCCTAGCCTGCGCGCGTGACCGACGGCACACGCGCTCCGACCAGGGAGATCGGCGACGACGCCACCGCGGAGGTCGCCGAGCGCGCCCGGGAAGAGCTGCGCGTCACGGCGCTTGCCCTACCGCCCTTGCTCGGCGGGGTCGTCCTGCTCGGGTTCGACCCCGCCGGCTGGTCGGCGGGCGCGTGGGTGACGGCTGCGGGCGTCGGGCTGTGCGTGGGGCTCCTCTGCTGGCTGCTCTCGCGTAGCGCGGCTGTGCGCCGTCGACGGGCGGCACGCCTGCTCTCGGAGTACGCCGTCGTGCACCACGTCGACCCTGGCCAGGGGCGCCGGGTGCCCGCCGACCGCCAGGCGCGGGAGATGGCGCGCGGGTGGATCTGGATCGCGGTCTTCCCGCTCCTCCTCGCGCCCCAGCTGGCCCGCACGTCCTGGGAGGACCTCGGCACCTCGGTACCCGGGACGGTGCTGCTGGTTGCCGGGTGCGGCGTGATCCTGGCCGACAGGCTGCGGTCGGTCCGCGCCGGCCGGCGGTGGCTGGCCGACCCGCCGGGACCGCCGCGCGACTGACCGGCGGCAGCGTGGGGTGCGATCGCCGCGTGTCCGTCGTGGACGACCGGGTAGGGCCCCGTCCATGGCTTCCGAGACCTCCGCACCAGCCCACTACGACGGTTTCGACCGGATGCCGATCGCGGGCACCTGGCGCGCCGGGCGGGCGGGGAAGACCGCCACCGACACCGACCCCTACACCGGCGAGACGCTGACCGAGATTCCGCTGGCGAACGCCGAGGACCTCGACGAGGCCTACGCGACCGCCAAGGAGGCACAGCGGGACTGGGCGGCACGGCTGCCGAGCGAGCGCGCCGAGGTGATGCGCCGGGCGGCCCGGATCATGGAGGAGCGCAAGGACGAGATCGTCGACTGGCACATCCGCGAGTCGGGCGCCGCCGCCCCGGCCGCCGAGTTCGAGTACGCGATCACCGTTCGGGACTTCCACGAGGCGTCGTCCTACCCGTACCGGGTGGAGGGACGGATCCTGCCCGCGGACATCGAGGGCAAGGAGAGCCGCGTCTACCGCCGTCCCGTCGGGGTCGTCGCGGTGATCAGCCCGTGGAACGTGCCCATGCACCTGTCCAACCGCTCCGTCGCGCCCGCCCTGGCGCTGGGCAACGCCGTCGTCCTCAAGCCGGCCGGCGACACCCCGGTGACCGGCGGGCTGCTGCTGGCCAAGGTCTACGAGGAGGCGGGCCTGCCCGAGGGGCTGCTCTCGGTGGTCATCGGCTCCGGCAGCGACATCGGCGACGCGATCGTCAGCCACCCGACGCCGCGGGTGGTCTCGTTCACCGGCTCGACGCCGGTGGGCAAGGGCATCGCGGAGAAGGCCGGGCTGAAGAAGCTCTCCCTGGAGCTCGGCGGCAACGGTCCGCTCGTGGTGCTGGACGACGCCGACCTCGGCTACGCCGTGGACGCCGCCATCTTCGGCAAGTTCTTCCACCAGGGCCAGGTCTGCATGATCACCAACCGGATCGTGGTGGACGCGTCCGTGCACGACGAGTTCGTCGAGCGCTTCGTCGAGCGCGCCCGGGGGCTGAAGGCCGGCGACCCGAGGGAGTCGGACACGGTGATCGGGCCGATCATCAACAGCAGCCAGCTCGAGGGCATCCAGGAGAAGATCGCGGACTCGCTCTCGGACGGCGCTCAGCAGCTGCTCGGCGGCGACCCGACCGGCCCGATCGGCTCGGTGCTCCCGCCGCACGTGCTGCTCGGCGACAACTCGGTGACCAGCGCCCGCCAGGAGATGTTCGGCCCGGTCGTGACGATCATCCGCGCCCGGGACGAGGACGACGCCCTGGCGATCGCCAACGACACCGAGTACGGCCTGTCCAGCGCGGTGTTCACCGAGGACGCCCTGCGCGGGGTGCAGTTCGCGCTGCGCGTCGAGGCCGGCATGACGCACGTCAACGACTCACCGCTCAACGACGAGAACAACACCGCCTTCGGCGGCGAGAAGGACTCGGGTCTGGGCCGGTTCGGTGGCGAGTGGGCGATCGACGAGTTCACCACCGACCACTGGGTGAGCGTCCAGCACACCAAGCGGACGTTCCCCTTCTGACCGAACGGAAGCTGCAGCTCAGCTTGGTGGTTCCTACGCTGCCTCCATGACGCGGAAGGCCGGCGCACCGTGGCTGCTGGTCCTCCTGCTGCTGTGGGCGATCGGCAGCTTCGGCGGGGCGGTCGTCGTCCTGCTGGGAACGGACCAGCTCGGCACCATCGTGATCGTCGCGTTCGCCGTCCTCGTCGTCGGGCCTGCCGTCGAATGGATGTTGACCAGCCGGGCTCACAGGGACCGCGAGCGCGCCGTCCGCACCGCGCTCTGGGAGCACATGGACCCCGGTTCTGAACTACGGGCCTCCGTCGACGAGGCGGCACGTCTGACGGTGAACACCTCGGTGCGCACCCGCTGTCTGCTGGGGCTCTCGTTCACCGCGCTCGCCGCCGCGTGCCTAGGTGTGATGCCCAGCCAGGTTGTTCAACCTGGTGATGGGTGGCAGCTTCCCGACCGCTGAGTGGGGCCGATGGTGGTTGTACTGGTGGACCCATGCTGGCAGGGCCGCGAGCCGCGCTGACTCG
>NZ_JAVREI010000026.1:0-24624 GCF_031845325.1 Blastococcus goldschmidtiae | reverse complement strand
GGTCCTGGGAGCGGGAGCGGGTGCCGGCGCCGGAGGGGGTGCCGGGGTAGTGCTCTGTGTGGCAATGGGAGAGGGCGTCGCCGTCCGGGGCGTGGTTGACCTGGGAGCCTCCGTGGTGCGCTCGGACTCCGTGGTCCGCTCCGTGGCTTCCTCGGTTGCTTCCGACGCGCTACTGGCTTGGTTGGTGGGCTCATCCTCGGTCAACGAGCCGATGCCACCGAACACGAGGACGGCGGCGATCGCCCAGACCCACCACTTCTTGTAGAGCGGCTTCTTCTGCGGGGGCGGCGCAGGGGGCTGGCCCCACGGCTGCGACGGCGGCTGATAGGGGGTGCTCATGCTGCTCCTGAGATCCGAGACTCGGCCGTGGAGGTGCGACTGAACCACCTCGGCGCGCCAAAGTCGCTACCTAGCCCTCCGCCACGCGGCTCGAGTCGTCTCGGCATACCGACGTCGAGTGCGCCAGTCCGCGATCCGCTGGGCGTGGGTGCGGCGACAGGCGGCGCAGCGGCAGCCGGTCGAGTACGTGCGTTCCTCGCCGTGCCGTGGGGTGTCGCTGGTGGACTCGGGAAGGCTCAGTTCCTCGACTAGCTTCACCTGCTCCGGAGCCGTCAGCGCGCCCCGGATCCCGTCGGACTCCCGGGCAACCAGCGCGTAGTCCAGACAGGCGTCTCGGGCGTCACACACCGAGTACGCATCCCGGACCCAGCGTATTCATGGCGGCCGGCAAGTCGGTCGTGGCTGTGGCAGAACGCCTCGGCGACGAGAACGCGACGCTGGTGCTCACGACCTACGGACACCTGATGCCCGACTCCGAGGACCGCACGCGGCGGGCTGTCGATGAGGCGTGGTGTGCCATCACGGTGCCATCGGAGCAGCCAGCGGCTCGCTGACTGCAGAAAGGGGAGGAGGGGCTAGGAGATGTAGCCGTACTCCCAGTGCCAGGGCTCCGGCTTCTCGCCACCGGGACCGGCCCAGTCCGGCTGGACGAAACCGAACCGGCCGGCGTTGGCGGTCATCCACCGCCACTCCGGGGACCCTCCGCGGTGGATCCCGCCGCACAGGTCCACCGCGAGGGCCCACCCGTGGTTGGAGGTACCGGGCACCGCGGCCAGCGCGGGCTTGCGGGAGAAGGCGTCCACCTGGCTGGCGAGCGACCGGTAGGAGTCGGTGATGCACAGGCCGGTGCCGAACTCGGCCTCGTAGGCCTCGTCCATGGCGGCGTAGCCCGCCGCGGCATCGCAGCGGAGCGCGTGGCGGTACACACCCAGCAGGCACAGCGCCTCGGTGGGGATCTCGCCGTTCTCCCAGCCGCCCCACTGCGGGCTGGTGATGCCGGGCGTCGGGAGCGGCGCACCGCACGGTCCGGTGGGTCCGCCGGCGGGCAGCGGCGCGTTCGGCGTCCCGGTCCCCGGCACCGGCACACGGACGGCGGCGGAGCCGGCGGCGACCGAGCGGACGCCCACCTGGTAGGTGGCCGCCGAGGCGCCCAGGACGTCGCCGTCACCGAGGTAGAGACCGACGTCCTGCCCACCCGGTGAGAAGACGAGGTCCCCGAACTGCAGGCCGTCCAGCGGCACCGCGGTGCCGGTGGCCCACTGCTCCTGCGGGGTGGCCGGCAGGGCGTAGCCGCCGAGCAGCCACGACGCCGCGGTGAAGCCGCCGCAGTCGTAGGTTTCCGGGCCGGTCGCGCCGGCGACGAACGGCTTGCCCAGCTGGGACAGCGCGTTGCTGACCGCAGCGACCGTCTCGGACGGCAGCACGGTGACCGGGCTGTTGCCCATGACCGCCCAGGCCACGCCGGGAACGGGCCGGCCGGAGGAGTCCAGTGCGGGGGAGAACCCGGCGGGCAGGTCGGTGGGGTCGGCGAGCGCCGCGGCGGGGGGCGGCTGGATGCCCGCTCCGCTCAGCTGCGCCAGGTAGCCCTGCCAGCGGGCGACGGCCCGCTGGTTGCGCTCCTGCTGCCGGCCCGCGGCCGGGATCGCGCCGAGAGAGGCCAGCCGGCCGGTGACCTCGGTGCTGAGGTCGTCGACCTGGGCGCGCATCGCCTCGAGGGCGTCGGCCAGCTCGTCCTCAGCAGCAGCCGCGCCGGCCTCGGCCTGGTCGACCCGGGCGGAGGCGTCCTGGAGCGCAGCGACGGTGCGCTCGGCGCGGACCACGGCTCCCTCGAGTGCGCGGTCGGCGCGCTCGGTGACGGAGTGCCGGAGCAGTGCATCGGTGACGCCGGCGGCGTCGAGGGTGGGCACCGGGTACCGGAGGGTGGGCGTCGCGCGGTAGAGGTCGGAGGCGCCGGTACCGACGGCCCGCTGCACGGCCGCGACCTGCTCGCGAGCGGCTTGCTCGGCGGCGCGGGCCTCCTGCAGCTGGTCGCGGCGGTGTGCGGCGGTCTGCTCCAGGGTGCGGTAGCCGTCGGCCGCCTCCAGCAGCGAGCTGCGCGCGGTCATGGCCAGCGCCGTGACGTCGAGCGGCCCGCCCGAGGGCGTGGTGGCCCCGGGCAGCACCACGGTGACCAGCGCAGGGACGAGCAGGGTGCCGAGCGCGACGACGCCCAGGCGGGAGGACCAGCGCGCGCCGGTGCGCTCCTTCGCCGCCGTGGACCTGAGGCGCTTGGCGGTGGGGCGCTTGGCGGTGGGGCGCTTGGCGGTGGAGCGTGTGGCGGTGGGGCGCTTGCCGGTGCTGCGGGCGGACGGCGCGCTCGTCGCGGCCAAGCTCGCGCGGGCGGCAGCGAGCTGCGCGGGCGTGAGGTCGGGCCGGGCTGCGGCGAGCTGCCGCAGGGCCATGGCCTCGCGCAGGGCCTGGGCCTCGCGTGCGCTGAGCACGGGGCGGACGGGCGTGCGTGGTGCGGGCACTGCGGCGTCTCCCGGCGGTCTCGTCGTCTCGATGGCCGGCCCGCTGCGTTTCTGCAGCCGGGCTCTGACCTCGTATCGACGTGCCGGGAGGGGCGCCGGAGAGGGGGGTGAGGCTCTCTCACCCCTCCGGGTGAGGGTGAAGCTCGGGTGGCGCCCAGAAGGATGAGGGCCGGGGGAGCCCGGTCACGGCGCCCACCAGGCACCGTGCCGGTGCACGAGGGGGATGCGCAGCTCGCCGCCGTCCTCGGTGGACACCACCACCTCGACGGTCGTGATGCGGACGGGCGGCCCGTCGCCCTCCGGCTCGAGCATGCTGCCGCTGGCCAGGGGGATCGGCGGCACGACGAGGACGTCGTCGCCGGGCTGCTCGGCCATGGGCGGACCTCCAGGGTGGGCGACTCCTCCGCGGGTGCGGAGCGCCCTCACCGTAGGTGGCGTGGTCCGGAGACGGATCGGGCCGGGCGCGCTCCGCGAGGGGAGCACGCCCGGCCCGGTCGGTCGGGGGAGGAGGGTCAGCGCCGGTCGAGGGGCACGAAGCTCCGCTCGGTCTCCCCGATGTACAGCTGGCGGGGACGGCCGATCTTGGTGCTGGGGTCGGCGATCATCTCGCGCCACTGGGCGATCCACCCGGGCAGCCGGCCGAGGGCGAACAGCACGGTGAACATGCGGGTCGGGAAGCCCATCGCCTGGTAGATCAGCCCGGTGTAGAAGTCGACGTTCGGGTAGAGCTTGCGCTCCACGAAGTAGTCGTCCTTGAGCGCGATCTCCTCGAGCTGGCGGGCCAGGTCCAGCAGCTCGTTGTTGCCGCCCAGCTTGTCCAGGACCGTGTCGGCGGTGGACTTCACGATCGCCGCACGCGGGTCGTAGTTCTTGTAGACCCGGTGCCCGAAGCCCATGAGCTTGACGCCGGGCTCCTTGTTCTTGACCCGCTCGACGAAGCGCGGGATGTCGCCGCCGTCGGCCTTGATCGCCTCGAGCATCTCCAGCACCGACTGGTTGGCCCCGCCGTGCAGGGGGCCGAACAGCGCGTTGATGCCGGCCGAGACGGAGGCGAAGAGGTTCGCGTGCGAGGAGCCGACCAGGCGGACGGTCGACGTCGAGCAGTTCTGCTCGTGGTCGGCGTGCAGCACGAAGAGCTGGTCGAGCGCGTTGACCAGGTCGGGGTCCATGTCGTACGGCTCGGCCGGGAAGCCGAACGTCATGCGCAGGAAGTTCTCGACCAGGCCGCACGAGTTGTCCGGGTAGAGGAACGGCTGGCCGACCGACTTCTTGTAGGCGTAGGCCGCGATGGTCGGCAGCTTGGCCAGCAGGCGCAGCGTGGAGATCTCCACCTGCTCCTCGTCGAAGGGGTCCAGGCTGTCCTGGTAGAAGGTCGACAGCGCGCTGACCGCCGAGGAGAGCACCGGCATCGGGTGCGCGTCCCGTGGGAAGCCGTTGAAGAACTGCTTGAGGTCTTCGTGCAGCAGGGTGTGCCGCCGGATGCGCTGGTCGAACTCGCCCAGCTGGTCGGCGGTCGGCAGCTCCCCGTAAATCAGCAGGTAGCTGACCTCGAGGAAGCTGGCCTTGCCCGCCAGCTGGTCGATCGGGTAGCCGCGGTAGCGCAGGATCCCGGCGTCACCGTCGATGTAGGTGATCGCCGAGGTGCACGCGGCGGTGTTCACGAAGCCGATGTCCAGCGCGACCGTGCCGGTCGTGGCCAGCAGCTTGCTCGTGTCGATGCCGTCGGCGCCCTCGGTCCCGTGCTTGACGGGAAGGGGCAGTTCTCCACCGGGGTAGCGCAGGGCTACATCTGTCTCGCTCATCGCCCTCGACGCTAGCCCCTCCAGCGGCCTCATGCGGCCTGATCCTCCGAATCGCCACCGGTGCGGCCGTCATGGCGTCGCCGCCGTGACACCTCCGACCGCAGGGGCAGCGGTCAGCCGGCCACCGCTACCGGCTCCTGCGCGGAGGCGGGCACGTCGCCCCACATCGGCGAGTCGATCATGTGCCCGAGTCCTACCAGTGCCTCGTCGGTGAAGGCGAGCTCACCGTTCAGGGAGAGCGGGGCGTGCGCTGCCTGACTCTCCAGGCAGATGTCTCCGCAGTCCTCCGTCGTCCGGCCGACTCCGGCGATCAGCTCGGTGAGCCGGGTGACGCTGGCGGTGCCGAGCGCGTCGTCGGCCGCGACGAACGGCATGCTCACCCGCAGCCGCGGCTGGGCGGCGGCCAGTGCGAGCAGCCGGGCCGTCCACGCCGGGTGGTCGGCCCATCCCGCCGCCACCCGCACCTGGAGGGACGACTCGCGCCCGCGGAGGAGGGCCGCGTTGAGGTCACCCTCCAGGGCGCTGTCGTAGAGGTCGCCCAGCGGCGCAACCACGGCTCGCGGATCGACGCTCGCCTGGCTGGCGGTGAACGTGCGGAGCAGCAGGAGCGCGTACCGCTCGTCGATCGGGGACTCGCCGAGGTCGCCGACGTCCGCGGCCCGGGCCGATCGGGCCCGGGCGTAGAGGGCCTCCAGCTGGATGCGCCACCCAGGGTTGTCGTGCAGGGCGCGGACCGACACCGCAGCCTCCTCCCCGTCGCGGCGGCGGAGATCTGCGTCGGCGGCGAGCCGGCTCACGGTCAGCGCCAGCCGGCTCGGGGTCGGGGCGGCCGGTCGCCCGGCCAGGCCGGGCGACCAACGCTGGAAGAGGTGGGCCGGGTCGTCGTCGGCGGCGTCGGCCAGGCCGACCACGGGCAGGCCGCGCAGGGCTGCCTCGAGCGCGGTGGTGCCGGCGTACGTCGGATAGGACTCGAGGTAGACGTCGGCGAGGGCGAAGTACGGGGAGGGGTCGGGAACCCGGCCCACCGAGTGGACCCGCCCCGGGTACTTCCGGGCCAGGCGCTCCCAGGCCGGGTTCGGCTGGACACCGACCAGCACCATGGTCAGCCGGGACGAGAAGTGCAGCACCTTGTCGACGAGGTCGTGCAGGCCGCGGCCCGCGGTCGAGGTCACCTTCCAGTCGTCGCTGACGGTCAGCGCCACGACGGCGTCGGGGCGGATACCCAGGCGACGCCGCAGGTCCTCGCTGCCGGCGCTCCCCATCTCATCCACGGGCATGGGCAGGACGGCGATTCGCTCGGCCGGGACGCGGCGGAGGTCGACGTCCAGGGAGCGCACCGCCGGGCGGAGCTCGCACAACACGTCGGCGGCCGCGACACCGAGCCAGTAGGTCAGGTCGGCGTGCTGCTCGTAGATCACCGGCGGGCGGGGACCGGGCAGGTTCGCGGCCGCGAGCGCGACGACGTCGTAGGCATGGACGTGCAGGACGACGACGTCGGCGCGATCCATGTGCTCGCGCAGCGCGCGGGCCCGGTCGAGGAGCCCCTGTCCGGCTCCGCGCAGGTCGTGCAGGGCGCCACCCGATGTGCGGGCGGCGTCGATGAGGAGGCCGGGCACCGGGACGCTCTGGTTGGTGAGGACGACATCGGCGGTGCGCTCGTCGCGGCCGATCCACCGCGCCGCCAGCCGGGTGTGCCCGCCGATGCCGTGCGCCTCGGATAGGACGTGCAGGACGCGACCGTTCCGCCGGTCACCGTCCACGGTGACCGCACCGGTGCCCCGGACGGCGGAGACGACGATGCGCTCCAGCCGCAGGTCGCTGAGCAGACCGACCGGCAGCCACAGCGCGTAGTTGCCGGCCAGCATCGCCGTTCGGAGGACCTTCTCCACGTCGCCCACGGCGGCGTAGCGCTGGGCCATCCACACCAGGAGTTCATAGTGCTGCCGGTTCTGGGCGAGGACGTCCGACTGGTCTGCCTGGGAACGGGGCACTGCTGGAGCCTCCAGCGCTCGGGGCGGGGCTGATCCCCGTCCTCGACATCTGGAATCGGCAGTCCCCCGAGGCGCAGTGACCACGGCAGCCGCAGCGCCGGTCGCGCGGTCCCCGGGCGGCGCGTCCGGCGCGCGTAGTGTCGCCGCGGTCGCCGTCGGTGGAGCACTTCTCGGCGGTCAGCACGGGGTGCGGGCCCGGCCCTCCGCCGCCGCGCCCCCGTCCGTCAGGAGCCGCATGACCGCGCAATCCCCGCCCGTCGTCGCCCTGGGTGAGCCGACTCTCGGCGAACCTGAGCTCCGGGCGGTCGCCGAGGTGTTCCGGTCCGGGTGGGTGGCGGGCAACGGGCCCACCGGCATGCGCTTCGCCACCGAGTTCGCGCGGGTCGTGAGCAGGGCCCACGCGCTGCCGGTGAGCAACTGCACCGCCGCCCTCCACCTGGCGGTCGCCGCCCTCGGCGCGGGCCCGGGCGACGAGGTGATCGTCGCCGACTACACCTTCCCCGCGACCGGTCACGCCGTGGTCTTCACCGGCGCGACGCCGGTCTTCGCCGACGTCCGTGCGGACACCGCGAACGTCGACCCGGCCGCGGTGGAGGCCGCCGTCACCGAGCGGACCGTCGGGATCATCGCCGTCGACGCGCTGGGCCAGTGCGCGGACTACGCCGAACTGCAGTCGATCGCCGAGGCACGCGGCCTGTGGCTGGTCGAGGACGCCGCCTGCTCCGCCGGTGCCACCTACCGGGGCCGCCCGGCCGGCAGCTTCGGGGACGTCGCCTGCTTCTCCTTCCACGGCCGCAAGGGCATCACCGCCGGTGAGGGCGGGGCGCTGGCGACCGACCGCGACGACATCGCCGCGCAGGCGCGCAAGACCCACGCCTTCGGTATCGAGAGCGCGCTCACCCGGGCGGGATCCGTCGACCTGCAGATCCCCGAGTTCACCGAGATCGGCTACAACTACAAGCTCTCGGACGTGGCGGCCGCGATCATGCTCGCCCAGCTCGAGCGGCTGCCCGACCTGATCGCCTCGCGGCAGGCCGTGGCCGTCGCCTACGGCGAGCTGATGAGCGACCTCGATCTGCTCACGCTGCCGGTCGCGGCTCCCGACCGCACCCATGCCTGGCAGAGCTACGTGGTGACCCTCGACCCGTCGGTCAGCCGCGGCGCGGTCGCCCAGGAACTGCGGGGGCGCGGCGTCCAGTGCAACTTCGGGACCTACGCCTCCCACCTCCAGCCGGTCTACCGGTCGACCACCCCCTGCCCGGTGTCCGCGGACCTGTTCCGGCGCCACCTGGCGATCCCCATGCACGCCAACCTCGGCGAGGCAGAGATCGAGCGCGTCGCCACCACCCTGCGCGCCGCCGTCCTGGCGTCCCGCTGAGCCGTCCGCACCGAGGAGAGGCCCCATCCATGCCGTCCACCGTCCTGGTCACCGGAGGTGCTGGCTTCATCGGCTCCCACCTCGTCCCGCAGCTGCTCGATCGCGGCGACACCGTGCGCATCCTCGACAACATGTCTCGAGGGGATCGCGGCCGCATCGCGGAGTGGTCGGGCACGGGGCGGCTCGAGTTGGTCGAACAGGACGTCCGCTACGGCGGCGCGGTGCACCAGGCGATGGCCGGCTGCGACGAGGTCGTTCATCTGGCCGCCGTCTCGATCAACAAGAGCGAGGCCGACCCGTACGAGAGCGTCGACATCAACATCGTCGGCAGCAACAACGTCTTCAAGGCGGCCGCGGACCACGGCGTGCGGCGGGTGGTCTTCGCCTCCAGCGCCTCGGTCTACGGCGAACCCGACACGCTGCCCATGTCCGAGGACGGGCCGCTCAGCCCGCTCACGCCGTACTGCATCGCCAAGCACACCGGCGAGCAGTTGCTCGCCTACTACGCCCGCCGGTCCTCGCTGACCTGGTTCGCCCTGCGCTTCTTCAACGTCTACGGCCCCGGCCAGAAGCCCACCGCCTACTACACCTCGGTCATCAACCACTTCGTGCAGCGGCTGCGGAACGGAGAGCCGCCGGTGATCGACGGCGAGGGCGCGCAGTCCATGGACTTCGTCCACGTGCACGACATCGCCCGGGCGATCGTCCTGGCCCTCGACGCCGAGGGCGCCCGCGCCAACCTGCCGGTCAACATCGGCACCGGGATCGACACCACGGTGGCCGAGCTCGCCCGCACCCTCATCGAGGCGGTCGGCGTCGACGTGGAGCCCCGGTTCCGGCCGCGCGACGTCCTGGTCTCGCGGCGGGCCGCGGACATCTCCCGCGCGCTGGACGTGCTCGGCTGGAAGCCGACGATCGACGTGCGCACCGGCATGCAGGACCTCGTCGACCACGAGATCGGCTGACGGTGGACCGCCCGACGGTCCCGGACGACGCGGCCGCCCTGCCGGCGAACCCGTACAACCCGCACGCCTGGATCACCGGGGATCCGGAGATCGGCACCGGGACGTGGATCGGCGCGTTCACCGTCGTCGACGGATCGGGCGGGCTGACCATCGGCCGCGGGTGCGACATCTCCTCCGGCGCGCAGATCTACACCCACTCGTCGGCGCGGAGGTGCGTCTCCGCCCAGGCGCATCCCGATGTCGAACGGGCCCCCGTCCGCATCGGGGACCACGTGTTCGTCGGCGCCGGGGCGGTCATCACGATGGGCGTGACGGTCGGGGAGCACAGCGTCGTGGCCGCCGGCGCCGTCGTGACCCGGGACGTGGCGCCGTTCACCGTCGTGGCCGGGGTACCCGCCCGGCCGACGGCACGGGTGGTTCTCGAGGGTGACCGCGTGCTCTTCACCCCGCTCCCGGGCGGCTAGGGGCACCGTCCCGGGAGCGGCTGGTCACGCCGGTCGGCCGCCCGCAGCGTCGAAGGCCCGGGCGACGACGCGGTGGGACGGCAGGATCCCCGCCCGCTCGGCGTCGTGGTCGGCGGAACCCTCCAACAGGTCCACGAAGTGCGACAGCTGAGCGGCGAGCGGTTCCCCCATCGTGGCCATCATCGGCATCTCGATGACCGTCTGCTGGCGGTAGCCGAGGCCGTCGTCGGTGGCGGCCTCGTTGTCCACGTGCCGGTAGATGGTGACGGCCTGACGGAGCAGGTCCACCTCGATGGCCCGGTCGATCTCCGTGATCGTCACGTGGCGGATCTTGCGCTGGCCGATGCGCGAAGCCGACAGCGAGGCGAGCTGCCCGTCCGGGAACGTGAGCTGGACCTCGGCGAGGTCCTCCGCGCCGGGCGTCGAGCGGGGATGGAAGTAGCCGAACTGGGCCTCCACCGAGCGGGGCGGTGCCCCCATCAGCCGGAGGGCGATGTCGACGTCGTGCACGAGCAGGTCCCAGGCCACCCCCGTCGGGATGCGCGGGGCGTACGGCGAGTGCCGCTGGGTGGAGACGTGGACCGGGTCGCGGGTGAGGCCGGTGGCGGTCACGACGGCACTGTTGAACCGCTCGAGCAGCCCGCACATGAGCGGCACGTCGGCGGCAGCGGCGGCGGCCACGATCTCCTCGCTGTCGGTCAGGCTGTCGGCGATCGGCTTCTCGACCAGCAGGGGGAGCCCCGCGGCGAGGAGATCGAGCGCGATCGCGTGGTGGGCGCTCGTCGCGGCGGCCACGATCACGGCGTCCACGCGGGCAAGCCCGGAGAGGTCCGGCGCCCACCGGGCGCCGAAGCGCTCCGCCACGGCACGGCCGGTCGGCTCGTCCGGGTCCACGACCGCCGCCAGCTCGGCCCGCGCGGAGCCGCGGATCACCCGGGCATGCAGCGCGCCCATCGCGCCGGCGCCGACGACGGCGATCGCGGGTCCGGGCACGGTCATGCCTCCAGCGCGGCGCGGAACCGCTCGATGACCGTGTGCACCTCGTCGTCGGTGAGGTGGTGATGCACCGGCAGGGACAGGCACCGACGCGCGACCGATTCGGCGACGGGGACGTCGGCGACCACTACGCGCGGGTCCTCCCGGTAGCAGTCGTGGTCGAACACCGTGCGCGGGTAGTAGATGCCGCTCCCGACACCCGAGGCGGCGAGCCCGGCGACGAGGCCGTCGCGGTCGGTGCCCGGGGGCAGCAGCACCGTGTACTGGTGCCACACGTGGGTCCGGCCGGGGAGCTCGCGCGGGAGGCGGAGGCCGGGGAGATCGGCCAGCCCGGCGGTGAGTCGCGCTGCGTTGCGTCGTCGCCGGTCGGCGATGTCGGCGATGCGGGCCACCTGCGGCAGCCCGACGGCGGCGTGCAGGTCGGTCATCCGGTAGTTGTGGCCCGCCATCTCGTACTGGTAGCGCGCCCGCATGCCCTGGTTGCGCAGTACCCGGAGCCGGTCGGCGACGGCGGCGTCCGCGGTGGTGATCATGCCGCCCTCGCCGGTGGTGATGTTCTTGGTCGCGTAGAAGGAGAAGCACCCGATGCCGAAGGCGCCGGCGCCCCGCCCCGCGTAGGCGGCGCCGTGTGCCTGGGCGGCGTCCTCGACCACATGCAGACCGCGGTCCCTGGCCAGCGCCGTGAGCGGCCCCATGTCCGCGGTCTGCCCGTACAGGTGCACCGGCATGAGCACCGCCGTCCGGTCGCCCACCACCGCCTCCACCGCGGCGGGATCGACGGCGAAGTCGTCCTCGCGGATGTCGGCGAACCGGGCGGTCGCACCGGCTTCGAGGATGGCGTTCAGGGTGGCCGCGAACGTGAACGGTGAGGTGATCACCTCGTCCCCCGGGCGCAGGTCCAGCACCTGCAGCGCCGCCACCAGGGCCGTCGTCCCGTTGTTGACCGCGACGGCGTGCGGCACCCCGACGACCTCGGCGAACTCCCGTTCGAACCGTTCGACCATCGGCCCCTGGGCGAGGGACCCGGACCGGAGGACGTCGAGGACGAGGGGCTCGGCGTCACGGACGTCGACCTTGCTGATGGGGATCACAGATGCGTGTTGACCTTGCCGGTGGGGATCACGGGAGGGCAGCGGCCCACCCGTACCGTAACCGGGAGTTCACGCACGGGCCCGCCACCCGGACCGGTGCGTGCCGAACGGCGTCAGGTGAGTCCGCCCACCGACCGGAGGACCGAGCATGGGGAACCGGGTGCATCCGACGGCCATCGTCGGGGAGGGCGTGGAGCTGGGCACCGACAACGTCATCGGCCCGTACGCCGTGATCACCGGCCCCTGCCGCATCGGCGACCGCAACTGGATCGGTGCGCACGCGGTCATCGGCGCCGCGCCGGAGATCCATGGCCACGACCACGGCCTGCCCTGGGGTGGGGGGACCGACGACGTGGGCGTCGAGATCGGGGACGACTCCGTCGTCCGCGAGTTCGTCACCGTGCACCGCGGCACCCGCCGGCGCACCGGGATCGGCGATCGCTGCTTCGTCATGAACAAGGCGCACTTCGGCCACGACGCCGTGATCGAGGACGACGTCACGCTCGCCGTCGGCGTCATCCTCGGCGGGCACGTCGAGGTGGGGGCGGGAGCCAACCTGGGGCTGGCCGCGGTGCTGCACCAGCGGCGGGTCGTGGGTCCGGGGGCGATGGTCGGCATGTCTGCGGTGGTGACCCGCGACATCCCGCCCTACGCGAAGGCCTTCGGTGCTCCGGCACGGGTGCGGGGGGTCAACGAGGTCGGCATGCGACGGCGCGGGATCGACGCCGCAGTCATCGCCGCGGTGGCCGAGCAGTACGCGTCAGGAGGCGATGCCGGGGCGTGGACGCCGCCGGCAGCCCTGCGGGCCCCGTGGGAGTGGTGGCTGGAGCGCACGAGCGCCGGTTGAGCCGCCGCGCCGGACCCGCGGTGGCGGGCCCAGCGCACGCAGGGCTCAGGGGTGGGTCATGGAGAGGACGTCGAGGGCCTCGTCGAGCTGCTGCTCGGTGAGCTTGCCCTGCTCGACGTAGCCGCGCTCGAGCACCACCTGGCGGATGGTCTTCTGCTCCTTGAGCGACTGCTTGGCCACGACCGCGGCCTCCTCGTAGCCGATGTACTTGTTCAGCGGCGTGACGATCGACGGCGAGGACTCGGCGTACTCCCGGCACTGCTCGACGTCGGCCACGATGCCGTCGACGCAGCGATCGGCCAGCAGCCGGCTGACGTTGGCCAGCAGGCGGATCGACTCGAGCACGTTGCGGGCCATGAGCGGCAGGGTCACGTTGAGCTCGAAGACGCCGGTGGTGCCCGCGTAGGTGACCGCGGCGTCGTTGCCGATGACCTGGGCGCCCACCTGGATGACTGCCTCGGGGATCACCGGGTTCACCTTGCCGGGCATGATCGAGCTGCCGGGCTGGAGGTCGGGCAGCTGGATCTCGCCGAGGCCGGTGCGCGGGCCCGAGCCCATCCACCGCAGGTCGTTCGCGATCTTGATGAAGCCGACCGCGATGGTCTTGAGCTGGCCAGAGGCCTCCACGAGCGAGTCCCGGGAGCTCTGCGCCTCGAAGTGGTCGCGTGCCTCGGTCAGCGGCAGCTCCATGTCGTCGGCCAGCCGCTCGATGATGGCCGCCGCGAAGCCGGGCGGGGTGTTGATCCCGGTGCCGACGGCGGTGCCGCCCAGCGGCAGCTCGCCGATGCGGGGAAGCGAGGCGTGCAGCCGCTCGATGCCGTACCGCACCGCCGCGGCGTAGCCGCCGAACTCCTGGCCGAGGGTCACCGGCGTGGCGTCCATGAGGTGGGTGCGGCCGCTCTTCACCACGGTCGCGAACTCGTCGGCCTTGCGGGACAGCGAGGCCTCGAGGTGCATGAGGGCGGGCACGAGGGTGCGCACGATCGCGCGGGTGGCGGCGATGTGGATCGCCGACGGGAAGACGTCGTTGGACGACTGCGAGGCGTTGACGTGGTCGTTCGGGTGCACCGGGCGGCCGAGCGCTTCGCTGGCCAGCGTGGCGATGACCTCGTTGGTGTTCATGTTGCTGGAGGTCCCGGAACCGGTCTGGAAGACGTCGATGGGGAAGTGGTCGTCCCAGTCCCCGCGGGCGACGGTCTGCGCCGCATCGTGGACCGCGGTCGCGATCTCCCGGTCCAGGACGCCGAGGTCGGCGTTGACCGTGGCGGCCGCGCCCTTGATCGCGGCCAGGGCGCCGATGAGCTCGCGCTCGATCGGGGTGCCGGAGATCGGGAAGTTCTCGACGGCCCGCTGGGTCTGCGCCCGCCACTTCGCCCATGCGGGGACGCGGACCTCCCCCATGGAGTCGTGCTCGATGCGGTAGTCGGTGCCGTCCTGCTGGGTGGCCACGCTGAACTCCTGAGATGTCTGGATGGTGAGGGCTCCGGCAGCGACCCTAGATCCCGGGCGGGCTGCCGGGTCGCCGGAGGGGGACGACCTAGCATCGCCGACGGCAGGCTGTGCCCCCGAGCGAGGAGTTCCGATGTCGCAACCGCCGTACCTGCCCCCGGGCGGTTCCGACGCGGGGGAGGGCAGTTCTGCGGCTCCGCAGCACGACCATGCCGGGCAGCCGTATCCGGGCGCACAGCCGTATCCGGGAGCACAGCCGTATCCGGGAGCACAGCCGTATCCGGGAGCACAGCCGTATCCGGGAGCGCAGCCCTACCCGAGCGCCGGTGACCCACCTGTGGGTGGGCAGGACGGCTACGAGGGCCCGCCCCGCTACGGCCAGCCGCACCCCGGCCAGCCGCCCTACAACCAGTGGCCGCACGCCCAGCCGCCGTACGGCCAGCCGTACGGGCAGGCGCCGTACGGGCAGGAGCGGCCCGGCGCGACGGTTCCGCCCTGGGGCCAGGGCTCGACGTCCACGGCGGGAAAGGGCAGCAAGGCGGCGGTCGTGGTCGCGATCGTCGGAGCGCTCGCGATCGTCGGGCTGGCGGTCGCGCTGTTCGTCGGGCTCGGCTCCGACGACGGCGGCGAGTCCGGGATCCCTGCAGCGACCTCCGAGCCCGAGGGGCTGGGGGACGACCCCGAGCTCGACGACTACGCGGAGGAGTGCCACGGGGGCGACATGGAGGCCTGCGACGACCTCTACCGGGAATCCCCGGAGTATTCGGCCTACGAGCTCTACGGCGGCACGTGCGCCGGCCGGCAGTCGAACTCCGACGCCCAGGAGGTCTACTGCGTGGAGGCCTTCCCGCCGGCCAGCTGACCGGCTCCCCGCTGCGGCCCGGCTCCGATACCGTCGCAGCCGTGCCCGACGAGCTCCCTGCCGGTCGAGGTCCCGGCGATGCCGAGGTGGCGGGCGTGCGGGCGTCCGACCAGGACCGCGAGACCCTGGTCGCCAGACTGCAGCAGGCGCTGGCCGAGGGGCGACTGGACCTCGACGAGTTCGGCCAGCGCGCCGGTGCCGCCTACGCCGCGGTCACCACCGCCGAGCTCGCCGCGCTGGTGGCCGACCTGCCGGCGGAGGCGCCGGTCGAGATCGTCGGCACCCGGGCGCCGGAGGAGCAGACCAGCGTCTTCGGCGACATCACGCTCGCCGGGCCCACGGTTCCGCGGCGCGCCTCCACGGTCTCCGGCGACGTGCGGATGGACCTGCGCGGCCTGCGCACCGTCCCCCGCAAGCGGGAGGTGCTCCCAGCCGACCGGCTCGACCTCTACCTGAGCACGGTCTTCGGCGACGTGGACGTGGTCGTCGCCGAGGGCGTGGACGCGCAGATCCAGGGACGCACGATCTTCGGCGACCGCAAGGTGGACCTGGCGCCGGTGCCGCGGGTGGCCGGCACGCCGCGCGTCGTCGTCCACGCCCGCACCGTGTTCGGCGCCCTCGAGCTGCGCAGCCTCGCACCGGGGGAGTCGGCCAGCCGCTGGCGGCAGGTCATGGACCGCCTCGCGAGGCGGGGCGAACGGAACTGACGTGCGGGGTGGCCCTGTCGCGCCGAGTGAGTGGGGCCCGGAGGGTCCCGGGCAGGCGGGACGAAGCGGCTCCACCCACCCGGGGACGGCTCCTGGCCGCGGTTCGATCCGGAGGATCGCGTCAGGAATCGAAGGGGACGGCCGCGTAGGCGCGCAGCTTCTCCAGCGAGTGCAGGCTCTCGATCGAGCGGATCGTGCCCGACTTGGAGCGCATCACCAGCGACTGCGTGGTGCAGCCTCCCGAGCGGTACTGGACGCCGCGGAGCAGCTCGCCGTCGGTGATGCCGGTGGCGACGAAGAAGACGTCGCCGCGCACCAGGTCGTCGATGTGCAGCACGCGGTCGAGGTCGTGGCCGGCGTCGATCGCCTTCTGCCGCTCGTCGTCGTCCTTGGGCCACAGCCGGCCCTGGAACGAGCCACCCATGCACTTGAGCGCGCAGGCCGCGATGATGCCCTCCGGCGTGCCGCCGATGCCCAGGATCAGGTCCACGCCGGTGCCCTCGCGAGCGGCGGCGATCGCGCTGGCCACGTCGCCGTCGGTGATGAACTTGATCCGGGCACCCGCCTCGCGGACCTCCTGGACCAGCTGCGCGTGGCGGGGCCGGTCGAGGATGCAGACGGTGACGCCGCCGACCGAGCTCTTCTTCGCCTTCGCGACCCGACGGATGTTCTCGGCGACCGGCACGGTGATGTCGACGACGTCGGCCGCGGCCGGCCCGGTGGCCAGCTTCTCCATGTAGAACACCGCCGAGGGGTCGTACATGGCACCGCGGTCGGCGACGGCCATGACGGCGATCGCGTTCGGCATCCCCTTGGCCATCAGCGTGGTGCCGTCGATCGGGTCGACCGCGACGTCGCACTCGGGCCCGTGACCGTCGCCCACCTGCTCGCCGTTGTAGAGCATCGGGGCCTCGTCCTTCTCGCCCTCGCCGATCACGACGACGCCCCGCATGCTCACGGTGCCGATGAGGGCCCGCATCGCGTCCACCGCGGCGCCGTCACCACCGTTCTTGTCGCCGCGCCCGACCCAGCGGCCGGCGGCCATCGCCGCCGCCTCGGTCACCCGCACCAGCTCCAGTGCGAGGTTGCGGTCGGGAGCGGGACGGTCGGCGAGGAAGCCGCGGCCGCTCGAGGAGACGGGGCCTTCGGGAACGGGCAGCGACACGGGACCTCCTGGAGAGGGACCCGGTCCCGTCCACCCTTCGCAAACGCAGGGCGGGACCCGGGACGGGGCCATGGCGGCAGGGCGGGGGAGCTCTCCTGCGATCCTAAGTGCATGACCGAAGCCGGCCCGACGAGCCCGCGACCCGCCGACCGCCCGGAGGCCCCGGCGCCGCCGTCGCCGGCCGTGGAGCGGGCCGACCGGATGAGCGCGGCGAACATGGTCCGGTCACTGCTCCCGCTGGTGGTCATCTGCCTGCTGCTCGTCGGATGGCAGGCGTTCCGCGCCAGCAACGAGGAGACGGTGCGCACGGTCGACCCCACGAGCACCGTGCGGCTGGCCGCCGAGCGGGCCGACTACGCGGTGGTGGCGCCGGCCGGGCTCCCGGAGGACTACCGCCCGACCAGTGCCCGCACGAACGCCGGCTTCGCCGACGAGGGGGCCCCGGTCACCCTCGAGGTCGGCTACCTGACGCCGTCGGAGGAGTTCGCCGGGTTCACCGTCAGCGACGACGTCCGCGCCGAGCCGGTGCAGTCGGTGCTCGACGGGGCGACGGACGACGGCACGGTCGACGTGGCCGGGGAGCCGTGGACCCGGCTCACCACCGAGCGCGGCGAGACGGCGCTGACCCGTCGGGACGGCGACGTCGTCCTCGTCGTCAGCGGGTCGGCGCCGGAGGACGAGCTGCGCGCCGTGGCCGCCGCGGTGACGCCGGCGGAGGACTGACGGAGCGGTTGTTGCGGTCCCGTGTCGGGTGTCGGACGAGTCGTCGACTCGCGGCTGGTCGGGGGGCGGCGGAGGTGCCGGCCGTCGCACGATGACTTCCCTCCCGGCGCCACCGCGGCAGCCGGCCGGACGAGGAGCCGACATGCTCGACGACGTCTGCGCGAACGCGAACCACGTGGCACCCGCGACCGGAGGGGCGTGCCCGTGCGGGCTGGTCACCCGCGTCCCGGCGACCCGCCCGGTTGCGGAGGAGAACCCGTCGGTGCGCGACCTCGTGGCCCGGTGCCTGGTCGAGCGTGGCGGCCTGGCGGACCTGCCGGACCTCCGGCGGCGGGCCGACCGGGTTCTCGGCGCGCTGGCCGAGGCGGGCCTGCTCGTGGCTCCGGTGGCGGGGCCGACGGCCGGGCGTCGGCCGGCCTGAGCTCAGCCGTCCGCGTCGTCGGGAGCGGCGGCCGCCAGCCGCTCCCGGGCGCGGTCCAGCCAGTGCTGGCAGAGCTTCGCCAGCTCCTCGCCGCGCTCCCACAGGGCCAGCGACTCCTCCAGCGTCAGCCCACCGGCCTCCAGCCGGCGGACGACGTCGGCCAGCTCCTCGCGGGCCTGCTCGTAGGTGGTCGTCGGCTCGTCGGTCTGCCCGGTGCTGCTCACGGTGTTCTCAGTTCGCTGCCGCGGAACGCTCCGCTCCTCGCTCGTTCCTCGCTGCGATGCTCACGATCCTGTCCGCTCACGGTTCCCCATCCTCGCGGTCGACCACGACGGCCAGCCGGCCCCCGCTCACCCGGACGCGCAGGCGCTCGCCGTCGCCCACCTCGGCGGGGTCGCGGACCAGTGCGCCGTCGGCCCGCTGCACCACCGCGTAGCCGCGCTCCAGCGTCGCCGCCGGGGACAGCGCCGTCACCCGGGCGCGGGCGTGCTCCAGGTCGCGTTCGGCGCCCTCGACCCGGTGCACCACGGTGCGGCGGGAGCGGGTGCGCAGCTGGGCGAAGTCGTCGGCCCGGCCGTGCAGCAGCCGGTCGGGGCTGGCCAGCACCGGGCGGGTGCGGACCGACTCCAGCCAGCGCTCCTGCTGCTCGAGCCGGGCGGTCACGAGGTGCCGCGCGCGGTTCCGGAGCCCCTCGACCAGGCGCCGCTGCTCCCCGATCTCCGGCACGATCCGGTGGGCTGCGTCGGTCGGGGTGGCGGCGCGGACGTCGGCGACGTGGTCGACCAGCGTGGTGTCGGTCTCGTGGCCGACGGCGGTCACCACCGGCGTGCGGCAGGCGGCGATCGCCCGCACGAGTCCCTCGTCGGAGAAGGGCAGCAGGTCCTCGACCGAGCCTCCGCCGCGGGCGACGACGATCACCTCGACGGTGGCGTCGGCATCGAGCCGGCGCAGCCCGTCGATGACGTTGGCCGCCGCCTGCGGGCCCTGCACGGCGCAGTTGTGCATGGCGAAGCGGACGGCCGGCCAGCGGCGGCGGGCGGTGACCAGGACGTCCCGCTCCGCGGCGCTGTCCCGTCCGGTGATGACGCCGACGACGGCGGGTGCGAACGGCAGCGGACGCTTGCGCACGGCGTCGAACAACCCCTCGGCGGCCAGCAGTTGACGGATGCGCTCGATCCGGGCGAGCAGCTCGCCGAGCCCGACGGCGCGGATCTCGGTGGCCCGCAGCGAGAAGGAGCCGCGGGCGACGTAGTAGTCGGGACGGGCGCGGACGATCACCCGCGACCCCTCGGTGAGCTCGAGGCCGGGGCGATCGGCGATGTCGCGGTGGCAGGTCACCGGCACGGAGAGGTCGGCGACCGGGTCGCGCAGGGTCAGGAACACCGTGGCCGCGTTGCCGCGCCGCGACAGCTGCGCGACCTGGCCCTCGACCCACACCTCGCCGAGCCGGCCTATCCAGTCGGCGACCTTGCGCGCGACCGTCCGGACCGGCCACGGCGCCTCGGGCGAGGAGGGTGCACTCACGCGCCCGCCTCGCTGGCGCTCGGCGGCAGCGTTCGCGGCACTGCTCTGCCCACTGCTGAGCTCGCAAGCTCGCTCATGTCCCGAGGGTGTCAGACGGGGCCGACAGCCCGGACCGGCCGGGGTTCAGGCGCCGCGGGGAGCCAGCGGGCTGGACTCGACCGCCTGCTCCTCGAGCTTCTCCAGCCGGTTGCGCAGCATCCGCAGGTAGGGCTCCCGCGCCTGCGTGGACTCCTCGTAGGTCACCAGATCGGCCACCGTGGAGAGGGTGTAGCCGCGCAGCCGGCCGCGCAGCTGGGCGATGGAGAAGGTGTCGTACCCGTCGATCGGCGCCTCGGCCGGCCCACCGGCGTCCTGGCCGCCGGCGGCCGTCCCGGACGACTCGGCGCCGGGCTCCACGGCCACGCCCGCGGCGATGGCGGCGTCCTCCGACCCGGTGCCGGCCTCGCCGGCGTCGGCGAGCAGCCCGGCGTTCGCGGCGACGGGCCCGTCACCACGGGCGACCTCGGTGCCGTCGTCCGCGGCGTCGGTGTAGTCGGCCGTCACAGGGGTGGCGATGCCCTCGTCGGTGACGGTGGCCTCGACGGTGGTGACGTCGCTGCCGTCGGGGGTGAGCACGTCCACGGAGGTGGGGACGGCGTCGGCGTCCGCCGCGCCGGCGACCGGCAGCTCGATCGCGGAGGAGTCGCCGGACGCGTCGAGCGCGGTCTCCAGGGCGTCGGCGTCACCGGTGGCGACCGGGGCGGTCTCCTCCAGCGTGGGGGCCGCCTCGATCGCCTCGTCGATGGCCAGCTCGTCGAGGATCTCCTCGGTGGCCGGCGCCTCCTCGACGGACTCTTCGACGGTGGCCTGCGCACCCACCCGGTCGGGGACCTCGTCGGGGACGACGTCGGCACGGTCGAACGCCGAGCCGCGGAAGCCCTGGGCGGGCGCGGCGTCGCCGTCGTCGTCGAAGGTGGCCAGGCCCGGCTCGGCCTCGCCGCGGATCCCGGTGAACAGCTCGTCCCCGCGGGCGACCAGCCCCGCGTACTGCTGCTGCACCTTCATCGCGTGCTGCATGGCCATGCCGATGACACGGACGGGCAGCCCGGGGAGGGTCTCGGGCAGCTTGCGGGCTTCGTCGACGACGGTCGCAGCCAGGCCGGCAGCGGCGCGGACAACCTCAGGGATCTCACGGGCCATGGGCACACCTTGCCCCAGGAAACGCGGACCGACACCCCCACCCGGGTGCCGCTGTACGCCGAGAGGGTGTTCCTGACCACGTTCGACGCACCCGGCAGGCGGCCCGGTCCACGTACGCTGGGTGCATGGCAGATCAGCGCGGACGTGTCCTGCTGGCCGATCCCCGGGGCTACTGCGCCGGCGTGGACCGGGCGGTGGTGGCGGTCGAGCGTGCCCTGGAGATCCACGGCGCCCCCGTCTACGTGCGCAAGCAGATCGTCCACAACAAGCACGTCGTGGCCACCCTCGAGCGGCGGGGGGCGATCTTCGTCGACGAGACGACCGAGGTGCCCGAGGGCTCCGTCGTCGTCTTCAGCGCCCACGGCGTCTCCCCGGCCGTGCACCAGGAGGCGGCCGACCGGCAGCTGCGGACGATCGACGCGACCTGCCCCCTGGTGACCAAGGTGCACCAGGAGGCCAAGCGGTTCGCGCGGGACGACTACGACATCCTGCTGATCGGCCACCGCGGTCACGAGGAGGTCGAGGGCACCGCCGGTGAGGCGCCGGCCCACATCCAGCTCGTCGACGGCGCCGACGACGTCGCCAACGTGCAGGTGCGCGACCCGGAGAAGGTGGTGTGGCTTTCCCAGACCACCCTCTCGGTGGACGAGACGCTGGCGACGGTCGACCAGCTGAAGAACCGCTTCCCCGGTCTGCAGTCCCCGCCCAGCGACGACATCTGCTACGCGACGCAGAACCGCCAGCAGGCGGTGAAGCAGATGGCCGCCGAGTGCGACCTCGTGCTCGTCGTCGGCTCGACGAACTCCTCGAATTCGGTGCGGCTGGTCGAGGTGGCCCTGGAGGCCGGCTCCCGAGCCTCCTACCTGGTCGACTTCGCCTCGGAGATCGACGAGTCGTGGCTCGACGGCGTGGGCACCGTGGGTGTGACCAGCGGCGCCTCGGTGCCGGAGATCCTCGTGAGCGAGGTGCTCGACTGGCTGGCCGCGCGCGGCTTCGCCGACGTGGAGACCGTGAAGGCGGCCGAGGAGCGGCTGGTCTTCGCACTGCCGCACGAGCTGCGGCCCCGGCGCGCCGCCACGACCGACTGACATCGCCGGCCCGCACGCGCGGGCAGGCGCGCGACGAGAACGCGCCCCGTCCCGGCAGTGCCGGAGCGGGGCGCGTGTCGTCCGTGCGGGCAGGGAACCCGCGGGAGGTCAGCGGCGGGCGATCAGCCGGCCGACGGCGAGCACGACGGCCAGGCCGGTCGCCATGGCCATCGTCGGGAACCCGCGGATGAGCAGGGTGGCGACCGTCGGGAGGGTGAAGCTGGCCGACGGCGCCAGGGCGATGTTGAACGCCGCGACCGCGACGAAGACCAGCGGGGGCGCGACCACGACGGAGAACAGGTCGCGCCGGCGGACCGTGAGCACGGCGACGGCGGTGGAGGCGAGCAGGGCGGCGAGCGTGATGACGCCCAGACCGATGCCGACGAAGGAGTCGATGGCAGCGCCGGCGAGGGTCACCAGGAAGATGCCGAGCACGGCGACGGCGCCGCGGAAGCGGCCGCCCCCGGTGACGGGCCGGGCCTCTGCGCGCCCTCGTGCCGACGGCCGGGCCTCGGCCTGACGTCCGGCCGCCGGGCGGGCCACGGGCGGGCGGGGATCGGCGGCCCCGTGATCGATGGGGCGGCTCGGCCGGAGCGACTCCCGGCGCGGCGGGACCTGACGGCCGTGGTCCAGGTCGGACCGCAGCCGGTCGGCGGGGCGGACGCGGGGCGGGACCGGCGGACGGCCGGGGCGGGCGCTGCGGTCGGGGTTCATGGCTCGTTCCTCACGGGGCATGCGTGACCCGGGGAACGACCGGTCGGGGGAGCTCCCGCCCTGCCGCCATGCGTCGGCCGTTCTCGCCGTGGCCATGGCGCACCTCCGTTCCACCGCGGTCGGGCCCGGACGGCCGTCCCTCGATGGTCACGGTAGCGAGTGAGAATGCAACAGCGGCGGAAGCGGGCCCGAGTCGCCGCCCCGCGGTGTCGACGTGGCGACGTGGGGGATTGGTGGGGCGAGCGGGGCGGCCTGGCTGCCTGGAAGGCCGCCGGGGGCCGGCCGCGACGGGCGGTCAGCCGTGCGTCCCGTCCCTTCCTCGGTCGTCCTGGCCCTCGTCGCCGTAGCGGCGTCCGGCGTCGAACCGGTCCTCGCCGTCGAGCACGACGGCGTCCGTGTCGCCCGTCGGCTCCGGCGGCCGCAGGCTGCGCACGGTCGCCTCCACCGGCGCGGGCGTGGGCACCGGCTGCTCGGCGATGCCGAGGTCGTCGAAGCGGCGGGCGGCGGTGAGCACCGACCGCTCGTAGGAGCCGACCGTCTCGTTGAACCGGGTCATCGTGGTGCCCAGCGCCGAACCGAGCCGGGTGAGGTGACCCGACAGCGTGGACAGCCGTGCGTGCAGCCGGCGGCCCACCTCGAGCACCTGGTCGGCGTCGCGGGCCAGCCGTTCCTGTCGCCAGGAGTAGGCCACGGTGCGCAACAGCGCCAGCAGCGTGCTCGGCGTGGCCAGGACGACGTCGCGGGAGAAGCCGTACTCCAGCAGGCCGGGCTCGGCCTCGAGGGCGGTGATCAGGAAGCCGTCGGAGGGGACGAACAGCACGGTGAAGGGTGCCGCCGGCCGGAAGGCGGTGGGGTAGCGCCGGGCGGCGAGCGCGTCCACGTGGGTGCGCAGCTGCCGGGCGTGCATCGCCACCCGCTGGTCGCGGACCGCCTGGTCGGTCGCCTGCACGGCCTCGATGTAGCCGGTGAAGGGCACCTTGGCGTCGACCACGACCTGGCGACCGTCGGCGAGGGTGACGACGAGGTCGGGGCGCACGCCGGCGCCCTCGTCGTTGGTGCCCGAGGGCTGCTCGACGAAGTCGCAGTGCTCGAGCAGGCCGGCCAGCTCGACCACGCGGCGGAGCTGCACCTCGCCCCACCGGCCGCGGACGTGCGGCGTGCGCAGCGCCGTGACCAGCGCGGCCGTCTCCTGGTGCAGCTGGGCCGAGGTCTGGCCGACGGTGCCCATCTGCTCGCGGAGCTCCCCGTGGGCGGTGGCGCGGGCACGCTCGATGCCGGCGAGCAACCGGTGGAGGTGGTCGAGCGACTCGTGCACCGGCTCCAGGCCGGTGTCGGTGGGGCGGCGGCGGGCGAGCAGCGCGACCACGCCGAGGGTGGCGGCGGTGGCGAGCAGCGCCCCGAGGAGGAGCCCGAGCAACAGGGAAGCGGCGTCCATGGAGCGGAGGGTGCCGGAGGGGTCCGACGATTCCCAGGAGGTCAGGCCGGGGCGTGCAGGAGGTCGGAGGCCACGGTCATCGTCGTCTCCGGGAATCGCTCGACCACCGCCTCGGCCATGAGCCGCCTGCCCTCGTCCTCGGCGTGGTCGCAGCGCTCGCGGGTCGCGGCATCCGGCCACAGCGCGTAGGCGATCCACGTGCCGTCGTCGGCCCGGTGCAGCCGGGAGCCGTGGCTGCCGCAGCTCCGATGGATGGCACGGGTGACCAGCTCCCACCCCTGCCGGAAGGCGTCCTCGCGGTCGGGATCGATCCGCCAGCGGTAGAGCACGGCGAACACGGGTGCCCCTCTCGTCGGCCGGCCGGGTTCCTCAGCCTGCCAGCTCGGGCCGCACGGCGGTGTGGGCAGCCTCGTGGTCGAGGAGCTGGCGCTTGACCGGCGTCCCCCAGCGGAAGCCGCCCAGCCCGCCGCTGGCGCCGAGCACCCGGTGGCAGGGCACGAACAGTGCCGCGGCGTTCCGGGCGCAGGCGTTGGCCGCCGCCCGCACCGCCGTGGGGCGACCGCACCGGGCGGCGAAGGAGGCGTAGGTGTCCGGCGCGCCCGGCGGCACGGTGCGCAGCACGTCCCACGCGTCCTCGAGGAAGGGGCCGGAGCGCTGCTGGACGGGGATGTCGTCGATGGCGGTCACGTCGCCCTCGAAGAAGGCCGTCACCGCGTCGAGGACGGGGAGGTCCCCGGCGTGCTCGACCCACGTCGGGCGCAGGGAGCGGTGCACCACGGACAGCAGGTCGGCGACGTCGTCGGTCCAGCCGCTGGCCAGCACCACGTCACGGCCGTCGGGTCCGGAGGTCACCACGACGGTGAACGGGCCGGGCGGGGTGCCGACGGTGGCGTAGCGGGCGGGAGGAGGGGTCATGATGCGCTCCGTTCCGGAGAGGCCGGCGCGGCGGCCGGCAGGGGTGTAGTCGGGAGGGG
>NZ_JAVREI010000025.1:0-33656 GCF_031845325.1 Blastococcus goldschmidtiae | reverse complement strand
TTCGAACAAGTTCACAGAGTTACGGCGGTCATGGCGAGAGGGAAACGCCCGGTCTCATTCCGAACCCGGAAGCTAAGCCTCTCAGCGCCGATGGTACTGCCCTGGAGACGGGGTGGGAGAGTAGGACACCGCCGGACAACTACTACCGAAAGGGCCCCAGCATCCGTGCTGGGGCCCTTTCGTCATGCCCGCACCCTCCCCACGTCACCGCGGAGAAGCCAGCCGCGAAGCCGCGGAAGAACAGGCCGCGGAAGCGCGGACAAGCGGGCCGCATGTCCGCGGAGAAGCAGGGCCGTGCGTCCCGGTCTCCCCTGGGGACCTACCGGGCCGAAGACCCGTGGTCAGCGGCGGGGTTCCTTCGTCGTGGCGCCGACATTGTCGGCCAGCCACGAATTGAGCTGTGCCAGGTCCCGCCAGGAGTCGCGGACCCGATCCAGGACCTCCCGCGTGTGCAGCCAGTCCTCGGGCGTCCAGCGCCGGGTGGCGTGCAGCGCCTTGTGCTTGAGCAGCTCGAGCCGTTCGGCGTCCGCTGCGTAGCCGGCCGGGACCCGCACGAGCCGGTCGCCCTCGATGGCCCAGCCCGCCGCCCTCAGCCGCTGGGTCTCCCGCTCCAGACGGGTGCCCTGCACGGGGTCGGCGACCGCGCGTCTGTAGCGGGCCACCTGATCGCTCTCGAGTCGCCAACTGCCGCCGGACACCATGAGCCCGTCGGCGGAGATCTGCACGTACCAGGAGCCGGCGCCACGCCCCTCGGGCGTGACCACCGCGCCCTGGTGCGTCTTGTACGGGGTCTTGTCGTGGGAGAAGCGGACGTCGCGGTAGGGGCGGAACACCTTGGCCGTGCCGAACTCCCCACCGAGCTCCTCCAGGAGTGCCAGCACGGGGCCGCGGACGAAGGACTCGTACTCGCTCCGGTGCTGGGTCCAGAAGGTCTTGGTGTTGTCCGCCTCCAGTCCCTCGTAGAAGACCAGGCCTTCGTCGGGGAAGCCGGCGAAGCTCATGCCGGGTCTCCTTCGTCGCCGTCCAGGAGGGTGTGCCAGCGGAGCTCGCGCAGCGGCTCGTCGCCGGTGTCGAGAGTCCGCGCCCAGCCGTCGGGCTCCCAGCCGGCCGACTCGTAGAACGATGCAGACACCTCGTCGGAGTCCGGAAGCCAGGTGCGCAGTCGGAGCACGCCCTGGGAGCGGGCCACGTCGACCACCGCCGCCAGCAGCCGGCTGCCGTGGCCGCGACGCCCCCAGCGGGGCTCGACCAGCAGCGTCGAGATGTCGGACGTCGGGGCGGCCGGGTCGGCGACCTCGCCGTCGGTCAGCTCGGCGGGGCCGACCGCGGTGAAGCCGACCACGGTGTTCCCTTCCAGGGCCACCAGCACGCGGTGTGCCGGCGTGGGAGCAGCCTCGACGGCGGCACGCCAGGTCCGCGCGGCGGCGTCCTCGTCCCAGGTGTCGAGGAGCTCGACGGGCAGCAGTGAGCGGTAGGCCGTGCGCCAGGCGACCGCCTGGACCCGGGCGATGTCCCCGGCGTCCTCCGGACGGGCAGGTCGCACCGACACGTCCGCCGAACCGGTCAGGCGGGGGAACGGGCTCGGGTCCACACCGCGAGCCTAGGCAGGACACCCCGAGCGGGATGTCGGTGGCTGACGGCAGGATCGCCCCGTGACCGACGTGCAGCGACTTCCGGCCACGCTGGCCAGGCGGATCGCGCTGGCCGCCCAGGGGTTCGCCGCGCCGCGTCCGTCGACGCCGGTCGGCACCCGGCAGCTGCGCGGGGTGGCCCAGCGGCTGGCGGTCGTGCAGATCGACTCGGTCAACGTGCTGTCGCGGTCGCACTACCTGCCCTTCTTCAGCCGGCTCGGTCCCTATCCGCGCGAGGCGCTCGACGCGGTCACGAACGGCCGGGGGACGGTGTTCGAGTACTGGGCGCACGAGGCGTCCTTCCTGCCGGTGCGGTTGCACCCCTACCTCCGCTGGCGCATGGCCGCGGCCGACAGCGAGGCCTGGGGATCGATGACCCGGGTGGCCAGGGAACGGCCCGAGTACGTCGCCGCCCTCGTCGAGCGGGTGCGCACCGGTGGACCGCTGCGCGCCGCCGAGCTGGGCGAGGCCCGTCCCGACCGGCCGGGCAGCATGTGGAACTGGCACGCCGGGAAGGCGGCGCTGGAGTACCTGTTCTTCACCGGGGTGCTGACCGCCCGGGGGCGGACGGCCGGCTTCGAGCGGGTGTACGACCTTCCCGAGCGGGTCCTCCCGGCGGCGGTACTGGCCCAGCCGGTGCCCGAGCGCGCCGATGCCGTGCGGGAGCTCGTCCGCACCGCCGCCCGCGCCCTGGGCGTCGCCACCGAGAAGGACCTGCGGGACTACTTCCGGCTGACGCCGGCCGACGCCCGGACGGCGATCGCCGAACTCGCCGACGCCGGTGAGCTGGTCGCCGTGGAGGTGGACGGCTGGGGGCGGCCGGCGTGGCAGGACGTGGCGGCGCACCGCCCGCGCTGGATCCGGGCCCGTGCGCTGCTGAGCCCGTTCGACTCCCTGGTCTGGGAGCGTCCGCGGGTGGAACGGATCTTCGGCTTCCGCTACCGGCTGGAGATCTACACCCCCGCGCGCAAGCGGGTGCACGGCTACTACGTGCTGCCCTTCCTGCTGGGGGACCGGCTGGTGGGGCGGGTCGACCTCAAGGCCGACCGCCAGGCGTCGGTGCTGCGCGTGCAGTCCGCCTTCGCCGAGGACGGCGTCGCGCGCGGTGAGGTCGCCGGTGAGCTCGCCGCCGAGCTGCGGCTGATGGGCGACTGGCTGGGGCTGGACGATGTCGTCGTGGGGCAGCGCGGCGACCTGGCCGGCGAGCTCAGCCAGGCGGTGGCGAGGCGCTGAGCCCGCCCGACTCGACGCCGATGCCGCCCAGCACGACCACGGCGTGGATGCGCAGGTCCGCGGCGTGTTCGTCGTGGGTGCGCTGCACCCCGCCGTCGGCGCCGATGCCGCCCACGCCGCGGAACCGCCACCAGACCCGCCACTCCGCAGGCACCCGCACCGCCAGGCCGGCCATGCCCATCCGCACCGTGAGGTCGATGCCGTGCGCGGGCAGCGGCAGGGCCGTCAGGTCGATCTCCCCGCCGGCCATCGCGAGGTCGACCCGCAGCCGGGACAGGTCCGGGTTCGTGGGACGCAGCTCGAGCCCGTTGTGGGTGACCACCCGGCGGATGCTCGTGCTCGTCGCGTCGCCCTCGTTCCGGCGCCACGCGGTGAGGAACCCGGCCAGCGCCACGACCGCCTGGAAGGTGAGCCAGCCGGCGATCCAGGGCCGCAGCCTGCGGAGCACGGACGACCGGCTCGGGTTCCTCATGGGGACAGCCTGCCGTCGCGAGCCTCGCAGGGCCAGGGTGCGGCGTGCTCAGCCCGGTGGCGTCCCGGCGGCCGGCAGTCCCGCGAGCCGGCTGACGAGCGCCAGCCCGGCCGGTTCGCCGGGCCAGTGCCGGGCCAGCGCCTCGGTGCCGGCCCGCCGGGTGACCGAGCGCAGCGTCCAGGCCACGAGCACCACGTCGTCGGCATGGCCCAGGAGCGGGATCACGTCGGGCACCAGGTCCAGCGGCGAGACCAGGTAGACCAGCAGCAGCCAGAGCCGGATCCGGACACCGCGCGGCAGCGACCGGTCCGCGGCCAGCCGGCGGACGAGCCGGACCAGGTCGGGCAGCAGCCGCAGCGCCTCGCGCGGGGCCAGGCTGCGCGACCGCCAGACCAGCAGGAGCAGGGCCACCCAGAGCAGCAGCAGCCCGCCTGCCACGGCCGCGGCGGTACCCAGCCGGTCCACGAGCCCAGTCTGCCGGGTCCCGGGGGAGCCGCCACGCCCGCCGTAGGCTCGGCGGCGTGCCCGAAATCGTGCCGCTGAAGGTCCAGGTGGTCGCCCAGACGCAGTTCACCCCACCGGCCGACGTCCCCTGGGAGACCGACGCCGAGGGCGGTCAGGCGCTGGCCGAGTTCGCCGGGCGCGCGTGCTACCAGTCGTGGAGCAAGCCCAACCCGGCCACCGCGACCAACGCCGGGTACCTCCGCCACATCCTCGAGGTCGGGCACCTCTCGGTGCTCGAGCACGGCACCGTGAGCATGTACCTCACCGGCGTCTCCCGGTCGCTGACCCACGAGCTCGTGCGGCACCGGCACTTCTCCTACAGCCAGCTGTCGCAGCGCTACGTGCCCGAGCACGAGGCCGAGATGGTCGAGCCGGCCGTCATCGCCGAGGATCCGGAGCTGCACGCCCTGTTCCTGGCGTCGACCGAGGCGGCCCTGGCCGCCTACGACCAGCTGCTCGCCGGCCTGGAGCAGCGTTTCGCGGACGCGCCCAACGCCACCCTCCGGCGCAAGCAGGCCCGGCAGGCGGCCCGTGCCGTGCTGCCCAACGCCACCGAGACCCGGATCGTCGTCACGGGCAACTACCGCGCGTGGCGGCACTTCGTGGCCATGCGGGCCAGCGAGCACGCCGACGTCGAGATCCGGGCGCTGGCCATCGCCTGCCTCCGGGAGCTGCAGCGGGTGGCGGGCAACGTGTTCGGCGACTTCCGGATCAGCACCCTGGCCGACGGCAGCGAGGTGGCCGCCAGCCCGCTCGTGGGGGAGGGCTGACCGCCTCGACCGCACCTCTGACCACGCCAGCCGCGCGGCTCCCGAAGCGTCGTCCGGTCGCCGTAGGCTCGGGACCGTGGCAGCGCCGATCGACACCCAGTACGAGGACCTCCTGCGCCGGATCCTGGAGCAGGGCACGCCGAAGCAGGACCGCACCGGCACCGGCACGGTCAGCCTGTTCGGGGAGCGGCTCCGGTACGACCTGTCCGAGCGCTTCCCGCTGGTGACGACGAAGAAGGTGCACTTCAAGTCGATCGCCGTCGAGCTGCTGTGGTTCCTGCGCGGGGACAGCAACGTGGGGTGGCTCCGCGACCAGGGCGTCACCATCTGGGACGAGTGGGCCTCGCCCGAGGGGGAGCTCGGCCCCGTGTACGGCGTCCAGTGGCGGTCGTGGCCGACGCCGGACGGGCAGCAGATCGACCAGATCTCCGCCGTCCTGGACACGCTCCGCTCCGACCCGGACTCCCGGCGCATGATCGTCTCGGCGTGGAACGTCGGCGCCCTGCCCGAGATGGCGCTGGCGCCGTGCCACGCGCTGTTCCAGTTCTACGTGGCCGACGGCAAGCTCTCCTGCCAGCTCTACCAGCGCAGCGCCGACATGTTCCTCGGCGTCCCGTTCAACATCGCCAGCTACGCGCTGCTGACCCGCATGGTCGCCGCCCAGGTCGGACTCGAGCCCGGCGACTTCGTCTGGGTGGGCGGTGACTGCCACGTCTACAGCAACCACGTCGCGCAGGTGACCGAGCAGCTCAGCCGCGAGCCGAAGCCCTTCCCCACCCTCGAGCTGGCCCCCGCGTCGTCGCTGTTCGAGTACACCTACGACCACGTCACGCTGCGCGACTACGACCACCACCCCGCCATCCGCGGCGCCGTGGCCGTCTGACCCGGGCGCGTCCGGGTGGCCATCGGCATGGTGTGGGCCCAGGCCCGCGGGGGAGTGATCGGCGTCGACGGCGCACTGCCGTGGCACCTGCCCGAGGACTCCGCGCTCTTCCGCAGGCTGACGACGGGGTCGACGGTCGTCATGGGCCGGCGCACCTGGGAATCGCTGCCGGACCGTTTCCGCCCGCTGCCCGGCCGGATCAACGTCGTCCTCACCACCGACCGGAGCTGGGCCGCGGACGGGGCGCTGACCGCGGCGTCGGTGGACGCGGTGCTGGCGGAGCACGACGACTTCTGGGTGATCGGCGGTCAGGCGGTGTACGCGGCGTTCCTGCCGCACGCCGACCGGCTCGTGGTCACCGACGTCGACGTCGAGGTGGACGGCGACACGTGGGCGCCGGCGCTGGACGCGGGCTGGGTCCGCACGGCGCGCACCCCGGACAGCGGCTGGTCGGAGTCCGCGTCCGCCGGGCTGCGCTACGCCGTGACCGAGTACGAGCGCGCCGACGCGACCGGGACCGAGCACTTGCGCGCGGCTCGGTAGATTCAGCCCATGACCACCGACCCCGCCCGGCCCTTCGGGCGCGTGCTGACGGCGATGGTGACGCCGCTGGCCGAGGACGGGTCGATCGACCTCGCGGGTGCCCAGGAGCTGGCCGCGCACCTCGTCGACCGCCAGGCGCACGACGGCCTCGCCGTCCTCGGCACCACCGGCGAGGCGCCGACGATGAGCGACGGCGAATCGCACGCGGTGCTCGAGGCGGTGATCGACGCCGTCGGCGACCGCGCCACCGTCCTCGCCGGTGTCGGCACCAACGACACCGCGCACACCGCGGAGCGGGCGCGGGCCGCCGAGCGGCTCGGCGCCGACGGCCTGCTGGTCGTCACGCCGTACTACAGCAAGCCCCCGCAGGCCGGCCTGCTGCGGCACTTCACCGCGGTGGCCGACAGCACCGATCTGCCGGTGATGCTCTACGACATCCCGCCGCGCTCGGTCGTCCCCATCGAGGTCGAGACCCTCGTGCGCCTGGCCGAGCACCCGCGGATCGTCGCGGTGAAGGACGCCAAGGGCGACTTCGGGGCGATCGCCTGGACCCGGGCGCGCACCGACCTGGCCTTCTACAGCGGCGACGACATGCTGAACCTGCCGATCCTCGCCATGGGCGGCGTCGGCGTGGTCAGCGTCGTCGGCCACCTCGTCGGACCGCGGCTGGCCGAGCTCATCGCCGCCGTCGAGGCCGGCGACCTGGCGCGTGCCCGCGCCGTGAACGACAGCCTGCTGCCGGTCTACACCGGCATCTTCCGCACCCAGGGCGCGATCCTGGTCAAGGCGGCGCTCAACGCTCTCGGCCTGCCGGCCGGCCCGGTGCGGCCGCCGCTGGTCGAGGCGACCGACGAACAGCTCGCGCAACTGCGCATCGACCTCGCCGACGGAGGCATTCAACTGTGAGTGGCCAGGTCAAGCAGCCCCATCTCGATCTCAAGGCCCCGCCCCCGCTGCCGCAGGGTGGTCTGCGCGTGATGGCGCTGGGCGGGCTGGGCGAGATCGGCCGCAACATGGCGGTCCTCGAGTTCGACGGGCAGCTGCTGGTCATCGACTGCGGGGTGCTCTTCCCCGAGGCCGACCAGCCGGGCATCGACCTGATCCTGCCCGACTTCGGCGTCATCGAGCACCGCCTCGACGACATCACCGCCGTCGTCCTCACCCACGGCCACGAGGACCACATCGGCGCCATCCCCTATCTGCTGCGCATGCGGGGCGACATCCCGCTGGTCGGGTCGCGGTTCACCCTCGCGCTGGTCAAGGCCAAGCTGCGCGAGCACCGCATCGACCCGGTGCTCGTCGAGGTCGCCGCCGGTGACGACCACCTGGCCGGGCCGTTCCACTGCGAGTTCATCTCGGTGAACCACTCGATCCCCGACGCGCTGGCCGTCGCGGTGCACACCCCGGCCGGCCTGCTGGTGCACACCGGCGACTTCAAGATGGACCAGCTGCCGCTCGACGGCGTCCTCACCGACCTGGGCGCCTTCGCCCGGCTCGGCGTCTCCGGCATCGACCTGCTGCTGGCCGACTCGACCAACGCCGAGGTGCCGGGCTTCGTCACCCCCGAGCGCAGCATCGGCCCGGTCCTCGACGACGTCTTCGCCCGCGCCACCCAGCGGCTGATCGTCTCCAGCTTCGCCAGCCACGTGCACCGCATCCAGCAGGTGCTCGACTGCGCGCACAAGCACGGGCGCAAGGTCGCGCTGGTGGGCCGCTCGATGGTCCGCAACATGGGCGTCGCCCGTGACCTCGGCCTGCTGCACATGGCCCCGGGGCTCATGGTCTCGCTGGACGACGCGGCCAAGATGCCGCCCGAGCAGGTGGTGCTGGTGAGCACCGGCTCGCAGGGGGAGCCGCTGTCCGCCCTGGGCCGCATGGCCCGCGGCGATCACCACCAGGTCACCATCCAGGCCGGCGACACCGTGGTCCTGGCCTCGTCGCTGGTGCCGGGCAACGAGACCGCCGTCTACAAGGTGATCAACGGCCTGGCCCGGCTCGGCGCCACGGTCGTGCACAAGGAGACCGCGCGGGTGCACGTCTCCGGGCACGCCCCCGCCGGCGAGCTGCGCACGCTGCTCAACGTCGCCAAGCCGAAGTACCTCATGCCGGTGCACGGGGAGTGGCGACACCTGCGGGCGCACGCCAAGCTCGCCGAGGAGACCGGCATGCCGACCGACCGGATCCTGCTGGCGGAGGACGGCGTCGTCGTCGACCTGGTCGACGGCAAGGCCTCGATCGTCGGCAGCGTGCCCATCGGCGACGTCTACGTCGACGGGCTCAACGTCGGGGACGTCGGCGAGGAGTCGCTGCAGGCCCGGCGCATCCTCGGCGACGAAGGCTTCGTGGCGCTGACCGTGGTGGTGGAGCCCTCCACCCGCACGATCGTGCGGCCGGTGCACCTGTCGACCAAGGGCTTCTCCGACGACCCGGCGGCCTTCGACGAGGTGCTGCGCCTGGTCGAGGACAACCTGCGGCGGGCGTTGCAGGACGACGACGTCGACCCGCACCGGATGTCGCAGATCATCCGCCGGACCGTCGGCAAGTGGGTCTCGGACAAGCACCGCCGCCGGCCGATGATCATCCCGACGGTGCTGGAGGTCTGAAGGAGGACGGACCCGGTGCCCCGCCCCGTGCCGGGGCACCGGCTCGGTCAGGGCAGGCGTTCGGCGGTGACGACCAGGTTGTCGGTGTAGCTGCGGGCACCCTGGTCGAACTCGCCGATGCAGGTGATGAGCCGGAGGACGTCGGTCGCCGTGGCCCCGAAGACCGCCGCCGTCGGGAACTCGCCCTTGGCCACCTGCTGGGTGTCGGAGACGGCGTAGCGCGCCGCGGTCCCGTCCGCCGAGGTCACCTCGACGAGGTTCCCGGGCTCGAGCTCGCGGAGGTCGTAGAAGACGGCCGGCCCGGCGGTGGAGTCGACGTGACCCATCAGGACGGTGGGCCCGCGGGCACCCGGCCGACCGCCGCCGGTGAACCACCCGACGCGGTCGAAGTCGGTGGGCACCTCGGCGGTGCCGTCCGCGGCGATCCCGAGGTCGACGAGCTCCTCGACCAGCCCGAGCGCGGGCACCGACACCGCGACCGGCACGGGCACCGACGCGGGATCCACCACGGCGGGCGCCGGTGGGGGAGCCGGGTCGCGATCCGCCCCGGCCGTCGGAGCGGACCCCGCGGAGGAGGGAGGAGACGGAGAGGCCCCGGGCCCGCTGCCCTGGGCGGCGCAGCTGACCAGGAGCGCCGCCGCCCCGGCCATCGCCAGCAGCGATGCCCGGCGCAGCGGAGCGGGCCCGGGGCGCACCCTCAGGCTCCGGCGGTGGCGCGACGGCGCAGCACGACCGCCCCGGCCGCGACCAGCACGCCGAGCCCGGCCACCGCGGGGAGCGCGGCGGACGAGGAATCGTCGGCCGTCGCCCCGGCACCGGTCTCGATGCCGCCGACCGGGATCGCGGTGAGCTGCCCGCGCACCGCGCCGGCCGGGGACGCGGCGGTGTGGGTGTCGGTGAAGAACGCCGACGGGCCCGCCTCGATCTCGGCCAGCGTGAAGCCCTCACCGGTGTCGGTGCCCTCGGGTGCCACGCCGGTCGTGAACGGACCCTCCAGGCAGCCGTTGCTCACCAGCGTGCCCGAGCCGTCGTCCTCGGGGTTCGGGAAGGCGATGCGCGGGGGACCCGACTGGCCGGGGGCGGCCTCGTGGATGTGGGTGGCGGTCTTCGCCGGGCTCTCGTACGGCGGCGTGATGCCCCGCACCGAGATGTCGTAGCAGATGATCTCGAGATCGGAGTTGATCCGGTACGTGAAGGTGCCCGACGCCCCGGCCGTCCCCGGCGTCGCGACACCGTCGGCGTTCACGACCATGTCGGGCGTCGCCATCGCGGTGAAGGCGCTGGTGAACGTGGTCGGTTCGGCCACCTCCGTCTCGGCCGAGGCGGTGCCCGCCCCGGTGAGGACGGCGGCGCCGGTGAGGGCGGCGGTCAGTGCGGTGCGGGCGACGGTCGGGCGCATCCGGGTCACGGGTGTCTCCATGTTCTCGACGGGATCGGTCGGGTGGGTCTACGCACCCCGCCGGCCCGGCGTTCACCGCTCCGGTCAGAACGTCGAGCGCAGGACCACCGACCCGTCGTCGTCGAGGACCTCGAAACCGGCGGCGTCCTCGCGGAGCACGGAGGAGTTGAGGTTGCAGTCCAGGTGCTCGGCGCCCACGCCGACGAACTCACCGGCCGGCGACAGATCGCCGTCGTCCTCCCGGACGGCCACCCGGTAGACCTCGCCGGCGGTGAAGCCCTCCCCGGACAGCCGCACCTCGACCCCCCACGTGTGCGGCACCACGTCGGCGGTCGCCGTGACACCCGGTTCCGCCACCTCGACCGCCACGGCCTCCAGCGGCGGGGCGGGGAGCACCGGCCGGACCAGCCAGCCGACGGCGAAGGCAGCGGCCGCGATCCCGACGGCAGCGACCGAGGCGGCCAGTCTCGTACGGCGCCTCCGGCGGGCGGCGAGGTCGGTGGGCCGGTCCTGCTCGGCGGCGATGCGCGCGAGCACCGCGCCGCCCAGCTCGGGGGGCGGGCCGGGCACGTCGTCGAGCCGGTCGGGGTCGACGTCGGCCAGCCGGGCGGCCAGCGGGGTCAGCTCGGCGAGCTCCGCGCGGCAGCTGGCGCACCCGTCGAGGTGGGCCCGGACGGCGGCGCGCTCGTCGGCGTCCCCGCGCCCGAGCGCGTAGACGCCGAGCCCCTCCCGCAGCCGGCGGTGGGCATCGCCCGGCAGGTCGCTCACGGTTCCACTCCCATTTCCTCCATCGCCAGGCGCAGTGCCTTGAGCCCGTAGAACACCCGGCTCCGCAGGGTGCCCACCGGTATGCCGAGCTGTGTCGCGACCTCTTCGTACGGCCGGTCCCGCAGGTGGGTCTCCACGATCGCGGTCCGGTGGTCGGCGCCGATCCGGCGCAGCGCCTCCTCCACCACCCAGGCGTCCACGAGCCGGTCGTCGGCCGGCGGCTCGGTCATGGGCGCCGCGTCGCCGTCGTCGGTCAGCGTGCCCTGCCACGGGCGGACGGCCGACCGGCGCGCCTCGTCGACCACCGCGTTGCGGGCGATGGCGAACAACCAGGTGCGCAGGCTCGCCAGCCGGGGGTCGTAGGACCCGGCGGCGCGCCAGGCGCGCACGAAGACCTCCTGGACGACGTCCTGCGCCGCGCCGCCGTCGCCGAGCTGCCGCAGGGCGAACCGGTAGAGCTCGGCTCCGTGCGCGGCGTAGGCCTCGCGGACGTCGAGGGCGGCGGCCGGTGCGGCGCCACGATGGCGTGCCATCCCCGCCCCCCGACCGGCTGCCCGCGGTGCCCCCGGGCGGCACCGTCGCAGGGCATACGTCGCCGGGCGGCGATCAGTTCACCGGGAGGGGGAACTCGTCGCGCCGGCCGCCCCGGGGTCATCGCCGCGCCGGGAGGTCAACCTCGAGTCGCATGACGGACCTCGGCCACCGGTCCAGGCCGTGGGCGGCCTCGTGCCGGCGGATCTCCCGCAGGCCCGGGGTCAGCTCGTCCGGCTCCAGCGGCCGGAACCCGAGCCGCCGGTAGTAGGGACCGTTCCACGGCACGTCGGTGTAGGTGGTCAGCGTGACCGCGGGCAGACCGCGTCCGCCGGCCCAGGCCACCAGGTGCCGGACGAGCTCCCGGCCGTGCCCGTTGCCCGCGGCGTCGGGGTGCACGCTGACCTGCTCCAGGTGGGCGCACCCGTCGACCTCGTCGGCCAGCAGGTAGGCCACCGGGCGGTCGTCGTCGCCGGCGAGCACCCAGACGCGGCCGGCCCGCGCGTACTCCCGCAGGATCTCCAGCGACGGTGGCTCGTCCTCGGCGACCAGGTCCATGCCCAGCGCCGCGAAGGACCGGCCGGCGGCACGCTCGATCTCGCGCAGTGCCGGCAGATCCTCCTCGCGGGCGGGGCGGATGTCTGTCATGCCGAGTGGGGCCCGGAGGGTCCCGCGCAGGCGTGACGCGGGGCTCCGCGCATCAGGGGGACGGCACCTGGTCGCGGTGCTGCCCGGAGGGCAGCAACGGAATCGGGCGGATCCCTTCGTCGGCCGGCAGGTCGAACCCCCAGACCTGGGCGTAGAAGGAGAGCTCGCCGTCCAGCGCGGCGCGGATGTTCTCGGCCTTGCGGAAGCCGTGCTGCTCTCCGGGGAACAGCAGGTAGGCGTGCGGCACCCCCTTCTCCCGGAGCGCGGCGACGATCGCCTCCGCCTGGTCCGGCGGCACGATCGCGTCCTCCTCGCCCTGGAACACCGCCAGCGGGGTGTCCAGCGCGTCGACGTGGTTGATCGGCGACCGCTCGGCGTACACGTCGGCGCCTGCCGGCCAGGGCGCGACGAGCCCGTCGAGGTAGCGCGACTCGAACTTGTGCGTCTCGGCGGCCAACGCGCCCAGATCGGCGACGCCGAAGTGGCTCGCCCCCGCGGTGAAGACGCCCGGGCGCATGGAGAGCGCCGCCAGCGTCGTGTACCCGCCGGCCGAGCCGCCGCGGATGGCCATGCGGGCCGGATCGACCCGGCCGGCGTCGGCGAGGAAGCGGGCGCACGCGACGACGTCGTCCAGGTCGACCACGCCCCACCGGCCCTGCAGCGCGTCGCGGTACCGGCGGCCGTAACCGGTCGAACCCCGGTAGTCGACGTCGGCGACGCAGAATCCGCGCGAGGTCCAGTACTGGACGGCGAGGTTGAGCACCGGCGAGGCCGCCGAGGTCGGGCCGCCGTGGACGACGACGAGCAGCGGGGGCAGGTCGCCGTCCGGGGCGGAGACGTCCGGATTGGTCGGTGGGTAGACCAGCGCGTGCGCGACGTCGATGCCCGTGCCGGCGTCCCGGGTCGGGAAGGAGACGTGCTCGGGCCAGGAGTTCCAGGCCGGGTCCAGCCCGAGGTCGCGCGCCGGGCGCAGCACCGTGCCCTGCTCCTCGCCCCCGTCGAGGGGCACGCGCAGGACCACCGGCTCGCTGTCCGGCCCACCGGCGACGCAGACCACGTCGTCGCCGGCTGCCGCCAGGTTCCGCAGCGCCGCGTACGGGAGGCCGATCTCGCGCACGTTGCCGTCCGCCTCGAGGACGGCGAGCCGGTCCCTCCCGTCGCGGCCGTAGGCGAACGCCACCCGGCCGCCGGTCAGCAGCGCGAAGCGGCTCTGCCCGAACACCCACTGCGGACCGGCGATGTCGGCTCCCACGTCGACGACGAGCTCGGCCGCCTCGTGGGGCCGCTTCCGGTACAGCGACCAGAAGTTCGTGCGGTCGCTGAACCACCACAGCGCCAGGTCCTCGCCCCAGGTCGGCTGGACCACCGACTCCCCGGGGCCACCGGCGAGCACGTGCTCGGTGCCGTCGGCGGCCCGGACCACCAGCTGCGCGGCGTCCCAGGGCATGTGCGGGTGGTCCCACCGCAGGAAGGACAGCGTGACGCCGTCCGGCGCGAGACGCGGGTCGGAGACGAAGTCCGGGCCGGAGACCAGGACCTCGGTGCCCTCGTCGGTGATCCGCACGATCTCGTTGACCACGTCGGCCGCGTTCCCGGAGGCCGGGTGGGTCTCCCGCACGGCGAGCACCCCGGCCGGGGTGACGTGCAGGTCGGCGTGCCGCACCCCCGACGGCACCTCGGGTTCGGGCGTCACCGGCACGGGGGAGTCGCCGCCGCGGTCGAGTCGGTACAGCCGCTGGTCGGAGAACTCGGTGAACCACAGCGTGCCGTCGGCGACCGTCCACGCGCCGCCGCCGTACTCGTGCACCCGGGTGCGGGCGTTCCAGGGCGCGGGCAGGACGTCGGTCACCGCGCCGTCCGCCGCCCGCCGCACGACCACCGTCCGGCCGCCCTCGTCCGGGCGCGACTCCGCCCACCACACGTCGCCGGGGCGGGCGGGCGAATCGTCCACCACCACCTCACCGAGGCGGGCGGCCGCGCGGACCACGAATTCGGAGGTGATGGGGGTCGGCCAGCTGCCATGTCGACGAGGGGCACGGTGGAGCGAGGGGCTCATGCCTGTGACGTTATGAGATGGCGGACCGGTGCGGGACACGACGCCCGGCCTGCCCGTCCGCGACCTCCCGGCGGATTACCGTTCGACGCATGCCTGCCCGCACCACGTCGACGCGTCCGGCGTCCAACCGGAGCCGCTCGGGTTCGACCGCTGCGAGCAAGAAGCGGCCGCCCGCCAAGCGCTCCGGCAACCGGCGGCCCCCAGTGCGCAAGAAGGACGCCGGCTTCAGCCTCTGGCGGGCCGCCAGCGGCACCTGGGCGCTGCTCGCCCGCGGAGCCGGCGGCCTGGCCCGCTCGGTCGCCCGTCCGGAGGGGGCCGAGCCCCTCGCGCCCGAGCACCGCCGGGACGGCGTCGGCCTGGCGGTCCTCGGTCTCGCCGTCGTCCTGGGCGCCGCGGCCTGGAGCAACGGCATCGGCCCGGTGGGGGTCGCCCTCACCGACGGCGTCCGGTGGGTCATCGGCTCGCTGGTCATGGTGCTGCCCGTCGTTCTGTTCTTCGCCTCCCTCCGGTTGCTGCGCCGGGGTCCCCGGCCCGAGGCCCGGGGGCGTCTGCTGATCGGCTGGCTGTGCGCCATCGCGTCGGTGCTCGGCATCGCCCAGGTGGTCGGCACTCCCGCGAATCCCGAGAAGGGCCTGCCCGGGTCCGGTGGGCTCGTCGGCTGGGCCGTGGGGACGCCGCTCGTCGCCGGCATGGGCAGCGTCGTCACCGTCGTGCTGCTCTCGCTGCTGGCCTTCTTCGGCCTGCTGGTCATCACCTCGACCCCGGTGCACCAGATCCCCGAGCGGTTGCGCGAGCTCACCGACAGGTTGCTGGGCCGCGACGACTACGACGACGACGGGTACGACGACTTCGACGAGTACGAGGAGGAGACCGAGGCGCCGGCCACCCGGAGATCCCGCCGGAAGCTGTCCGAGGACCTGCTCGCCACCGGCCCGATCGACCACGGCGCGATGGCGGCGGCCGCGGAGGCCACGCTCACCACCGAGCCCGAGCACACCGAGCTGCGCCCCGCGCCGCCCCGGCCGCCGGTCGTCGACCGCACCCTGCCGGACGACCTGCCGCCGATCACCGAGCCGGAGCAGCTGTCCATCCAGCCGGTCGAGGGGCACTACGTCCTCCCGGCGCTGTCCATGCTGCGCCCCGGGGACCCGCCGCGGGCGCGGTCCAAGGCCAACGACGTCGCCATCGAGGCGATCACCGGCGTGCTCGACCAGTTCAACATCGACGCGGCGGTCACCGGCTTCACCCGTGGCCCGACGGTCACCCGCTACGAGGTCGAGCTCGGCCAGGGCGTCAAGGTGGAGAAGATCACCGCGCTCACCCGGAACATGGCCTACGCGGTGGCCAACGACAACATCCGCATCCTGGCGCCGATCCCGGGCAAGTCGGCCGTGGGCATCGAGGTGCCCAACACCGACCGCGAGAAGGTCAGCCTCGGCGACGTCCTGCGGTCCGGCGCGGCCAAGCAGGACCCGCACCCGATGCTGGTCGGCCTGGGCAAGGACATCGAGGGCGGCTTCGTCTGCGCCAACCTGGCGAAGATGCCGCACCTGCTGGTCGCCGGTGCCACCGGCGCCGGTAAGTCCAGCTGCGTGAACTCGATCCTGACCTCGCTGCTGCTCCGGGCGACCCCCGACCAGCTCCGGATGATCCTGATCGACCCCAAGATGGTCGAGCTCACGCCCTACGACGGCATCCCGCACCTGATCACGCCGATCATCACCGACCCCAAGAAGGCCGCCACCGCGCTGGCCTGGCTGGTGGAGGAGATGGAGCAGCGCTACCAGGACATGAAGTCCACGGGTGTGCGGCACATCGACGACTTCAACCGCAAGGTCGAGAAGGGCGAGATCACCGCACCGCCCGGCAGCGAGCGGGTCTACCGCCCCTACCCCTACATCCTCGCGATCGTCGACGAGCTCGCCGACCTGATGATGGTCGCCCCGCGCGACGTCGAGGAGCACATCGTCCGCATCACGCAGAAGGCGCGCGCCGCGGGCATCCACCTGATCCTGGCGACCCAGCGCCCGTCGGTCGACGTCGTCACCGGCCTGATCAAGGCCAACGTGCCCTCGCGCCTGGCCTTCTCCACCTCCAGCCTCACCGACAGCCGGGTCATCCTCGACCAGCCGGGCGCGGAGAAGCTCATCGGCATGGGTGATGCGCTGTTCATGCCGATCGGCGCGGGCAAGCCGATGCGCGTGCAGGGCGCCTTCGTCACCGACGCCGAGATCGAGGCGGTCGTCGAGTTCAGCAAGCGCCAGGCCGAGCCCGAGTACCGCGAGGAGGTCTTCTCCGCCGGGAGCGCCGGCGAGAAGAAGGACATCGACGAGGACATCGGCAACGACCTGGATCTGCTGCTGCAGGCCGTCGAGCTGATCGTCACCAGCCAGTTCGGCTCCACCTCGATGCTGCAGCGCAAGCTCCGGGTCGGGTTCGCCAAGGCCGGCCGGCTCATGGACCTCATGGAGAGCCGCGGCATCGTCGGTCCCTCCGAGGGCTCCAAGGCGCGCGACGTGCTCATCAAGCCCGACGAGCTCGAGTCCGTCATGTTCACCCTGCGCGGCGGATCGTGACGCTCTGGAGCGGCCCTCGTGCAGGGGCCCGAACCGAGCCTGCGAGGGTCGGGGGGCACGAGGGTCCTTCGCCTACGATGGCCCGGTGACAGCTGCGCCCCACCCTGCCCGGAAAGTGGCGGTGGTGACCCTCGGGTGCGCCCGCAACGAGGTCGACTCCGAGGAGCTGGCCGGCCGGCTGGCCGCCGGGGGCTACGAGCTCATCGAGGACGCGGACGCCGCCGACGCCGTCCTGGTCAACACCTGCGGCTTCATCGAGTCGGCCAAGAAGGACTCGGTCGACGCGATCCTCGCCGCCACGGACTCCGGTGCGCCGGTGGTCGCCGTCGGCTGCATGGCCGAGCGGTACGGCTCGGAGCTCGCCGGAGCGCTGCCCGAGGCCACGGTGCTCGGCTTCGACGACTACGCCCAGATCGGCGACCGGCTCGACGACGTCATCGCCGGGCGCCCGCTGGTGCCGCACACCCCGCGCGACCGCCGCACCCTGCTGCCGATCAGCCCCGTCCAGCGGACCGCCGCCCGGGCCGAGGTCGACGCCCCGGCGATCCCCGGTCACGACTGGCTGCGCCGCAAGCGGCTCGCCTCCGGTCCCACCGCCGCCCTCAAGCTCGCGTCGGGGTGCGACCGGCGGTGCGCGTTCTGCGCCATCCCGACCTTCCGCGGCGCGTTCGTGTCGCGTCCGCCGGCCGAGGTGCTCGGCGAGGCGCAGTGGCTGGCCTCCGAGGGCGTCCGCGAGCTGGTGCTGGTCAGCGAGAACTCCACCTCCTACGGCAAGGACCTCGGCGACCTCCGCTCGCTGGAGAAGCTGCTGCCGGAGCTCGCCGCCGTCGAGGGCATCGCCCGGGTCCGGGTCGCCTACCTCCAGCCGGCCGAGCTGCGCCCCGGCCTGCTGGAGCTGATCGCGGGGACGGCGGGCGTCGCCCCGTACTTCGACCTGTCCTTCCAGCACTCGTCGCCGTCGTTGCTGCGCCGCATGCGCCGGTTCGGCGGCACCGACGACTTCCTGGCGCTGATCCAGCGCGCCCGGGCGCTCGCCCCGGGCGCCGGGTTCCGCACCAACGTCATCCTCGGCTTCCCGGGGGAGACCGAGGACGACGTCGCCGAGCTGGAGCGGTTCCTCACCGAGGGTCGCCTGGACGCCGTCGGCGTCTTCGGCTACTCCGACGAGGAGGGCACCGAGGCGATCGGGCTACCCGGCAAGCTCGATCAGACCGAGATCGACGCCCGCGTCCGGCGGATCACCGACCTCGTCGAGGAGCTCACCGCCCAGCGCGCCGAGGACCGCGTCGGCGAGCACGTCGAGGTGCTGCTCACCGAGGACCTGTCCGCCGAGGAGGGCCCGGGTGTCTGGCTCGGTCACGCCGCCCACCAGGACCCCGACGCCGACGGCACCACCACTGTCACCGGGGTGCCGGACGGCTCGGTCGCCGGCCGGATCGTCGAGGCGGTCGTCGTGGACACCGAGGGCATCGACCTGGTCGCGCGCGCCGTCGTGCCGGCCGTGGCCGGAACCGGTCGGTGACGGGATGAGCGAGGTGCTGCCCGACCCGGCCGCGACGCCCCCGCAGACGGCGCGCCTCGTGAACCTGCCCAACGCGCTGACGGTGCTGCGCCTGGCGGTGGTGCCGGTGTTCGCGTACCTGTTGCTCCACGACGAGGGCCTGGACGACGCCGGCCGCTACTGGGCCACGCTGGTGTTCACCCTGGCGATCATCACCGACCGCTACGACGGGATGATCGCCCGCCGCACCGGGCAGGTCACCGAGTTCGGCAAGCTGGCCGACCCGATCGCCGACAAGGCGCTCACCGGGACGGCGCTGATCGGGCTCTCCGCGCTGGGGATGCTGCCCTGGTGGGTCACCGGGGTCATCCTGGTCCGCGAGGTCGGCGTCACCGTGCTGCGGTTCTGGGTGATCCGGCACGGCGTGATCGCGGCCAGCCGCGGCGGCAAGCTCAAGACCGTCGCCCAGGCGCTGGCCATCGGCCTCTACATCCTGCCGCTGACCGGGCTGCTGGCCACGGCGCGGTGGTGGGTGATGGCGGTCGCGCTCGCGCTGACCGTCGTCACCGGCCTGGACTACGTCGTCCGTGCACTGCGGCTGCGCCGGACGAGCGCTCGGGCCATGAAGGCCGCGGCCGCGCGGCGCTCGGCCGCCGGCAGCACCGACACCGCCGACGCGCGCACCGACACCGCCGCCTGACGGCCGTGTCCGAGTCCGCCGGCCACCCGGCCGCCCGGCTGCACGCCGCCCTGCTGGGCAGGGGCGAGACGGTCGCTGCCGCCGAGTCGCTCACCGCCGGGCTGTTCTGCGCCACGCTGGCCGAGGTCCCGGGTGCGAGCGGGACGTTGCGCGGGGGAGTGGTCGTCTACGCCACCGACCTGAAGTCGGCGCTGGCCGGCGTCCCCGTGGACCTGCTCGCCGCGTCCGGCCCGGTGAGCCGCGCGACGGCCGCGGCCCTCGCCGAGGGCGTCCGCGAGCGCTGCACCGCCACCTGGGGGATCGGGCTGACCGGCGTCGCCGGTCCGGCGCCCGTCGACGGGCACCGTCCCGGCCGGGTGTACGTCGGCCTCTCCGACGGCCGGGGAACCGACGTGCTGGAGCTGGACCTGCCGGGGGACCGCGCGGCGGTGCGCGCCGCCGCCGTCGCCGCCGCCATGGCCGCTCTGCTCGACCGGCTCGGCTGAGCGAGCTGCGGGAACGCCCGCCAGGGTGACCGCGTTACGCCCAGAGAGGACGCGAGGCCGGTGGGCCAGCCACCGGACCGAGCGCCGCGTACCGTGAGCGCACGGCGCTCGACGAGGGCGTCCGCCGCTCATGAGTGTTGTTGCCCGCTCGCAGGACAGGAGAGTGGCCATGTTGCTGCTGCGTACCCAGCTCGGGAGCACCTTGCGGGGTCACCGGCTGCGCCAGCGCCGGACGCTGCGCGACGTCTCGGGCGCTGCCCGTGTCAGCCTCGGCTACCTCTCCGAGGTCGAGCGCGGGCAGAAGGAGGCATCCTCCGAGCTGCTGGCGTCCATCTGCGACGCACTGGACGTGGAGCTGGCCGACCTCCTGGCCGAGGTGAGCCTCGAACTGCGCGTGGCCCGTGCCGGTGGTGTCCGCGCCCTGGCGCAGCCCGCCCCGACCGAGGGGGCCGACGCGGCGGCCGCCGCGGAGCAGCCGTCCGTGGAGGAGACCGCCGTGCCGGCGGCCGAGCCCGCCCTGGCCCTGGTCGGCGCCCCCGCCCGCTCGGCCCTCCGCCGGGGCGAGGCGGTCTCGCTCGCCGCCTGATGGGCGGGAGCGTCCCCTGGCCGTCGTCGTGAACCGGACCCGGCGCGGGCTGGTCGAGGGCGCGGCGCGGGCCTTCGCCGAGCACGGTGTCCGGCGCAGCACCATGCAGTCGATCGCGGCGGCCGCCGGCGTCGCCAAGGCCACGCTGTACAACCACTTCCGGACCAAGGACGAGGTGGCCCGCGCCCTGCTGGCCGTGGAGCTCGACCGGCTCACCGGCCTGGCCGGGGCGCAGCCGCCGGGCGAGGCCCTCGCCGTGCTCTCCGACGAGCTGGGCGCCCATCCGGTGCTGCGCCGGCTGGCCGAGGCCGAGCCGGAGGTGCTCGCGGACCTGCTCTCCGTCGATGCGGACCACTGGACGCTGCTGCGCGACCGGCTCGCCGCGGCGCTGCGGACGGATGCCGACGGCGCCGAGCTGGCGGCCCGCTGGCTGCTCGGGGTCGTCCTCCGGCCCGGGCGTTCTCTCGACCGGCACCGCCAGGCCGCTCGGCTGGCCGCGGTGCTCGGCGCCGTACCCGCCGGCGGCTGACCGCCGGCGCCCGGATCAGGCCGGCGAGAGGGACCGCGTGAGGACGACGCGGTCCTCCCCGGGGCCGGCGTGGTCCCGGGACAGGTGGGTGGCGGCGCCCAGCGACCTGTGGAAGGCGAGCGCGGCCTCGTTGTCCGGACGCGTCACCGCCTGGACGACGCGGGCGCCGGTGCTCCCGGCCAGCTCGTCGAACCACCGGCACAGCCGCCGGCCGAGCGACGTCCGCCGGTGGTCCTCGCGCACCGCCAGGAGGTGGAGGTAGGCCAGCCGGTCCGCGGTGACGGCGCCGAGGAGGTAGCCCACCTCCTCGCTGTCGGCGGTCATGGCGACGGCGCCGAACCCGCCGAACTGGTGGAACCACACGGGGTGGTGCAGGGCGCGGGTGTCGGTGTGCCAGAAGCGGTCGTGCTGGTCGAGCAGCCGTGCCCGCACCGTCGTCGCCGAGAGCTCCGAGAGGCCGACGACCCGCACGTTCCCCACCGCCCTCACCGTGCGGCCCGCGCCGCGTCGACCTCCGCGCGCGTGGGCGGGTCGGCGCCGACCCGGGTGCAGTTGAGTGCCGCGACGAGCGCGGCGTCGTCGACCAGGTCCAGCAGCCGGCCGTCGTCCAGTGCCTCGAGGCCTCCGCGGTCGGTGACGCCGGCGGCGAGCAGCCCGCTGAGCAGTCCGGCGGCGAGCGAGTCGCCGGCTCCGACGGTGTCGGCCACGTCGACGCGGGGGGACTCGCGGTGCAGCACCGGGCGTCCCGGGCGGGCGATCCGCAGCGGCGCCCCGCCGTCGGTGAGCAGCACCAGGGCCGGGCCGCGGTCGGCCCAGCGCCGGGCGGCGTCGTCCAGGTCGTCGGCGCCGGGTTCGAGCCAGGCGAGGTCCTCGGCGCTGACCTTGACGACGTCGGCGTGCGCCACCAGCCGGTCGAGGCGGGCGGTGACGGCTGCCCGGTCGTTGCCGAGGGTGGCGCCGACCGGCCCGTCGGCCAGCGGCGGGCGGATGTTCGGATCGACGCTGAGCAGCGCCGTGCCGGCCAGCCGTTCGACGAGCGCGGCGATGGCGGTCGCCCCCGGCTCGGTCCAGCTGGAGATGGAGCCCACGTGCAGGACCGCGGGGTGCTCCGGCAGCGAGCGGGCCAGCTCCTCGCCGGTCCACTGCCAGTCGGCCGCACCCAGCACGTGGAAGCCGTAGTCGGGCGAGCCGTCGGGGTGCAGGCCGATCACGGCCAGGCTCACCGGTTCCGCCGCGTCGACGAAGCCGCTCACGTCCACCCCGGCCAGCTCGGCATGCCGTCGCAGCGCGGCGCCCAGCGGTCCGGTGCCCAGCCGGGCCACCAGTGCCACCGGTGCGCCCAGCCGGCCGGCCGCCACCGCGACGTTGAGGGCGTTGCCGCCGGGGCGCGCGACGTACTGGGGGGCGGTGCCGGTGGGGCCGGCTCCGGCCTCGGGGACGGGGAGCAGATCGACCACCAGCTCGCCCAGGACGCACAGCGTCGGGATCGGTGCGGGCACGGGGTAACCGTAGGTCGGCACGTCCGTGTCGACCCGTTGGCCAGTCATGGCACTCACCTGGGACGATGGTGGCGACGAACACCGCCGCGCCGGCCACCCACCCCCGGCTTCGGTGCCGGAGCAGGAGGAACCATGCCCAACCCGCTCGTGAAGCTGTGGAAGTACCTGACGGCGTCGGCCAATGCGCAGATCGACCAGCGTGCCGACCCCAAGATCCAGATCGCGCAGGCCATCGAGGCCGAGCAGCAGCGGCACCAGTCGCTGGCCAACCAGGCCGCGGCCGTCCTGGGCAACCAGCGCCAGCTCGAGATGCGGCTGAGCCGCCAGTTGGGCGAGGTCGAGAAGTTGCAGGCGTCGGCGCGCCAGGCGCTCACCCTGGCGGACAAGACGCGGGCCTCGGGGGATGCTGCGAAGGCGGTCGAGTACGAGAACGCGGCACAGGCGTTCGCCACGCAGCTGGTCGCGGCCGAGCAGTCGATGGAGGACCTCAAGCGCAGCCACGACGAGGCGCTGCAGGCCGCCGAGCAGGCCCGCGGTGCCGTCGAGCAGAGCCGCATGCGGCTGCAGACGACGCTCGCCGAGCGCACCAAGCTCATGAGCCAGCTCGAGCAGGCGAAGATGCAGGAGCACGTGGCGAGTTCGCTCAAGCAGGTCAACGAGCTCTCGGCGCCGGGCAACACGCCGAGCCTCTCGGAGGTCCGCGACAAGATCGAGGCCCGGTACGCCAACGCCCTGGGGCAGGCGGAGCTGGCGCAGAACTCGGTCGAGGGCCGGATGCTCGAGGTCGAGCGGGCGACCCTCGACGTCGCGGGTGCCTCCCGGCTGGATGCGATCCGGGCGTCGATGGATGGTGGCGCTCAGGCGGTCGAGGCCGGCGCGCCTGCGCAGGCCATCGAACAGGGTGCCCCGGCCGGGGAGCAGCAGACCACCGAGCAGCGCCAGGCCCAGCCGGTCGAGCGGCCCGACCCCGCCTGATCCCCGCGCCCGTCGTCGGGCGCGCACGTCCGTCGCGGGCGGTCTCCGGTACCCCGGAGGCCGCCCGCCTCTGCGTCTGCCGGGCCGCTCAGCCGGGCGTGGCCAGTGGCCGCGGGCGACCGGGCTCGCCGGTGCGGGCGAGCGGGTCGACGGGGGAGCGCGCCGTCTGGCACCGGGGGCACCAGTAGGTGACCCGCTCCTGCGTGTGCGGACCCTGGTCGCCCATGAGGATCGGCGTCCGGCAGCGCCGGCACGGCTTGTTCTTCCGCCCGTAGACCCAGTGGTCCTGGCCGCGGCGGAGATCGCCGGTCGTGCTCTGCTCGGGGCGGTTCCGGTTGGCGAGCATCAGCGTCCGCGCCCGGGTCACCAGGGGCTCGAGCCTGGCGTCGACGTCGGCCACCCGCGCCCAGGGGTGCACCCCGCAGAGGAAGAGCGCCTCGACCTTGTAGAGGTTCCCGGGGCCGCACAGGTTGCGCTGGTCGAGGATGGCGACCCCGATCTGCTCGTCGGGGTGCGACCGGAGCCGGCGCAGCGCCTCCTCCAGGTCCCAGTCGGGCCCGAGGACGTCGGGTCCGAGATGACCGACCAGCCTTCCCTCGTCGGCCGTGGGGACGATCTCGACGTCGTGCAGCCGGTAGCCGACGCACTCCCACTCGTCCGTGGCCAGGACGACGCGGACGTCGTAGCCCGGGCCGCCGCGCCACCGGGCGCCCGGCCGGTAGATGTGCCAGCTGCCGTCCATCCGGTAGTGGGTGCGCAGCGTGCGTTCGTCGGCCAGCCGGATGAGCATGTGCTTGCCGCGCGGGACGACCTCGCGCACGGTGGCGCCGGTGAGGTCCAGCGCGGCCAGCTGCGGCAGGCGGAACTCGCCCCGGCGCAGGGTGGCGCCGGCCAGCGCGGTGTTCATGCGGTGGGCGGCCAGCCAGACGGTGTCTCCCTCGGGCACCCGACCAGTGTCCTCCGCCGCCCGGACCGGCGTGCGGCCGGCGAGGGGAGGCGGTCCCCACCAGGGTCAGGAGTGGAGCCGTGGCCCCCGTGGACCCATGGCGGCCAGGGCCACGCTCGCGGTGCCGGTGAGGACCAGCAGGCCCAGCAGCGAGAGCACGAAGAGCTCGGGTACGGCGGCGCCGGCCACGAGCAGTGCGGCTCCGAGGAGCAGCAGGAAGGCGATGAGAGTGCGCATGAGGTGGTTCCCCCTTCGGTGCGCTGACACCTCTCCGGTGCCCACCGGACGGGCGTGGCTCACCCGGGGAGCCGCCTCTCCACGAGACCGTCACGTTGTGACGGCGGGGATGACGGCTCTCCCCGTCAGCCGGGCGAGGCCCGACGTTCCCCGGACGCCCGTGGCAGCATCGCGGAGGTGATCGCCGGGCCGCCGACCGAGCCGGTCGCGGTGCCGGCCTCCGTCGCGGCCCTGGCCGGTGGCGCGGGCGTGAGCCCCGTCTGGCGCAACCAGCTCGGCGGGCTCACCTGGCAGCTCGGCGACGGCCCGGAGCGGCGTTTCGTGAAGTGGGCGCCGGCCGGCAGCGGACTGCCCATCGCGCCCGAGGCCGAGCGGCTGCGCTGGGCCGCCGCGTACACGCCGGTCCCTGTCGTCGTGGCCCACGGTGCGGACGACCGGGGCGAATGGCTGGTGACGGCGGGGCTTCCCGGCCGCAACGCCGTCGACCGGCGATGGCTGACCGACCCGGGGCCGGCGGTGCAGGCGATCGGTGCGGGTCTGCGGGCGCTGCACGACGCCCTGCCGACGCGGGACTGCCCGTTCGACTGGTCCGCGCCCACCCGCGTGGCCGACGCGCAGCGCCGCGCCGGCGCCCTGCGCCCGGAGCAGTGGTCCCCGCAGCACGCCGGCCTGACGGTGGCCGAGGTGCTGGCCCGGCTGGCCGACGTCCCGGACGTCGACCGGTCGGTCGTGTGCCACGGCGACGCCTGTGCACCCAACACGCTCCTCACCGATGACGGTGCCTGGTCCGGTCACGTCGATCTCGGCGCATTGGGTCTGGCCGACCGGTGGGCCGACCTGGCGGTGGCCACGTGGAGCACCGGCTGGAACTACGGCCCGGGATGGGAGCGGCCGCTGCTGGACGCCTACGGGGTCGACCCGGACGTCGAACGGATGGCGTACTACCGGCTGCTCTGGGACGCCGGCCCCTGAGCCGTGCGGCTCGGTCAGCCGCGCAGCCGGAGTCCCCGGGGGGTGGCGCTGAACCCGGCCGCCTGGAGCGCGGCGGACAGCGGAGTGGACTCGTGCACCGAGGCGCCGTCGGCCTTCTGGACCACCATGCGTCCCAGCGCCCCGGCCGCCACCGCGTTCGAGAGGGCCGTCGCCGCCTCCTTGAGCGTCTGCTCGTCCTCGGTCCAGGACAGCAGCGTCTTGCCGCCCCGCTCCACGTAGAGGACGAGTTCGCCGTCGACGAGGACGACGAGCGCGCCGGCCTTGCGCCCGGCACGGTGCCCGGTGGCCTTGCGGGCCGATCCCGTGCCCTCGCCGAGATCGACCGCCTCGCCGTCGGCCGCGGCGAGTCGCTCGGGCCACGGGAGGGCGGCGCCGTACACGTTGGCCGGGTCGGTCGCCGCGAGGACGACGGCGCCGCCGGGCAGCCGGTCGGGCGCGGCGAAGCTGCGCAGCCGGTCCACCGACCCGGGGGTGCCGAACTGCGCGGCGCCCAGGGTCTCGACGAAGTAACCGCGCCGGGCCCGACCGTTCTCCTCGAACGCCCGCAGCACCGGGTAGACCGCCGGGAAGCCGCCGGCGACCTGCTCGGCCATCACCGCACCACGGGTCAGCACGCCGTGCCGCTCGATCAGCGCCTCCGCGCGCGCGGTCGTCCGCCGGGTGGCGTTCGCTTCCCGGTCGGGGAGCCGCGACCAGCGGCCGGCCACCGAGGGCGGCCCGGTGCGGGTGGGCATCGCCGGCCGGCCCAGCCGGGTGCGCCCCGCTCGTGAGCGGTCCAGCCGGGCGCGCGGCGGTGCGGGTGCGCGCTTGTGCGTGCCGCCGACACCCAGCCGGGTGCGCAGCGGCGCCAGGGTGTCGTTGGTCAGTGCGCCGGCCCAGACGAGGTCCCACACGAGGTCGGCGAGTGCGGTGTCGTCGGTGGACCCGAGCAGGTCGGACAGGCCGCGGAAGAACAGTGCCTGGCCGCCGGCGAGCAGGTCGAGCAGCGGACCGCCGGCCTCGGGCAGCTCCAGCGGTTCGGGCAGCAGCAGGGGAGCGAGGTCGGTCGGCACCAGGCTGGCCCAGCCGTCGCCGCCCGGCAGCCCGCCCGCGCCGGCCCACAGCACCTCGCCGGCGCTGGTGAGCTCGTCGAGCATCGCGGGGGAGTAGTCGCGCACCCGGGCCGGGAGCACCAGGGACTCCAGCGCGCTGGCCGGGAGGAGCGCGCCGGCCAGCTGCTCGACCACGGCGAGCACCCCGTCGGTGCCGCGCAGCCGGCCGCCGATGCCCTGCCAGGAGGGGGTGAAGCGGGCCAGCGTGCCGATCGGCACGGGCTCGACCTCCTGGCGCAGCCTGGCCAGGCTCCGGCGGCGGATGGACCGCAGCACCTCGGCGTCGCACCACTCCTGACCGGTGCCTCCGGGCCGGAACTCCCCGGAAACGAGCCGGCCGGTGCTGGTGAGCCGCTGCAGCGTGGCCAGGACCACGGTCACGCCCAGGCCGAGACGGGCGGCCACCTCGGGGGGCTGGAAGGGGCCGTGGGTGCGCGCGTACCGGCCCACGAGGTCCCCCAGCGGGTCGCTCACCGGCTCGGTGAAGACCTCCGGCACACCCACCGGCAGGGCGGTGCCGAGGGCGTCGCGGAAACGGCCGGCGTCCTCGATGGCGACGTGCCGCTCCTCCCCGGCGATGCGCACGCGGAGGACCCGCCGCGAGTCCACCAGCTCGGTCAGCCACTCCTCCGGCACCCCGCGGGCGGCCACCTCCGCAACGGTGAGGTCGCCCAGGCCACGCAGCAGGTCCGAGGCGCCGTCGACGTCCCGGGGGTGCCGCTGCGCGGGGAGGCGCTGCAGCTCCGCCTCGATCTCGGCCATGGCTTCGCCGTCGAGCAGCTCCCGCAGCTCGGTGCGGCCGAGCAGCTCGGCGAGCAGGCCGGTGTCCAGCGCCAGGGCCTGGGCGCGGCGCTCGGCCAGCGGCGCGTCGCCCTCGTAGAGGAACTGGCCGACGTACCCGAACAGCAGCGACTGGGCGAACGGCGAGGCGGTGTCGGTCTGCACGTCGACCACCCGGACCCGGCGGGACCGCACGTCGGTCATCAGCTCGACGAGCCCCGGCACGTCGTAGACGTCCTGCAGGACCTCGCGGGCGGCCTCCAGCGTGATCGGGAAGGAGGCGAACTCGCTCGCCACGGAGAGCAGCTGCGCCGCGCGCTGGCGCTGCTGCCACAGCGGCGTGCGCCGGCGCGGGTCGCGGCGGGGGAGGAGCAGGGCTCGGGCGGCGCACTCGCGGAACCGGCTGGCGAACAGCGCCGACGTGCCGACCTCCGCGGTCACCTCCCGCTCCACGTCGTCCGGGTCCAGGACGGCGAGGTCGGCCTCGGGAGGCTCGCCGGTGGTGTCGGGGAGCCGCAGCACGATGCCGTCGTCGGAGTGCATCGAGGCGACGTCGACCCCGTACCGCTCGCGCAGCCGCGCGGCGAGCACGAGCGCCCAGGGCGCGTTGACCTGGGCGCCGAAGGGGGAGTGGACGACCAGCCGCCAGTCGCCCAGCTCGTCGCGGAACCGCTCGACCAGCAGGATGCGGTCGTCGGGGAGGTGGCCGGTCGCCGCCTTCTGCTCGGTCAGGTACGCGAGCAGGTTGGCCGCGCCCCATTCGTCCAGGCCGGCCGCCCGGGCCCGCTCGAGACCGGCCTCGGGCGTCGCCGTCCCGACCTCCCGGAGGAAGGCGCCGAGCGCCCGGCCGAGTTCCAGCGGACGGCCTGGTGCGTCGCCGTGCCAGAACGGCATCTTGCCCGGCTGCCCCGGGGCGGGCGTGACGAGCACGCGGTCGTGCGTGATGTCCTCGATGCGCCAGGACGACGACCCCAGGAGGAAGACGTCGCCCACGCGGGACTCGTAGACCATCTCCTCGTCCAGCTCGCCGACCCGCCGGCCGCCGGTGCCCTCGGAGCCCACGAGGAAGACCCCGAACAGGCCGCGGTCGGGGATCGTGCCGCCGCTGGTGACGGCCAGCCGCTGCGCCCCGGCCCGGGCGGTGAGGGTGTCGGTGACGCGGTCCCACGTGAGGCGGGGCCGCAGCTCGGCGAAGGCGTCGGAGGGGTACCGGCCGGCGAGCATGTCGAGGACGGCGTGCAGCGCGGAGTCCGGCAGCGAGCCGAAGGCGGCGGACCGGCGGACCAGCGCCGCGACCTCGTCGACGGTGCGCGGCCGCTCCGAGACGATGGCGACGATCTGCTGGGCCAGCACGTCCAGCGGGTTGCGCAGGTAGCGGACGGACTCGATCGCGCCGGCCTTCATGCGCTCGGCGACCAGGGCGCACTGCACGAGGTCGCCGCGGTACTTGGGGAACAGGACCCCCCGGCTGACCGCGCCGACCTGGTGACCGGCGCGCCCGACCCGCTGCAGGCCGGCGGCGACGGTGGGCGGGGACTCCACCTGGACGACGAGGTCGACCGCGCCCATGTCGATGCCGAGCTCCAGGCTGGAGGTGGCGACGACGGCGGGCAGCCGCCCCGACTTCAGCGCCTCCTCGACGATCGCCCGCTGCTCGCGGGACACCGACCCGTGGTGGGCGGCGGCGACCGGCTGGAAGTCCTCGGGCGTGCCCCCGCCTGAACCGGCCTGGGCCATCAGCGCGGCGGCGTTGGTGCCCGGCGGGACCGGTTCACCGGTGGCGCGCTCGTAGGCCAGCTCGTTGAGCCGGCTGGTGAGGCGTTCGGCCAGCCGCCGGGAGTTGGCGAAGACGATGGTGCTGCGGTGGGCCTCGACCAGGTCCAGCACCCGCTCCTCGACCGCCGGCCAGATGGAGCTGCGCGGCTGGTTGCCCGCCGCCGAGCCCTCGAGCTCGCCGGTGGGCTGGCCCAGCTCGCTCATGTCCTCGACCGGCACGACCACGGAGAGGTCCCACCGCTTGGTGGAGGTGGGCGCCACCACGCGCACCGGCCGGCCCCCGGTGAGAAAGGTGGACACCTCCTCGATCGGCCGCACCGTGGCCGACAGGCCGATCCGCTGGGCGGGGCGCTCCAGCAGCTCGTCGAGCCGGTCGAGGGTGACGGCGAGGTGCGCGCCGCGCTTGGTGTGCGCGACCGCGTGCACCTCGTCGAGGATCACCGTCTCCACCCCGCGGAGCGCCTCCCGGGCGGCGCTGGTCATCAGCAGGAACAGCGACTCCGGGGTGGTGATGAGGATGTCGGTGGGTCGCTTGGCGAAGGCGCGCCGCTCGTCGGCCGGGGTGTCGCCCGACCGGATGCCGACCCGGATCTCCGGGCGGGGCAGGCCGAGCCGGGCGGCGGCCTGGCCGATCCCGGTCAGGGGGGCCCGCAGATTGCGCTCGACGTCCACCGCGAGCGCCTTGAGCGGGGAGACGTAGAGCACCCGGCAGCGGGACTGCTCGTCGGCGGGCTGCGTCATGCTGAGCCGGTCCAGGGACCAGAGGAAGGCGGCCAGCGTCTTGCCGGAACCGGTGGGGGCGACCACCAGGGCGTGCTCACCGCTGCTGATCGCGTCCCACGCGCCGTCCTGGGCGGCCGTGGGCTGCTGGAACGCACCGGTGAACCACGCGCGGGTCGGCTCCGAGAACCGGTCGAGCGTGGATGTGGGGGACGGACGGCGGGCCACGGAGTCAGTGTCCCCGTGGGGTACGACACTTCGCCGGTCGTGACCGCGGCGACCGCCCGACCGGGGACCCGCCCGGGAAAGGGCGGCGACCCGGGGGCGGGTCTGCGGCACACTGCCGGCATGCGACCGGCAGTCCAGCCCCTCGGGTCGTCCGACGTCATCGAGGTCGCGGCGGTGCAGCGACGCACCGTGCAGGTGCTCGGCGGGAGCGTGGCCCTCGCCGGGCTCGGCGTCACCGTCGGCATCACGGCCGGCGGCCTGCTGGCGCGCGACGTGGCCGGCACCGACAGCGCGGCCGGTCTCGGGCAGACCGCCGGCGTCCTCGGTGCGGCCGTCCTCGCCGTCCCCCTGGCCCGCATCAGCAGCTCCGCCGGCCGGCGCAGCGGGCTCGCCGTCGGCTACACCTTGAGCGTGCTGGGCGCGGTGCTCACGGTCGCGGCCGCCACCGTCTCCTCGCTGCTCCTCCTGCTGGTCGGGCTCTTCCTCTTCGGTGCCTCCACGGCGTGCGGTCTGCAGGCGCGGTACGCGGCGGCGGACCTCGCCGCGCCGGAGCACCGCGGCCGGGCGCTGTCGCTGGTGGTCTGGGCGACGACGGTCGGCTCCGTCCTGGGCCCCAACCTGGCCGCGCCGGGCGCCGACCTCGGCACCGCGCTCGGGCTGCCCGCCCTGGCCGGGGCCTTCGTCGTCTCGGCCGTGGTGTTCGCCGTCGTCGCCGCCGGCCTGCTGACGCTGCTCCGGCCCGATCCGCTGCTGCTCGCACGGCGCCTGGGCGGGGGCACGGGCGCGCCGCCGGTGCGCACGGCCACCCGTCCGGCGCTCCGGGCGGTGTGGGCCACGCCCGCCGGCCGGCTCGGCCTGGTGTCCGTGGTCGTCGCCCACTCGGTGATGGTCGGCGTCATGGTGATGACGCCGGTGCACATGGGGCACGCAGGTGGCACCGAGGACGCCGTCCTGCGCGTCGTCGGCCTCGTGATCAGCGTGCACGTGGCCGGCATGTACCTCTTCTCCCCGCTCGTCGGCGCGCTCGCCGACCGCATGGGCGCCCCGTCGGTCGTGGCGCTGGGCGGCCTCCTCCTGCTCCTCGCCACCGCGGTGGCGGGCACCGCCGGACCGTCCGACTCGGTCCGGCTCGGGGTCGGGCTCCTGCTCCTGGGGCTGGGCTGGTCCTGCGGTCTCATCGCCGGCTCCACGCTCGTCACCGGTGCTGTGGACGCCGACCTGCGACCGACCGCACAGGGCGGGACCGACCTGCTGATGGGCCTGGGCGCGGCGCTGTCCGGCGCGATCGGGGGCCCGCTCCTGGCCTGGGGCGGCTTCGGGCTGGTCTCGGGGGTGTCGGCGGTGCTCGTCGTCCCGCTGGCCGTGGTGTGGGCCTCGGTCGCGCTGCGCCCTCAGCGGTCCCGGTAGTTCCTGATCAGCAGGACGAGCGTCGCCAGCAGCGCGCCGATGATGCCGATCTGCAGCAGGACGTCGAGGGTCTCCGACCCGGTGCCAGGAAGCATGCCCGGACCCTAGGTGGGGAGAGCGCCCGGTGGCGGCCACGCGTTAGCGTCGGGGCGTGCGCCTGCAGGAGTTCTGGTCCCGTCTGGACGAGCAGTTCGGGGCGATGCGTGCCCAGAGCGTGTCCCGTGACCACCTCTTCTCCGATCTCGGCGGGCGCAGCGCGCTCGAGGCGATCGACGCCGGCGTCCCCGTGCGGAAGGTGTGGCTGGCCATCTGCGAGGCCTACGACGTACCTCCGCGGGAGCGCTGAACCGGCTCCGGCACGGGCCCGCCGGTGCCGGTGTGACCGGTGGTCCGCCGGTCGTACGACACGGGCGTGTCGGCCTGGCAGTCGAACAGGTGTTCGGCCTACAGTGACGTCCACAGGCGATCGGGATCTCCACAACCCCGGTCGCGATCCGAGAACTGTCGGTGGCTCGTCCTAGCGTCGGTCCCGACCCGCTTCCCGCGAACCGAAGGTGACCACCATGGCGACACTCGACCGCGACAAGGCCCTCGACATGGCCCTCGCCCAGATCGACAAGCAGTTCGGCAAGGGCTCGGTCATGCGCCTGGGCGACAGCCCCGAGGTGGCCATGAAGGTCATCCCGACCGGGTCCATCGCCCTCGACATCGCGCTCGGCATCGGCGGTCTCCCGCGTGGCCGTGTCGTCGAGGTCTACGGCCCGGAGTCCTCCGGCAAGACCACGGTCGCGCTGCACGCCGTGGCCAACGCGCAGGCCGCCGGCGGCATCGCCGCCTTCATCGACGCCGAGCACGCGCTCGACCCCGAGTACGCCCGCGCCATCGGCGTGGACACCGACGCCCTGCTGGTCAGCCAGCCCGACACCGGTGAGCAGGCCCTCGAGATCGCCGACATGCTGATCCGCTCCGGTGCGCTCGACATCCTCGTCATCGACTCGGTCGCCGCCCTGGTGCCCCGCGCCGAGATCGAGGGGGAGATGGGTGACAGCCACGTGGGTCTGCAGGCCCGGCTGATGAGCCAGGCGCTGCGCAAGATCACCGGCGCCCTGAGCAACTCCGGGACGACGGCGATCTTCATCAACCAGCTGCGCGAGAAGGTGGGCGTCGTCTACGGCTCACCCGAGGTGACCACCGGTGGTCGTGCGCTGAAGTTCTACTCGTCGGTCCGCCTGGACGTCCGCCGCATCGAGACCCTGAAGCAGGGCACCGAGGCCGTCGGCAGCCGCACCCGCGTCAAGGTCGTCAAGAACAAGGTGGCCGCGCCGTTCAAGCAGGCGGAGCTCGACATCCTCTGGGGTCAGGGCTTCAGCCGCGAGGGTGGGCTCATCGATGTGGGCGTCGAGCAGGGCTTCGTGAAGAAGTCCGGTGCTTGGTACACCTACGAGGGTGACCAGCTGGGCCAGGGCAAGGAGAACTCGCGCAACTTCCTGAAGGACAACCCCGACCTCGCCGACGAGCTCGAGAAGAAGATCAAGGAGAAGCTCGGCATCGGGCCCCAGCTCGACGCGCCGGTGGCCGACCCGGTCGACTTCTGAGCCGGTGACCGACCGTTCGGGTGAGCGCCGCCGCGGCTCCGGGAACTCCTGGGGCACGCGGCGGCGACCCACTCCGGCCGACGGCGCCGACGGGGCGGTCGAGGAGATGGCCGACCCCGAATCCGTGGCACGGAACCTCTGCCTGCGGGCGCTGACGGGCGCACCGAAGACCCGGCAGCAGCTGGCCGATCTCCTGGCCCAGCGCGACGTCCCCGAGGACGTGGCCGAGGCGGTCCTCGACCGTCTCGCCGAGGTGGGGCTGATCGACGACGAGGCCTTCGCCCAGGCCTGGGTCACCTCGCGTCAGTCCGGTCGCGGTCTGGCCCGCCGGGCGCTGAAGGCGGAACTGCGTGCCAAGGGCGTCGAGGACGACGTGGCGGCCACCGCCGTGATGGCGGTCGACGACAACGACGAGCGGGAGACGGCCCGTCGGCTCGTGGAGCGGAAGCTGCCCAGCATGCAGCGGCTCGACCGGGTCACCGCGACCCGCCGCCTGATGGGCATGCTGGCCCGCAAGGGTTACAGCGGGGGACTGGCCGCCGGGGTGGTCCGCGACGCCCTCGACGGCGTCGGCGCCTACGACGCGGCGGTTCCCGGCTTCGACGAGCTCGACGAGGACGCCCTGCTGCCCTGAGCAAGGACCCCCGTGCCCCCCACCGCTCGCAGGCTCGCGTCGGGACCCTTCACGGAGGCCGACCTCAGGTGGGGTCGGGGTCGTTGGGACCCTGCCGGGGGCCGGCGCTGGCGCCGACCTCGCTGACCCCGGCGTAGGGCTCGTGGCGCTTGCCGGCGTGGGCTTCGGCCTGGAGCCGGTCGGTGAGGTGGGGGTAGTGCGCCTCGAAGGCGGGGCGCTCGGAGCGGATACGGGGGATCTCCACGAAGTTGTGCCGCGGGGGCGGGGAGGAGGTGGCCCACTCCAGGGAGTTGCCGTGGCCCCACGGGTCATCGCGCAGGGCGAGCTTGCCGTACTTCCAGGACCGCACCACGTTGT
>NZ_JAVREI010000024.1:0-35584 GCF_031845325.1 Blastococcus goldschmidtiae | reverse complement strand
GCGTTCTACGTGGACCCGGTGGAGGACGTGACGGTGCAGTTCTTCACGCAGCTGCTGCCCTCGAGCACGCTGCCGATCCGCAACTACCTGCGCCAGCTGGTCAACCAGGCCCTCGTCGACTGATCCCCGCGATCCCGTCCGGGATCAGGGTCCCTGATCGTGCAGCGTCCTCCCTCACGTCCGACGGTGAGGGAGGACGCTCGATGATCAGGGACCCTGATCCCAGCGGGCCTCAGACGTAGCGGCGGTAGACGACGGTCGCGACCATCGCCGGCTTGCTGCCGCCCTCGATCTCCATCGTCACAGCGAGATTCATCGCGATGCCCCCGGCGAACGGGGTCGCGGACTCCATCGTCGCGCCGGCCCGCACGCGGGCACCCACGGGCACCGGCGAGGGGAACCGCACCTTCTCGGTGCCGTAGTTCACGCCCATGCTGAACCCGGTGATCGTGACGATCTGCGGGACCAGCGACGGGAGCAGCGACAGCGTCAGGTAGCCGTGCGCGATCGGGCCGCCGAAGGGGCTGTGCTCCTTGGCCCGCTCCGGGTCGGTGTGGATCCACTGCTGGTCGCCGGTGGCATCGGCGAACTGCTGCACCTGCTCCTGCGTGATCGTCACCCAGTCGCTGTAGCCCAGGTGCTGCCCGACCAGCCCCTGCACGCCCTCGACGCCGTCGACGGTGGTCTGCGCCATGTGCTCGTCCCTCCACTGATGTCTGGTTGGCTGACTCCACCACACCGGGCGAGCCTGAGGAGGAACGGGTTGCTGCGACTGGGCGCGCTGGACGTGCCGGACGGCGCTTTCGTCGTCATGGCGATCGTCAACCGGACCCCCGACTCGTTCTACGACCGCGGGGCGACCTTCGAGCTGGCCGCCGCCGTCGAGCGGGTGGACCAGGTCGTGGCCGAGGGCGCCGACATGGTCGACGTCGGCGGGGTGAAGGCCGCCCCGGGTGAGGACGTCGACGCCGCGGAGGAGATCCGGCGCACGGTGGACCTGGTCGCCGCGATCCGCGCCGCCCACCCGACCCTGCCGATCTCGATCGACACCTGGCGCGCCGAGGTGGCCCGCGAGGCGCTCGCCGCCGGCGCCGACGTCGTCAACGACGCCTGGGGCGGGGTGGACCCGGAGCTGGCCGCCGTCACCGCCGGGGCCGGCGCCGGGATCGTCTGCACGCACGCCGGCGGGCTGCCGCCGCGCACCCGCCCGCACCGCGTGCAGTACGACGACGTCGTCGCCGACATCGTGGGACGGACGACGGCGCTGGCCGAGGCCGCCGTCGCCGCGGGGGTGGACCGGGAGCGGGTCCTGGTCGACCCCGGGCACGACTTCGGCAAGAACACCCGGCACTCGCTGGAGGCCACCCGGCGGCTGGGCGAGCTGGTCGCGACCGGCTGGCCGGTGCTCGTGGCGCTGTCGAACAAGGACTTCGTCGGCGAGACCCTGGGCGTGCCGCTGGAGGAGCGGCTCACCGGCACCCTGGCCGCCACGGCGGTGAGCGCGTGGCTGGGCGCCCGGGTGTTCCGCGCGCACGACGTCGCTCCCACGCGGCAGACGCTGGACATGGTGGCGTCGATCCAGGGCACCCGGCCGCCGCTGCGCACGGTCCGCGGGCTGGCCTGAGCGATGACATCGCGGTCCTCCGGACCGCACCGCCACCAATAGCCGTCCCCCACTGGCGCTGAGCCGTTGCCCATGTCCCGGTCGGGAGACCCTCCGGGCCCCCGCGACCGGTCCACCCGGACCGGCTTCCGGCACCGCTGGCTACGTTTCAGCCATGGCCGCCACGGGATTCCACACCGCCGATGAGCTCAACGCGCTGTTGCCGGGCACCTTCCCCGGGCTGCTGGGCATCGTCGTCGACAGCCACGAGCCCGGCCGTCTCACGAGCCACCTCGACGTCCGCCCCGAACTGCTGGCGCCGAACGGCTACCTGCACGCCGGCACCGTGGTCACGCTGGCCGACACCTCCTGCGGCCTGCCCACCCGCGCGCTGCTGCCCGAGGGCTCGAGCGGGTTCACCACCATCGAGCTCAAGAGCAACCACCTGAGCACGGCGCGCGAGGGGCGGATCACCTGCGAGGCCACCAACGCCCACGCCGGGCGGACGACGCAGGTCTGGGACGCCGTGGTGCGGAACGCAGAGTCAGGGAAGACCATCGCCCTGTTCCGCTGCACCCAGTCGGTGCTCTGGCCGCGCTGAGCGCGACCAACCCGCGTGTGCCGCCGGACACGCCGGATGTGAGACTGGCGCCACACCAGCAACGAGGAGGCACCGTGGCACTGGCCAGTCCGTATCCCGACGTCGAGATCCCGAACGTGTCCGTCCCGGAGGCCGTCCTCGCCGCCGGCAGGGAGCGGCCCGACGCCCCCGCGCTCATCGACGGCCTCAAGGGTGACGTGATTACCCACGGCCAGCTGGCCGGCTACGTCGACCGCGTCGCGGCCAACCTGCACGCCCGCGGCCTGCGCAAGGGCGACGTCGTCGCCGTCTTCTGCCCCAACACGCAGTGGTTCCCCGTGGTCTTCCACGGCATCGCTGCCGCCGGCTGCGTCATGAGCCCGATCAACTCGCTCTACACGCCCGACGAGATCGCCTTCCAGCTCAAGGACTCGGGCGCGAAGATCCTGATCACGATCTCGATGTTCATGGACCGGGCGTCCGCCGCCGTGGAGAAGTCCCCGGTGGACGAGATCGTGGTGCTCGACGGCGCCGAGGGCCACGCCAACCTGTTCGACCTGCTGGGCGCCGACGCCCCGAGCGTCACGGTGGACATCGACCCGGCCAACGACCTGGTCACGCTGCCCTACTCCAGCGGCACCACGGGCCTGCCCAAGGGCGTCATGCTCACCCACCGCAACCTGGTGGCCAACGTGACCCAGTGCCTGCCGCTGCTCAAGACGGGCGCCGACGAGCGGATCATCGCCGTCCTGCCGTTCTTCCACATCTACGGCCTCACCGTGCTGATGAACCAGGGCCTGGCGCTGGGCGGCACGGTGGTGACCCTCCCGCGCTTCGACCTGGAGGACTTCCTCCGCACCATCCAGGACCACAAGATCACCCGGGCGTTCGTGGCGCCGCCCATCCTGCTGGCGCTGGCCAAGCACCCGCTGGTCGACCAGTACGACCTGAGCTCGCTGGAGTCGATCCTCTCCGGCGCCGCCCCTCTGGACGAGCAGCTGGCGCTGGCCGTCGAGCAGCGGCTGCGCAAGGGCGCCGACAGCGGCGTCACCGTCGGGCAGGGCTACGGCATGACCGAGCTGTCCCCGGTCTCGCACACCACCCCCGACCTGGACGCCATGCCCCCCGGCGTCTCCGTCTCCGTGCCCAAGGGCTCGGTCGGCTTCGCGATCCCGAACACCGAGTGCCGGCTGATCGATCCCGCCACCGGTGAGGACGCCGCACCGGGCGAGCGCGGCGAGCTGTGGGTCCGCGGCCCGCAGGTGATGAAGGGCTACCTCAACAACGAGGAGGCGACCCGTTCCACCGTCGACGCCGAGGGGTGGCTGCACACCGGCGACGTCGCCGTCGTGGACGACAACGGCATCTACACCGTCGTCGACCGGGTCAAGGAGCTGATCAAGTACAAGGGCTACCAGGTGGCCCCGGCCGAGCTGGAGGCCGTGCTGATCAACCACCCGGAGATCGCCGACGCAGCGGTCATCGGCGTGCCCGACAAGGAGAGCGGTGAGGAGCTGCCCAAGGCGTTCCTCGTCCGCGCGCAGGGCTCGGAGGTCACCGAGGAGGCCGTCATGGCCTACATGGCCGAGAAGGTCGCCCCGCACAAGAAGATCCGCTTCGTCGAGTTCATCGACGAGGTGCCGAAGTCCGCGGCCGGCAAGATCCTCCGCAAGGAGCTCAAGGCCCGCGTCTGACCGGAGTGCACCGGGGCGTTCCCCGGGGTAACGCACGGAGACGACCGGACCCCGGCCGCCGCGATCCCCGCGGCGGCCGGGCCCGGCTGACGTGAGGACGCCCCGATGCTCCCGCTCTACTGGCTCACCGTCCAGACGGTCGGCACCGCCATCCGCGGCGGCTGGAAGCCACAGGTCAGCGGGCTGGAGCACGTCCCGGCCGAGGGCGGGGTCGTGCTGGCGGGGAACCACCAGTCCTTCGCCGACCAGCTGTTCCTGGGTGCCGTGCTCCCCCGGCACGTCGCCTTCTGGGGCAAGACCGAGTACTTCACCGGCACCGGCCCGCGCGGCGCCCTCAACCGCGGCCTCATGCACGGGCTGGGCGTCATCCCGGTGAACCGGGACGGCGGCGCGGCCTCGGACGCGGCGTTCGAGTCCGCCGTGCCGGTGCTCGAGGGGGGCGGCATGGTCGCGGTCTTCCCCGAGGGGACCCGCTCACCCGACGGACGGCTGTACCGCGGCCGCACGGGTGCGCTGCGGCTAGCCCAGCGCTGCGGGGTCCCCGTCCTCCCGGTCGGGATCACCGGCACCCGTGACGTGCGACCCAGGGACCTGCTGGGCCGGGGACGGCCGCCGGTCGCCATCCGTTTCGGCCCGCCGGTCGACGTCACCGGCGCCGACGTGCGCACCGCCACCGACGCCCTGATGGCGACGATCCGGGAGCTCAGCGGCCAGGAGTACGTGCCGCACTACGCCGAGAAGAAGAAGGCCGCGTGACCTACGCCCGCGCGATCGCGGGCGGGCCGGCCGGTGCACGGTCGGCCGCCGCGTCCGGACGGCCGCGCGCCGCCACCGGCGGTACGCCCGTCACCCGGCGGTAGGCCCGGGAGAACGCCGCCTCCGACTCGTACCCGACCCGGCGGGCCACCTGCCCCACCCGGGCGCCGCGGGCCAGCTCCGCCGTCGCCAGGTGCATGCGCCAGCGCGTGACGTAGCGCAGCGCGGGCTCCCCGGCGAGCTCGGTGAAGCGCGCGGCGAAGGACGACCGCGACATCCGCGTCTCGCGGGCCAGCAACTCCAGCGTCCACGGCGCGCCCGGGTCCTGGTGCACGAGCGACACCGCCCGGCCGACCTGCGGATCGCGCAGCGCCCGGAGCCAGCCGGGCCCGGTCGCGCCCGTCTCCAGCCAGCCTCGGATCGCCTGGATGACCACCACGTCGGCCAGCCGGGTGACCACCGCCTCGGCACCGGGCCGGTCGTGGCGCACCTCGTCGGTGATCATCCCCAGGAGCACCGGCAACCAGCCGCCGCGTGCCGGGTCATCGCCCTCGACCAGCAGGACCGGGGGCAGCAGGTCGAGCAGGTGCGCCGGCCCGGGCCGCTCGGGTTCCAGGACGCCGCAGAGCAGCCGCGCCGGCTCTCCTCCCCCGTCGAGCCGGAGGACGGAGTAGTGCGGGTCGAGCATCTCCTGCGGCAGCAGGTCGGCGCGGCCGGCGATGGGCGCGTCCGGCCCGCTGCGCAGCAGGTGCCCGCGGCCGTGCGGCACCAGCGCGAGGTCGCCGGCCCGCAGCGCGTGCACCTCCCCGTCGACCTCGAGCAGGCAGCTGCCCTCGGTGACCACGTGGAAGCTCATGCACCCGTCCAGCGCGGGCATCTCCAGCCCCCACGGCGCCATGCCCTCGGCCCGGCAGTAGAAGGTGCCGCGCATCCGGAGGTCGCCCAGCACGCCGCCGAGCGGGTCTATGGGGGCCCACGGGAGAGCGCCTTCCACGTCCATGGCGCCATCGTGCCCTGGATCGGACACCGTCCGGACTCGCTGGACGGACGGTCATGCTTTCGGGATCCACGGCCATTCTCCGCACCCGTCGTCCCGGTGAGGCTGGACGGCGTCGGCACAGCGCCGACGAACGACCGGAGGAGGAGCAGGTCATGAAGGTGTTGGTCGTGGGAGCAACGGGTGGAACGGGACGGGCGGCGGTGGAGGGGCTGGTCGCCGGCGGGCACGAGGTCACCGCGCTGGCCCGGCGGGCGAGCACGGTGTTCGGCGGGCAGGCGGGCGTCTGGCCGGTCGACGGCGACGCGACGCTCGCGGCCGACGCGGACGCGGCGGTCCGCGGTCAGGACGCCGTCGTCGTCGCGCTCGGCATCGCGGAGAGCGCCGTGCGGGTGCGGCTGCGGGGACCGGCCGGCACGCCGGGGGACGTGCGCTCCCGGGGCACGGCCACCGTCGTGGCGGCCATGCGGCAGCACGGCGTGCGACGCCTGGTCGTGCAGTCCTCGTACGGCGTCGGCGAGACCCGGGACCAGCTGCCGCTGTCCTCCCGGCTGGTCTTCGCCCTGCTGCTGAAGCCGCAGATCGCCGACCACGAGGTGCAGGAGGACGTCGTCCGCCGCAGTGACCTGGACTGGACGCTCGTGCAGCCGGTCTACCTGACCGACGGCGACGAGCCGGCCGCCCGCTCCGTCGACGGGTCGGTCGAGGGGATGAAGGTGTCCCGCCGGGCCGTCGGTGAGGTGCTCGCCCGCCTGGCCACGGGTGCGGACGACGTGGGCCGGTGCGTCTCGGTGTCCGGAGCGACCGGCCCCCTGCCGGGGCCCGACGCGAGCCTGCGAGCGGCGGGGGGCAGCTGAAGGACCCCCTCCCCCCGCTCCTCGCACGCTCGGAGCGGTGCCCTGGAGGGGGCCATAGGGTCGGGCCATGCGCGCGGTGACGATCAGCGAACCCGGAAGCCCCGACGTCCTCGGCTGGTCGGAGGTGCCCGACCCGGTCTGCCGCCCGGGCGAGGTGATCGTCGACGTCGCCGCCACCGCGGTGAACCGCGCGGACCTGATGCAGCGGCAGGGCTTCTACCCACAGCCGTCGGGCGCCAGCGAGATCCTCGGCCTGGAGTGCAGCGGCGTCGTCAGCGAGCTCGGCGAGGGCGTCCTCGGCTGGTCGGTCGGCGACGAGGTGTGCGCGCTGCTCTCCGGTGGCGGGTACGCCGAGCGCGTCGCCGTCCCGGCCGGGCAGCTGCTGCCCAAGCCCTCCGGCGTCGAGCTGGCGACCGCCGCGGCGCTGCCCGAGGTCGTCTGCACCGTCTGGTCCAACGTCTTCCTGCTCGCCGGCCTCTCCCGCGGCGACAGCTTCCTGGTGCACGGGGGCTCGAGCGGCATCGGCACGATGGCCATCCAGCTGGCCGCCCGGGCCGGCGCACGGGTGTTCACCACGGCCGGCACGCAGGCCAAGCTGGACGTCTGCCGCGAGCTGGGCGCCGAGGTCGCGATCAACTACCGCGACGAGGACTTCGTCGAGCGGGTGCGCGAGGCGACGGACGGGCGCGGGGTGGACGTCGTCCTGGACAACATGGGCGCCAAGTACCTGGACCGCAACGTCGACGCCCTCGCCGTCGGCGGACGGCTGGTGATCATCGGGATGCAGGGCGGCAGCAAGGCCGAGCTCAACATCGGGAAGCTGCTGACCAAGCGGGCCTCGGTGCACGCCACCGCGCTGCGCTCCCGCCCGGCGACCGGGCACGGCGGCAAGGCCGAGATCATCGACGCGGTGCGGCGTGACGTGTGGCCGGACGTCGAGCGCGGCACGATCCGCCCGATCGTCGACCGGCGGCTGCCGATGTCGCGGGCGGCCGAGGCGCACCGGGTCGTGGAGGCCAGCGAGCACGTCGGCAAGGTCCTGCTGCTGCCCGCCGACTAGGCCCCGTCCCGAGGCTCGCCCCGAGCGTGCGAGGGGTGAGGACGGGGTCCTTCTTCAGCGGGGGCGGGGCACCGGGCGCGGGCGCAGCGCGGCGACCGCGTCGATGACCAGGCCGACCTCGTCCGGGGTGTTGTAGTGCATCAGCCCGACCCGGACGACGCCGCCGTCCTCGGTGACCCCGAAGGCGTCGAACAGCTCGCGGGCGTAGGCGTCGCCGTCCCAGACGCAGATCCCCTGGCGGTTGAGCTCGGCGGCCACCTGCCGGGGGCGCATGCCCTCGACGCGGAACGCCAGCGTCGGCGTCGTCCGCACCGGCCGGCCCAGCACCTGCACGTGGCGCATCGCGCGCAGCGCGTCGTCCAGCCAGCCGAACAGCTCCCCCTCGTACCGGGCGACCGCCGCCATGGAGGACCGCAGCCGGTCCCTGCGGGAGCCGGTCGCCCCGCCGTCCAGGGCGGCGAGGTGGTCGACGGCGGCGGAGACCCCCGCGTACAGCTCGTAGGGGGCGGCACCGGCCTCGAAGCGGTCGGGGACCTTGTCCGACATCGGCAGCAGCTTGTCCGGGTGCAGGTGGGCCAGCAGCTGCGGATCGGCCACCACCGCGCCCACGTGCGGGCCGCACCACTTCGACGCCGACAGGGCGACGAAGTCCGCCCCCATGGCCGTGCGGTCCAGGTACATGTGCGGGGCGGCGTGGGAGGCGTCGACGTAGACCATCGCCCCCACCGCGTGCGCCCGGTGCGAGATCTCGGCGACCTCCGGGCAGGTGCCGATCGCGCTGCTCGCCGCGGTGAGCGCCACCAGGCGGGTCCGCGGGCCGAGCAGGTCGTCGTACTGCCAGGCAGGCAGCTCACCGGTCTCGATGTCCACCTCGGCCCAGCGCACGGCCACACCGCGCTCCGCGGCCAGCTGGACCCACGGCCGGATGTTGGCGTCGTGGTCGAGCCGGCTCACCACGATCTCGTCGCCCGACCGCCACGTCTTGGCGATCGCCCGGGCCATCGCGTACGTCACCGCCGTCATGCTCGCGCCCAGGACGACGCCGCCGGCGACACCGCCGACCAGGTCGGCCACCGCCGCGCGGGCACCGGCGACCAGGCCCTCGGCCCGCGCCGAGGCGGCGAACACCCCACCCCGCTCGGCGACGGGCATCCGCAGCACGTGACCGACCGCCCGGGCGACGTCCTCGGGCAGCAGCGCACCGCCGGGACTCTCGACGTGGACGTGGCCGTCGGCCAGCGCGGGGAAGAGGCCGCGGACCCGAGCGACGTCGAGCCCGGCCTCCATGCTGGGCACCCTAGTTGTCCCCATCCGCCTGGCGGAGCGGCGGCGGACCTTGCGTTCGGGCTCGGCGTGGGCGGGGCAGGATGGAGCCATGACTGCACCCGGCAACGGCAGCGAACGTCCGCAGCAGGTCGTCGTCGTGGGACCCGACGGCCAGCCCGTGGGCACCCTCCCGATGGGCACGGCGCAGGGCGAGGACGGCGACGGCGCGATGCAGGTCGGCGAGATGGTGGAGCAGCCCGCGAAGGTCATGCGGATCGGCACCATGATCAAGCAGCTGCTCGAGGAGGTGCGCGCCGCACCTCTGGACGACGCCAGCCGCAACCGGCTGCGCGACATCCACGCCTCGTCGATCCGCGAGCTCGAGCAGGGTCTGGCCCCCGAGCTGCGCGAGGAGCTGGAGCGCATCACGCTGCCCTTCAGCGAGGACCAGACGCCCTCCGATGCCGAGCTGCGCATCGCCCAGGCCCAGCTGGTGGGCTGGCTCGAAGGCGTCTTCCACGGCATCCAGACGGCGCTGTTCGCCCAGCAGATGGCCGCGCGGGCGCAGCTGGAGGAGGTCCGCCGCAAGGCGCTGCCGGGCGGTCAGCCCGGCGGCGGCGCCCAGCAGGACTTCCGCCCCGGCGGCGGCCAGTACCTGTAGCGCAGGGACTCCCCGCTGGGATCAGGTGACCTGATCATCGAGCGTCCTCCCTCACCGCCGGCGGTGAGGGAGGACGCTCCGCGGTGAGGGTGGACGGTGGTTGTCCACAGATTCGTCGGGCCCGTTCCGCTCTGGCCGCGCCATCCCGAGGGTGAGGGCGTGCATCCAGATCTGGAGTTCGCCGCCCGGCGCCGCGGAGGCGTGTTCACCGTGGCCGACGCGCGCCGGGCCGGCTACCGCCCGGACGAGATCCGCGCCGCCGTCGTCTCGGGCGCGTGGCACCGGCTGCGTCGCGGCGTCTACGTGCCGGCCGACGTCTGGGCCGTCGTTGCGGCCGACGGCCGCGCTCGGCACCTTCTGGACACCCTCGCCGCGGTCACCGTGCTGGGGGCCGGGCCGGTGGTCAGCCACTCGTCGGCGGCGAGGTTCCACCGACTGGTCCTACCGCGACAGGTCGACGACGTCGTCCGGCTCACGCATGCCGATCAGTGGCGGACGGGCAGGGGCTACCGGATCGCCGCAGCCGAGCTGCCTCCCGAGGACGTCGTCGTCGCCTCCGCCTTCGCCGTGACGAGCGCAGCCCGCACGCTCATCGACTGCGCCCGGGAGTGGCCACTCACCGACGCCGTCGTCGCCCTCGACGCCGCCCTGTTCGAGCAGCGGGTGCTGCGCGCGGATCTGGCGGCCGCGATCCTCCGGCAGAGCCACTGGCTAGGCATCGGGAACGCGGCGCGCGCCGTGGGACTGGCCGACGGCCGAGCCGAGTCGCCGCTCGAGACGCGGGGGCGCCTGGCCATCGTGAGGGCGGGCCTGCCGTGTCCCGAACTGCAGGCGGAGCTGCACGGGCCGCACGGCTTCGTCGCACGGGTGGACGGTTGGTACGAGGACGCCTGCGTCGCCCTGGAGTTCGACGGCCGCGTCAAGTACGACGACCCGCGCGGGGGCCGTACACCCGCGGAGGTGGCGTGGGAGGAGAAGCGCCGGGAGGACAAGCTCCGGGACCTCGACGTGCGAACGGTCCGCATCGTCCAGGCAGATCTCCCGCGACTCGACGGGCCCGTCGAACGCCTCAGGGGACTGCTGTCCCAGCCGTTCACCGGCCCCCGGCGCTTCCGCGTCGTGCGTCGCCCGGAGCCGGGCGCCGGCGCCGGCGGCGCGGTCGCCTGACCGCCGGCCCCGCCGGGGACGCGTCCTCCCTCAACGCAGAGCGTCCTCCCTCACCGTGCACCGTGAGGGAGGACGCTCGACGATCAGGTCACCTGATCCCAGCGGGTCAGACCTTGAAGCGCCCGACGGCCTCCTGCAGCTCGCCGCTCATGCGGGCCAGCTCGCCCGCCGCGGACTGGGCGTCGGCCACCCGCTGGTTGGTCTCCTGCGTGCCCGCGGCCAGCCCCGAGATCGCCGCAGCGATGCCCTGGGTGCCGCTGGCCGCCTCGGCGACGTTGCGGTTCATCTCGTTGGTGGTCGCGGTCTGCTCCTCGACCGCCGCGGCGATGGTCGCCTGGAAGTCGTTGATCTCCCCGATCACCGTGGAGATCTGGCTGATCGCGTCGACCGCGCCGGCGGTGTCGGCCTGGATGGCCTCGACCCGCTTGGAGATGTCCTCGGTGGCCCGCGCGGTCTCCTGCGCCAGCTCCTTGACCTCGCTGGCGACGACGGCGAAGCCCTTGCCCGCCTCGCCGGCCCGTGCCGCCTCGATCGTGGCGTTGAGCGCCAGCAGGTTGGTCTGCTCGGCGATGCCGTTGATCAGCTTGATGACCGTGGCGATCTCCTGCGAGGAGTCGCCGAGCTTGCCGACCGTCTTCGTGGTGTTCTCAGCGACCGACACGGCCTGACCGGCCACCCGGGCGGCCTCGGTGGCGTTGTGCGCGATCTCGCGGATCGCCGACTCCATCTGCGAGGACCCGGTGGCCACCGTGTCGACGCTGGAGGCGACGGCGCTCGCGGAGCTGACGACCTCGTCGGCCTGGCCGGCGGCGGTCTCCGCGTTCTGCCGCATGCCCTCCGCGGCTCCGCTGAGCTGCTGCGACGCCGCGGCCAGCCGGGTGGAGGAGTCGCCGACCAGCAGCAGGACGTGCCCGATGGCGTCGAGGGTCTCGTCCAGCGACCGGGCCATCTCGCCCAGCTCGGCGCCTCCGGTCCGGCCGGCCCGGACGGTCATGTCCCCGGCCGCGACGAGGCCGAGGACCTCGCGGATGCGCTGCACCGGGCGGGTGACGCCGCGGGAGACGACGATGGCCAGCAGCACGCTGATCAGCAGCCCGGCGACCATGATGCCGATGGTGAGGTTGCGCCCGGTCGCGTAGGCGTCCGCTGCCCGGGCGGCCGTCGCCGACGCCTCCGCCGAGGCCGCCTCGGTGGCGGTGATGATCGACTCCTTGATGATCACCTCGTTCTCGCCCATGATGTTGAGCAGCTCCCCGGCCCGCGCGGGGTTGTCGGTGAGCGTGCCGCTCTGCAGCTCGGCCAGCGCCGGGAGGTAGGTCGAGACCGCGGTGGAGAAGTCGGTGAACGCCGCCCGCGTGTCCGGGGACAGCGGCATGTCCTCGACCGTGGCGATCCGGTCGCCGAGGATCTGCATGTACTCGGCGGCGCCCGCCTGCGCCTTCTCGATGGTGGCCGGCGGCAGCGTCGGGATGGCCGCCCGGGCGATGTTGGCCGACAGCTGCCACCAGTCGGCCTCCAGCTGGCGCAGGCCGTCCAGGGGGACCGCGCCGCGGTCGTACACCTGCTGGGCGTTGTCGCTCAGCGCCGACATCCGGTTGATGCCGAAGGCGCCGACGCCGACGGTGGTCAGCGCGACGACGAGGATCGCGCCGAGCATCCGGCTGCGCAGGCCGAAGCGGACGCCGCGGGCACCCGCCGCCGGTTCCTCCGGGGCCTCCGCGTCCGTGCGGCCTCCGTGGTCGTCCACCTGGTTCATCCCTTGCCCGCTTCCTGTACCGACTGCTCGTGCGACTCCGTCGCATGGCCTATCGGCGGTCGGGGCCGGAAGTTGAGCAGAAGCGGTCAGAGCGACGCCAGGAACGCGGCGACGCCGTCCTCGTCGTTGCCGACCGTGACGTCGGTGGCGACGGCGAGCAGGTCCGGGTGGGCGTGCGCCATCGCCACCGCGCGACCGCCCGCGTTCCGTGCCCACTCGAACGCGGCGATGTCGTTGGGCATGTCCCCGAAGACGACGACGTCCTCCGGCCCGACGCCGTGGCGATCAGCGACGGCGGCCAGCCCGGACGCCTTCGTCACGCCGATGCCGGAGATCTCCGCGAGGGCGTCGGTCGAGGAGCAGGTGACCGTCGCCTGCTCGCCGATGACCTCCTCCACCAGCGCGACGAACTCGTCCCGCGGCAGGTCCTCGTGGCGGGCCAGCAGCTTGGCGACCGGCTGGCCCACCATCTCCTCCAGCGTCGCCTCCGCGACACCGGGCGCGTCGACGTCCCACCGTGGTTTGTAGATCGGCTCGTGACGGAACTCCAGCCCGTACTCCACCGCGAACCAGGTCCCGGGCTGGCGCCGGCGCAGCTCGTCGGTGACGGACCGGAGGACGTCGGGGTGCACCGGCTCCTCGTGGGTGATCTCGAAGGTCTCCAGGTCCAGGAGGACCGCGCCGTTGCAGCAGACCGCCGTGCCCGCGCCGAGCACCTTCCGGATGCGGTGCATCCAGCGCGGCGGGCGTCCGGTGGCGAGGACGAAGGGCACCCCGCCGTCGCGCCAGCGGTCGATCTCGGCGACCGTCGCCGCGCTGACGGTGTCGTCGGAGCTCAGCAGTGTGCCGTCCATGTCGCTGGCGATCAGCCGGGGCCTCCAGTCAGACATCGCGCAACCGGTCAGACATCGGCGAGTACCGCTTCCAGGTAACGGGCGACGCCGTCGACCTGGTGGCCGCTCGTGACGTCGGAGGTGAGTGCCCGGACGCTCGGGTGCGCGTTGGCCACGGCCACCGCGCGGCCGCCGGCGTCCTGGACGGCCCCGAGCATCGGCAGGTCGTTGGGCATGTCGCCGAAGACCAGGACGTCGCCGAACCCCACGCCGTACCGGTCCAGGGCCAGCTGCAGGCCGCTGGCCTTGGTGATCCCCGGCGGCAGCACCTCGATGAAGCCCAGGCCGGCGTGCGTGACCTCGGCGTCGGCGGGGTCGACCACCTCCCGGGCCAGGGCGAGCAGCTGGTCCTGGTCGTGGGTGGCGGAGCGGAGGAAGGCCTTGAGGACGGCGCCGGGCGGCAGCACCTCGTCGCGGGACAGCAACGAGCTGGGCTCGGGGTAGGGCCAGCCGAAACCGTGCTGCACACGCAGCCGCGCGTGCACCTGGCCCTGCTCGGCGGCCTCCTCGACGGCGAGGACGACGTCGCCCGCGACCCGCTCGATCTGCTCGATCACCCGCAGCGCCTGCTCGCGCGGCAGGGCGACGGCGCGCAGCACCTCGTCGCGTTCGAGGTCGACGACGAAACCGCCCTGCGACAGGACGGCGATGCCCCGGTGTGCCAGGGCCGCCTTCACGCTGTCGAGCAGCCGCGGGCCGCGCCCGGTGACGCCGATGACGGGGATGCCGGCGTCCCAGCAGGCCTCGAGCGCGGCGCGGGTGCGCGGACTGACGGTGCCGTCGGCGGTGAGCAGCGTGCCGTCGAGGTCGCTGGCCACGAGCTTCGGCCGCCACGGGCCGACCTCGCCGAGCTCGACCACCCGGTGGGCGCCCTCGAGGATCCCGTGCGGCGGGATCACCCGCGGCGGGCGTGCGGTCATGCGGGAGGCACCGGCGCGACCAGCGTCATGCCCGGGGTCAGCGCCTCCACCCCGCCCAGCCACGGGCGCAGCGCCACCGGCACGTGGACCGAGCCGTCGGCGCGCTGGTGCACCTCGAGGAGGCAGGCGATGGTGCGGGCGATGGCGCACAGCGTGCCGTTGAGCGTGGCCGCGGTCTGGTTCTTCCCGTCCGCGTCGCGGTAGCGGATGGTCAGCCTCCGGGCCTGGAAGGTGGTGCAGTCCGACGTCGAGGTGAGCTCCCGGTAGGTGCCCTGGGTGGGGAACCACGCCTCGATGTCGTACTTGCGGGCGGCGCTCGTGCCCAGGTCACCGGCGGCGATGTCGACCACCCGGTAGGGCAGCTCCAGCGCCTGGAGGAACTCCTCCTCCCACTGCAGCAGACGCAGGTGCTCGGCGGCAGCGTCCTCGGGTGCACAGAAGCTGAACATCTCGACCTTGTCGAACCAGTGCACGCGGATGATGCCGCGGGTGTCCTTGCCGTAGGAGCCGGCCTCGCGGCGGAAGCAGGACGACCAGCCCGCGTAGCGCTTCGGCCCCGTGGACAGGTCGAGCACCTCGTCGGCGTGCATGCCGGCCAGCGCCACCTCGGAGGTGCCGACGAGGTAGAGGTCGTCACGCTCGATCCGGTACACCTCCTCGTCGTGCTCGCCGAGGAAGCCGGTGCCCTCCATGGCGCTCGGCTTGACCAGTGCGGGGGCGATGACGGGGGTGAACCCGGCGGCGACGGCGCGGCTGATGGCCAGCTGGGCGAGCGCGAACTCGAGCAGCGCGCCGGGGCCGGTGAGGAAGTAGAAGCGGGAGCCGGACACCTTGGCGCCGCGCTCCATGTCGATCGCCCCGAGGGCCTCGCCGATCTGGATGTGGTCGCGCACCGGGAAGTCGTAGATGGGCACCTCACCGACGGTGCGCAACGTCACGGCGTCGTCCTCACCGCCGGGCGGGACGTCGTCGTGGACGACGTTGGGTATCCGCAGGTGCACGTCGCGCAGCGCGGCGTCGGCCTCGCGCTGGGCCTCCTCGGCCTGCTTCACCTCGGCGGCCAGCGCCTTGGCCCGCTCCAGGACGGCGGGCCGCTCCTCCGCCGTAGCTTTCTTCACCGCCTGGGAGGCGGCCTTCTGCTCTCCGCGCAGGTCGTCACCCCGCCGGGCCGCCTCGCGGCGGGCCACGTCCGCGGCCAGGAGCGTGTCGACCAGGGACTCGTCGGCTCCCCGGGCCCGCTGGCTGGCACGGACGAGCTCGGGGTTCTCGCGCACGAATCGCAGGTCGATCACGCGCCCGATCGTACGGAGGGGGGCGGCATGCCCGCCCGAGGTCAGTGCGCCGCTCCCAGCAGAGCCGTGACGGCCGCCTGCACCCGCACCCCCTCCTCCTGCAGCTGGGTCAGTGCCCGGTCCAGCTCGGAGGTCGCGCCGGCACCGGTCTGCAGGAGCTGGCACAGCTCGGCCATCCGGCTCGCGCCCATCGCCGCGCTGCTGCCCTTGAGCCGGTGCGCCAGCCGGGGAACGGACCGTTCGTCGTCCTCGGACCAGGCCCCGGCCCGCGCGGCGGCGGCCAGTGCAGCGAGCGTGCCGGGCAGGCCGTCGGCGTACGTGCCGTAGAGGTGCGCGAAGGCGTCCTCCCCGAGGTCCCGGAGCTCCTCGACCGTCTCCCCGTCCAGGACGCCGTCCGCGGCCTCGCCGCGGCGCGGCACGGGCAGGGCCGGTGCCGAGGGGGCGGGGCCGGCCGCGGACCGTCCCGCCGGGGCGAAGCGTCGGAGGGTCGCGTCGAGCGTGGCCAGGCGCACCGGCTTGGTGAGGAACTCGTCGGCCCCGGCGCGGAGGAAGGCGGTGCGGTCGCTGGCGAGCACGCTGGCGGTCACGGCGACGATCCGCGGCTGGACGATCGACAGCTGCCGGATCGCCGTCGTGGCGTCCACCCCGCCCATCACGGGCATCTGGGCGTCCATCAGGACGACGTCGTAGGCCGACCGCTGCACGGCCTCGACCGCCTCCTGCCCGTTGGAGACGCGCTCGCAGGCGTGCCCCAGCTGCTGGAGGTAGAGGCCGATGAGGTGGGCGTTCACCTCGTGGTCCTCGGCGACCAGAACGCTCAGCCGCTCGCCCCGCGGCCGCGGGCCCGGACCGCCCGCTGCTTCCGCGCCCGGTCCGCCACCGGTCCGGAGGACGGACAGCAGGGTCTCGAGGAGGCGTGCGGGCCGGACCGGCTTGTGCAGCCGCGCGTCGAACGGCGTCGGGCCGGATGCGTGCAGGACCGTCGAACTGCTGAGGAGCACCAGCGGCGTCCCGGCGGAGGCCGGTTGGGCCCGCAGTCTGGCGGCCAGCTCCTCCCCGTCCATGCCGGGCATGTGCAGGTCCAGGAGACAGGCGTCGAACCGCTCACCGGCGTCGATGAGGCCGAGTGCCTCCTCGCCGGACTCGACGAGCACGGCGCCGGCACCGAAGCGCTCCAGCTGGTGCTCCACGATGCGCAGGTTCGTCACGTTGTCGTCCACGACGAGCAGCCGGCGGCCGACGAGGTCGGTCGAGGCGTCGCTCTCCGGGGCGGCGGGCGCCAGGGCGAGGCGCACGCTGACGGTGAAGGTGGACCCCGCCCCGGGGTCGCTGTACACGGCGATCGCCCCGCCCATGGCGTGTGCGATCCGCTGGCTGATGGCCAGACCGAGGCCCGTGCCGCCGTAGGAACGGGTGATGGAGGCGTCGCCCTGGCTGAACGACCGGAACAGGCGGCCCTGCTGTTCCGGGTCGATGCCGATGCCGGTGTCGATCACGGAGAGCCGGCACAGCAGGGTGCCGTCGACGTCCCCGACGCCGGTGAGGACGACGACGACCTGGCCCGAGGAGGTGAACTTCACCGCGTTGCCGACCAGGTTGATCACGATCTGCCGGAGCCGGGCGCTGTCCCCGACCACGCGCCAGCCGCCGTCACCGGGGATGTCGACCAGGAGGTCCAGGCCCTTGCCCGCCGCCTGCGGGGCCAGGAGCTGGGCGACGTCGTACACGACGTCGTCGAGCTGGAACGGGGCCTGCTCGAGGTCGAGCTCACCGGCCTCGATCTTGGAGAAGTCGAGGATGTCGTTGATCAGCATGAGCAGCGCGTCGCCGCTGCTGGCCACCGTCTCCAGGTGGCTGCGCTGCTCCGCGGTGAGTTCCGTGGTGAGCAGCAGGTCGGTGAGCCCGAGGACGGCGTTGAGCGGCGTCCGGATCTCGTGGCTCATCGTCGCGAGGAAGGCGGTCTTGGCCTGGCCGGCGCGCTCCGCGTCGTCCCGCGCGGCGACGAGCTCCTCCTCGCGAGCGGCCACCAGGGTGTTGCGGTCGTGCAGCGCCTGCCCCAGCACGTTGATGTCGCCGGCGATGTCGCGCAGCTCGGCCGGGCCGGACTCGGTGACGCGGCGCTCGACGTCCCCCGCCGCGAGCGCGGCGAGCGTGTCGCGCACGCGCTGGGTCGGCGGCAGCAGCGTCTCCGCCAGCTTCCGGTTGGCCCGGCGGAAGGCCACGGCCACGATGCCGGCGACCGCCAGGCTCAGCGCGGCACCGGTCACGACGACGACGCGCTGCAGGTTCATCGCCTCGCGGCGCTGCTCCTCGACCAGGACCCGCGCCTCCTGCTCGACCTCGCGGTAGGCGTCGAACAGCGACTTGTCGCGGCTCAGCAGCTCGGCGAGCGCGACGGTGTCCCCGATGGCGGGCTGGCGGGTGAGGACCGGCTGCACCCACCCGGTGATGAAGCGCTCCTCGGCCGCCTGCAGCTCGGCCAGCGTGCCGGCCAGCGCGTCGTCGTCCCCGCCGAGCTCGATCAGCGTGGCGTCGGCCTGCGCCAGGTCGGCCGCGCCCTTGTAGTAGGGCTCCAGGAAGCGGGCCTCGCGGGTGACCAGGAAGCCGCGCAGCCCGGTCTCCTGGTTGAGCATCGCGATGTGCCCGTCCTGGAGTGCACTGAGCAGGCCGTTCGCCCGGTCGACCCGCTCGCCCAGCAGGGTGAGCACGACGACGGCCAGGCCGACCGTGGTGAGCGCCACCGCCGTCAGGGCGGCGAGGCCGACGGCGAGGGGGCGGCGCAGCAGCGCCCGCAGCGGCCGCGCATCGGACTCGGCACGGCCGGGGGTGGAGAGGGGCACGCCCGGCTTTCGGCCGCGGGCCCACCGGTGTGAAGGCGAGCCGGCCCTACAGCTCTCGATCGGTCGTGCCGATGCCCATCGTGCCCCACCCTTCCCGATCGGAGCCCCATGAGCCACGTCCTGGTCGTCGACGACGACCCCGTGATCGCCGACCTCGTCGCCTTCCGGCTCGGCCGGCTGGGCCTCGAGGTCTCGGTCGAATCCGACGGGGAGGCAGGCCTGGCCGCCGCCCGGCAGCTCCGCCCCGACCTGGTCGTGCTCGACTGGATGATGCCGCGGATGAACGGCCTCGAGGTCTGCGCGGCGCTGCGCTCGGACGCCGATCCCGGCCTGGCCCGCACCCCGGTCCTGCTGCTCACCGCCAAGGCGCAGGAGCCCGACCTGGAGCGCGGCTTCGCCGCGGGCGCGACCGATTTCGTCGCCAAGCCGTTCAGCACGCGCGAGCTGATCAGCCGCGTCACCGCCGCGCTGCCACCCGGCAGCATCCCGGCGTGACCGACCTGCCCGGTCCCCTGCTGCTCACCAGCACGGGGGTGACCGGCCTGGTCGTGCTGCTGCTCCTCTCGGTCGGCGGTGCGCACGTGGCCCGCCGCCGCGGGGAGCGGCGGGACGCCGCCCGTCGCGCCGAGCTCACCCCCCTCGTCTACACCCTGCTCGACGGGGAGCAGACCGCCGAGGCGCTCGCCGACGCACCGGCCGTGCTCGACGACGTCGTCCTGCACCTCCTCCCCCAGCTGCGGGGCAGCGACCGCCAGGTGCTGCGCGACCTCCTGGTCGCCCGGGGCGTGGTCGATCGCGCCTCGGAACAGCTCTCCGCGCGGGCGCCGTGGCGTCGCGGGCGGGCCGCGATGCTGCTCGGCGCCACGGGCAGCACCCGGCACACCCCCGACCTGGTCACCCTGCTCGAGGACCGCTCCCCCGACGTCCGCTCCGCCGCCACCCGTGCGCTCGGCAAGACCGGCGACGTCGCCGCCGTGCCGGACCTCCTGGCGGCGCTGACCACCGGGCGGGCGGTGCCGTCGGGCATCGTCGGCATGGCGCTGCTCGACCTCGGAACGCCCGCCCTCCCCGCGCTGCGCACCGCGCTGGACTCCGGCACCGCGCCCGCGCGGGCGCTGTCCGCCAGCCTGCTCGGGCTGCACGGCGACCTCCCCGCCACGGCCGCACTCACCGCCGCGCTCGACGACGCCGGTGCGCCGGCCGAGGTACGCCTCGCCGCGGCCGGGGCCCTGGGACGCATCGGTGCCCCGCAGGCCACCGGCGCCCTCGCCCGGGTCACCGTGCTCGCCGTCGAACCCGCGCTGCGGGCGGCGGCCGCCGAGGCGCTGGGCCGCATCGGGGACCCCGACTCCGTGCCGGCGCTCGCCGCCGGCATGTCCGCGGCCGACCTGCGCGTGCGCACCGCCTGCGCCGACGCGCTGGCCTCGATCACCCCGGAAGGGCGCGACCGACTGCGGGCCCTCGGGGCGCTCGACGGCCCCGCGGCTCCGGCGGCCCGCGCCGCGCTCGACGCGGCACCCCTGGGCTCCGCGCGCCCCCTGGCCGGAGCGCGCTGATGCGCGAGACCCTGGGCGACGCCCTGCTGCTCGCCGGCTGGGTGCTCACGGCCCACGTCGCGCTGTTCCACCTGGTCACGCTGCTGCTGGTGCTGGCCGGCGCGCGGCGGGTCTGGCGCAACCGGAACTGGCGCGGGGTCGAGGGCCACGACGAGACCTTCGCCAGCCCGCTCACGCCGGCCGTGTCGATCCTCGTGCCCGCGCACGACGAGGAGGCCGGCATCCTCGACACGCTGTCCGCCGCGCTGGGCCAGAAGTACCCGGCCCTCGAGGTCGTGCTCGTCGACGACGGCTCCACCGACCGCACGTTCGCCCTGGTCGCCGAGCGCTACGCGTTGCGGGAGGTGACGCCGCGGCCCACCGCGGACCTGCCCGTCGACGGCGAGATCCTCTCCGTGCACCGCGCGACCACCGGCGACCCGCTGCTCGTCATCCGCAAGACGAGCGTCGGCCGGCGGTCGGACGCGCTCAACGCCGCGCTCAACCATGCCCGGCATCCACTGGTCTGCATGGTCGACGCCGACTCGCTCCTGGAGACGGAGGCGCTCCTGCAGGTCTCGCGCCCCTTCGTCGAGGACCCGGACAACGTGGTCGCGGCGGGTGGGGTCATCCGGGCGGCCAACGGCGCGCTCACCGACCGCGGGACGATGCTCGAGCCGCGGTTGTCCCGCCGCTGGGTGGTGCGCGTGCAGGTGCTGGAGTACCTGCGGTCGTTCCTGCTCGGCCGGACCGGCTGGGCCGACGCGCAGGCGCTGCTCATCATCTCCGGCGCCTTCGGGCTCTTCCGCCGCGACGTCGTGCTCGAGGTCGGCGGCATGGACCCGCTCTCGCTGGCCGAGGATGCCGAACTGGTCGTCACGATCCAGGAGCACCTGCGCCGCAACCGGCGTCCGCACCGCGTGGTCTTCGTCCCGCAGACGGTGTGCTGGACCGAGGTGCCGGAGAGCTGGCAGGTCCTGGGCCGGCAGCGCACGCGCTGGTCGCACGGCCTGGGCCAGCTGCTCTGGAAGCACCGCCGGATGATCGGCAACCCGCGCTACGGCCCCATCGGGGTGCTGGCCCTGCCCTTCTTCCTGCTCTTCGAGCTGCTCGGCCCGGTGATCGAGCTGATCGGTCTCGCCGCGGTCGTGACCTCGCTGGTCCTGGGGCTGGTCGAGCCGGCCGTCGCGGGAGCGGTGCTGGTGCTCGCCATCGCGTTGGGCATCCTGCTGTCGGCCACCGCGATCGCGGTCGAGGAGCTCACCTACCACCGGTACGGCCGGGGCCGCGACCTGCTCGGCCTGATGGGGGCCGCCGTCGTGGAGCACCTCTGGTTCCGCTGGGCGCACTCCTGGTACCGCCTGCGCGGCCTCGTGGCAGCGCTCACCCGCCGGACGCCGGTGTGGACGGCGATGCCCCGGGTGGGCTTCTCCGGTGCCCCCGCGTCCGCCGAGCGGCTGGTGCCCGCAGGCTCCTAGCCCGCGGGGCAGCCCGCCTCGCCGATCTGCGCGAACTGGGCGACCAGCTCCGGCGAGTCCACCAGGGCGTCGTGCCACTGCTTCCACTGCTGGTGCGTGAAGCCGGCGGCGGCCAGCCGGGCGTCGAGGTCGGTCGTGAACTGCGACTCGTCGGCGTAGTTCACCGACGCGACCGTGCACTGCCGGGCGAACTCGACCTCGGCGATCCGGCCGGTGTCCGCGTCGGCCGGCGTCCCGGACGACGTCGCCGGTGCGGCCTCGGCCGTGGCGTCCGCCCCGCAGGCGGCCGTGCTCCCGAGGACCGCCAGCGCGGCCAGGGTGACGACGGCGCGGGCCAGGCGGCGGTCACTGCACGACAAGGGTCACCGTCCCGGGAGCGGTCCGCGGCGTGGCCGCGGTGTAGGTGATGACGAGCGGCACGGTGTAGGTGCCCGGGGCCGTGCCCGTGGTGTCGAACCGGAGGGCGACCTGGTCGGTGGTGCGCCCGATCAGCGCGGCGCCTTCCGCGGGCCGGCTGACCGTCGCGTCGCCGGGGTAGGCCACCGCGAGCCCCGCGGGCAGCCGCCCGGCGCGGACGGTGAAGTCGGCGAGATCGGCCTGCCCGGCACTGAAGGCGAGCTGCGCGAAGGCGTCGCTCCCCGCCGGCACCGTCAGGGTGGTCGTGCCCTGCGTGAACTCCGGCCCGGCGGCGGGGACGACCGGGACGGTGACGGTGGCGGTCGTGCTGAAGTCGCGGGCCTTGTCGTCGTTGCCACCCCCGACCTCCTTGCACTGGCCGTTGTCCCCGCAGGTGCTGGTGTAGGTCGACACGACGGTGAGCGGGAACGACGTCCGCTGCGCGTAGGGCACCTGCAGCTTCACGGCGGTGAAGTCGCGCGTGCTGCCGACGAGCGTCTCCGAGCCGTAGAGCGAGGTGTCCGACCCGCCCCGCGTGGTCGGGTAGCTGACGGTCACCCCGGGAGGAGCGGTCACCGTCGTCGACCAGTTCGTCACCGTCTGGTCGGCGGTCCACACCACCGACAGCCAGGCGGTCTGGCCCGGGACGACGGCGGCGGTCTGCGTGGTGAGCGCACGGACCCCCGTCTTGTCCACGTCCGCCGACGCCGACGAGCCGCCGAGCAGGGGGCCCAGGAGGGCCGCCGCGACGGCGGCGGCGAGGACGGCGCCGCGACGTCGTCCGGATCTGCGCGCGAGCGGCACGCCACCCCACCCCCTCGATCTCCGGCTCGACGGGAGACCACCTGCCGGGAGCCCGTTCCCGACGGACGCTAGCGATCGCATCGGGTGAGACCGGGTCGCGCGACCGGGCGAGTTCTGCCGAAAGGGAGCCGACCCGTTGGACCCGTGCCGGATCGCCACGCTGCCGCCCGGAGGCGGCACCGCCGAGCGCCTGCCACCACCCCGACCCATGCGCACCCGTGGCGGTCGGCACCCGATGGCCACGAGTTGGCATGGTTCGGTCTCGACCGGCCGCGTCCGTCAGGGACACTGGGCCCATGCGCTTCCTGCAGCGGCCCGACCACGACCTCACGTACGCCGACGTCTTCATGGTGCCCAACCACTCGACCGTGGGTTCCCGGCTCGAGGTCGACCTGACCACGCCGGACCGCGTGGGCACGACCATCCCGATCGTCGTCGCCAACATGACCGCGATCTCGGGACGGCGGATGGCCGAGACCACGGCCCGCCGGGGCGGTCTGGCCGTGCTGCCGCAGGACATCCCGGTCGACGTCGTCGCCGAGGTCGTCTCGTGGGTGAAGCACCGGCACCCGGTGTACGACACCCCGATCACGCTCGCCCCCTCCTCCACGGTCGGCGAGGCGCTGTCGCTGCTCACCAAGCGCGCGCACGGGATCGTCGTGGTGGTCGAGGACGGTTCGCCGGTCGGCGTCGTCACCGACGGGCAGTGCCAGGGCGTGGACCGGTTCACCCAGCTGTCCGAGGTGATGACCCGGGAGCCGCTGACGATCCCGGCCGGCACGGACCTGCCGAAGATCTTCGACGTCCTGTCCGGCGAGCGGATCAGCGCCGCCCCCGTGGTCGACGGCGACCGGCTGGTCGGCGTCGTCACGAAGAAGGGCGCGCTGCGCTCGGCGATCTACACGCCGGCACTGAACGCGGACGGGCAGCTGCTCACCTCCGCCGCCGTCGGCATCAACGGCGATGTCGCCGGCAAGGCCGCCGCCTTGCTCGCCGCGGGCGTCGACGTGCTCGTCGTCGACACCGCGCACGGGCACCAGGAGAAGGCGATCGAGGCCCTGTCCGCCGTCCGCTCGGTGGCCGGCGGGGGTGGGCGGGAGATACCGATAGTCGCCGGCAACGTGGTGACGGCGCAGGGCACCCGCGACCTGATCGAGGCGGGTGCCGACGTCGTCAAGGTCGGCGTGGGCCCCGGCGCCATGTGCACCACCCGGATGATGACCGGCGTCGGCCGGCCGCAGTTCTCCGCGGTGGAGGAGTGCGCCGCGGAGGCCCGCTCGCTGGGCAAGCACGTGTGGGCCGACGGCGGCGTGCGGCACCCGCGCGACATCGCCCTGGCGCTGGCCGCCGGTGCGGCGAACGTGATGGTCGGCTCCTGGTTCGCCGGCACGTACGAATCGGCCGGCGACATCCACGACGACGGCTCGGGCCGGCTCTACAAGGAGAGCTTCGGCATGGCGTCGGCGCGGGCGGTCAAGGCGCGGACGGCGACGCAGAGCGGGTTCGAGCGGGCGCGGGCGGGACTGTTCGAGGAGGGCATCTCGTCGTCCCGGATGTACCTGGACCCGGCCCGCCCGGGCGTGGAGGACCTGATCGACCAGATCGTCGCCGGCGTGCGGTCCTCGTGCACCTACGCGGGCGCGCGCACGGTGGACGAGCTGCACGAGCGCGCGGTGCTGGGGGTGCAGAGCGCGGCCGGGTACGAGGAGGGCCGCCCGCTCCCGACGTCCTGGTGACGTACGCATGAAGGCGCTGCCGCTGCCGGTGTTCGAGGCGCTGGTCGCCGACGCGCTCGACGAGGTGCCTCCGGAGCTGATGAAGCTCATGGACAACGTCGTCGTCCTGGTCGAGGACCGCAATCCCGAGGAGCCCGAGCTGCTGGGCATCTACGAGGGCTACGCGCTGACCGAGCGCGGTTGGGAGTACGGCGGGGCGCTGCCGGACCGGATCATGATCTACCGCGAGGCGATCTGCGACATCTGCGAGACGGCCGAGGAGATCGTCGAGGAGGTCGCGATCACCGTCGTCCACGAGATCGCGCACCACTTCGGCATCGAGGAGGAGCGGCTGCACGAGCTCGGCTGGGGCTGACCGTCCGGCCCGTCACTCCCCGCCGAGATGCGAGTTGTTGCCGCCGACACGGCAGGACACGCCGCGAGCGGCGGTCACAAGTCCACTCTCGGTCGGCGGAGACGCCCGGGTAGCGTTCCGGGCCGTGCCCGACGACATCGCCGCCACCGGCAAGCTGCCGATCAAGATGCTGCACGACCGCATCCTGGTGGCGCTCCGCAAGGAGGACGGCGACCGGCGCTCCAGCGGCGGCATCCTGATCCCCGCGACCGCGCAGGTGGCCAAGCGGCTGGTGTGGGGCGAGGCCAAGGGCGTGGGGCCGAGCGTGCGGCAGGTGAAGGTGGGCGACCAGGTGCTCTTCTCCCCCGAGGACCAGCACGAGGTCGAGGTGCACGGCGAGGACCTGATCATCCTGCGCGAGCGCGACGTGCACGCCGTCGCCGCCGAGCGCATCGAGGAGTCGACCGGCCTCTACCTGTAGGTCAGAGCTCGCGGATGTCGCAGCCCTCGAGGTCGGGGTAGACCTGGGCCCGGGGGCAGAGGACGTGCTGCCAGTCCACGCTGCGGTACTGGTCCGGCCGGTGGTCCATGAAGACCTCCCCCGCACCGCCGGGGAGCGCCCGGTGGTACATGAGCACCGGGTCGTTGTCGACGCCGTGCACGTGGACGAGCAGCTCCGCGGTCCCGCCGGCGGCCAGCGCCGCGTCGAAGCAGTCGACCGCCGCGCCGGCCACCTCGGCCTGGCCGATGAGGAGGGCGGCGCTGCCGCAGTCAGGCAGTGCCGGCCGGTCGGCGAACACGTCCGGGACACCGGCGGCCGCCGGGGAGAGCGAGAGGCCGAACCCGGTCAGCGCGGCCACGACGGCGGTGAGCAGCCAGTGGCCGAGGTGGTCGACGAACCACTGCGCGAGCGCCCGGTCTCCGAGCACCATGTCCACCTCCGTCCGAGGCCGTCATCGTGCCGGTACCGGAGCCGGAAGGACAGGCCTGCGACCGCGCGTACCCGATCGGTACCGGGACCGGCCGTCCAGCACCCGCCACCTGTGACGCGCGACTGTGCGCTCATCGTGCTGATGGGACGCCGATGGGCCCGCTACGCGCACACTCGCTGCGCCCGGACGGCCGCGCTCCTGTGGGTCAGAACTCGCGGTACTCGCACTCACCCCGCGCCACCACGAACGTCTGCGCGTCCGGGCAGCGGAAGTAGCTCCAGCGCGGAGGCCCGAAGCCGCCGCCGCGGCTGTCGATGAAGACCTCCACGCCGCCCTCCGGGAGCGCCCGGTGGTACTCGAACACCGGCTCGCCCTCGGGCGATGCCCCCTCGACGACGAGTTCGGCCCCGGTACCCTCGGCCAGCGCCGCGTCGAAGCACTCGTTCACTTCCTTCCCGACGTCCGTCACGGCCCTGCCGGCCGTGTCGCCGGGACCCAACGGGGTGCGCCCACAATCGAGCAGCGACCGACGGTCGGTGAACTCGTCCGGCACACCGGAGTCCGAGGCCGAGGGCGTCAGGACGAGCCAGAGCCCCACCCCCACCAGCGCCAGCGCCCCCAGGACGGCGACCGACAGCCAGGCGGTTCGCTCGCGGAGCACCTGTCCTCCTCCGTCCGGGGGCCGCCATCCTGCCCGGGACGACGGCCCCGTGGTACCGGCCGGCGAGCAACCGGGGCCCGATCGGTACCCGCCTGCTGGTCAGGCCACGGCGTCGGCGGGGCCCTCGTCCTCGCCTGCGGGTCCTTGCCCGGAGACCGCCCGGTCACGATCATGTCCGCCGTGACGCGCCTCGGAACCCCGTCCCGCCCCGTGGCCATGGGCGTCTGGGCCGGCTGCGTCGCGGGCGCCGCCCTGCTGGCGGCCCGCCCCGGCGATCCCGGGCCCGTCCCGGGCGCCTGGCTGCTCGTGCTCGCGGTGCTGGGGTTCCTCGCCGTCCGCGGCAGCCGCCTGGCGTGGACCGTGCTCACCGCGCTGAACGCCGTCCTGCTGGCCAGCTTCTTCCTGCTGGCCTGGCCGATCGAGGCGCAGCTGTGGGCCTTCTACGGCCTGGTCGCACTGGGCCTCGCGGCCCTCGTCGCGGCGGGAGGGTCGCCCCGCATCCGGGTCAGGGTGCCGGCTCCCCACGGGAGTGGCGCGTGACCACCCCGGTCATGTCCTCCAGCCAGCGGCGGACGACGGCCAGCTCCTCGTCGGTGTAGTCGCCCATCGCGGCCACCAGGTCCTGCGCCAGGCCGCCGAAGTGCTCGGCACCCGCGGCCATCGCGGTCTCCGACATCTCCAGGCCCACGCGTCGCCGGTCCTCCGGATCGCGCACGCGCCGGACGTGGCCCACCCGCTCCAGCCGGTCGACCAGCGCCGTCACCGATGCCGAGCGCAGGTCGACCGCCTCCCCCAGCCGGCCGGCGGTCAGCGCCTCCCCGCGGCGCGCGGCGTCCATGATCGCCACGAGCGCCCGGACGTCGGTGCGGTTGAGCCCGTGCACGTCGGCGAACCGCTGGCCGACGGCATCGAGCTCCACGTTCAGCCGGCGCAGCAGAAGGCCGAGCTCCTGGCGCATCCGGGCCGCTTCGTCGTCCACCTCAGCCGCTCCCTCGCGCATCGTCGCCGTCCGAGATAACCTCTCGATGATCGAGATAATCGACCGTCAAGGGACATCATGCCTCGCCGTACCCGCATCCTCCGCTGGCTGATCCCGGCCCTCGTCGCCATCGCCTGGCTGGCGATCGCCGGCCCCCTGGGCTCCTTCAGCGGCAAGCTCGGCGAGGTCTCGGAGAACGACTCCGCCGCCTTCCTCCCCGACAGCGCCGAATCCACGCAGGTCACCGAGCTGCAGCGGCAGTTCCAGACCGAGCGCTCGCTGCCGGTGATCCTGCTCTGGGAGAGCGACGACGGCACGCTCGACGAGGCCGCCGTCGCCGAGGCCCAGCAGCGGGTCGACGAGGCGGTCGCAATCGCGGCGGACGCCGGCGCGCTGAAGGGCGAGCCGTCGCCGGTGATCCCGTCGGAGGACGGGGTGGCCGTGCAGGCGGTGCTGCCGTTCGACCCGGACCTGGGGGATGCGCTCCCCGGGATCGTCGGCGAGCTGCGCGACCTGCCCGCGATCGAGGGCACCACCCAGTACGTCACCGGCCCCGGCGCGCTCTTCTCCGACTTCGCGGCGGGCTTCGAAGGCATCGACGGCCTGCTGCTGCTCGCGGCGTTCGGCGTCGTCCTGCTGATCCTGCTGGTCGTCTACCGCAGCCCCCTGCTGCCGCTGCTGGTCATCGGCACCGCGGCCATGGCGCTGGTGGTCTCGCTCGCGGTCGCCTACTTCCTGGCGAAGCAGGGCTGGATCGACGTCAACGGCCAGAGCCAGGGCATCGCCTCGATCCTCGTCGTCGGCGCGGCCACCGACTACGGCCTGCTGCTCGTCGCCCGGTACCGCGAGGAGCTGCGCCGGGAGGAGTCGAAGTACACGGCGATGCGCGTCGCCCTGAAGCAGTCCTGGGAGCCGATCCTCGCCTCGGGCGGCACGGTCATCCTCGGCGTCCTCTGCCTGCTCTTCTCCGACCTCGGCTCCAACCACGGCCTGGGCCCGATCTCCGCGGTCTGCATCGCCTTCGCCATGCTGGCCGCGCTGACCTTCCTGCCCGCGCTGCTCGTGCTGTTCGGGCGCGCGGCGTTCTGGCCCTTCCGCCCGGAGCACGGCGAGGAGCACGCCTCGGGCCGGGGCTGGGAGCGGATCGCCAGCTCCGTCGGCCGCCGCCCGGGCCGCTACCTGCTGGGCAGCGCCGGCGCGCTCGTCGTCCTCGCGCTGTTCCTGCCGACGTTCGACTCCGGCGGCATCCCGCTGTCCGAAGGGGTGCGCGGCGGCTCGGAGTCCGGCCGGGGTCAGGAGGTGCTGGCCCGGCACTACGAGGCCGGCGCCGCCAGCCCCGCGGTCATCATCACCCCCGCCGACGACTGGCCGGCGGTCGCCGACGCGGCGGCCGGTACCGACGGCGTCGCCGGGGTGGAGCCGTTCACCGGTGGGGGCCCGCCGGGGGCCGGCGACGGCGAGCCGCTCGAGGTGGACGGCCTGGTGCGCCTGGAGGCGACGCTGACCGACGCCCCCGACAGCGAGGCCGCCCAGCGCACCGTCGAGCAGCTCCGCACCGCGGTCGGCGACGTCGACCCGGACGCGCTCGTCGGCGGCACGTCGGCGCAGGACCTCGACACGCAGGACACCGCCGCGCGCGACCTGCTGGTCATCGTCCCGCTGGTGCTGCTCGTGATCACCGTCGTGCTGGCCCTGCTGCTGCGCGCGGTCGTGGCACCGCTGCTGCTGGTCGGCACCGTCGCGCTGAGCACCGCCGCGACCGTCGGCGTCGCCGCGCTGGTGTTCGAGCATCTCTTCGACTTCCCGGGCAGCGACCCTCAGGTGCTGCTGATCGGCTTCGTGTTCCTGGTGGCGCTGGGGATCGACTACAACATCTTCCTGATGACCCGCGCCCGGGAGGAGTCCGTCCGGCACGGAGCCCGGGACGGCGTGCTGCGGGCGCTGGCGGTGACCGGCGGGGTGATCACCAGCGCCGGCCTGGTGCTGGCGGCCACGTTCGGCGCGCTCACCGTGCTGCCGCTGGTCATCCTCATCCAGCTCGGGTTCCTGGTGGGCTTCGGCGTGCTGCTCGACACCCTCGTCGTCCGCACCCTGCTGGTGCCCGCCGCGGTGCACCTGATCGGCGACAGGGTCTGGTGGCCCGGCACGCTCGCGAAGGGCCCGACCGCACCGCGTCCCGGTTGATCATCGTCATCTGGCTGCTCCCACCGGCGTGGCGAGCAGCCACATGACGATGATCAACGACGGAGTGCGTCGTCAGCAGTCGCGGCGCCGAACCGCTCCGCGGCGGCCACGGCGTCCTGACGGTGATCGAACCGGTACATGGTGAGCGTCTCGGAGGCGACGGCCTGGAAGCACGGGAGGTCGGAGTCGCACAGCTCGCCCGTGGCCCAGCGGGCGCCCGGCATCAGCTCGGAGGAGTAGCGCTCCCCCTCCGCCCAGGGCGCGAGGTCGATGTCCTGCCGGCCGTCGTAGAAGAACATCGCCCACACGAAACCGGCCACCGCCACTGCCCCGATCACGCCCGCCCCGACAGCCAGCCGGCGGAGGAGCACGCGCGGCATCGGCACGCGAGCACGCCAGACCGGGCATTCCCGGACCGGGTTCAGCAACTCCGGCTGCCGGCGTCGTCGAGACCTGTCCCAGCGGGCCCTCAGCCGCGCGGGAGCCCCGACTGTGCAGATCTCGCGGACGACCGTCAGGCGGTGGCGAGCCAGATCCAGAGCAGCAGGGCGACGCCGACGAGCACCCACACCAGCGGCACCCGGTTCACCCACCGCGCGGCACCGTGCCGCCGGGTGGCGAACAGCGCCCAGGCGGCGATGGCCGTCCCGAGGGCGACGAACGGATAGGCCCACCAGGCCAGGATCACGAACGCCGCGACGATGGACTCCCAGTTCGCGAGGCCCATCGTGCCGCCGATGGCCAGCAGGAACCACGGCAGCAGGAACACCAGGTAGCAGACCTGCAGCAAGCCCAGCTCCTGCGCAGCACCGCGGCGGGCGGGGTCCGGTCCCGGCACCGGTGCGTCGTGGCGTCCGGCCGGCGTCGCGTGCATCACGGCGGCGGAGCGTAGCCGCCGTGCACTCGTTCCTGCGGCCCCGTCCGGAGGCTCGCCGCGAGCGTGCGAGCGGTGAGGAGGACAGGGTCCTTGATCAGACGCGCCCGGCGCGCACCCGCGTCAGCCACTCCGCCGCCTCGGCGAAGGCGTCGTCGGCCGAGTCGGGCTCCACCGCGCGGTTCTCCCGTCCGTCGTCCCGGGGGTAGGAGCCGAGGAAGCGGACGTCCTCGCACACCCGGTGGAGGGCGGCCAGCGCCTCCCCCACCCGGCGGTCGGCGATGTGGCCCTCGCAGTCGAGGAAGAACGAGTAGACCCACAGCCGGTCGCGCAGCGGGCGCGACTCGATGCGGGTCAGCGAGATCCCGCGGACGGCGAACTCGCGCAGCACGTCCAGCAGCGCACCGGTGCGGTCGGTGACCACGGCGACCAGCGAGGTCTTGTCGTTGCCCGTCGGCTCGGGCAGCGGACCCGGTTGGGTGACCAGCACGAAGCGGGTGACGGCGCCGGCGTGGTCGGCGATGTCGTCGGCCAGCGCGTCCAGGCCGTAGCGCTGCGCCGCGATCGCCGCGCACACCGCCGCGTCGAACTCCCCGGCGGCGACGGCGGCCGCCGCCCCGGCGGTGGAGCTGGCGGGCAGCGGCGCCACCCCGGGCAGGTTCGCCTCGAGCCACCGGCCCGTCTGGGCCAGCGCGTGCGGATGGCTGGCCAGCGAGCGCACGTCGGCCAGCGTCGTCCCGGGCCGGACGGCGAGGGTGAAGGCGACCGGCAGGAACACCTCGCGCGTGATGATCAGCGGATCGCCGTCGGCCAGCCCGTCCATGGTGGTGGGGACCGAGCCCTCGACGGAGTTCTCCATCGGGACCAGGCCGGCGTCGACGTCCCCCGAACGGACGGCGGCCAGCGTCGCCGGGACACTCGGGCGGGGGGTTCGCGTTCCCTCACTGGTGGCAACGGCGCTGCTCAGGGCCGCCTCGGCGAAGGTACCCTCGGGCCCGAGATAGGCGAACCGCGTCGGAGACGTGCTGGGTGGCATCCCGGGCATCCGACGAGGGTAGTGCGGGCGGGTCACGGCGAGCACGCGACCCGGGGGAAGCTGCCTCGCTGACCGGCAGCTCCGGCTGCCGCGCCGGACGACGACCCGCGACTGGAGGTGGCGTGCCCCCCGCCTCGTCGGCCGCTGCCTCGCCGGCGCCCTCGCCCATCCAGCTCCGCTCGCTGCACCCGGCGCTGTGGCGGCTGCTGGCCGCTGGCGACCGGGACGACGACGCCTTCCGGAGCACCCTGGACGACGTCGACGACGTCCTGGCCGGCTCCACGGATCCCTACTGGACCGCGTGGCGTTCGGCGCTGGCCGCCCGTCGCAGCGTGGCCGACGGCGACACCGACGCCGCCGCGGCCGCCACCGCCGCCGCCCGCGAGGCGCTGCACGCCTGCCCGCCCTCGGCGTGGAGCGCGCTGGCCCTGGCCTACCTGGCGCACGTGGAGGTGACCGCCGACCACGTCGACGCCGCGATGCTGATGGCCGTCGACGCGAGCCTGCTCACCGAGGAGCCCTCGGCCCTGGAGCCCTCCCGCCCTCTGCTCCAGGCGCACCGCTGGCTGTCCCTCACCCTCGCCGGGCTGGATCTCGAGGAGCTCGCCGTCGCACACGCCGGCCGGGCCCACGACGTGGCCGGCCAGCTCCCCGACCTCGACGACCAGTGGCGCACGCTGCTGCTCAGCGCCCAGCAGCACGTCGAGCTGGCCCAGACGCTGCGCCGCCGCGGGGACGAGCAGCGGGCCCGCGAGCTCGCCGAGGAGGCGATCGGCTGCGCCACCGCCGCCCGCGAGCTGGACCGCGAATCCGAACCGGCCGAGGCCGACCTGCTCGACGTCGTCCAGGCGTGGGCCCTGACCTGCGCCGACGACCTCGACGGCGCGCTCGGACCGCTGCGCCGCGTGTCCCGGCACGTCCAGGCGGACGGCACCGTGTGGCTGCGCGGCTACACCGACCTGGCCTTGGCCCGCCTGCTCGGCCGACTGGCCCTCCGCGACGGGGACCCCCTGCACGGCGAGGAGGCCGTGGAGCTGCTCGTCGACGCGGCGGGCGCCTTCGCGTCCTCGGGCGACCGCCGCCGCTACCGGCAGTGCCTGCTCGAGCTGGGGCAGAACACCGCGGACCTCGGCCGCCCCGCCGAGGCGCTGCACTGGCTGGAGGCCTACCGCGCCGACACCGGCCGCGCGAACTCCCGCGGCCGCCAGCTGTGGGCGGAGATGTTCGTGCGCCGCAGCCGGCTGCGCGAGGCCGAACGGCAGACCGCGGTGCTGCGCCGGCACGCACTCGAGGACGCCCTCACCGGCCTGGGCAACCGCCGCAGCGCCGAACGCCGGCTGGCCGGTCTGCGGTTCGGCGAGGAGCCGCTGTCGCTGGCCGTGGTCGACGTCGACCGCTTCAAGGAGGTCAACGACGGCGCCTCGCACACGCAGGGCGACGTCGTCCTCCGCCGGGTCGCCGACCTGCTGCGCGAGCACAGCCGCACCGGGGACGAGGTCTACCGCTGGGCCGGGGACGAGTTCCTCGTGCTGTTGCCCACGGCGACCGAGGCGCAGGCGGTGGTCGTCATGGAGCGACTGCGCGCGGCGGTCGCGTCGGCGGACTGGTCGGACCTGCGGCTGACCGAGCCGGTGACCGTGAGCGTGGGGGTCGCGACGGCACCGGAGGTGGGCGAGGGCCAGCCCGAGCCGGTGGTGGGGTGGCGGGCGCTGTTCGACACCGCCGACCTGCTGCTGTTCTCGGCCAAGCGCAGCGGACGCAACCGGGTGCGCGCGCCCGGCGGCGGGCCGCTCGACGGGCGGTCCGGAGCATGACCGCGGCGGCCGGCTGGGACTCGTGGGGCACGACGGACGGGGGACGGCGCGTTCCCGGGGACGTGCTCGACAGCGACGGGGGTGCCGTGCACTCTGCGCTCGTGCCACCGGGAGCCCTGCACCAGCGGGTGACCGCTGCGCTGGCGAACTGGCAGCTCGACGACGCCGAGCAGCTGCTGTCCGGCGTGGACTCCGAGCCCTCGCCCTACCAGGCGGCCGAGCCCGACCCGGACGCCGGCGGCGACGCCTCGGACCTGGGCCGGGCATGGGCCGACACGCTGCGCGCGGAACTGCTGGTGCGCCGGCTCCGGGTCGCGGGCTTCACGCTGGTCGGCGAGCCGGTCACCATCGGCGGCCCCGCGGGCGCACGCGAGCCGGCCCTGGACCTGCACGCCGGTGTGGCGGAGCTGATCGACGGCACCGGCTCCCCCGACGACCCGGACGCCGACCCCCGGTCGGAGTCCGCCTCCCACGCGGCGCTGGCCATCGCGCTGGTCCGCTCGGCGAAGGCGGCCTTCGACGCGACCGACGACGACCTGCAGCGGGCGGCGGGCCTCGCGCGGCACGCGCGCATCGAACTGCTCTCCCGGCGGATCGACGCCGCGATGGACGAGGCGGTGGAGGCGGCCAGCCTGCTCGATCCCGGGCTGCCCCCGAGCCGCCTGCTGGTGGACACCCTCGGCACGCTGGCCGGCGTCCTCGCCGACCTGGAGCTGATGCCGCTGGCCCTGGACTTCCAGCGCCGCGCCCACGAGGCGGCCCGGTCGGCCGCCGCCGATCCCGATCTCCTGGGACCGGGGGACGGGGACCCGGACGTGCTCGTCGCGGGAGCCGCGACCCGGCTGGGCGAGCTGTGCGCCGAGCTGGGCGAGGGCCTGCTCGACGACGGCCTGCCCGAGACGGCCGTGCCGCACTTCGCGGAGGCGCGGGCGCTGGCCGAGGAGGCCCTGCAGTTGCTGCCCCCGGGCGCCCCCGGCGTCGTCGCCGCGCAGATCGTGCACGGCTGGGCGCTGGTGGGGCTGGGCGAGCACGCCGCCGCCACCGGCCCCCTGCGCGCCGCCGTCCGGGTGACCTCGGCCGCCGACGACCGCGCCCAGCGGGCGGCCGCGCAGCTCGCCCTGGGCCGGACCCTGCGCCGGCAGGGCGACGCAGCGGGCGCCGACGAGCACCTGGTCTCCGCCCTCCACCTGGCCACCGAGCACGGCCTGCCCCGGCTCCGCCGCGCCGCGCTCCGGGAGCTGTGCACGCTGCACGCCGAACTGGACGACGCCGGCCGGGCGCTGCCCTACCTGCAGGCCTACCTGTCCGACGAGCTCGACCGGGTCGACGAGCGGCGCACCCGCTGGGTGGAGCTGTTCGGCCGGCGCAAGAGCCTGCTCGAGACCGAGCGGGCGGCGGGCCAGCTCCGCAGGCAGGCCTACGAGGACCCGCTCACGCACCTGCCCAACCGGCGCTACGCCGAGGCCCGGCTGGACGGGCTGCTCGCCGGCGGCGGCGTGCCCGCACTGGCCGTCGTCGACGTCGACCGGTTCAAGTCGATCAACGACACCATCGGCCACCCCGGCGGCGACGCCGTCCTCCGGGTCGTCGCCGAACTGCTCATCGCCGGCGTCCGCGACACCGACGAGGTGTGCCGGTGGGCCGGCGACGAGTTCGTCGTCCTGCTCCCCGACACCACCGCCGAGCAGGCGGAGCGCGCGCTGGAGCGCACCCGCCGCAAGGTCGCGGGCCACGACTGGGCCTCGATGGGGCTCAGCACACCGGTGACCATCAGCGTGGGCATCGCGTCGGCCGCCCGCGGTGACGACCGCCGCACGCTGTTCGCCGCGGCCGACGGCGTCCTCTACGACGCCAAGCGCAGCGGCCGGGACCGGGTCGTCCGGCTCTCCGGCATCACCCAGAAGCGCGCCGGTGGCAGCCCGCTCGACGTGCTGTTCGGCCCGTCCGCCGGTGCCGCGGACGACGCGGCGGAGCCCGAGGACGACGGCTTCACCCCGCTGCTGGGCGGCCCCGCGCCGGTCCACCCGGGAGCGACGCCGGCTGATCCGCCGCTGGGCGTCGACCGCCCCGGCGAACCGCTCCTCGGCCCGCTCCCCGCTGCCCAGCCGGCGGACCCCGAGCCGGTGGACCCGGAGCCGGTGGACGCCGACGAGCCGGCTCCCGGCGCCGCTCCCGTCGTGCGCCGGACCCCCGTGCCCGAGCCGGAGGTCGTCTGGGCCACCGGCCGCAGCACCGAGCAGGTGCTGGCGCTGGTCCGCGAGGCCCGCCGCGAGCACCCCGACCGCCCGGCCCTCGTGCTGCGGGCGACCCCTGAGACCCTCGTCGCGCTGGCGAGCGAGCACGACGCGTACACGACCATGGACGCCGCCGCGATGGCCGCCGCCGTCGGGCCGCTGCCGGAGCCGGTGGGGCAGGTCGGCGTCGTCACCGGCCGCTTTGCGCTGGCCATCGGCCCGCTGGTCCAGCTGCTGCTGCCGCC
>NZ_JAVREI010000023.1:0-45163 GCF_031845325.1 Blastococcus goldschmidtiae | reverse complement strand
CTAGCCGCGCGGGGGCTCAGCCGCCGTCGCGGTCGGGCGGGTCGAACGTGACGTGCACGGTCTCGAAGCCCTTCAGGCGCTCGGCCTTGGCCTTGCCGGTGTAGCTGCGCCGGTCGCCCGGGGTGAGGTCGACGTCGTCGGTGAAGGGCGTGAGCAGCGCGCGGGGGTAGAGCCGGTCGACCCGAACCACGTTGATCTCCACGCACAGCACGCCGAACACCGCCGCCAGGTAGAGGAAGGCGAGCAGCCCGAGCACCAGGGCGAACATCCCGTTCACGGCGCTGGCGCTCTCCATCACCCGGCTGACGTAGGTGACGCCGAATGTCTGCAGCAGCTGCCAGAGGACGGCGGCGAGCAGCGCCCCGGGCAGCACGTCGCGCACGGTCAGCCGCCGGGTGGTGGCGAGCCGGAACGCGAAGACGAAGATCGCAGCGTTGATCAGGACGGAGGCGATCAGGACCAGCGTCCGCGTGGCGCCGCCGAAGGAGCCGGCCATGCCTGCGCTGATCGTGGCCAGCGCCGTCGTCCCGACCACCGTCAGCCCGGCGGTGGCCAGCAGCAGCAGACTGCGGCCCCGGGCCAGGAACGGGTTCGGACGGTTGTTGCGCGGCACCGTCCAGGCGGTGTTCATCGCGTGCTGCACCGCCTGGGCGACGCCGAGCGCGCCGTACAGGGCGCCGAGGATGCCGACCAGCACGCCCCAGGTGCCGCCGCTGAGCCCCTGCGGCTCGCCCAGCTGCTCACCCACGACCGGGAGCTGGCTGAGCGCGGAGTCGATCAGCCGCTCCTGCAGCTCCGGGTTACCGTCCAGCACGGCGCCGAGGATCGTCGAGGAGAGCAGCAGCAGCGGGAACAGCGAGACGAACGCGTAGTAGGTGATCAGCGCCGACAGGAACGGGCCGGTGTCGTCGACGTACTTGTAGACGACGGCGATGGGAAAACCGGCGGCCGGGTGACGGCGCTGCAGACGGTCGAGACGGTCCACGAGAGCCACGGACGCAGTCGATCACGTCCCGCGGGCACGCGCTCCCGGGGCCGTCCGCTGAGCGGCTCACCTGGACCGTTGCACCCGCGCGACCCGCGCTGACGCCCACGGTGGGTCGCCCGGGTTCAACGGTCAGGCCAGGCGTCGGCCGACCCGCGGACACCGGCCCTCCGCGCCCCCGGCCCGCCGCACACGTACGGACGGCGACGAGCACGGCTGCGGCTGCCTTGCGGATACTGCGCAGGGGGTCCGACCTACGGCCGTCCTCTCCGACCCCACGGTCATCGGGCACCCGGCGCTCCGACCTGACGCGGCCCCGTAGGCGTCACCCCGGGCGGGGTGAGGAACGCGCGCCCGCACGAGCCGATCCGCGTGCCACCATGCGGCCATGAGGCCCTACCTCACGGCCGTCGCCGTCGTCGCGCTGTTCGTCCTCGAAGTGCTGGGTGTGCTGCTCGGCGGGGCCGACGACTCACCGGGACTGCAGGGGATCGGCGGCCTCCTGGTCCTCGGCGCGATCGCGCTCGTCGTCCGGGCCGTCCGGCGCGGCCGGCCGCATCCGTCCCACGCGCGGTGAGCGCACGACGTTCCCGCGGAAACGTCGTCAGGGGCGCGAGCCCCGCGCGTTCCCGCGGGAACGTCAGGTGAGGACGACGAGTCGCTGCGTGGCCCGGGTCATCGCCACGTAGCGGTCCACCGCTCCCTCGACGCCCGCGCCGAACGACTCCGGCTGCACGAGCACCACCAGGTCGAACTCCAGCCCCTTCGCCAGCACCGGGGTCAGCGACCGCACCCGCTCGGTGGGGTCGAACGTCGGGTCCCCGATCACGCAGGCGACGCCCTCGGCGTGCTCGGCCAGCCAGGCGTCGACCACCGCGTCCCGATCGGACACCACCCCGTGCAGCACCGGCACACCGCTGCTGCGGATCGACGTCGGCACGTTCGCCTCCGGCAGCACGGCCCGGATGACCGGCTCGGCCTCGGCCATGACCTCCGCCGGCGTCCGGTAGTTGACGGTCAGCGACGCCAGCCGCACGGAGCCCAGCCCGACCCGCGCCAGCCGCTCCTCCCACGGCTCGGGGAACCTGCGCCGCGCCTGCGCCCGGTCCCCGACGATCGTGAAGCTCCCCGAGGGGCAGCGCAGGAGCAGCATCTGCCACTCCGCGTCCGTCAGCTCCTGCGCCTCGTCCACCACCACGTGCGCGAACGGCCCGGCCAGCGGGTCGCGCTGCGCGGCAGGCAGTGCGGCCTCGTCGACCAGGGCGTCCCGCAGGTCCCCGTGCCGCAACGACGTCATCAGCAGCAGCTCGGAGTCGTCGGCCGCGATCAGCTCGTCGATCACCCCGGCCATCCGCTCCCGCTCGCGCGCCGTCGCGGCGTCCTGCCGGTGCGCACGCCGCGCCGCCTCCGGATCGCCCAGCCGCTGCCGCGCGGCGTCGAGCCACGGCAGGTCCGACAGCGTCCAGGCGACGGGGTCGTCCCGCTGCAGCGTCCGCACCTCGTCCGCGGACAGCCACGGCGCGCAGCGGCGCAGGTAGGCCGGCACCGACCACAGGTCGCCGACCAGGTCGGTTGCCTCGACCAGCGGCCAGGCCCGGTCGAAGGCCGCCCGCAGCTCGCGGTCCTGCTGCAGCACCGTCCGCAGCTCCTCGGCGGGAACCTCCTCGTCGTCGTTCCGGTCGACGAGGATCATGTACAGCTCCTCCCGGACCCGCTCGCGCGCCTGGTTGTGCGGGGTGCCGGGATCCGGCGCCTCGAACGCCTCGGCCCAGTCGTCGGCGCTCAGCCGGAGCTCCGACCACGGCGTCTCGACGGTCAGCCCGCGAGCGGGTGGCTCCTCGTAGAACCGGACGGCCGCCTCGATGGCCTCCACGAGCCGCGCCGACGACTTCAGCCGGGCCACCTCGTCGTCGAGCTCGGCGCCGGCGGCGGCACCTTCCGGCAGGAGTCCGCGCAGCGTCGCCGTCCGCACGCCCTCCTCGCCGAGGCTGGGCAGCACGTCCGAGACGTAGGCCAGGTAGGGCTCGTGCGGGCCGACGAACAGCACGCCGCCCCGGTCCTGGCCCACGCGCGGGTCGGCGTAGAGCAGGTACGCCGTGCGGTGCAGCGCGACGACGGTCTTGCCCGTCCCGGGCCCGCCGTCGACGACGAGGGCGCCGGGGGAGCCCGCGCGGATGATCGCGTCCTGGTCGGCCTGGATGGTGCCGAGCACGTCACGCATCCGCGCCGACCGGTTGCTGCCGAGGCTGGCGAGAAAGGCGGACTGGTCGTCCAGCGCGGCATGCCCCTCGAGCCCGTCGGGGGTGAACACCTCATCCCAGTAGTCGGTGATCCGCCCGCGGGTCCAGCGGTACCGGCGGCGGCTGACCAGACCCATCGGCCGGGCGTGCGTCGCGGCGAAGAACGGCTCGGCGGCGGGGGAGCGCCAGTCGACCAGCAACCGCGCGCCGGTGCTGTCGGTGAGGCCGAGCCGGCCGACGTACACCGGCTCCCCGTCCGTCCCCACGATCCGCCCGAGGCACAGGTCCAGGCCGAAGCGGCGCAGGGTGCGCAGGCGGGAGGTGAGCCGGTGGATCTCCAGGTCCCGGTCCAGCGCCGCCTGCCCGTCACCGCCGGGCGCACGGCGTTCGGCGTCGAGCCGCGCGGACAGCTCCGCGACCGACCGGGACAGGCTCGCGGCGATGGCCGAGAAGTGCCGCTCGTCCGCGGCGATCAGCGCCGGATCGGCCTTGGCGGCGAGGGCGTCGGGAAGGGCGAACGTGCTGGTGGGCAGGGGTTCCACGGCGTCAGCTCCCATCTGAGGAGCGCGACCCTAGAGCGCAGAGAACGGCCTCATGAGGCTTGACCGGAACTGCTACAAAGAGAGTGGCGACAGGCTCGAGCAGCGCGCCCGGCCAGGCGGAACGGATACGGGGACCATGCCGCGAGGCGCTGTCCGGCCCGGCGAGTGGTCGCTCCGGCCCATGGTCGTCGCCGACCTGCCGGAACTGGTCGACGTCCAGGAGCGCGGCGCCGTGCTCGGGCTGTCCGACGTGTTCCCGCAGGCGCAGTACCCCTTCCCGCGCGACGACGTCTCGCGCCGGTGGGCGCAGGAGCTGGCGGACCCGGCGATCGACGCCTACGTCGTCACCGGGTCCGGCGGGGAGATCCTGGGCTTCGCGGCCCGCCGCGGGGACGAGGTCCTCCACGTCGGCACCGCCCCGGAGACCTGGGGCAGCGGCCTGGCCGGCTGGCTGCACGACGCGCTCGTCGCGACGTTCCCCCGGGACGTGCGGCGCCTCCGGTTGTGGGTCCTGGAGGGCAACGGCCGCGCCCGGCGGTACTACGAGAAGCTCGGCTGGGCGCCGAGCGGCGCGAGCTCCCGCAGCCCGTTCCCTCCGTATCCGGTGATGCTCGAGTACGTCAGGGCGTGTAGATGCTCTCCAGCGCGGTGATCGCGCCGTCCTCGGTGCGGAACCGGGTGTAGCCGGCGGCCTCCGGGTTCTCCGACACCCAGTGTGTGCCGGCCAGCTCGGCGACGTCGTCGATGGCGACGTCGTCGAGGGTGCCCAGGTCGAGGTAGCTGAGCGACGCCGAGTCCGAGACCGGCAGCGTGGCCGTCCGCTCACCGCCGTCGCGCACGTAGTACTCGTTGCACCAGGCCGTCTCGTGGTCCGGGACGTCGTCCTCGCGGCAGGCCGCCGCGGCGGCCGCTCCCTCGAACCAGTCGACGACCAGGACGGTCACCCGGCCGGGCGCGACCGAGAGCAGCATGCCCACGTGCTCGCCGTCGGCCAGGCGTGCGCTCGTCGCCGGCGTGGTGCCGGGCGCCTCGGACGCCGTCCGGACGGCGAACGCGTCGCCGTCCCAGGCGTAGGTGACCGTGCCCCAGTGACCGGGGCAGCAGTACGGGTCGTCGCCGGCGACGGTGGGACCGCTCAGGGTGATCGTCGTGCCGTCGGTGGTGACGGTCGCCTGCGGGTGGAACAGCTCGTCGCCCAGGACACCGATCACCGCCGGGCGGGCTGCGGACAGGTCGACGACCACCACGTGGGCGGACAGGGTCGACGTCGGCGTGGGGCAGGTCAGCTGCACGAGCGCCTCGTCGGTCCCGTCGCCGGTCACGTCCGCGAACGAGGTCTGCACGGTCTCGGCGTCCCAGGCGTCGCCGGGCAGCCCCTCGGCCACCCACTCGGCGCGCGTCGTGCAGCCCAGTGCGAGGTAGGCGGAGGACTTCCAGTCCGGGCGGATGGCGGTGTCCGCGGCCGGCGCGGCGACCGGAGCCGCGACCGGCTTCGCCAGCGCCGCCTTGCCAGGCTGCGGCGTCTGCGCCTCGGGGGTGCACCCCGCGAGCAGCAGCACGGCCGTGCAGGCGACGAGGGCGGCGGCACGGCGGGAGCTGCGCGAGGGGTGCGTCACACCACCCCATCGGGGTGCGTAAACCGATGGTTGACGCCGTCTCACCCGTCGGGGTCGGATCGGGCTCCGGGTCGTCGCCCGGGCCCGGGCCATCGCGGCGGGTGACACAGGCCCCCGGCGGGGCGTCACACGACCGGGTGGCGGCGCTCGACGGGTGCCGGATGCGGTTACCCAGCGTCCTAGGTTCTGCCCGTGCGTATCGCCGGTGCCGTCCGCCTGGGGATGTCGGCCGTCGTCCTCGCCGCCGCCTCCGCCTGCGTGTCGTCGGAGGACCCCCGTCCTCCGGTCGACGCGGCCGGTGCGCTGCCCGCGTACGAGGCACCCGGAGGAACTCCCGCCTTCTGCCACCGGCTGGCCTCCCTGGAGGAGCTGGGGCGGCTCCCCGTCTCGATCGGCACGCTCGCCGCCGGCACGGACGTCGAGGCGCGCACCCAGGTCACCTCGGCCGCGCGGGAGCTGCTGGCCGTGCTCTCCGACGTCCGGACCGAGGGCGGCCACGACGGGCTGGCGACGGCGCTGGAAGGCCTGGTGGGAGCCCTGGGCGAGGTCGGCAACGGTCCGCTGACCGATCCGGTCCGTGGCGCGGTGACGGCCGGGCTGGCGCAGGTGGGCACCCAGGCGCAGCCGGCGTGCGGGTTCCCGACGTGAGGCGGCGGGTCCTCGCATCGGCCGTGCTCCTGATGGCGCCGCTGCTCGGCGTGCCGGTGGCGTCCGCCGCTCCCGCCGACGCCGCTCCGCAGCTGTGCACCCCGGACACCAGCCGCGGCGGCGTCCCGGCGACCTTCCCGATCTCGGCGTGCGTCGACGGCAGCAGCATGACCCTGCGCAACGACCGGGACCGTCCGGTCGTCGTCACGGAAGGGGGCGAGCTCGGGGATCGCGTGCCGCTGCGCGCACAGAACAGCGCCCTCGCCGGCGTCGTCCGCCGGACCACCGAGAAGGCCGTGGTGATGCTGCCCGGCGAGGTGGTGCGCTGGCACATCGGTGCGCAGCCGGTCCTCCTGACCGTCGCGCCGCTGCCGGTCCCGCAGGCTCCGGAGATCGCCGCCCTCCTGCGCCCGGCGCTGACCGGGAACCGGAGCGGGGACGCCGCCCGGGCGCTGCAGGACTCCGCCGGCGCGCTGGTCGTGGAGATCGCCGCTGCGGTGCGCGCGCGCACCGGCTGCGTCGCCGACCGCAACTTCCTGCAGACGGCCGCGTGCGACGTGACGGCCGCGGCCACGATCGGCTCGGCCACCAGGGGCCACCTGGACCGGAGGACGACGGCCGAGGTCCTCCCGCAGCTGCTCGACAAGGCTGCCTGGGCCACCTGGCCGGCGGTCGACCCCGACTGGCCGGCGGACGCCGAGCCGACGCTCCGCCAGGGGCCGGCACCCGCGCTCGCGGTGCCGCCGGTAGCGCTCGCCCTCCCGGCTCCCGCGCCGGCGGTGGCTGACGACCCGAGGCGCCCCGCAGGGGCGTCCCGGGAGCGGGTCGCCCGCCCGGCGCCGCCCGTTCCCCGTGCGCCGGCTGCGGCCCCCGCAACCGCACGGACCCCGGCTCCCGCGCCGGCTCCCGCGCCCAGGCCGCAGCCGACGCGGCCACCGGTGACGGCGCCGGCGCCCCTGCCCCTGCCGGCGCCCGTACCGGTGCCCGTGCCCGTGCCCGTGCCGGTGCCCGTGCCGGCACCTCCGCCCCCGCCGCACGTCGACCGGCCCACGTGGCAGGAGCTCCACGAGCGGAACCTGGCCCAGCTCCGTGAGCTCGCGGCCGCCTGGGCGAAGGCCAGGGAGCGGGCCCAGGACGATGACCGGGACCGGGACCGGGACCGGGACCGAGGGCGCGGCCACCGCTGAACGCAGCACGGGGTGGTCGCGGAATCCGCGGCCACCCCGTGCCGTACCTCCTGAGCGGGTCAGCCGCCGCGCCGCACCTCGGCCTCGAGCACGCCGCGCACGGCGGTCTGCAAGGCCTGGTTCGAGGTGTCGCCCGAGTCCAGCGCCGAGCGGGCATCCTCGGGCAGCAGGCTGTCGGCCACGGTGTCGAGCCAGGTCACGTCACCGTCGACGCGACGGCCCACCTGCAGGCCGTCGCCGTCGTGACGCAGGACGTAGGTCTCGCCGTCGATGTCGATCGTCTTCTCGTCGGTCATGAGGCCCCCCTACCCGCGGGCACGTGCAAGTCATGCGGCCGAACCGCAAAGTCGCAAGGTGGGTCAGGATCGTGCCGTGGACGAGGAGTGCTGCGAGATCGTGGTCACCGACGCGGACGTCGAGCGGCTGGTGGCGCTGACCCGCACGCTGGTCGAGGAGCGGCTGGTGGCCTGCGGGCAGCACATCGCCCCGATCCGCTCGGTGTTCCGCTGGGACGGCGCCGTCCACGACGAGACGGAGGCGCGGGTCGCCCTGCACACCCGCCGGTCGCTGGTGGAGGCGGTCGTCGCCCGTGCCGTGGAGCTGCACGGCTACGACGTGCCGTGCGTGCTCGCCCTGCCCCTGGTCGGCGGCAATCCCGCGTACCTTCGCTGGATCGCCGCGGAGACCCGGAACCCATGAGTCACCATTTGGGGGCGACCCGGCCGGTCCGGGGCTGACGGCACCTGCCTCGCGCGCCGATGGGGGAGGACGCGGACGCCGACGGCGTTCCAGGAGCGAACGGCGGGGACGTTGCGACCACGACCGAGCCGGGCACTGCCGACCGACGTGCGCCGTCGTGCCGATGACCAGCCCGGTGCCGCGCTCCTCGTCGAGGCCGTCCTGGACGCGCTGCCTTCCCCGACGCTGCTGGTCGACTCCAGCGGCACGGTGCTGCTGGCGAACGCGGCGTGGCAGATGGCCGCGGAGGTCATCGCCGACGACCGGTTCCGCGTGGCCGTCGGCGGGAACTACTTCGCACTGGCGCTCCAGATCCGCGACGACGAGCACACCCGTGAACTCGTGGCCGGCGTCCGCGAGGTCTCGATGGGCCTGCGCGACTCCGTGACGGCCGACTACCCGGTACCCCTCCCGTCGGGCACCCGCTGGTACCACCTGCAGGCCTCCCGGGTCGACGAGGCGGGCAGCATCGTCGTCACCCACACCGACGTCACCACGCGGGTGCACGCCCAGCGGGCCTCGGCCTGGCAGGCGCGGCACGACGCCCTCACCGGCCTGCCGAACCGCGCCTACCTGCACGAGCTCATCGACGCCGACCTCGCCGCTCCGGGGAGGACGCCGGCGGTGCTGTTCCTGGACCTGGACGGATTCAAGGAGGTCAACGACTCCCTCGGCCACGACACCGGCGACGACCTGCTGCGGGAGGTGGCCGCCCGGCTGACGGCGGCGGTCCGCGAGCGCGACACCGTGGGGCGCCTGGGCGGCGACGAGTTCGTCATCCTGTCCCGCGGCTGCTCGGCGGTCGACGCCGCGGCCCTGGCGGAGCGGCTGCGCGCCACCGTGGAGCGGCCCTTCGAGCTCGCCGGCCGGGTGATCCGCCTCGGCGCGAGCATCGGCATCGCCGGCACCTCGGGTCACCGGTACCTGCGCTCGACGGACCTGGTCCGCGACGCCGACCTGGCCATGTACTCGGCCAAGGCAGCCGGCCGCAACCGCGTGCACGTCTTCAGCCCCGACCTCCGTGACGCCGCCGAGCGCCGCGCGTCGCTGGCCGCCGAGCTGCGCGACGCCCTCGTCCGGGACGAGCTGGTGCTGCACTACCAGCCGGTCGTGCACCTGCCGACCGGCCGCTGCACGGGGATGGAGGCGCTGGTCCGCTGGCAGCACCCGGAGCACGGCCTGCTGCAGCCCGGCGAGTTCCTGCCCACGGCACACGCCCACGACCTCATGACGCCGCTGGCCCGGTGGGTCATGACCGAGGCCACCCGGCAGATCGCGGAATGGGCGCGGATCGGGATCGCGCTCGTCGTGGCCATCAACATCAGCGCCGAGCAGTTCTCCAGCGGCACGCTGGTCGAGGACGTGTTCGCCGCGCTCACCACCGCCGGCGTCCCCCCGGAGCTGCTGGTCGTCGAGCTGACCGAGACCTCCGTCGCCGAGGATCCCGAGCTGGCCGCCGAGCAGATGGCCGAGCTGCGGCGCCGGGGGGTCGAGGTCTCCATCGACGACTTCGGCAGCGGGTTCTCCTCGCTCGCCCAGCTGGTCAGCCTGCCGGCCGGCGTGCTCAAGATCGATCGCAGCCTGGTGAACTTCACCGAGGGCAACCGCGACCGCGCGGCGGCCGCGATCGCCGCCGTGGTGGCTCTCGGGCAGGCCTGCGGGATCCGCAGCCTGGCCGAGGGCGTGGAGTCCGCGGGCCAGCTCGCCCTCGCCCGCGAGCTCGGCTGCATCTTCGCCCAGGGCTTCCACATCGCCAGGCCCATGCCTGCCGACGACGTGCCGGGGTGGGTGCTCGCGCACCGCGACGCGCTCGCGCCGGCTCCGCCGGGGGAGTTCGCGCACTTCGGCGTGCGCTGACCGGTCCGCTCGCCGGTCAGCCGGGTTCGCCCCGGGCCTTCCGGCGCACGATGACGACCAGGTCGACGACCGCCACGGCGGCGAAGAACAGCAGCACGAACGCCGGCCAGGCCGGCAGGTCGGTCAGGAGCCAGCCCACCCCGCCGGCCAGGCAGACGACGAGACCGAACAGCGCGAGGATCAGCCGGAGGGTGAGCGCCGACTGCGCCGGTGGCGCGCCGGCGAAGCCCGCCGTCGGGTCGTGGTGGTCGGGGAGGCCGCGGGCGTAGTCCTCCCGGGAACGAGGCTCACGAGACTGACTCATGCCAGGGATGCCTACCCGGCCGGGCGGCCCACTACCCTGGGTCGACGTGGCCGCTGACTTCTCCGTCGTACTGGATGAACTGAACACGACCCTGGAGTCGATCGAGGCGGTCCTGGACGTGGACGACCTCCGCCAGGAGATCGCCGACCTCGAGCAGCAGGCCGCCGCGCCCGACCTCTGGAACGACGTCGAGGCCGCGCAGGCGCTCACGTCCCGGCTGTCGTTCCTGCAGGGGACGCTTCGCCGCGTCGAGGAGCTGCGCAGCCGGCTGGACGACGTCGCCCTCATGCACGAGATGGCGGCCGACGAGGGTGACGAGGGCACCCTCGCCGAGACCGAGCGCGAACTGGAGAGCATCCGCGCGGTCATCGACGAGCTCGAGGTCCGCACCCTGCTCAACGGCGAGTACGACTCCCGCGAGGCCCTGGTGACGATCCGCTCGGAGGCCGGCGGCGTGGACGCGGCCGACTTCGCCGAGATGCTCATGCGGATGTACCTGCGCTGGGCCGAGCGGCACAAGTACCCCACCGAGGTCTACGACGTCAGCTACGCCGAGGAGGCCGGCATCAAGTCGGCCACCTTCGCGGTCAAGGTGCCCTACGCCTACGGGACCCTCTCGGTCGAGCAGGGCACCCACCGCCTGGTGCGGATCTCGCCGTTCGACAACCAGGGCCGCCGGCAGACCTCCTTCGCCGGGGTCGAGGTACTGCCCGTCGTCGAGCAGACCGACCACGTGGACATCCCCGAGAACGAGATCCGGGTCGACGTCTTCCGCTCGTCGGGTCCCGGTGGGCAGAGCGTCAACACCACCGACTCCGCCGTCCGCATGACGCACATCCCCACCGGCATCGTCGTCTCCTGCCAGAACGAGAAGAGCCAGATCCAGAACCGTGCGGCGGCCCTGCGGGTGCTGCAGGCCCGGCTGCTCGTCGTCCGCCAGCAGGAGCAGAAGGCGGAGATGGACGCGCTGAAGGGGGAGGGCAGCAGTTGGGGCAACCAGATGCGCTCCTACGTCCTGCACCCGTACCAGATGGTCAAGGACCTGCGGACCGAGCAGGAGAGCGGCAACCCCGGGGACGTGCTCGACGGCGGGATCGACGCCTTCATCGAGGCCGGCATCCGGTGGCGTCGTCAGCAGGAGGCCCCCGCCGCCTGACAGCCGCGGGAGCATCGCAGCGAGGAACGAGCGAGGAGCGGACCGGGGCGCGGAAGGTGGCCGACGACGGAGCCGCCTGACAGCCGCGGGAGCATCGCAGCGAGGAACGAGCGAGGAGCGGACCGGGGCGCGGACGGTGGCCGACGGGGTCGGCCGTCGGCGAGGTCACTCCCACGGAGGACGCGGGCCGGAAGCGAACGGTCCGTGACCGGGCTCCTGGGCCGATGCCCGGGGACGGTCACGGACGGCGAGAACGAGTCCCGCGAGTTCCGTGGCGAACGCCCGGCGCGCGCACCCGTAGCTAGTACCGTGGCGCCTCGTGATCGAAATGCAACACGTCACCAAACTCTATCCGGCCAGCGGCCGGCCGGCACTGGACGACGTGTCGACGGAGATCGACAAGGGCGAGTTCGTCTTCCTCATCGGCTCCTCCGGTTCCGGCAAGTCGACCTTCCTCCGGCTGCTGCTCAAGGAGGAGGACCCGACCACCGGCACCGTCACGGTGAACGGCAAGGCGCTGAGCACCCTGAGCAAGAGGAACGTGCCCAAGCTCCGCCGCACCATGGGATGCGTCTTCCAGGACTTCCGCCTGCTGCCCAACCGCACCGTCGCGCAGAACGTGGCGTTCGCCCTCGAGGTCATCAACAAGCCGCACCGCACCATCAAGCGGGTCGTGCCCGAGGTGCTCGAGATGGTCAACCTGGAGGGCAAGGCCAACCGGCTGCCCGGTGAGCTCTCCGGCGGTGAGCAGCAGCGGGTGGCCATCGCCCGCGCGTTCGTCAACCGCCCGCTGGTGCTGCTGGCCGACGAGCCGACCGGAAACCTCGACCCGGAGACCAGCGAGGGCATCATGCTGCTGCTGGAGCGGATCAACCGGACCGGCACCACGGTCATCATGGCGACGCACGACTACCACATCGTGGACTCGATGCGCCGCCGTGTGATCGAGCTCAACGGGGGAGCCCTCACCCGCGACCAGTCGCGCGGTGTCTACGGCGTGGGCCGCTGAGCGGCCCGGCCCGCCGCTGACCGACACCCGCCGAAACACACGACAGGACATCGATGCGCGTCAACTTCGTGCTCTCCGAGGTGGCCACCGGGCTTCGTCGCAACCTCACCATGACGGTCGCGATGATCCTGACGACGGCCATCTCGCTCGGCCTCATGGGCACCGGCCTGCTGATCGCCGGGATGATCTCCGACATGAAGGAGATCTACTACGACAAGGTCCAGGTCTCCATCTTCCTCGCCGAGGGCGTCACCGAGGAGCAGCGCGGGGCCATCGAGTCCCAGCTGTCCTCGTCGTCCGAGGTGCAGAGCTTCGTCTACGAGAACAAGGAGGAGGCGTACGAGCGCTTCCGGCAGCAGTTCAGCCAGCAGCCCGAGCTGGTGCAGAACACCCCGCCGGACGCGCTGCCGGAGAGCTTCCGCGTCGAGCTGGTCAACCCCGAGCGCTACCCGGTCATCGCCGAGCAGTTCCCGAACGGGCAGAACGGCGTCGACCAGGTCCGTGACGAGGGCGACTTCCTCGACCGGCTGTTCAGCCTGCTCAACGGCGCCCGCAACGCGACGATCGCCGTGGCGGTGGTCCAGGCGCTGGCGGCGCTGCTGCTGATCTCGAACACCATCCAGCTCGCCGCGTTCAACCGCCGCAACGAGACGAACATCATGCGGCTGGTCGGGGCGTCGCGGTGGTACACGCAGCTGCCCTTCATCCTCGAGGCCGCGCTCGCCGGGCTCATCGGTGCGCTGCTGGCCATCGGCGGCCTCGTCCTCACCAAGGTGCTCTTCGTCGACCGCACCCTGTCCGGGCCGATCAAGGCCGGCATCATCCCGCCGGTCGACTGGGGCCAGATCGCGCTCATCAGCCCGGTGATCGCCGGCGCCGGCGTGGGCCTGGCCGGCATCGCCGCCTACGTGACGCTGCGCCTGTACGTAAGGTTGTAGACGGAGCAGACGTGAGCCGCCCTGCGGGGCGGGGCGAGGAGTGGGGGCCGGAGGCTCCCCGACGAGTCCCGGGGCACGCTCGTCGCAAGAGGGGACGGCACCTGGACGCGGTGTCGTCCGGAGGACGACGGAGGAACATTGCCGCGGGAACAGGGGCGCAAGTTCATCGCCCAGAACAAGAAGGCGCGGCACGACTACTCGATCCTCGACACCTACGAGGTGGGCCTGGTGCTCACCGGTACCGAGGTCAAGAGCCTCCGTGCCGGCCGGGCCTCGCTCGTCGACGGGTTCGCCTCGATCGACGACGGCGAGGTGTGGCTGCAGCACGTCCACATCGCCGAGTACATGGAGGGGACGTGGACCAACCACGCCCCCCGCCGCAAGCGCAAGGTGCTCATGCACCGCAGCGAGATCGACAAGCTGATCGGCAAGATCAAGGAAGGCGGGCTCACGCTCGTCCCGCTCGATCTCTACTTCAAGGACGGCAAGGTCAAGGCCACCCTCGCGCTGGCGAAGGGCAAGAAGTCCTACGACAAGCGGCACGACATGGCCGAGCGGGACTCGCGCCGGGAGATCCAGAAGGCCTTCGGCCGGTACGTGAAGGGCCGCCGCTGACGGCTACCGCGCGATCGGCGGCGGTACCGCGTTCGACGGCGGTACCGGCCCGGTCACCGCGGTACCGGCCGCCGGCGAGCCGGCCCACCACACCGGCGCCTACGGTGAACCGCATGCGTGGAATGGCCTACGACCGGTTCGGGGACGACGACGTCCTGACGTTGCGCGACGACCTCCCGGAGCCGCCCGTCGGCCCGGACGTCGTGCTCGTGCGCGTGCACGCCGCCGGGGTCAACCCTGTCGACATGGGGATCCGCGCCGGTGGCCTGGCGAGCTTCTTCCCGCACCACTTCCCGATCATCCCCGGCTGGGACGTCTCCGGCGTCGTCGAGGCGGTCGGTCCCGCGGTGGTCGGCTTCGCGCCCGGCGACGAGGTGTTCGGCTACGTCCGCCGCGACGACGTCCAGTGGGGGACGTCGGCCGAGCTGGTGCCCGCGCCCCAGCGCTGCCTGGCGCACAAGCCCGCGTCGCTCTCCTTCGCCGAGGCGGGTGCCCTCCCGCTGGCCGGGTTGACCGCTTACCAGGCGCTGACCGAGGCACTGGACATCGGCGAGGGCGACCGGGTGCTGATCCACCGGGCCTCGGGCGGGGTCGGGTTCAACGCCGTGCAGATCGCCGTCGCCCTGGGCGCGCACGTCATCGGCACGGCGAGCCCGCGCAACCACGGATTCCTGACCGATGCCGGCGCCGCCGAGGTGCTCGACTACTCCGCCGGCCCGATCAGCGCCCAGCTGTCCGAGCCGGTCGACGCCGTCCTCGACCTGGTCGGCGGCGACACCCTCGCCGACGCCCCGAAGCAGGTCCGCGACGTCTCCCGCATCGCCTCGGTGGTCGACCCGGCGGTGAACGAGATGGGCGGCCGCTACGTGTTCGTGCGCCCCGAGGCGCACGATCTCGAGGAGCTGGGCCGCATGGCCGACGCCGGCCAGCTGCGGGTCCCGATCGCCAAGGCCTTCCCGCTCGCGGACCTGGTCGCGGCCCACCGCCTGGTCGGCGAGGGCCACGTCCGCGGCAAGGTCGTCGTCACGCTGTCGTGAGAACGACGCGCGAGCGAGCATCGCAGGGAGCGCCAGCGACCGAGGAGCGGAACGAGGGCGGAGTCGAACCGTGGACGAGATGACCGCACTCCGGCCTCCCGTCGACGACGCCGACGTCCCGCGCTACTGGGGGGAGCTCGGGCTGCCCGGGCTGGTGGACGTGCACGTGCACTTCCTGCCCGAGCGGGTGCAGGCCAAGGTGTGGGACTACTTCGGCGCGGCCCGGGACCACTACGGCACCGCGACCTGGCCGATCACCTACCGGCTGCCGGTCGAGGAGCGCCTCGCCGTCCTCGAGCGGCTCGGGGTGCGGGCCTTCTCGACGCTGCCCTACCCGCACAAGCCGGGCATGGCCGCCTGGCTCAACGACTGGTCCGCCGAGTTCGCGCACGGCCGGCCGCAGGTGCTGCAGTCGGCGACCTTCTACCCCGAGCCGGAGGCGCCGGCCTACGTCGCCGCGGCGCTGGACCGGGGTGCCCGGGTGTTCAAGGTGCACGTGCAGGTGGGCGCCTTCGACCCGCGGGACCGGCTGCTCGACGAGGTCTGGGCACGGCTGGAGCAGACCGGGACGCCGGTGGTGATCCACTGCGGCTCCGGTCCGCTGGCCGGGGAGCACACCGGTCCGGAACCCATGGCCGGTCTGCTGCAGCGCTTCCCGCGCCTGCAGCTGGTCATCGCCCACCTCGGGATGCCCGAGTACCGCGAGTTCCTCGACCTGGCCGAGCGCTACGAGCGGGTGCACCTGGACACCACCATGTTCGCCACCGACTTCACCGAGCGCGGGAGAAACGCCTTCGACCCCGCCGAGCTGCCCAGGCTGTCGGACCTGAGGAGCAAGGTGCTGCTCGGCAGCGACTTCCCCTCGATCCCGTACCCGTACGCCCACCAGCTGGAGGCGTTGCACCGGCTGGACCTGGGGGAGGAGTGGCTGCGCGCCGTCCTGTGGGGGAATGGCGCACGACTGTTCGGACTGGAGGCCTGATGCCCGTCGTCACGTTCACCGCGACCGTCCTCGACACACCCGACCCCCGAGGGCTCGCCCGCTTCTACCAGCGGCTGCTCGGCTGGCCGCTCCGCGACGACACCGATCAGTGGGCGACGCTGCGCCCTGCGGACGGGAGCACCGGGTTGTCGTTCCAGCTGCAGCGCGACCACGTCCCCCCGGTCTGGCCCCCGCAGCCCGGGACCCAGCAGATGCAGCTGCACCTGGACCTCCTCGTCGAGGACCTCGAGGCCGCCTGTGCGCTCGCGGAGGACGCCGGCGCGGAGCAGGTGGGCGGGCACGAGGACGACGACGAGATCGTGCGGGTCTACCGCGATCCCGCCGGGCACCCGTTCTGCCTGTTCGTGCGTCGCTGAAACCGGTGGCCCGGCTGCGGCCGGCCGGGTCTCCGCGCCGTGCGCCGGTCCCTCGGCCTCCCACCGGCCGCGGATGGCTAGGGTGCGCCCATGGTCAGCGCCGATCCGTCCCCCGAAGTCCTCGACCCCCGGCAGGTGGCACGGGCGCACCGTGCCGTCGAGCTGCTGCACTCGCACGTCTACTTCGCCCCCGAGACCGAGCAGCACCTGACCGCGGTAGGGCTGCGACCGGGGCGCATGTGCTACTTCGCCGGGCGCTCGGCGGCCATGGGCGCGGTCGGCGCCGGCGCGGTGATCGCCACGTTCTACAACTTCTCGCCGGCCCTCGTGGCGCGCACGATCCCGGCCGCCTGGACCCTGGCGAGCCCTGAGCAGGTGCTCGCCGCCCGCCTGGACGCCGCCCGCGCCTCGCTCACCCGCCTGCTCGGGGACGCCGCGTCCTCCGACGAGGTCGGCGAGCTGGGCGAGCTGCTGCGGGAGGCCACCACGGTGCTGTCCCCGGAGGGGCGCGCGCTCTACGCCGGGCACGCGGACCTGCCGTGGCCGGAGGAGCCGCTGCTGGTCCTGTGGCACGCGGCCACGCTGCTGCGCGAGCACCGCGGCGACGGGCACGTCGCCGCACTGCTGCACTCCGGCCTGTCCGGGATCGAGGCGCTGGTGACCCACACCGCGATGGGGCGCGGCTTCACCCCCGAGGCGGCCAAGGCCACCCGTGGCTGGACCGAGGAGGAGTGGGACGCCGCCGCGCAGGCCCTGGCCGACCGCGGACTGGTCGACGACGCCGGCCTGACCGAGGAGGGCCTCGAGCTGCGGGCCCGCCTCGAGGTGCACACCGACGCGCTCTCCGCCGACCCCTGGCTCTTCCTCGGGCCAGAGCGCACCGCCCGCGTGGTGGAGCTCGCCAAGGAGTTCTCCCGGACGCTGGTCGCCAACGGCGCACTGAGCACCTCGGGGCTGGCCAAGAGCTGATCCTCTTCCGGTCGCCGCCGGGCGCCCGGCTCCCTACTGCTGGACCATTCCCGGACCAGGGGGGGCGCGGTGACCGCGACGGAGCGCGAGCAGGGTGGGGTCCAGGCCGCCGCGCACGGCGGCCCCGGGTGGCAGCGGACCGACGTGGACGCCGCCTTCCGGGGCAGCGCCACGTACCGCAGCCTGGGGGAGCAGGAGCTCAGCCCGGCCGAGGAGAAGTTCGAGCGGGGCCGTCGCACGGTCGGCCTGTTCCTCGCGCCGGTGGTCACGATCGCCTTCGCGCTCGCGCCGGTGGACCTGCCGCGCGACCAGCACCTGCTCGCCGCGGTCCTGCTGGGCGTGATCGTCCTGTGGATCACCGAGCCGGTGCCGATCCCGATCGGCGGCCTCATCGGCGTGGGGGCGATCGTCGTCCTCGGCGTGGTGCCGGCCGACGACGCGCTGGCGCCGTTCGGCTCGACGACGGTGTTCACCTTCATCGGCGCCTTCATCCTCGCCGCGGCCATGCTCAAGCACGGCGTGGCCCGGCGCTTCGCGATGTTCATCCTGTCGCTGAAGTGGGTCGGCGCCTCGACCGCGCGGGTGATCATCGCCTTCGGCTTCATCACCGCGGTGCTGTCGGCGTTCGTCTCCAACACCGCGACCGTCGCCATGCTGCTGCCGACGGCGATCGGCATCCTGTCGGTCATCGCCAAGCTGCTCCAGGACAAGGAGCTGGTGAAGTCGGACTTCGACCCGCTGCGCCTGCGGGTGGGCATCGCGCTGATGCTGATGCTTGCCTACGGCGCGGGTGTCGGAGGCCTGGTCACCCCGGTCGGCAGCCCACCCAACCTGATCGGCCGCGGGCTGATCGAGGAGGCCACCGGCGAGCGGATCGGCTTCCTCGACTGGATGCTGATGGCGCTGCCGATCTGCGCACTGATGTTCGTCGCGCTCACGATCGTCCTGCTGCTGATCAACAAGCCGGAGATCAAGCGGATCGAGGGCGTGCACGAGTACGTCTCGAAGGAGCGGGCCGAGATCGGCCCCTTCTCCGGTGCCGAGCGGAACACGCTCATCGCGTTCGGCGTCACCGTCGCGCTGTGGATCTTCCCGGGCATCATCGCGCTGACCGCCGGCACCGAGTCCGACCTGTACGCCACCATCAGCGACCGGCTCGACGAGGGCATCGTCGCCGTCCTGGGCGCCTCGTTGCTGTTCCTGCTGCCGACCGACTGGAAGTCGCGCGAGTTCACGCTCAACTGGAGCGACGCGGCGACGATCGACTGGGGCACGATCCTGCTGTTCGGCACCGGGATCATCTTCGGCTCGCTGCTGGCCGGCACCGGGCTCGCCGAGACCATCGGGCAGGCGTCGGCCGACTCGCTCGGCCTGACCAGCACCCTCGCTATCACCGTCTTCGCGGTGATCCTGGCGATCATCATCAGCGAGACGACGTCGAACACGGCCTCGGCCGCGGTCGTCGTGCCGATCATCATCCCGGTGGCCCTGGCCGCCGGGATCAACCCGTTCGTGCCCGCGCTCGCGGCGACGTTCGCCGCCTCGTTCGGGTTCATGCTGCCGCTCTCCACGCCGCGGAACGCGATCGTCTACGGCTCCGGCGTCGTGCCGATCACCAAGATGATCCGGTCGGGCATCTCGTTCGACGTGCTCGGCGCGCTCCTCATCGTGCTGCTCCTGCCGGTGCTGGTCGACCTGGTGATCGGCAGCATGAACTGAGCCTCACCAGGAGGGGGCAGCCGCCGGGCGCATCCACGGATCCCGCGTGGGATCATGGACGACGGCCCCGCGACGGACGGCGGCCCGGACCGGAGGGAGTGCGCATGCCCAGCGAGCCTCCCAGTACCGGTCCCGAGGTCCTTCCCGCCTGACGTCCCGGCCCTCCTCCGTGGGGGCCCGAGGTCGCCGGGCGGATGCGGACCTCTCCGGTGTCCACCGCCGCCCCCCGACGCCACGGGAGTCCGTCATGTCCGATCGCCGCCTCGCGCCGCTGAGCGCGCTGAGCACCCTCACCCGCCGGCCCCGGCCCGAGGTGCGGCTCCTGCCGCCCCCGCCGTCGGGCGCGGACACCGAGGCCGGCCGCTCCCGCGTCGTCGACAACGCCGTCTACTCGGCCGGCCGCCGGGTGGCCACGCCGGACTCCGCCGCCGACAGCCGCGCCGAGCTGGACCTCGGCGAGGAGCGCCTGGTGTGGCTGGGCCTCTACCGGCCCGAGCCGCAGGAGCTGGGGGAGCTCGCGGAGCTGTTCGACCTGCCCGAGCTCGCCGTCGAGGACGCCATCAAGGCCCACCAGCGGCCGAAGTTCGAGCGGTACGGGGACACCCTGTTCGTCGTCCTCAAGGCCGCCCGCTACGAGGACGCTGCCGAGGAGGTGGAGTTCGGCGAGCTGCACCTGTTCCTGGGCACCGACTTCGCGATCACCGTCCGGCACAGCGAGTCGCCGGACCTCTCGCGGGTGCGCCGCAGGCTGGAGAGCCAGCCGGCGCTGCTGGCCAAGGGCAGCGAGGCGGTGCTGTACGCGACGCTGGACGCCGTCGTCGACGGGTACCGGCCGGTGGTCGACGGGCTGGCCACCGACATCGACGAGATCGAGACCGAGGTCTTCCGGGGCGACCCGGGGGTCTCCCGGCGCATCTACGAGCTGTCGCAGGAGGTCCTGGAGTTCCAGCGGGCCGCGCAACCGCTGACCGCGATCCTCGCCGCCATCACCGCCGGCTTCGACAAGTACGGCGTGGACGAGGAGCTGCGCAGCTACCTGCGCGACGTCGCCGACCACGTGGTCCAGGTGATAGAGCGGGTGGAGGGGTTCCGGCAGCAGCTGCGCGACATCCTCACGGTCAACGCGACCCTGGTGGCGCAGCGGCAGAACGAGGAGATCCGCGAGCTGACGGAGACCAGCATCGCCCAGGGCGAGGAGGTCAAGAAGATCTCGGCCTGGGCGGCCATCCTGTTCGCACCCAGTCTGGTGGGCGGCGTGTACGGCATGAACTTCGACCACATGCCGGAACTGGACGAGGTGTGGGGCTATCCGTTCGCACTGGTCCTGATGTTCGGCGTGAGCCTGACGCTGTACCTGGTCTTCAAGCGCCGCGACTGGATCTGAGCCCGGAGGGGTGGGGGGCGGGGCGGCCCGCACCCCTGCGACTCAGGCGGCCATCGCGGCCTCGGCGGGCAGCTCGTCCTTCCGGGCGGAGATGAGCGCCGCGGCGATGACCAGGGCCAGCGCCAGGAACCCGGCGGCCCACACGAACGCCACGTGGTAGCCGTGCACGAAGGCCGCGTCCGGGCCCGCGGCCGGGTCGTCGGCCAGCCGACCGCTCACCGCCGAGGCGTAGAACGTGTTGAGCAGGGCCAGGCCGAGCGATCCGCCGACCTGCTGGGCGGTGTTGAGCATCGCCGAGGCGATACCGGCGTCGTGCGAGGAGATGCCGACCAGCGCCGTGCTCGACGTCGGGACGAAGACCATCGCCATGCCGAAGCTGAGGGCGATCTCCGCGGGGAGGACGTCGGTGACGAAGGCGCTGGACTCACCGATGCGGGTCAGCCACAGCATGCCCAGCACCGCGAGCGCCAGACCGGCGACGATCAGCGGGCGGGGGCCGACGCGGGGCAGCAGCTGGGCGACGATGCCGGCGCCGAGGATGATGCCGCCGCTGAAGGGCAGGAACGCGAACCCCGACTCCAGCGGGGTGTAGCCCAGCGTCTCCTGGAAGTAGAACGTGAGGAACAGGAACATCGAGAACAGTCCCGCCCCCACCAGCAGGAACACCAGGTAGGAGCCGCCGCGGTTGCGGTCGAGGACGACGCGCAGCGGCAGCAGCGGGTGGCTGGCCCGGCGCTCGTAGAGGACGAAGCCGACCAGCAGCACGGCGGCGGCCCCCAGGAAGGCGAGGGTGACCGGGTCGCGCCAGCCCACTCCGGCCTCGGCCGCCTTGCTGAAGCCGTAGACCAGGCTGACCAGTCCCGCGGTCGACAGCAGGACGCCGGGGACGTCGTACCGGCGGTCACCGGTGGCGCGGCTCTCCGAGATCAGCCCGATGGCGAACACGGCCGCGACGATCGCGATGGGCACGTTGACACCCAGCGTCCACCGCCACGAGGCGTACTCGGTCAGGACCCCGCCGAGGATCAGGCCGATGGCCGCACCTCCGCCGGAGATGGCGCCGAAGACGCCGAACGCGCGGGCCCGCTCCCGTGGCTCGGTGAAGGTGACGGTCAGGAGGGAGAGCGCGGCGGGGGCGAGCAGGGCCGCGAAACCGCCCTGCAGGGCGCGGGCGGCGAACAGCAGCTCCTGGTTGGGGGCCAGCCCGCCCAGGGCCGATGCCCCGGCGAAGCCGAGCAACCCGATGAGGAAGGTCCGCTTGCGGCCGATGAAGTCGGCGATGCGACCGCCCAGCAGCAGGAGCCCGCCGAAGGCCAGCGTGTAGGCGGTCACCACCCACTGGATGTTCGCGGTGCTGATGCCCAGGTCCGCGCCCGCTTCGGGGATCGCGATGTTCACGATGGAGACGTCGAGCACCACCATGAGCTGGGCGACGGCGATGACCGCCAGGGCGAGCCAGCGGCGGGGGTCCGGCGCGGTGGCCGACGGTGGTGGTTCGTCGGGGGCCGTGGTGCCGGGTGGAGTGGCGCCAGGTGGCGTGGTGAGGCTGTCTGCGGGCATGGCAGAGCCGTCCTTCCTGCGCGCATGCGCAGTGGATGGGGGATGAGGACGTGCGGGCACGACCGGGGTCGGCGTCGGTGCGCCGTCGCGGGGGTGCGGTGTGCGGCAGCCGGCGGGGTCAGTGCCGGCGGGGGAGGCGGATCAGCTCGCGGGGGAGGCGAGTCCTGCGCCGGCCCAGCGCAGGCAGTCGCCGATGATCTCCAGGAAGTGGTCGAAGGAGTCGTCGGGGTCCCACGCCTCGATCGCGGTGGTGAACGCGGCCAGGGCGGTGTTGAAGACCAGGGCGGTCCTCAGCTCGTCGCCGTCGGACGACCTGCGGGAGATCCACTCCTTGAGGTCCGGTTCGAAGCTGTCACAGGTGGCTCGGGAGGACTGGCAGAGTTCCGGCGACTGCTCGAACAGCCGCTTCTGCAGGGGGAGCCGCTCGGCGAGCAGGCGCGCCAGGCCGAGTGCGACCTCGGTCAGTGCGTCCCAGAGCGGCAGGTCGTCCCGCGGGTCCTCGAGGAGCGCGCGCCACTGCTGGAGCTCGCTGGGGTCGAGGTCGAAGACGACGGCTTCCTTGCTGGGGAAGTAGGTGAAGAACGTGGTGCGGGAGACCCCGGCCTCGGCGGCGATGTCGTCTGCGCTGACGGCGTCGAACCCGCGTTCGCTGATCAGGCGCAGCGCGGTGGAGCGGATGGTGCGCCAGGCGTCGAGCTTCTTGCGCTCGCGGAGTCCCATGACCGCGGACACGGGACAGCGCGGGTCGCGCCCTGCCTTGCCGGTCCTGGTCACGAGAGGACCGTAGGCCTGAACCTGTACTGAGTGCAAGTTTGTACTCCGACAAGTCTTCGGTTGTTCACCTGGGCGGGTGGCTGCGGCCCCGAGCGGGGGCGCGGACCGGGACGTCGCGACGCGGGGGAACACCCGGCCGGCGCCAGCCGTTACGCTGTCTGCACAACTACACAGGGGGTGAATGGTCTCGACTTCGGTCGGGTGACCAGGGGAAGCGAGCCGAGGAAGGCAACGATGAGCTCGTTAACCATCCGTTGCAAAAAACACAAGCGCCGATTCCAATCAGCGCGACTTCGCTCTCGCTGCCTGATAGCAGCTAGGCGAGTCTGTCAGCCCGGGTTCGTCATCGGCCCGGATCCTGGCATCAGCTAGATGACTCACTGCGCGCGCCGGTCGCGGGCGCGCGTGGGACACCGAACAGCGACTGGGCCCGTCACGTCGACATGTCTGCATGATCGACGGGGTCGAGCAGAGGCAACGCAGACTGCGCTCGGAGAAGCCCTGGTGATGCGTCGAAGGACGCGGGTTCGATTCCCGCCACCTCCACCCCTGTACGGCGAACGCCCCGGACCTCAGGTCCGGGGCGTTCGCCGTCGCAGTCGTCAGTGCTCCGGCAGACCTCAGGGTTCGACGATGGCGAAGTTCTGGGTGGGCTGCACCAGCAGGCCGAACAGGCGGCGGAGCGCCTCCACGTCGCCGTCGACCGCGATCGTCCCGTCCTGGATCCGGGTGGGGAGGGATCCCAGATCGGCGATCACGTCGGTCAGCGTCGCACGGGGCATCGTGAGGACGACGTCCGCGTCGGTGTCCAGGCTGGGCCAGGAGTTCAGCGCCCCGTGCTCCAGGCGCAGCGTCCACTGTTCGCCGGTGTCCGGGAAGGACCAGCCGATGGCCAGCGACGTCCCGTCGGCTCGCGGACCGTCGAGCCGGACCCCGAGCAGGTCGAACACCATCTCGACGGTCATCGCCCGCATCAGGGGGCTCCGGCCGGCGCCCCCGCGGCCGGCCGGGGGCGCCGGCGTCGGGCGCCGCAGCTCCTGCGCGCCGGAGAGGTAGAAGTTGCGCCAGGCTCCCGACTCGGCCTGGAAGCCGAGCTGCTCCAGCGCAGCGGCCTGGAGCTCCCGGGCCTCGGTGTTGCCGGGATCGGCGAAGACCACATGGTTCACGACCTGGGCCACCCAGCGGTACTCGCCCGCCTCGAAGTCCGCACGGGCCCGGGCCAGCACGGCCGCCGCACCGCCCATGTACTCGACGTACCGGGACGAGGCCGCCTCCGGGGGGAGCGGGTGGAGGTTGGCCGGATTGCCGTCGAACCACCCGAGGTAGCGTTGGTACACCGCCTTGGCGTTGTGGCTGACCGTGCCGTAGTAGCCGCGGTTCCCGAACTCGCCGGCCAGCGACGGCGGCAGGTCCAGCTGCTCGGCGATCTCGTCCATGACCAGGCCGTCGTTGGCCAGTCGCATCGTCTGGTCGTGCAGGAAGCGGTAGGTGTCCCGCTGGGCGCGCAGGTACTCGCGCACGTCGGTCGCCCCGATGCGCGGCCAGTTGTGGCTGGAGAAGACGAGGTCCGAGGAGTCCCCGAACAACCGGAGCGACTCGTTGATGTACTTGCTCCACGCCAGGGCGTCGCGGACCTGCGCACCGCGCAGCGTGTAGAGGTTGTGCATCACGCTCGAGCAGTTCTCCGCCGCGCACAGCGCGCGCAGCTCCGGGAAGTGGAACATCATCTCGGCCGGCGCCTCGGAGTCGGGCGTGAGCTGGAAGACGATGCGCACGCCGTCGAGCGTCAGCTCCTGCCCGGTCGCGGTGATCTCGTGCGTCGGTGCCACGAGGGAGACCGACCCGGCCGGGACGGACCTGCCCAGGCCGCAGTCCACGTGACCCGACTCCCCACGGGGCAGGGCGTTGCCGTACATGTAGCCGGCGCGGCGCACCATGGCCGGCCCGGCCAGCACGTTCTCGGACACCGCCTCCTCGAGGAAGCCCTGGGGCGCCACGACGGGCACCTGCCGGGCGGCGAGCTCCTCGAGCGGCAGGACGCCGGCGAGCCCGGCGAAGTGGTCGATGTGGCTGTGGGTGTAGATGACCGCGCTCACCGGCCGGTCCCCGAGGTGCTCGCGCACCAGATCCATCGCTGCCCGGGCGGTCTCGGTGGAGGTCAGGGGATCGATGACGATCCACCCCGTGTCGCCCCGGACGAGGGAGAGGTTGGCGAGGTCGTAGCCGCGAACCTGGTACAGGCCGGGGACCAGCTCGTAGAGCCCGTGCTCGCGGTTCAGGCGGGCCTGGCGCCACAGGCTCGGGTTCACCGACGGCGGTGCGGTCTCGCGGTCGAGGAAGTCCCAGTCGGCGGTGTCCAGGATGGGCTTCCCGGACCGGTCGTGGTGCACGACCAGCCGGTCGAGACCGGCGATGCGACCGTGCCGCACCCGCTGCAGATCCGCCGGATCTCCCAACGGCAGGTCGGCGGCGACGGACCGGTTAGCAGCGTCGGTGTGGTGCGAAGCCTGGGTCATGCGTGGACCTCTCTGTCGCGTGCCCGGAGTCCCGGCACGGTGCTTGGCGCAGGTGGACTGCATCCCGCACGGCGGCTGCGGCGTGCGCCGCCGGTCGCGCTCGTCCGCCGGTCCGGACTCTGCCGCCTCGGCACGGCCGCAGTCCAGGACGGGTGGACTGCCCCCGTTCCGGGGTCCGCGGCGGGCCCGCGACGTTCCGGGCAGCCGAGATGCCGCAGTCCTGCCATCCTCTCTGCATCGGCGGGACGTCGACCGGAGCCCGTGCGCGACGGCCCGGTGGATCACGACTCGGGAGGGCGCATGAGTGCCACGGCGGGACGAGCGACGGAGCCGACCGACCAGGAGCGCCGCCGCGGCGGGTTCAGTTCCAGACGCGTGTTCATCCTGGCGGCGATCGGGTCGGCCGTCGGGCTCGGCAACATCTGGCGGTTCCCCTACGTCGCCTACGAGAACGGTGGCGGCGCCTTCCTGCTGCCCTACCTGGTGGCGCTGCTGACCGCCGGCATCCCGTTCCTGCTGCTGGACTACGCGATCGGCCATCGCCACCGCGGCTCGGCACCGCTCTCCTTCGCCCGGCTGCGTCGCGGCACCGAGGGCCTGGGCTGGTGGCAGGTGGGCATCTGCTTCATGATCGCCGTCTACTACGCGGCGGTCATCGCCTGGGCGCTGCGGTACACCTTCTTCTCGCTCGACGAGGCGTGGGGCGACGACCCCGAGGGCTTCTTCTTCGGCGAGTTCCTGCAGGCCGGCGACGTCGAGATCACCGCCGACGTGGTGCCCGGGGTGCTCGTGCCCCTGCTCATCGTCTGGGTCGTCGTGCTCGTGGTCATGGCGCTCGGCGTCCAGCGCGGGATCGGCGTCGTCTCGCTGGTGTTCATCCCGGTGCTGGTGCTCGCCTTCGTCGCCCTCGTGGTGCAGGCGCTGCTGCTCGACGGCGCCGCCTCCGGCCTCGACGCGCTGTTCACGCCGGACTGGGGGGCGCTCACCGAGGCCTCCGTCTGGGCAGCCGCGTTCGGCCAGATCTTCTTCTCGCTGTCCATCGGCTTCGGCATCATGATCACGTACGCCTCCTACGTCGGCCGGCGCGAGGACATGATCGGCTCCGGCCTCGTCGTCGGCTTCTCGAACTCGGGCTTCGAGCTCCTCGCCGGCATCGGCGTCTTCGCCGCCCTGGGCTTCATGGCGCAGGCGAGCGGTGTCGCGGTCGGCGAGGTCGCCAGCGACGGGATCGGGCTGGCGTTCATCGCCTTCCCGGCGATCATCAGCGAGGCCCCGGGCGGCGCCCTCATCGGCGTCCTGTTCTTCGGCTCGCTGGTCATCGCCGGCATCACCTCGCTGGTCAGCGTGATCGAGGTCGTCATCTCCGCCGTCCGCGACAAGCTCGACACCGGCCGCCGCACCGCGACCCTGGCGGTCGGCGTCCCCGCCGCCGTGCTGAGCCTGGTGTTCTTCAGCACGACGAGCGGCATCTACGTGCTCGATGTCGTCGACCACTTCGTCAACCAGTACGGCATCCTCGTCGTCGCGCTGATCAGCATGCTGGTCGTCGCGTGGGTGCTCCGGGCACTGACCACCCTCGGCGGGCACCTCAACGTGCACGGCCGTCCCCGGGTCGGTGCCGGCTGGCGCGTGCTGGTGAGCGTCGTCGCCCCGGTCGGTCTGGCCCTCGTGCTCGGCTTCGCCCTGTGGGACGACCTGGAGGCGCCGTACGAGGACTACCCCGGCTGGCTGCTCACGGTCGGCGGCTGGGGGATGGTGCTGGCGCTGCCGCTGATCGCCTTCCTCGTCGCCCGGTTGCCGTGGCGCGCCGGCACCCACCTGGACGGCCCGCCGCCGGGCTCGGATCCGGTCGAGCCGCTGCACGCGACCGCCGGGTCGGACCCGGCCGCCCGCAGCCGCCCGGCGACCGGTCACGACGAGGGAGGACTGCGATGAGCACGGCCGCGATCGTGATGATGGTGGTGGCGATGATCGTGATCTGGGGCGGACTCGCCCTGGCCATCGCGAGCCTGGTCCGCCACGGCGCCGTCGAGGATCGCGCCGAGGAACCCGCCGAGAACGTGCCGCGGGACCGCTGACCTCGGCGGACACGTGACGGCGGAGGAATGATCTCCGTCACGCCCGCCTTGCGAGGGTCATGACGACTCTCGGACTCATCGGCAGTGGACTCATCGGTGGCGGGATCGCCCGACTGGCGGTCGCCGCCGGCTACGACGTCGTGCTGAGCAACAGCCGCGGCCCGGACACCCTCGCCGACCTCGTCGCGGAGCTCGGGCCGCGCGCCCGCGCCGCGACCCCTGCCGAGGCGGGCGAGGCCGGCGACCTCGTCGTCGTCTCCGTCCCGTTGAAGGCCTACCGGGAGGTGCCGGTGGAGCCGCTGCGCGGCAAGGTCGTCATCGACACCAACAACTACTACCCGCAGCGCGACGGGCAGATCCCGGAGCTCGACGACGAGTCGACGACGGTGAGCGAGCTGCTGCAGGCGCACCTGCCGGAGTCGCAGGTGGTCAAGTGCTTCAACAACGTCCCCGCCGCCGGCATGGTGCCGCTGGCCAAGCCGGCAGGTGACCCGGACCGCTCGGTGCTCGCCATCGCCGGTGACGCCGACGAGGCCAAGCAGACGGTGACCGCCTTCCTCGACGCCATCGGTTACGACGCCTACGACGTCGGTCCGCTCGCCGAGGGCTGGCGCTACCAGCGCGACACCAAGGCGTACGCCGTCTTCTCCCAGCCCGGACGCCCGGTCAAGGAGGACTGGCTGCGGAAGGGCCTCGACGCGGCCGTCCGCTACCGCGACATGTGAGCCGGGTGCGGAGCCGGCCCGGGGAGGCGCCGCATAGGGTGCGCCCCGCACGCACGTCGAGCACCGGAGAGGACCACCCCCATGGCCAGCCTGCAGATGCGTGCGATCTCGGTCGTCCTCCGCCTCACCCGCAAGCCCCGGACGGCCACGGTGGAGCGGGCCCGGACGCGCATCGCCGCGCCCAAGGGGTCGGCCGAGCCGCCCGCCGCGCTGCGCGCACGGCACCACGTGCGCACCCGCCTCGTGCAGGGCTTCCCCTGCACCACCGTCGCCCCGCGGAACGGCGCTCCCGGGCGGGCGGCGGTGTACCTGCACGGCGGCTCGTACACCGGTGAGATCGCCAAGCAGCACTGGGCGCTGATCTCTCAGCTGGCCGACGCCGGCGTCCGCGTGGAGGTGCCCCTCTACGGGCTCGCCCCGCAGCACACCTACCGCGAGGCCTATCCCTTCGTCACCGAGGTGTACCGCGAGCTGCTCGCCGAGGTCGACGCGGCGGCGGTCACCGTGGCCGGCGACTCGGCCGGTGGGGGACTCGCGCTCGGGTTCGCGCAGACCCTGGCCGCCGCATCCCTGCCCCAGCCGCGGAAGCTGGTGCTGCTCTCGCCCTGGCTGGACCTCACGCTGAGCCACCCCGACCTGCCCGCGCTCGAGCGCCGCGACCCCTGGCTCAACATCGACGGCACCGTCGAGGCGGGGAAGGCGTGGGCGGACGGGGACGACCCCACCCAGCCGCGGCTCAGCCCGATCAACGGCGAGCTCGCCGGGCTGGCCCCGATGGACGTCTACGTGGGCACGCACGAGCTCTGCCTGGCCGACGTGCTGCTGCTCCAGGAGCGTGCCGCCGCTGCCGGCGCGGCGCTGAGGGTGACGGTCTGCCCCGGTGCGGTGCACGTCTACCCGCTCGTCCCTGCGCCCGAGGGCCGCGCCGCGGCACGGGAGATCGTCGCGGAGATCTCCGGGGGAGCGCCGGCACGCTGAGTCAGGACGTCGAGAAATCGACCTCCGCGGCCGCGGCGACCGTGCCCGTGCGCCCAGGCGCAGCGGCGAACTGCCAGTAGGTGTTGGTGTAGCCGATCGCCTCCTCCGGACCGATCGGCATCCCGAACTGCCGGAGGTCCTCGGTGGTGTGCGCGTCGGACACCAGCGTCGTGTCGTAGCCGCGCACGAGGGCGCCGTGCAGGGTGGACCGGATGCAGGCGTCGGTCTGGGCACCGGTGACCACGAGCCGCCCGACGCCGCGCTCGGCGAGCCGCTCCTCGAGGTCGGTCGCCTCGAAGGAGTCGCCGTAGGACTTGTGCACCAGCGGCTCGTCGTCCCGGCGGCGCAGCTCGGGCACGTACTCCCAGCCAGGGGACCCCTGCGGCAGGTCGTCGTCGGAGTGCTGCACCCACACCACCGGCACCTCCTCGGCCCGGGCCCGGTCGACCAGCTCGCCGATGGTGGCGACGACGCGGTCGCGCTCGAAGGCCTCGCCGACCACGCCGTTCTGGACATCGATCACGAGCAGGGCGGTGCGCGGGCGGTTCTCCAGTGCGGTCACGGGATGCCTCTCCGGTTCTCCGAGCGGTCGGGACGTCACCGTAGGACCGGCCACCGACAGACGGCGGCCCTCACGCCGCGGCGGGGACCCCGGGTGCCGGCAGGTGCTGGTCCCAGGGCGCGGCGGTCTCCAGCTGGCGGGCCAGGCGCAGCAGCAGCTCCTCGCTGCGCAGCCGGCCGACGAACTGGACGCCGAGCGGCAGGCCGCCCGGCGTGCGGTAGAGCGGCAGGCTGATCGCCGGGCGCCCGGTGACGTTGGCCAGCTGCGTGTACGGCACCCAGCCGAGGTTGGCCTCGACGATCTGGTCGACGATGCCGATCCGCCGCAGCACACCGGTGGTCCGGGTGCGCAGCAGCACCTCGCTGATCCGCTGCAGGTGCGCGGGGGTGTCCAGGGAGCCGATGCGGATCGGCGGCTCACCGAGGGTCGGCGTCAGCAGCAGGTCGTGGCCGGCGTGGAAGTCCGCGAGCGCGGCGATGTAGAGCCGCCGTCGTTCCTCCGCCGCGTGCAGGTCGACGGCGCTGAAGGAGCGGCCGAGCGCCGCCATGATGCGGGTGTCGACCTCGAACCCGTCGTCGCCGGCGCCGGTCTCGCGCTTGATCCGCTCCATCTCGGTCGCCTGGTGCACGAACCAGATGGTCAGGAAGTCGCGGCCGAGCTGGCGGTCGTCGTGCGGCGGGTCGACCTCCTCGACGTCGTGGCCGAGCTCGGTGAGCAGGGCGGCCGCCTGCTCGACGGCGCGCACCGCCTCCGGGTGCGGCTGCTCGCGGAGCGCGCAGCGGGTGGTGTAACCGATCCGCAGCCGGCCCGGCGCCTCGTCGAGCCGGTCGAGGAACGGCCGCTCGGGCAGGGCGGGGGAGAAGGGGCTCATCGCGTCGGGCCCGGCCAGCACGTCGAGCATCGCAGCGGTGTCGCGCACCGTCCTGGACACGACCCCGGTCGTCGCCAGGCCGCCCAGCGGCTCGCTCTCGTCCGGCCCGAACGGCACCAGCCCGCGCCCGGCCTTGAGCCCGACCAGCCCGGTGCAGGCGGCCGGGATGCGGATCGAGCCACCGCCGTCGCTGGCGGCGGCGACCGGCACGATCCCGGCCGCGACCGCGGCGGCCGAGCCGCCGGAGGAGCCGCCCGGGGTCCGGTCCAGGTCCCAGGGGTTGCGCGTCGGGCCGAACAGGGTGGGCTCGGTGATCCCCTTCGAGCCGAACTCCGGGGTGCTGGTCTTGCCGAAGATCACGACACCGGCGTCCAGCCAGCGCTGCACCACCGTGCTCGTCCGCTCGGACGTCCGGCCGGACAGCGCCCGGCAGCCGTCGGCGGCAGGGGTGCCTGCGAGGTGCTGGTGCAGGTCCTTGAGCAGGAACGGCACGCCGGCGAAGGGGCCGGACAGCGGCTGGGCGGCCCGCTCGTCGGCGTACCCGTCCAGCCACGTGCAGATGGCGTTGAGCGACGGGTTCACCTCGTGGGCCCGCGTCCGGGCCGCGGCGAGCAGCTCGCCCGCCGTCACCTTCCCCGAGGCGACGAGCTCGCCCAGGGCGAGGCCGTCGTGTCGGACGTAGTCGTGCTGGTCCACCGGAGTCTCCTCGTCGCCGCCGCCGTGCCGTGGGACATCATGACCGGGTGATCACGATCGGGGGAGTCCCCGGAACCGGCACCCGCCGGGTCTCGTTGCGCTGATCATGGTCTCGGACGGTGCCCAGCGGCCGGTCACGGTCGCCCGGGACGGCGTGTGGGCGGAGTGGGCGCCCAGCGGCCGCACCGCGGTCCCCTTCATCGTCCTGCTGGTGATCATCGCCAACCTCGTCGGCGTCGGGACCGTCGTCCTGCTGCTCATCGGCGTCGACGACGGCAGCGGTCGCAGCGGGCGCACGGAGGTCTTGTGGACCGCCGCGGCCTACCTCGTCGTCGCGCTGCCCGCCGGCACGGTGGCGGGGCTGCGCCGGCAGCGGTCGACCAACCGCTGGCTGACCGAGCGCCGGGAGCCGACCGGCGAGGAGGCGGGGCAGGCCCTGCGCCTGCCGCTGGACACCGCGCTCATCGCGGCGTCGATCTGGTTCGTCGGGGCGGTGCTCACCGCCGCGGTCACCGCCGTCGTGTACCCCGATCCGCTGATCGGGCTGCGGGTGGGCGTCGCGGTCACGCTGGGCGGCGTCGTCACCGCAGGTGTGACCTACCTGCTCACCGCCCGCGCCGCGCGGGCCGTCACCGCGCGCGCCCTGGCGGCGCACCCGCCGGTCGGCGCGCTGGTCCTCGGTGTGCGGCCGCGCCTGCTGCTCACCTGGGCGCTGACCAGCGGGGTGCCGCTGCTCGGCGTCGTCCTGCTGTTCCTCGACCCCAGCAACCCCGACGGGCCGGGGGAGGGGGCCGTGGTCTTCCTGGTCGTGGTGGCGCTGCTGGTCGGCGCGCTGGCCACGCTGCTGACCGCCCGCGCCGTGGGCCAGCCGCTGCGCGACCTGCGCCGCGCGGTGCAGCGGGTTGGGACGGGCGACTACGACGTCGACGTGCTGGTCGACGACGCCGGTGAGATCGGGCTGCTCCAGGAGGGCGTCAACACGATGGTCGCGGGCCTGGCCGAGCGCGAGCGGCTGCGCGACCTCTTCGGCCGGCACGTCGGGACCACGGTGGCCCAGCGGGCGCTGCGGACGGGGGTGAGCCTGGGCGGGGAGGAGCGCACCGTCGCCGCGCTGTTCGTCGACATCGCCGGGTCGACGTCGCTGGTCCGCCGCACGGGGCCCGAGGAGATGGTCGGGCTGCTCAACCGGTTCTTCGCCGTCGTCGTCGACACCGTGGAGGCCGAGGGCGGGCTGGTGAACAAGTTCGAGGGGGACGCCGCGCTGTGCGTCTTCGGCGCGCCCACCGACCACCCGGACCCGGCGGGCGCGGCGCTGCGCGCGGCCCGCCGCATCTGCGACGCGGTCGCCGGGGCGGGGGAGGTCGACGTCGGGGTGGGTGTGGCGTGCGGGCCGGTGTGGGCCGGTCAGGTCGGGGCGGCCAGCAGGCTGGAGTACACGGTCATCGGTGACCCGGTGAACGAGGCGGCGCGGTTGACCGAGCTCGCCAAGAACCACCCCGGCCGCGCGGTGGCCAGCGAGTCGACGGTGCGGACCGCCGGGCCGGACGAGCGCGACCGCTGGCGCCCCGACCGGAAGGTGCGACTGCGCGGACGCGACGAGCACACGACTACCTGGGTGCGCGCGACCTAGGCCGTGCCGAGCGGGGCCCGGAGGGGTCCCCGAGGCATGGCCTGACTCCGCGGAGCGGGTCCTGACGACGGGGGGGGCGGAGGCTCCCCAGAGGAAGGACGGTCAGGGCTCAGCGCAGGTCGGGCACGGGCTCCTGGTTGCGGTGCGATCCGGAGGATCGCAATGTCACTGCGTCGGCGGCCGGTTCGGCTTGGCGACCTCGTGCGCCTTCACGACGACGAGCACGTCCTCGGGCTGGAGGGTGCCGATGAGCGGGTCGTCGAAGCGCAGCGTGCGACCGCCGCGGGTGACCGACAGCACGATGTCGCGCAGGTCCCTCGGGCCGAGGCCGACCTCGCTGGCCTTCGCCGTCCGCTGGTGCAGGTCCAGCCCCTGCCCACCGGTGACGAGGTCCTCGACGACGGCCACGACGCGGGGGGCGTCGGTGGAGAGGCCCAGCAGCCGCCCGGAGGTGGCCGAGGTGGTGATGACGGTGTCGGCGCCGGACTGGCGGAGCAGGTTGGCGTTCTCCTCCTCCCGGACGCTGGTCGTGATCGGGACGCTGGGGTTCAGCTGCCGCACGGTCAGGGTGATGAGGACGGCGGCGTCGTCCCGGTTGGCGGCGACGATCACCGCGCGGGCCCGCTCGACGGACGCCCTCCGCAGCACCTCGGTGCGGCCGGCGTCGCCGATGATCCCGGTGAGCCCCATCGAGTTGGCCTCGTCGATGGCCCGGGGCTCGGGGTCGACGACGACGATCCGGTCGGCGGGCGTGCCGTTGGCGATGAGCGAGCGGATGGCGCTGCGGCCCTTGGTGCCGTAGCCGCACACGATGACGTGCTGGCGCACGCGGGACCTCCAGCGTCGGATGCGGAACTCCTCCCGCGAGCGCGCGGTGAGGGCTTCGAGCGTCGTCCCGATGAGGACGATCAGGAACATGATCCGCAGGGGCGTGATCACCAGGATGTTGATGAGCCGGGCTTCCGGGGTCACCGGGGTGATGTCGCCGTAGCCGGTCGTGGAGAGCGTCACCGTGGCGTAGTACGCGGCGTCCAGCAGCGAGATGGGGCCGCCCTTGCTGTCCTCGTACCCGTCGCGGTCGAAGTAGACGATGAGAATGACGACGACGAGCACGATCGCGGCGATCCACACCCGGCGCAGCACCTGCCGTACCGGCGAGGCCTCCTCGTGGGAGATCCGGACCCCGGTGTGCTCGGTCTCGCTGCCCTCCCACTGGTTGTCCACGCCGCGGACAGTAGTGAGGCGGAGCCCGCCGCGCGCGCAACCGCCCCGATCGGGTCATGTGACCGATCGGGGCGGCTGCGGTGGAGGCGGGCGAGGGGTCAGCCGCCGACCTTCTCGCGCTCCCGGGCGGCGAGCTCGCGCTTGAGCACCTTGCCGGCGGCGGAGACGGGGATGGCCTCGATGAACACGACGTCGCGGAGCCGCTTGTAGTGCGTCACCTTGTCGTTCACCACCTCCAGCACCGAGTCCTTCGTGAGCGCGGCCCCGGCGTCGTCGCTCTTGCGGACGACGTAGGCGACCGGCAGCTCGCCGGCCTCCTCGTCGGGGCGGCCGACCACCGCGGCGCCGGCCACGCCGGGCACGCCGAAGAGGATCTCCTCCAGCTCGCGCGGGAAGACGTTGTAGCCCTTGTAGAGCAGCATGTCCTTGGTCCGGTCGACGATGGACAGGTAGCCGTCCTCGTCGAGGATCCCGACGTCGCCGGTGTGGAACCAGCCGTCGGCGTCGATCGACTCCGCCGTCGCCTCGGGCCGGTGCGCGTAGCCGCGCATGACCTGCGGCCCGCGGATGCAGACCTCGCCCCGCTCGCCCTGCGGCAGCGGTGCGCCACCGTCCAGGGACCGGATGCTGATCTCGGTGTCGAAGACGGGCACCCCGACGGTGCCGGGCTTGCGGGTGCCGGACCGGAAGGAGGGGTTGCTCGTGGCCACCATGGTGACCTCGGTGAGCCCGTAGCCCTCGCCGATCGTGGCGTTCGGCAGCAGGGCCTGGAGCCGCTCGATCAGCGTGACGGGGAGGGGCGCGGCGCCGCTGGCGACCCCGCGCACGCTCGACCAGTCGCCCGAGGTGAAGCCGGGCACCTGCAGCAGCGCCACGAAGATGGGCGGGGCGCCGCCGATCGAGGTCACCTCGTACCTCGCCATGTCCTCGACGTACTTCGCCGGGTCGAAGCGCGTGTGGATGATGACCGTCGTCCCGCTCATCACCATGCCGTTGAGGTAGCCGACGGCGCCCATCGCGTGGAACCAGGGCGTCAGGTTGATGATGCGGCCGGTGCCGAGCGGCGTCGGGTACTCGTCCGTGCTGCACACCTGCCGGACGGTGACGTCGCCGTGCTCGTCGAGCTGCGGCAGGGCGCCGTTGCTCCAGCACACGGACTGCAGGACGTTGATGATCACGTTGCGGTGCGGGAGCTCCACGCCCTTGCTCACGCCGGTCGTGCCGCCGGTGTAGGCCAGGTGGGCCAGGTCGGCGCCGACGTCGACGGTGGAGTCGAGGTGGCGGTCCGTGGGATCGCCGTTCAGGAGTTCGGCGGCGTCGACGTCGCCCTCGGCGATGTCCAGGCGGGCGGCGAAGTCCGACGCGTGGGCGTCCCCGGTGACGATGACCGTCCGGACCGGGGTGGCGGCCAGCGCGGGCCGAACGAGCGGCAGCACCTGGTCCCAGGTGATGAGGGCCGTGACGCCGGCGTCGGTGAGCTGGGCGGCGAGGTCGGCCGCCGGCAGCAGCGGATTGGTGGGGGAGAAGGTCGCCCCGGACAGCATGATGCCGAAGTACAGCGGCGGGTACTGGCGGCAGTTCGGGATGTGGAGGGCGACGACGTCGCCCCGGCCGATCCCGTGGTCGGCCAGCCAGCCGGCGACCGCGTGCGCCCGGGCGCCGAGCTCGGTGAAGCTCAGGGGCAGGTCGTGCTGGATGAACGCGGTCCGGTCGGCCCAGCGGCGCACGGCTGCGCGGAGGATCGAGCCGACCGGCACCTCGGGGTAGTCCAGCGACCGGGGCAGGCCCGGGGGCCAGTTCGAGGTCGTCGGTCCGGTGGCCGGCTGCGTGGTCGTCATACGGGTCCCTCCGTCGGATGAGTCCCGACAGGGTGGCCCACGCCACATCGGCTGTCGAGGGTCTGTGACGATGGCGTCATGAGCGACCAGCGCAGGGCCCTCGTACTCGGCGGCGGCGGCATCACCGGGATCGCGTGGGAGATCGGTGTGCTGGCCGGCCTGGCGGACGCCGGCGTGGACCTCACCGCGGCCGACCTGGTCGTGGGCACGTCGGCCGGGTCTGTGGTCGGTGCGCAGGTGACCAGCGGAGCGGAGCTCGAGGCGATGTTCTCCCGGCAGCTGGAGCCCCCGGCGCAGGAGAAGGCGGCGCGGATGTCGCGGTCGAACCTCGCGCGATACGCGTGGGCGATGCTGGTCAGCCGCGGCCGCGACGTGGAGTTCCGCCGCCGGGTCGGGCAGGTCGCGCTCGCCGCCGAGAAGGCCGGGCTCACCCCCACCGAGCAGGAGCGGCTCGACGTCATCGGCTCCCGGCTGGTCGGCCGCGACTGGCCGGACCGGCAGCTCACGGTCACCGCGATCGACGCCGCCACCGGGGAGTTCCGCGCCTTCGACCGCGACTCGGGCGTTCCCCTCCTGCAGGCGGTCGCGGCCAGCTGCGCCGTCCCGGGCGTCTACCCGCCCGTGACGATCGGCGACCAGCGCTACATCGACGGCGGGATGCGCTCGACGGCCAACGCCGACCTCGCCCAGGGCTACGACCGGGTGGTGGTGCTCGCCCCGATCCCGCGTGGTGTCGGCCCGATCGCCAGCGTCGACGCGCAGGTGACCGGCATGGTGTCGGCCCGCGTCGCCGTCGTCACCCCCGACGAGGGCGCCCGCACGGCGATCGGCAAGAACGTGCTCGACCCCGCCGCCCGGGCACCGGCGGCGCGGGCCGGCCGGGCGCAGGCGGCCGAGGTGGCCGAGCGGGTGGCCGAGGCCTGGACCGGCTGACCCCGCAGCCGCCCGCCGGGAGCGGGCGAGCTGCGGGGCCGGATGGCCGTTCTCAGGCGCGGCGCCACAGCCAGATGCCGACCCCGGCGAACCAGAACGCCATCAGGTAGGTGACCGCCCAGCCCACCGGCGGCAGCAGCAGGCCGACGGCGAAGACGGCGCTGATCGCGACGAGGGCCCGGGAGACCTGCGCGGCGCGGCCGCCGAGCACCACGGCCACCAGGAAGCCGACCCCGAGCCAGGCCGACATGGGGTGCGCGACGTTCATCAGGACCAGGGCGGCCTCCGTGCCGGTGGGGCTGACCCCGTCGTCGAAGACCTGCGTACCGACGGATACCGCCGCTGCCGGCGCGGCGAACGCGATCGCCAGCAGGATCACGTGCCCGAACCCGAGCACGGGCAGCAGGCGGACGGCGGCGCTCTCCCCGGCGCGGGCGAGTCGGCCGGCCAGGGCGCCGGTGACGGCGACGGCCAGTACGGCGTAGACGCCGACGAGGAGCCCGGCCAGGGTGGCCGACGATCCAGCCAGCTGCTCCGCGGCCTCGGCAGGGTCGCCCGAGCCCGCCAGTGGATCGCCGAAGACGACGGCGGCGGAGGCGAAGGCGGCGACCCCCCCAACCCCGGCCAGGGCGGGCAGCGGTGACCCCCGGTGTGTGGGTGGCACCAGGACATCGGTGACAGCGGCGGTGCTCATGGCGGTTCTCCTCGGTCGGCGGGACCATCGCGCCCCGGTCGACATCACCGTGGCCCGGGAGCAGCTCTCCGCCCTCCGCCGCTCGGTGGATCCCGGGATGGTCCTCGCCTCCCGCGGGTCTTCCTCACGGCAGACACGGGATGGGCCCGCAGGTGGATCCGCGATGTCGCGGTCGGTCCTACGCTCCGGGCCATGTCAGGACCAGGAGCGCGCTGGCGGGCGCTGCCGCTGGGAGTGCGGGACGGCCTGCTGGCGCTCGCGCTCACGATCGCCGGTCAGGTCGAGCTCGTGCTCCTCGCCGACGAGGTCGCCGGGCCCCGGCCGCTCCAGCACGTGGCGTTCGCGGTCATGACCGGATGCCTGCTGATCCGCCGCATCCGGCCGGTGACGGCTGCGGTCACGTCGGCGGTCGCACTCGCCTTCCAGACGGTGCTCGGCGACGCCCCGGCGGTGTCCGGCTTCATCGCGGTGCTCATCGCCGTCTACTCGGTCGCCCAGTACGCCGCCCGTCGCCGCGACGCCGTCCTCGGACTGCTCGCGATCGTCGCCGCGATCGAGCTCTACCCCTTCGTCGCGGACGGCGTCCGGCTGGCCGACGAGATCGCCAACGCCGCCATCCCGACGGTGGTCTGGGTCTTCGCCCGGCTCGCGCGCGAACGGCTCGACCGTGCGGTCCGGGCCGAGCGCGAGGCGGCCGCCGCGCGTGCACGAGCTCGTGAGGAGGAGCTCGCGCGGGTCGAGGCTCTGGCCGCCGAACGCCGCCGGATCGCCCGCGAGATGCACGACGTCGTCGGCCACGCCGTCACGCTCATGCTGCTGCACACCGATGCCGCACAGGCCGGTCTGCGCGGACGCGAGCCGGCGACCGCGCAGGCGCTGGACGTCGTCCTGCGGACCGGTCGCACCGCTCTCGACGACCTCCACCGCGTGCTCCGACTGCTGCGCGACCCCGCGGAGGACAACCGGTCAGCCGGCGGCCCGGGGACGGTGGCGGCGATCGCGGATCTGGCCGACGCCGCACGCGGGGCCGGACGGGACGTGGTCCTGACCGTCGACGGGGCGGTCCGGGTGCTGCCGGCCGCCGTGGAAGCGACGGCATATCGCATCGTGCAGGAATCGCTGACCAACGCCCTCAAGCACGCCCCGGCGGCGCGGATCGAGGTCGCTCTGCGCTTCGGTGAGCGGGCGCTGGAGATCGAGGTGGCCGACGACGGGGCCGGGGACTGCCGGACCGGCGGCGGCGGGTTCGGGCTGGCCGGCATCCGCGAGCGGGTCGCCCTGTTCGACGGGCGTCTCACCGCCGGTCCGCGTGCCCACGGTGCGGGCTGGTCGACCAGGGCCGAGTTGCCGGTCGAGGCGCTCGAGCCCGCCCGCGCATGACGATCCGGGTGCTCCTCGCCGACGACGAGGCGCTCGTGCGGGCCGGGCTGCGGATGATCCTCGAGGCCGAGCCCGGCATCGACGTCGTCGGCGAGGCCGCCGACGGCGCCGACGCGGTGACGATGTGCCGTGAGCTGCAGCCCGACGTCGCCCTCGTCGACCTCAGGATGCCGAGGATCGATGGCATCCAGGCGGCCCGCCGCATCACCTCCGACCCGGCACTCGGCACCGCGGTCGTCATGCTGACCACCTTCGACACCGACGAACACGTCGTGGACGCGCTCCGGGCCGGCGCCACCGGCTTCCTGCTCAAGTCGATGCCACGCGACCAGCTGGTGACCGCGGTCCGGGCGGCGGCGAGCGGGGAGAAGCTGCTGGCCCCTGCTCTGCTGCGCCGCCTGCTGGAGGACTTCGTCAGCCGGGCCGTCACAGTGCCGGCTCCTGGGCTCGACGACCTGACGCCCCGTGAGGAGGAGGTCCTGCGGCTGATGGCGCGGGGGCTGTCGAATGCGGAGATCGCCGCATCGCTGGTGCTGGGCGAGGGCACGGTGAAGACGCACGTCGCCCGGGTGCTCGCGAAGCTCGGCGTCCGCGACCGCGTCCAGGCAGTGGTCGCCGCCTACGAGTCGGGCCTCGTCCGACCGGGGAGGTCAGACGGCGGGTTCGGCCACCAGTGATCCGGCGGAGTGCTCCTGACGCAGCGCCGTCTTCAGCACCTTGCCGCTGGGGTTGCGGGGGAGTGCGGCAACCACCGAGTAGTCGCGGGGGTTCTTGTAGCGGGCGAGCCGCTCGCGGCACCAGGCCGCCAGTTCCTCCGCCGTGGGCGGGTCCGCCGGATCGCGGGGCGCGACGACGGCCAGCGGCGCCTCGCCGTACTTCGTGTCGGGAACCCCGATCAGCGCGACCTCGCCGACCTTGGGGTGCGCGGCCAGCACGTCCTCGACCTCGGCGCAGTAGATGTTCTCCCCGCCCGAGATGATCATGTCCTTCTTGCGGTCGACGACGTAGAAGTAGCCGTCCTCGTCCTGCCGTACGAGGTCGCCGGAGTGGAACCAGCCACCCGCAAAGGCCTCGGCGGTGGCCTCCGGCTTGTTCCAGTACTCCTTCATGACCATCGGGCTGCGGTAGACGATCTCGCCCACCTCGCCCTGCGGGACGTCCTGCATGGCGTCGTCGACCACCCGCACCTCGACGTTGAGGATCGGGGTGCCCACCGAGCCGATCTTGCGCAGTGAGTCCTCGCCGCGGAGCAGGCAGGTGACCGGGCTGCACTCGGTCTGCCCGAATGCGGTGATCACCTCGGCCTGGGGGAAGGCGTCGATCAGCGCGCGCAGCAGCGTGGTGGAGGCCGGCGCGGCACCCCAGGAGACCCGGCGGAGGGAGGAGAGGTCGCGGTCGGCGATGCCAGGGACGGCGAGGACGGCCGCCCACATCGCGGGGACCAGGAAGATGCTCGAGACCTTCTCCCGCTCCATCAGGTCGAGCGTCTGGACGGGATCGAACGCGCCTGACCGAAGGAGCACGTGGACGCCACCGAGCAGCAGCGGCGGGATACCGCCGGCCAGGCCGGCGATGTGGAACAGCGGCGCGCCGGGGACGCCGACCCGGTCGTCGGGGTCCGAGCCGAGGGTGGTGATCTGGCTGAAGGCGTGCAGGAGCAGGTTGCGGTGGGTCAGCACCGCGCCCTTGGGACGGCCGGTGGTCCCGGAGGTGTACATGAGGAACGCTGGCTCGTCCTCGTCGACGGCGACGTCGAGGGGCTCGGCGCCCGCTGCGGCCAGAGCCTCCTCGTAGTCCGGCCCGATCGTCAGCGTGATGGTCACCGAGGGCGCCTGCTCCCGCGCCTTCGCGGCGACCTCGGCCAGCGCGGTGTCGACGACCAGCGCCACGGCGCCCGAGTCGGAGAGCACGTAGGCGACCTCGTCGGCCACCAGCCGGAAGTTGACCGGCACGACGATCGCGCCCAACCGCACCCCCGCCAGGTAGGCCTCCCAGGTCTCCATGCCGTTGAGCGCCAGGACGGCCATCCGGTCGCCGGCCCTCACGCCGCGCTCCTGCAGGGCGCGGGCCAGTCGCGTCACCCGCTCGTCGAGCTCGCCGTAGCTGCGGCCGGTCCCCTCGAAGCGGAGAGCGGGCAGGTCGGGGCTCTTCCGGGCATGCCGGGCGAGCTGGTCGCTCATGGTCATGCCGCGGCCCTGCAGGACGGGGATCTCGACGGGCACTGACGCTCCTGGGCGGCCGGCGGGTGTGACCTGCGTCATGCTGGCGGTGGCCGCCGGGCGGGTCAACCCTCGCCGTCGAGGCTGAGCAGGCGGGCGGCCAGCCGCTTCCACAGCGCGAGGTGCGGATCGGTCGCGGCCGGGCGGTCCTCGAACGCGTACAGCAGGGCGACGCCGCGCATGCTGGTGAACAGCAGCTCGGTGAGGTCGGTGTAGACCGGCGACCCGGCGATCTCCGGTCCCCAGATGCCGTCGGCGACCGCGGCGATCGCCGCACGCAGCGGTCGCTCCTCGGCGCGCAGCGCCGCCCGCAGGGCCGGGTCGGTGCGCGCCGCGGTCCACAGCTCCATCGCCGCCCAGAAGGGCGGCTCCTGGAACGTCGTCCACATCAGGTCGATGGCGCGGTCCACCCGCTCCCGACCGGTGGGCTGGTCCTCCATGAGGGCGGCCGCGCGGCTGCGGACCTCCTCGAGCAGCGTCGACGCGAGGTGGTCGGCCGCGGCGACCAGGAGTTCGGCCCGGGACGGGAAGTGGTGCAGCAGGCGCCCGCGGGAGACGCCGGCCCGCGCCTGGACGGCCAGGGTGGAGGCGCCCGCCGCGCCGTCCTCGACCAGGCAGGCGACGGCGGCGTCGAGGATCAGCAGCCGGCTGTCCGCGGTCCGCGCCGAGCGGGTCCGGGGCGGCGGGGCGGTCGCCACGGATGCGGGCTCGGTCGTCATCGGCTGCAGCCTAGGCGCGGCCGTCGTCGCGGGACAGTCACCGTTGACCGCTCCACCCCGCCGGTGGAACCCTGCCGCAGGTGCCCATGGACCTGACCGAGCTCCGCTACGAGGTCGCCGACCGGATCGCCACGGTGTGGCTGCACCGGCCGGACCGGCTGAACGCCTTCACCCCGACGATGGCGGACGAGCTCGCCCGCGTGGCGGCCGCGGCGGATGCCGACGACGAGGTGCGCGTCGTCGTCGTGACGGGGTCGGGCCGCGGGTTCTGCGCGGGCGCGGACCTCGGGGGCGGGCCGGGCAGCTTCGCCGACCGGCGGGGGCGCGCCCTGCCGCCCGGGCCGTTGCGGGAGGAGATCGCCGGGTTCCGGCGGGACGCCGGAGGGGTGGCGGCCCTGGCGTTCGCCGCCCTGCGCAAGCCGGTGATCGCCGCGGTCAACGGACCGGCGGTGGGCATCGGGGCGACCCTGACCCTGCCCATGGACATCCGGATCGCCGCCGCGTCGGCGCGGTTCGGCTTCGTGTTCGGCCGGGTCGGCCTCCCGCCCGAGGCCGCCTCGTCCTGGTTCCTGCCGCGCGTGGTGGGCATCAGCCAGGCCATGGAGTGGGTCGCCACGGGGCGGGTCTTCGACGCCGCGGAGGCGCAGCGCGGCGGGCTGGTCTCCCGCGTGGTGGCCGACGACGAGCTGCTGCCCACCGCGTACGCGCTGGGCCGGGAGATCATCACGAACACGAGCGGGCTCGCGGTGGGCGCCGCCCGGCAGCTGCTGTGGTCGATGCTCGGCGCCGCCTCGCCCTGGGACGCGCACCGCGCGGACTCCCGGGCGGTGGTCGAGCTGGGGGAGGGACCCGACAGCGCCGAGGGCGTCGCCGCCTTCCTCGAGAAGCGGCCCGCGCGCTTCGCCACCCCCCTGGGGAACGGCCCGATCGCGGGGGTCCCGCGCTGGCCGGCACCGCCGTCGGACGTGCTCGCCGGAGACTGATGCCGTTTGTCCACACCTGCCGCTCGGGCAAGAGGGCCACGTGGACACCGAGATCACGCTGCGCGTCGACGGCGCCGCCCATCCGCTGACCGTCGACACCCGCACCACGCTGCTCGACGCGCTGCGCGAACGGCTGCGCAACACCAGCCCGAAGAAGGGCTGCGACCACGGTCAGTGCGGCGCCTGCACCGTGCTGCTCGACGGTCGCCGGGTGAACAGCTGCCTCGTCCTCGCCGTCACGGTCGGGGACGCCGAGGTGACCACCTCCGACGGGTTGGCGGCCGGCGGTGAGCCGCACGCCCTGCACCGCTCCTTCGTCGAGCACGACGCCTTCCAGTGCGGCTACTGCACGCCCGGCCAGATCTGCTCGGCCGCCGGCGTCCTCGCCGAGGCCCGGGCCGGCTGGCCCAGCGGGGTCACCCCGGCCGACGGCGAGGCCGGGGACCTCACCGACGACGAGATCCGCGAGCGGATGAGCGGCAACCTCTGCCGGTGCGCCGCCTACGCCAACATCGTGCCGGCCGTCGCCTCGGTCGCCCGGGCCGAGGGCGTGCGGCGATGAGGGAGTTCCGCTACGAACGGGCCGCCGACCCGGCCGCCGCCGTGGCCCTGCTGGCCGCCGAGCCCCAGGGCGCGTTCCTCGGCGGTGGCACCAACCTCGTCGACCTGATGAAGCTCGGCGTGGCCACGCCCGACGTGCTCGTCGACGTCCGCCGGCTGACCTCGGCGGAGATCACCGAGCTGCCCGACGGCGGGCTGCGCGTCGGCGCCGCCGTCCCCAATGCGGACCTGGCCGCCGATCCCCGCGTCCGCGACCGGTTCCCGGTGCTCAGCCAGGCGCTGCTGGCCGGCGCCTCCGGACAGCTCCGCAACCGGGCGACCAGCGGTGGCAATCTGCTCCAGCGCACCCGCTGCCCGTACTTCACCGACGTCACCGCGCCCTGCAACAAGCGGGCTCCCGGCAGCGGCTGCGGCGCCCTGCAGGGCGTGCACCGCAACCACGCGATCCTGGGCTCGACGCGCGAGGGACCGGGCACCTGCGTGGCCACCCATCCCTCGGACATGGCGGTCGCGCTGGTGGCCCTGGACGCCACCGTCCGCGTGCTCGGGCCCGACGGCGAGCGGGCCGTCCCGATGAGCGAGCTCCACCGGCTCCCGGGCGAGGACCCGACCCGGGACACCACGCTCCGGCACGGCGAGCTGATCACCGGGATCGACCTGCCGGCGCTGGGCATGCCCTCGCGCTACCGCAAGGTGCGTGACCGCGCGTCCTTCGCCTTCGCGCTGGTCAGCGTCGCCGCCGCCGTGCGGGTCGTCGACGGGATGGTGGACGACGTCCGGCTGGCCCTCGGGGGAGTGGCGCACCGGCCGTGGCGGGCGAGCGCGGCCGAGGAGGCGCTGCGTGGGCAGCCGGCCACCGAGAAGTCGTTCACCGCGGCCGCCGACGCGGAACTCGCGGCCGCCGTGCCGCTGCGGGACAACGGCTTCAAGGTGCCGCTGGCCCGCAACCTCGTCGCCCGGACCCTGCTGCAGCTCGCGGAGGACGCCCGATGACCACCATGGACCGCCTGGTCGGTGCCGGCGTGGAGCGCATCGACGGCCCGGCCAAGGTGCGCGGCACCGCTCCCTACGCCTACGAGCAGGACCCCGGCGAGCCGATCGCCCACGTCGCCGTGGTGCAGAGCACGGTGAACCGCGGCCGGATCACCCGGCTGGACCCGTCCCGGGCCGAGGCGATGCCGGGCGTGCTGGCCGTGCTCACCCCGGCGAACGCGCCGAAGCTCGGGGAGGGGCTGGCATCCGACCTGCCGGTGCTGCAGTCGCTCGACGTCCACTACCAGGGGCAGATCGTGGCCGCCGTCGTCGCCGAGACCTCGGAGATCGCGAAGGCCGCCGTCGGCGCCGTCGCCGTCGGGTACGAGGCCCAGGAGCCCGATGTCGCGCTGTCGGCCGAACGGCCGGACCTGTACGCCCCGCCGAAGCTGATGGCCGGCTTCGCGACCGACTCGGTGATCGGCGACGTCGACGCCGCGCTGGCGTCCGCCGCGGTGGCCGTGGACGCGACCTACGAGACGCCCACCCAGCACAACAACCCGATCGAGATGCACGCCTCGATGGCCCGCTGGGACGGTGACCGGCTGACGATGTGGGACGCCAACCAGGGTCCGCACAACATCGTCAACGACTTGGTGACGGCGTTCGGCCTGGAGCGGGACCAGGTGCGGGTCATCTCCCCGTACGTGGGTGGCGCGTTCGGGTCCAAGGCGTTCACCCACCCCAACCAGATCCTGGCCGCGATGGCCGCGCGGGTGGTCGGGCGCACGGTGGTGTTCGAGCTGTCCCGGCAGCAGATGTTCTCCCTCGTCGGCCACCGGACACCCACCATCCAGCGGGTGCGGCTGGGCGCCGACGCCGAGGGCCGGCTGACCGCGATCAGCCACGAGGTCGTCGAGCACACCTCGCGGATCAACGAGTTCGCC
>NZ_JAVREI010000022.1:0-46618 GCF_031845325.1 Blastococcus goldschmidtiae | reverse complement strand
CCCCCCCCCCCCCCCCCCCCCCCCCCACGACCGGGCAGCCGGGATCAGGCCTGGTCGGCCTGACGACGGCGGTAGGCAACGGCACCAGCAGCGACCGCACCGACGGCGGCGAGGGCGCCGACGCCGATCGCACCCTGCGCCTCGATGCCGGACGTGCTGCCGGCGCCGGTCTCGGCACCGCCAGCCGGCGCGGCACCCATCTGCGCGACCTCGAGAGCGCCACAGGCGGCCGGAGCGGTGGCCTCCATGGGCAGCGACGGGTCGAGGTCGCTCTTGACGTCGCCGTCGTAGGTTCCGCTGCCGTTCTCGTCGACGCCGTGCAGCACGAGCACGGCGGTGCCGGCCTCGAACGCCTTGTGCACGTCATCGGTGACCTCGATGGTCCGCTCGTAGTTGAGCGAGCCACCCTCGGCGGTCGGGAAGCGGTCCACGGCCAGCCCGCTGTCCGGGCTGGTGTCGCCGGTGACCGTCAGGGACGTGCCGATGGCGCCGTAGGCCGCAGCGCCCTCGGTCGTGCTCAGGAAGGCGTCGCCGTCCTTGTTGTCGGCGGCGGTGGGGCAGGTGCCCGCGGCGCCGATGTGGAAGTGCTGGGCGTGCGGCGCACCGGCGAGCAGGCCGGAGGCCTCGATCATGACGGTGGCGGTGTTCCCGTCCAGGGTCACCATCCCGGTGCCGGAGACGCCGGACTGGTTCAGGGCACCCAGGTCGGCCTGGTAGCTCGACGCGCCCTCGTGCGCCGATGCGGAGGACATGGCGAGCAGCGGGAACGCCGCAGCGGCGATGGCGACGGTCGGGAGTGCGAATGCCTTGCGCAAGGTGTGCTCCTCGTGATCGGAGTGGTGCCGGGGCGGCGGCTCGGAACCGGTCGCCCGTCCTGCCGACCGGCGCATCGGTGCGCCGGCCGTCGATCCGGTCGTGTGACCCAGGTCAGCGATCGGATGACCGGCAGGAGGGTCCCTGCCGCCGCGCTGTCCGTCTGACCTTCGGCACCAGTGCCCCGGGCGGTTCATTCGACGCCGGAATCGTTGGGAGACGACCCGATCGTGTACGTCCCGATTGCTCGCACCGTATCGGTCGCGCACGCTGATCGACGTTTCCGACATCCGGAAACCCGGCCCCGACGAAAGATGGGTATGACTCGTTCTCGTCGTGCGTCCCTGGGGCGGGCTCTCTCCCGAGCGGCGGCGGTCCTGGCCCTGGTCGCCGGGCTCGGCGCGGTGCACCTCGGTACCCCGCCCTCCGCGCTGGCGCACGACGGCCTGGTCGGCACCAGTCCGGCGGCCGGGAGCACGGTTCCCGAGGGCCCTGCCACCGTCGAACTGGACTTCACGGCCGAGCCGCTCCCCATCGGCACGCTGGTGGCGGTGACCGGCCCCGACGGCGCACCCGTGTCCGCCGGAGACGCCGAGATCCGGGGCACGACGGTGGTCCAGCCGCTCGACAGGACGCTGTCCGCCGGGACCTACCGCGTCGAGTGGCGGAGCTCGTCCTCCGACGGGCACGCCCTGTCCGGGACCTTCGACTTCGCGGTGACCACGGGGAGCGCCCCCTCCGGTACGCCGTCGCCGGCCGCGTCCAGCGGCCCGGACACGACCGCGGCCGAGGACGGGGTCGCGGCGGTGTGGCCGGCCGTCGGCGGCGTCGTCCTCGTCGGGCTCGGCGTGGTGCTGGTCAGCCGGCTCCGGCGACGCGGGTGAGCAGCGGCGCGCCGGCCGTGGCGCCTCCGACGCCCCTGCCCGAGCACGATCTGCCGCGCCCCGGCCGGCGGCGCCGGTACCTGCTCGCCGCCCTCGCCACCACGGCGGCCCTCCTGGGCCTGCTGTTCTTGGCGCTGGCCGTGGGCTCGGGGGAACCGGCCGAGGGGCCGACCGGCCTGCCCGCGGCCGGCCGGATCGTGGAATGGGGCCTGCCGGTGGCCACCCTGGCGGGCCGGGTCGCGGCCGTCGGGACGATCGGCACGCTGCTCTTCGCCGCCGTCCTCCTGCCCGGGCGGGGGGCGGCGCTGCCCGCGCAGTCGCGGCACGCGCTGCGGGCCGCGTCGACCTGGGCCGTGGCGTGGGCCGCGGCGACGGGGATCGCTGCGCTCCTCACGCTCAGCCGGCTGTTGGGGACGGACCCCACGTCCGTGTCCTGGACCTCGCTCCGGGTGTTCGTCGAGGACACCGGCGCCGGGCGCGCCGCGTTGCTCGTGGTCGCGCTCGCGCTGGTCGTCGCGGTCGCGGCGTCCCGGTGCACCGCGACCGGCGCCCGGATCCTGCTCCTCCTGGGGCTGTCGGCACTGGTGCTCCCGGTCGTGCTCAGCGGCCACTCCTCCGGGGCCGAGGACCACCTGCTCGCCGTGACCACCCTCGGCGTGCACGTCGTGGCCGCCACCGTCTGGATCGGCGGTCTGGGAGCGCTGCTGGTCCACGGCCGCGGCGCGGAGGCCCTGCCCGGAATCGCGTCGCGGTTCAGCTCACTGGCCCTCGCCGCGTTCCTCGCGACGGCGGTCTCGGGTGTCCTCGCCGCGTGGGTGGTGCTGGGCGGCAGCGGTGCGGTGCCGGCCGCCCTGGGCACCGGGTACGGCGCTCTGCTCGTGGCGAAGACCGCGGGCCTGACCGTGCTCGGGCTGCTGGGCCGGCAGCACCGCCGGCGCACGCTTCCTCGACTCCGCGCCGGCGACGGCCGGGCCTTCCGCCGGTTCGCCGCCGGCGAGGTCCTGGTCATGCTGGCGACCGTGGCCCTGGCCGTGGCGCTGGCGGCGTCCCCGCCACCGGGGAACGCCGCGCCCACGGGGACGGCGTCAGCCGCGCCGGCGGGCACCGCCGCGCCCGCGGCCGCCGATCCGATGGCCGGGCACGATCACGGCGAGCTGTCGGTGGGGGTCCTGGTCGACGAGGAGCGCTTCCACGTCGCCCGTCCGGTCGTCGCCGGTTCCCGGGTCACCGTCTTCAACGGCAGCGACGCCGAGGTCACCCTCACCGCGGCCGACGGCTCGTTCGACCTCGTCGTCCCGTCGCGGACGCTGACGACCTTCCTCGCCCCTCAGGAGGCCGGCGAGTACGGGTTCACCAGCGCCCACTCGGCGTCCTTCGCCGACGTCCTCGTCGTCGAGTGAGCCCACCGTCCCCGGAGCACGGCGCCGGGGACGGTGGGCTCGGGGTCCGCTATTCGTCCTCGGTGCGGTAGCCCAGGTTCGGCGAGAGCCACTTCTCCGCCTCGTCCACCGACCAGCCCTTGCGCCGGGCGTAGTCCTCGACCTGGTCGCGGCCCACCCGGCCCAGCACGAAGTACTGCGAGTCCGGGTGGGAGAAGTACAGCCCGCTCACCGCGGCGCCCGGCCACATGGCCATGCTCTCGGTCAGCTCGATGCCGGTGTGCGCCTCGACGTCGAGCAGGTCCCAGATCGTCAGCTTCTCCGTGTGCTCCGGGCAAGCGGGGTAGCCCGGCGCCGGCCGGATGCCGTGGTACTTCTCCGCGATCAAGCCGTCGGCGTCGAGGCGCTCGTCCGGGGCGTAGGCCCAGAACTCCTTGCGCACCCGCTCGTGCAGGCGCTCGGCGAACGCCTCGGCCAGCCGGTCGGCCAGGGCCTCGAGCATGATCGCGCTGTAGTCGTCGTTGTCCTTCTTGAAGGCCGCCACCCGCTCGGCCGAGCCCAGGCCGGCGGTCACCGCGAAAGCCCCGATGTAGTCGCGCAGCCCGGTCTCCCTGGGCGCGACGAAGTCGGCCAGCGACTTGCGCGGCGATCCGTCCCGGCCCTCGGTCTGCTGCCGGAGCTGGTGCAGCACGGTGCGCACCTCGCGGCGCGACTCGTCGGTGTAGACCTCGATGTCGTCCCCGGCGACCTGGTTGGCCGGGAAGAGCCCGAACACACCGGCGGCGCGCAGCCACCTCTCCTCGACGATGCGGTCGAGCATCGCCTGCGCGTCCTCGTAGAGCCGGCGTGCGGCCTCACCGGTCGTCGGGTTGTGCAGGATGTCGGGGAACCGGCCGCGCATCTCCCACGCGTTGAAGAACGGCTGCCAGTCGATGTACTCGCGCAGCTCTGCGAGCGGGTAGTCGGGCAGGGACTTCACGAACTGGGTCGCCCGGTCGTGCAGGTGGTCGCAGTCCGGGCCGGAGCAGACGTCCTTCGCCTGCTGCAGCAGCATGCGCGGTCGCGGCGGCGCGTAGTCGGTCCAGTCGATCGGGGTCGCCGCCTCGCGGGCGGTCGCGATCGGCAGCAGCGACCGGCTGTCCTGCCGGGCGGCGTGCCGCTCGCGCAGCGTCGCGTACTCGGTGTCGGTCTCGGCCAGCAGCCTGGGCCGCTGCTCGTCCGAGAGCAGCGCGGCCACGACCGGCACCGAGCGGGAGGCGTCCTTCACCCAGATCACCGGACCGGAGTACTTCTGCGCCACCTTGACCGCGGTGTGCGCCCGCGACGTCGTGGCCCCGCCGATGAGCAGCGGGATGGTGAAGCCCTGGCGCTCCATCTCCGAGGCCAGGTTGACCATCTCGTCCAGCGACGGCGTGATCAACCCGGACAGGCCGATGACGTCGGCTCCCTCGGCCTTGGCGGCGTCCAGGATCTTCTGGGCGGGGACCATGACCCCGAGGTCGACGACGTCGTAGTTGTTGCACTGCAGCACGACGCCCACGATGTTCTTGCCGATGTCGTGGACGTCGCCCTTCACGGTGGCCATGACGACCTTGCCGTTGCTGCGCTCGGCGTCGCCGGGCCTCTTCTCCGCCTCGATGTAGGGGATCAGGTAGGCCACGGCCTTCTTCATGACTCGGGCTGACTTCACCACCTGCGGCAGGAACATCTTCCCGGCGCCGAACAGGTCGCCGACGACGTTCATGCCGTCCATCAGCGGACCCTCGATGACCTCGATCGGCCGTCCGCCCCGCTCGCTGATGAGCGCGCGCAGCTCCTCGGTGTCGTCCTCGACGAAGCCGTCGATGCCCTTCACCAGGGCGTGGGTGATCCGCTCCCCCACCGGCAGGTTCCGCCACTCCTCGGTGGCGACCTCCTTGACGCTGCCGTCACCGGCGAAGTCGCCGGCGATCTCGAGCAGCCGCTCGGTGCTGTCGGGGCGGCGGTTGAGGATCACGTCCTCGATCCGCTCGCGGAGCAGCTCCGGCACCTCGTCGTAGACCTCGAGCGCGCCGGCGTTGACGATGCCCATGTCCATGCCCGCGGCGATGGCGTGGAAGAGGAACACCGCGTGGATGGCCTCGCGCACCGGGTTGTTGCCCCGGAAGGAGAAGGAGACGTTGGAGACGCCGCCGGAGACCAGCGCGCCCGGCAGGTGCTGCTTGATCCAGCGGGTGGCCTCGATGAAGTCCAGCCCGTAGTTGGCGTGCTCCTCGATGCCCGTGGCGACGGCGAAGACGTTCGGGTCGAAGATGATGTCCTCGGCCGGGAACCCCACCTGCTCGGTGAGGATGTCGTAGGCGCGCCGGCAGATCTGCTTGCGCCGCTCCAGGTCGTCGGCCTGCCCGTCCTCGTCGAAGGCCATGACGACGACGGCGGCGCCGTACTTGCGGCACAGCCGTGCCTCGCGGACGAACTTCTCCTCGCCCTCCTTCAGGGAGATCGAGTTGACGATCGACTTGCCCTGGACGGTCTTGAGCCCGGCCTCGATGACCTCCCACTTGGAGGAGTCGACCATCACCGGCACGCGGCAGATGTCGGGCTCGGCGGCGACCAGCTTGGTGAAGCGGTCCATCGCCTCGACGCCGTCGATCATCCCCTCGTCCATGTTGACGTCGATGACCTGCGCACCGGCCTCGACCTGCTGGCGGGCGACGGCGAGGGCGGCCGGGTAGTCGCCGGCCTTGATCAGGTTCCGGAAGCGGGCCGAGCCGGTGATGTTGGTCCGCTCGCCGACGTTCACGAACAGCGTCTCCTCGCTGACCGTCACCGGCTCCAGCCCCGACAGGCGCAGCGCGGAACGGACCTCGGCCGGGACGCGCGGCGTCTTCCCGGCCACGTCGCGCGCGATGGCCGCGATGTGCCCGGGCGTCGTGCCGCAGCAGCCGCCGACGAGGTTGACGAAGCCGGCGTCGGCGAACTCGGCCACGATCGCGGCGGTCTCGTCGGGCGACTCGTCGTACTCGCCGAAGGCGTTCGGCAGCCCCGCGTTGGGATAGCAGGAGACGAAGGTGTCGGCGATCCGGGAGATCTCGGCGATGTAGGGCCGCATCTCCTTGGCGCCCAGCGCGCAGTTCAGGCCCACCATCAGCGGCCGGACGTGCCGCACCGAGTACCAGAACGCCTCGGTGACCTGGCCCGACAGCGTGCGCCCCGAGGCATCGGTGATCGTGCCGGAGATCATCACCGGCCAGCGACGGCCGCGCTCCTCGAACAGCGTCTCCAGCGCGAAGATCGCCGCCTTCGCGTTGAGGGTGTCGAAGATCGTCTCGATCAGCAGGACGTCGGAGCCGCCGTCGACCAGGCCGTTCGCCTGCTCGAGGTAGGCCCCGACGAGCTCGTCGAAGGTCACGTTGCGGGCGCCGGGGTCGTTGACGTCCGGTGAGATGGACGCCGTCCGGCTGGTCGGGCCGATCGCGCCGACGACGTAGCGCGGCTTCTCCGGCGTGCGGGCGGTCATCGCGTCGCACTCGCGGCGGGCCAGCCGCGCGGAGGTGACGTTGAGCTCGTAGGCGAGGTCGGACATGCCGTAGTCGCTCAGCGAGATCGTGGTGGCGTTGAAGGTGTTCGTCTCGACGAGGTCGGCACCGGCCTCGAGGTACTCGCGGTGGATGCCGGCGATGATCTCCGGCTGGGTGATGCTCAGCAGGTCGTTGTTGCCCTGCACGTCGCTCGGCCAGTCCGCGAAGCGCTCGCCGCGGTAGCCGGCCTCGTCCGGGCGGTCCCGTTGGATGGCGGTGCCCATCGCGCCGTCGAGCACGAGGATGCGCTGCTCGAGCAGGGCGGTCAGCTGGGCCGTCGCGTCGGGACGGAGGGCGGGTGAGTCGGACACAGGCGTTCCCCAGAACTGCGTGGCTGTGGGTGTGCGGGCTCCGGCTCCGTGGACGAGCTCCGGCACCCCCGGCGGGTCTGCCCAGGCTTGGGCGGTCCCGATGTCGGCTCCATGGTCTCACTTCGGCGCGCGGACGACGACGACGTGGGCTCCGTTCACACCCAAGGGTTCCCCGCCTCGCCGGGCGGGCGGATCGACGTAGGCTCGCAAGGGTGATCGATCCGAAGTCCGGCGCCGAGGACCTGCCCGAACTCACCGACCCCGTCGTGGTCGTTGCGTTCGAGGGCTGGAACGACGCCGGCGACGCCGCCACCGGCGCGGTCGAGCACCTGGAGCTGATCTGGGACGCCACGCCGCTGGCCGCGCTGGACCCCGAGGACTACTACGACTTCCAGGTCAACCGCCCGACGGTCTCGCTCATCGACGGGGTCAGCCGGAGCATCGAGTGGCCGACGACCCGCATCTCCGTGGCCCGGCCCCCGGGCAGCGAGCGCGACGTCGTGCTCATCCGCGGGATCGAGCCCAACATGCGCTGGCGGGGGTTCTGCGAGGAGCTCATCGGCCTGCTGCAGGAGCTCGACGCGCAGACGGTCGTCTCGCTGGGCGCGCTGCTGGCCGACACACCGCACACCCGCCCGACGCCGGTAACCGGCTCGGCCTACGACGACGACTCGGCGCAGGCGTACGGCCTGGAGACCTCGCGCTACCAGGGCCCGACGGGCATCCTCGGCGTGTTCCAGGACGCGTGCGTGCAGGCCGGCCTTCCCGCGATCAGCTTCTGGGCAGCCGTACCGCACTACGTCTCGCAGCCGCCCTCGCCCCGGGCGACGCTCGCCCTCCTGCGGCGGGTGGAGGAGGTCCTGGAGATTGCGGTGCCGGTCGGGGCGCTCCCCCAGCAGGCCGAGGACTGGGTGAAGACCGTCGACGAGATGGCCAACGAGGACGACGAGGTCGTCGAGTACGTGCGCTCGCTCGAGGAGCGGGCCACCGAGGTCGACCTGTCCCAGGCCAACGGCGACCAGATCGCCCGGGAGTTCGAGCGCTACCTGCGTCGTCGCGGCGGCCCGGCCGGCGGCTGACGCTCGGCCTGGCGTGCCGTGACGATCCGCGCATGGATCAAGGGTCTAGCGTGGCGGCATGGAGCAGGACTTCGGTGAGTTCCCTTCGGTCTTCCTGGGGTTCTTCGGCCTCGTTGCGGCGTTCATCGTGGTAGTCGTCGTCATGATCGTGGTCAGCCTGGCGCGCAGCCGGAGGGTGCTGCGCGACAGCGGGCTGGACCCGCTGGCCGCGCCCGCCGAGGTGGCCGTCCGCCTCGCGCGCGGTCCGCTGGCCGCCCCGGTGCGGAGCCTGGAGCAGCGGCTGGCCGAGCTGGACGACCTGCACCGCCGCGGGGTGATCACCGACGCCGAGCACGACGCCGGCCGGCGGGCCGCGCTCACCGAGCGGTAGCCGCCCCGGATCAGGCGGAGCGGAGCAGCGGGCGCATCCGGGAGGCGGCGTCGTCGTCGAACAGCCGGTCGTGGGTGGCCAGCGCGAACCGGTCGGTCATGCCGGAGACGTAGTCGACGACCTGGGTGACCGGGTCGGCCTCGGTGTCGCGGTAGGACGCCGGCAGCAGCTCGGGGTGCGCCAGGTGGTGGTCGACGAGGCGGCGGATGACGTCGACGGCCACGTGCTTCTGCCCGGCGGCGGTCTCGGACTCGTAGACCCGCTGGAACATGAACGCCCGCAGCTCGTGCATCGCCTCCAGCGGCTCGGGAGCCATGCGCACGACGCCGGTGTTCCCGGGCACGAGCGACCCCTCCACGACGGCGTCGATCATGGCGCCGACCATCTGGCTGCCCGGCTCGCCGAACACCGCCCGGGTGCCGGCCGGGAGCTCGTCGGGCCGCAGCACGCCGGCGCGGACGGCGTCGAGCGCGTCGTGGGACAGGTAGCCGATGCGGTCGGCGTAGCGCACGCACTCGGCCTCGCGGGTCGACGGTGGCGGGGTGATCTTCCAGCTGTGCGCCCGGACGCCGTCCCGCACCTCCCAGGTGAGGTTGAGGTGCTCGAGCACCTCGACGATGCGCACGCCCTGGGCGGCGTGGTGCCAGCCGCCGGGCACGTAGGGGTCGAACGCGTCCTCGCCGATGTGCCCGAAGGGCGAGTGCCCGACGTCGTGGGCCAGCGCGATCGCCTCGGCGAGCGTCTCGTTGAGGCCGAGCGCACGGGCGAGCGAGCGGGCCACCTGGGTGACCTGGAGCGTGTGCGTCAGGCGGGTGACGAAGTGGTCGCCGTCGGGGTTGAGGAAGACCTGCGTCTTGTGCTTGAGCCGCCGGAAGGCCTTGGCGTGCAGGATCCGGTCGCGGTCCCGTTCGAACGCCGTCCGCAGCTCGTCCTCGGGCTCCGGCCGTGCGCGGCCCCGGGAGGCGGCCGCCCGGCACGCCGCGGGGGCGAGTTGCTCCTCGGCGAGCTCGCGCGCGGCCCGGTCGGTGAACCGGAACGGAGCGGCGGCCGTCATCAGCCGTCCTGCAGCGCGACGCCGAGCAGCGCGTCCACGGCGTCGCAGACGATCGTCGGGGACTGCTCCTCGCGCTCCCCGGCACCCGACAGCGTCGCCGCGGCCCAGGCGTCGACCACCGCGATCGCCCCGGGGCTGTCCAGGTCCTCGGTCAGCCGTTCGCGGAGACCGAGCAGCACGGCGGCCGCGGGCGCGCCGGTGTCCTGGACGACGGCGCGCCGCCAGGTGCCCAGCCGCTCCTGCGCCTCGCGGAGCAGCGCCGGCGTCCAGGCGCGGTCGGTGCGGTAGTGCCCCGCGAGCAGGGCCAGCCGGATGGCCATGGGGTCGACCCCCTCGCCGCGGAGCTTGGAGACGAAGACCAGGTTGCCGCGGCTCTTGCTCATCTTCTCGCCGTCGAGGCCGATCATCGCGGCGTGCACGTAGGCCTGGGCGAAGGGCTTGGTGGCGGTCAGCGCCTCGGCGTGGACGGCGGAGTACTCGTGGTGCGGGAAGACCAGGTCGCTCCCCCCGCCCTGCACGTCGAAGCCCATGCCGATGGTGTCCAGGGCTATCGCGGCGCACTCGATGTGCCAGCCGGGCCGGCCGTGGGTGCCGCGCGGGCCGGGCCACGACGGCTCGCCGGGCCGGGCGCCGCGCCAGAGCATGGGGTCCAGGGGCTGCCTCTTGCCGGCCCGCTCCGGGTCTCCCCCGCGCTGGGCGAAGAAGCCGAGCATCGTGGCCTCGTCGTAGCGGGACTCGCTGCCGAAGCCGGGCGCCTGGGCGATGTCGTGGTAGACGTCGCCGGTGCCGTCGTCGAGCGCGTAGGCCAGCCCGTCGTCCAGCAGGCTCTCGACGTGGCCGACGATCCGCGGGATCGCCTCGACCGCGCCGACGAAGTCCTCCGGCGGCAGCACGCGCAGCGCCGTCATGTCCTCGCGGAACAGCGCCGTCTCCCGCATGGCCAGGACGACCCAGTCCTCGTTGTCGCGGGCGGCGCGCTCGAGCAGCGGATCGTCGATGTCGGTGACGTTCTGGACGTAGTGCACGGCGTGGCCGGCGTCCCGCCAGACCCGGTTGACCAGGTCGAAGGCGAGGTAGGTGGCGGCGTGCCCCAGGTGGGTGGCGTCGTAGGGCGTGATGCCGCAGACGTACATCCGGGCCGTCCGGTCCGGGCTGGTGGCCACCACCTCACCGCGCGCGGTGTCGTGGACCTTGAGCGCGGGACCGGTGCCCGGCAGGGTCGGCAGGAGCGGAGCGGGCCAGGAGAGCACGACCCGAGCCTAGATTGCAGGTCCGACGTCACCGCCCCGCACTCCGGAGCGGTCGTCGCGGAGGAGGACACGCCATGGAGATCCACGACCACCTCCCGTCGCTGCGACGGTCGAACGCACGGTTCGCCGAGGCCGCCGCCGCAGGCGTCCTGGCCCACGGCTGGGCGGCGCGGGTGCCGGGCTGCCCCGACTGGTCGCTGGCCGATCTGGTCTGGCACCTGGCCGAGGTGCAGCGATTCTGGGCCTGGGTCGTGCGGACCCGCGCCCAGGACCTGTCCGGCTACGAGCGGCCCGACCGGCACCCCGACGACGAACTGCTCGGCTACGCGGCCGCCCGCAGCGCCGAGCTGGAGGCGGCCCTGGCCGAGGCCGATCCGGCCGAGCGCGTCTGGACCTGGGCGCGGCAGAAGGACGTCGCCTTCGTGCTGCGCCGGCAGGCCCAGGAGGCGGCGGTGCACACCGTGGACGTGGAGCAGGTGCTCGGCGACGTCCGCCCGATCCCGGCCGACCTCGGGCTCGACGGGCTGGACGAGTGGCTGGACGTCATGGTCCCGGCCGCGCTGCCCGACGGACCGCCGCCCGACGCCCATCCGGTGGTCCTCCACGCCGTGGACGCCGACGCCGAGCGGACCCTGTTCGCCGGCTCGCGGCCGTTCCCCGTCGCGACGCTGACCGGCAACGCCGGCGACCTGCTGCTCGCGGTGTGGCGCCGGGTTCCTCTCGACGTGCTCACCGTCGACGGCGACGGACTGCAGGCCGCCGCGATGATCGCCTCGATCCACCTGGAGTAGCTCAGGGCCAGGTCACCGCGTGCCGGTCGAACTCCTCGCCGGTCTGCACGCCGACGACGCAGAACACGAGCCCGGCCGGGTCCAGCAGCTGCCAGAACCTGCCCATGTCCCGGTACCGCGTCGCGCCCAGCGCCTCGAGCCGGGCGACCTCGGCGTCGACGTCGTCGGTCTCGATGTCGACGTGCCAGCGCGGCGGTGTCCCCTTCCCCGTCCGCTGGATCTCGACGTGCCAGCCGTCGGCGAAGGAACCCAGCGAGGCCCAGTCGGCGTCGCCGGGGTCGGCTCCGCCCGGGCGCCCGGTGGCCCCCGCCCAGAACGAGGTGCCTGCGGCGTGGTGCTCCGGCGGCAGGTCGAGCAGCAGGATGGACAGGCGGCTCCGGTGCGGCATGCCGGGCACCCTAGGGGCCCCCACCCACCGTCGAACCATGCGGATTCGTGGCGATCGGCCCCCGTGATGGCCACGAGTTCGCGTGGTTCGGCTCGCCGGGGGGCTGACAGGCTGTCGCGATGGACGACGAGACGCTTCGGGCCGAGATCGCTGCGTGCCGGGAGTCACACCGCCGGGTGCACGAGCGGGTGGCCGACGTCGACGACGCGGCGCTCCGCGGTCCCAGCCGGCTGCCCGGGTGGACGGTCGGGCACGTCCTCGCGCACCTGGCCCGCAACGCCGACAGCGTCGTCCGCCGGCTGGAGGGAGCACGCGCCGGAGAGCTCGTCGAGCAGTACGCCGGCGGCGCCGCGGCACGCGCGGCGGAGATCGAGGCCGGAGCCGCCCGGCCCGCCCGCGACGTGGTGACCGATCTGGTGCGCGCCGACGACGCCGCCGACCGCGCATTCGGAACCGCGGACGACGGGGTGTGGGTCAGCACGGTCCGGCTCGGTGGCGGGGCGACCGGTCCGGCTCGGGACCTCGTCTTCCGGAGGTGGCGTGAGGTGGAGGCCCACCACGTCGACCTCGGCCTCGGCTACGAGTGGACGGACTGGCCGGACGAGCTGGTGGAGCGCTGGCTGCCCTCGCTGCTCGCCGCTCTTCCGCAGCGGGCCGGCGGACATGCCCTCGTCGCGTGGACCACCGGACGGGGCCCCGCACCGACGCTGCCGCCGTGGGGATGACCTCGTGGACGGCTCAGGCGGGCAGCCGCCGGTAGAGGCACTGGCCGCCCCCGGAGGCGTGCAGCCGCCCGCTCGGCGACCACACGTTCGCCCGCCAGCCGAACATCCCCCGGGTGGACACCGGCGCCGAGCCGTCGCAGAGCAGCCACGGCTCGTCGACGGCGGGGCGGTGGAAGGCGACGTTCAGGTCCAGGGTGGGCGCGATGAAGCGCGGCCGCTGCCAGGCGTGCGGACGATGGGCAGACGGCCAGCTCGGCAGGTCGACCAGGATCACCGAGCGGGCGGCATCGATCCACGGATCCCGGAACGTCGCTGCCGGCCGGAATCGGAGCCATTCCTGCCACACGGCGGGACGCGGGCCGTCCGGCGGGCCGTCCTCCCACACGACCGGCCGCCCCTCGAGGTTGTTCCAGAACGGGAACGGAGGCCCGCTGCCCGCCGGCACCAGGTCCTCGATCGACTTCAGCTCGTCGGGCCCGGGGACGTCGGGCGGCACCGACTCGTCGTGCTCGAGGCCCTCGTTCCCGGCCACCGCCCACACCATCGCGTTCAGGATTGGCTTCCCGTCCTGGGTGATGGAGACGGTCGACGAGCCGGCGGTGCGGCCCGGCTTGGCGCTGCGCACCTCGATGTCGATCGGCTCCGGCCGGGCCACCCCGAGGTAGTGGCAGGAGAACGCGGCCGGCTCGTGCTCGGGGACCGTCGCACCCACCGCCCGCAGGGCGAAGGAGGCGATGTAGCCGCCCATCGGCCCCCAGATGTTCCACTCGGGCGACGGGATGGCCCGGAAGCGTCCCTCGTCGACCTGCTCCACCTGCGTGTCCACTCCCAGGTCACCCACGCCGGACACCCTCGCCGAGCCGGTGCTCGCCGCGCAACCGGTTCACGCTGGAGTGGACCCGTCGCGAGGCCCGCAGTATCCCGACGGGGACATGGGCAACGGCTCAGCGAGGCAGGAGGGCGGCACGTGGCCGCGGTGCGATCCGGAGGATCGCAGTGTCATGGCTCAGAACGGCGGCCAGGGCAGGGCGGGCCAGTCGCCGCTGGGCTCGGGGTGCAGCTTGGTGCGCAGCAGGTCGGCCACGCGCTGCTGGGTGCGCCGCACCTCGCGCCGGGTCAGGTGCTCGTGCAGCTGCTCCCCCAGCTCACCGCGCAGCTCCTCGGCCAGCCGCTCCAGCACCTCCAGGGCCGCGAGCGGGATGGGCCGGCCCGCCCAGCGCCACAGCAGGGTGCGCAGCTTCGGGTCGACGGAGAAGCAGATGCCGTGGTCGACGCCGTACACGTGGCCGTCGGGCATCGGGATGATGTGCCCGCCCTTGCGGTCGGCGTTGTTGACCACCGCGTCGAACACCGCCATGCGGCGCAGCGCCGGGTCGTCGCGGCGGACGAACTCGGCCAGGTCGACGTCCTCGTCGCCGTCGATCCACAGCTGCACCATCCCCGGCCCGAACGGCCCGTCGCGCAGCACGGTCGGTGGGACGACCCGCCAGCCGGTCGCCTCGGAGACCAGGAACGCCGAGATCTCCCGGCCGGCGAGCGTGCCGTCGGGGAAGTCCCACAGCGGCCGCTCGCCGGCGACCGGCTTGTAGACGCACTCGCCGCCGAGGTCGCCGGAACGGATGGTGCCGACCAGGGTCACGTTGGAGGCGTCGAGCATCCGGCCCTCGAGATCGATCTCGCCGGTCTGCAGCAGGTGCAGGGCCTCGGCGTCGTCGACGGGGGCCCGCAGGACGGGCTCGGCTGGTTGCTCGCTCATCGCACGCCGCCGGTCAGCGGCGGTAGCCGTTCTGCCGCGGGCACACGTGGCCGGTGGCGTCGAGCGGCAGCGAGCAGAGCGGGCACGACGGCCGGCCCGCGGAGATCACGCGCCGGGCCCGCGCGATGAAGGCCCGCGCCGCCATCGGGGTGATCGTCACCCGCAGCGCGTCGGGGCCCTCGTCGCTGTCGGAGAGGATGGCGTCCTCCTCGATCGGCTCCTCGCCCGCCGCCACGGCCTCGACGACGACGGCCTGCTCGGCCCCGTCCCAGGCCAGGCCCATGGCGGCCACGCGGAACTCCTCGTCCACGGGCGGGGTGAGCGGATCGAGGTCGTCGACGTCGGCGTCGGGCGGGATGACCGCGTCGGCACGGCCGGACACCTCGTCGAGGAGCTCGGCCATGCGGTCGGCCAGGACCTGCACCTGGTTCTTCTCCAGCGCGACGCTGACCGTGCGGCCACCGCCGTCGGACGCCTGGAGGTAGAAGGTGCGGTCCCCTGGCTGGCCCACGGTGCCGGCGACGAACCGGCTGGGACGGTCGAAGAGATGGACCTGACGGGGCACGCGCCCAGGTTACGCGGGCGCGTCAGGCGGGCGCGCCGGATCCGCCACCGACGACGGCGTCCGACGACGCCTTCCGGCGCCCGCGCTTCTTCGGCGGCGGGATCAGCGCGGAGACGTCCCCGCCGGTGTCGTTGACGCGGACGACGAACGGCCGGGTCTCGGTGTAGGTGACCACCGAGATCGACGCGGGGTCGACGACGATCCGCTGGAACTGGTCCAGGTGCAGGCCCAGCGCGTCGGCCAGGATCGCCTTGATCACGTCGCCGTGGCTGCACGCGAGCCACACGGCGCCGGGGCCCAGTTCGGCGTTCCAGGCGCGGACGGCGGCCACCGCGCGGGCCTGCGTGTGCGCCAGCCCCTCGCCCTCGGGCCCGGGGAAGACTGCGGCCGAGGGGTGCTGCTGCACGACCTTCCAGAGCGGCTCCTTGGCCAGCTCCTTGATCGTGCGGCCGGTCCAGTCGCCGTAGCGGGCCTCACCCAGCCGGTCGTCGGTGCGCAGGTCGAAGTCGCGCCCGGCGGTGATCGCCGACGCCGTCTGCACGCACCGCTCCAGCGGGCTGCTGACGACGGCGGCCAGCGGCACCTTCGCCAGCCGCTCCCCCACCGCGGCAACTTGCGCCGTGCCGGCCTCGTCGAGCTGCACCCCCGGCGTCCAGCCGGCCAGGATCCCGCCCGCGTTGGCCGTCGTCCGCCCGTGCCGGAGCAGGATCACCGTGGTCACGGCCGGAGACTATGCGGTGTTCCGCTCCGGTCTGCTCTACCGGCCCCGCCCGGAGGCTCATGCCGAGCTCGCGAGGCGTGAGGGGGGCGGGGTCCTTCCACTACGGGCGGGCGGGCACGGAGCCCGGTCGCCCGCCCCGCACGCCATCTGCGGGGAACGTGGTCGTCCCCGCAGCCCCCCGGGGCCGGCTTCCCCGCAGGTGGCCGCGCCGGGCCGGCGGGGGCTACGGGACGAAGGCGGGTTCGGGGTCGAGGACGCCGCTGAATACGAGCACCAGCACCAGGGCGCCGAGGGCGATCCGGTAGACCACGAACGGCGTGAAGGAGCCGCGGGCGAGGTACCGCAGCAGCCAGGCGATGACGACGAGGCCCACACCGAACGCGAGCACGGTGGCCAGGATCGTCGGCCCCCAGGCCACCCCGGGCCCGGTGACGTCGCCGGTGAGCTCGTCGTAGGCCTGGTAGAAGCCCGACGCCAGCACCGCGGGGATGGCCAGCAGGAAGGAGTAGCGGGCCGCGGCGGCGCGGGAGTAGCCGAGGAAGAGCCCGGCGGTGATCGTGCCGCCGGAGCGGGAGACGCCGGGGATGAGCGCCAGTGCCTGGGCGAAGCCGTACCCGATGCCGTGGGGAACGGTGAGCTGGTCCAGCTGCCGCTGCTTGGCGCCCACCCGGTCGGCCCAGTACAGGATCAGCGAGAACACGATGAGCGCCGTCGCCACGATCCGCAGGTCGCGGAACGTCGTCTCGATGTCCTCCTCGAACAGCAGGCCGAGGATCCCGATCGGCAGGCTGCCCACGATGATCAGCCAGCCCATGCGGGCGTCGGGGTCGCCCTTCCGCCGGCCGCCGAGCGAGGCGAACCAGGCGGTGAGGATCCGCCAGATGTCGTGGCGGAAGTAGAGCAGGACGGCGGCCTCGGTGCCGATCTGCGTGATCGCGGTGAAGGCGGCGCCGGGGTCCTCCCAGCCGAACGCCTCGCCCACGACGCGCAGGTGGGCGCTGGAGGAGATCGGCAGGAACTCGGTCAGCCCCTGGACCAGGCCCAGGACGACGGCCTCGAACCAGCCCATCAGCGCGGCCCTCCGCCGGCGCAACCCGCCCGGCCGGGGCCTCCGGCGGCCGCAGACCCCTGCGGGGCAGATCTCGGGGCGGACGACGTCGGCATCAGGCAGGCACGCACGAGCGGTCACCCTAGGCGGCGCCCGCGACGGCTTCCGGCGCGCCGCTCCGAGGCTGTGGGTGCTCGCCGGTGGGACCGGCTCCCCGCCGGTAGGTTGGCCGGTCGTGGAACAACGGGCGCTCGGGCGCAGCGGTCTGGTCGTCAGCCGGCTGGCGCTGGGCACGATGACCTGGGGCCGCGACACCGACGAGGACGAGGCGGCGATGCAGCTCACCGCCTTCGTCGACGCCGGCGGCACGCTGGTCGACACCGCCGACGTGTACTGCGACGGCGAGAGCGAGCGCATCCTCGGTCACCTGCTGGCCGACGTCGTCCCCCGCGGGGACGTGCTCGTCGCCACGAAGGCCGCCGGCCGGACCGGGCCCGGCCCGATGGGGCGCGGCTCCTCCCGCGGGCACCTGCTGGCCGCTCTGGACGCGTCCCTGCAGCGGCTGGGCCTGGACCACGTCGACCTGTGGCAGGTGCACGCCTGGGACGACACCACGCCCCTGGAGGAGACGCTGGCCGCCTGCGACCTCGCCGTCTCCTCCGGCCGGGCCCGCTACATCGGCATCAGCAACTTCTCCGGCTGGCAGACCGCGCAGGCCGCCACCTGGCAGCGTGCCTGGCCCGGCCGCACGCCGGTCGTCAGCACGCAGGTGGAGTACTCGCTCCTGCAGCGCGGCGTCGAGCGCGAGGTCGTCCCGGCGGCCGAGGCGCTCGGTCTGGGCGTGCTGGCCTGGTCGCCGCTGGGCCGAGGGCTGCTCACCGGCAAGTACCGGCACAGCACGCCCTCGGAGTCCCGGGGCGCCTCGCCGCAGTGGCAGGCGTTCATCGACGGCCTGCGCTCGCGCAAGTCCGACCGGATCGTCGAGGCGGTCATCACCGCGGCCGAGGGGCTGGGCACCAGCCCGCTGGGCGTGGCGCTGGCGTGGGTGCGGGACCGGCCCGGTGTCGTCGCCCCCGTCGTCGGTGCGCGCACCGCCCAGCAGCTGCAGGCCTCGCTCGACGCCGACGGCGTCCGGCTGCCCGCGGCCATCCGCACGGCCCTGGAGGACGTCTCCGCGGCGCCCGCCGGCTACCCCGAGCGGCGGGCGGACCGATGACCGCCGCAGCGCCGGTGCCCGGTGGCGACCCGGTCTTCGCCGCCTTCTGCGCGGCCGGCCTCTGGCCCGGGCTCGGCCGGCGGACCGCAGCCGAGCTGCCCGCCGCAAACATCACCGCTCCCGACGACGTCACCGCCGACCGGCTGCTGAAGCTGCCGCGGGTCGGGCGGCAGCGCGCCGAGCGGCTCTTCTCCAGCTTCCTGGCCGCGCAGCCCACCTACGAGGTGGTGGAGATGCTGGTGGGCGCCGGGCTGGCGGCCAAGCTGGCCGCGGGCGTGGCCGACACGCTGGGCCCGGACGCCGCCCGGCGGCTGCGCGACGACCCGTGGGCGCTGCTCAGCCTGTCAGGCGTGTCGCTGGCCGACGCCGACCGGCTGGCCATCGCCGTCCTCTCGGGCGCCGACCGGCAGGACTCCCGGCGCGGCCGCGCCATCGTCGGGCTCACCCTGCGCACCGCCACCCGGGACGGGCACACCGTCCTGCCCGCCGACCTCGTCGTCGCCGCACTGCGCGCCGAGGGCATCACCGACCCGGCGTCCGCGGTGGTGGCCGCCGTCGAGTCCGGCGACGTGCTGGAGCACGAGCCCCCGCTCCCCGACGACGACGGGTTGGGCGGGAATGGCGACATGGCCGAGCCCGCCGAGCCGGATCCGGCGCTGCGGATGCTGTCGCTGGCCCGGTTCGGCATGGCCGAGGAGGCCGTCGCCGAGAACGTCGCCCGGCTGGCCGCCGCGGCCGAGCGGATCGCCGACCCCGCCTCGGTGCGCTCGGTCGCGAAGGGGCTGGACGAGGCGCAGAAGCAGGCCGTCGCGCAGGTGCTGGGTGCCGGGGTGAGCCTGCTGACCGGCGGGCCGGGCACCGGCAAGAGCCGCACGGTCGCCGCGATCGTGAAGCTGCTGCGGGCGAAGGGCACCGATGTGGCCCTGGCCGCGCCCACGGGACGGGCGGCCAAGCGGCTGGAGGAGCTGACCGACCACCCCGCGGTCACCGTGCACCGGCTGCTGGGCGCCCAGGGCATGACCGGCGGGTTCGCCCGCAACGAGGAGTGGCCGCTGGACGCCGACGTCGTCGTCGTCGACGAGGCCTCGATGCTCGACGTCGAGCTGACCGCGGCGCTGCTCGAGGCCTGCCAGGACGGCACCCACCTCCTGCTGGTCGGTGACCCCGCGCAGCTGCCCTCGATCGGGCCCGGGCACGTACTGGGCGACCTCATCGACTCGGGCGCCGTCCCGGTCACCGAGCTGACCACCCTCTACCGGCAGGCCGAGGGCGGGGCCATCGCCCGGCTGGCCACCGGCGTGCGGGGCGGCGAGCTGCCACCGGTCGACTCCCCCGACCGCGAGGTCGTCATCGTCCCGGCCACCGGCTCCGCCGAGGCGGCGCGCCGGGTGGTGCAGCTGGTCACCGACTCGATCCCCCGCGCGCTGGGCATCGACCCCGGCGGCGTTCAGGTGGTGACGCCGGTGCACCGTGGGCCGGCCGGCACGATCGAGCTGAACAAGGCGCTCAAGGCGGTGCTCAACCCGGGCGAGGGCACCGTGTTCGGCTTCGACCCCGGCGACCGCGTGGTGGCCACCGCCAACCACCTGGACCTCGAGCCGATCGGCTTCGCCAACGGCGAGGTCGGGGTGGTCACCAAGGCCGGCGAGGGCTCGCTGGACGTGTCGTTCGCCTCCGGCCCGGTGACGGTCAACGGCTCAGCGCTCTCGGACCTGCGGCACGGCTGGGCGATCACCGTGCACCGGGCGCAGGGCTCGGAGTGGCCCGGCGTCGTCGTCGTGCTGCCGCCGGAAGCCGGCGGGATGCTGTCGCGGCCGCTGGTCTACACGGCGCTGACCCGCGCACAGAAGCACCTCTCGATCGTGCACGCCAGCGGCGCGGCACTGATGCGGGCCGTGCGAGAGGTCGACGTCCGCCCCCGGCGCACCCGCCTGGCCGCGCTGCTGGCCGAGTACGCCGCCGACCTCGCCGACTGACGCCGGTCAGCCGCCGTTGAGCTCGATCGCCCGCTGCAGGTTCCGTCGCCGCCACCAGCCGGCGCCGATGGAACCGACGGCCACGAGCAGGTAGAAGAACGACCCGCCCGGCCAGTTCCCGAAGGCGACGGCGAACACGACGGCGGTGATCAGCAGCAGCAACCAGGCGGCGCTGAGCCAGCGCATCGCCGTGGTCAGCCGAGGGCGATCCTGCTGCCAGGCCCGTTCCGCGTCCTGCACCATCCGCGCCCGTTCGACGACGGCCGCGCGGAGCCGCTCGTCGGGCACCGCACGCCCCCAGTTCAATGCACTGCTGACTTCTGCGACTTCGCGGTGGTCCAGCAGGTGACGGCTCATCCACTCGCGTTCGGCCTGCATCTGGTCGCGCCCCAGCGCATCGAGGCGGGCCCAGCGCCGCCGTCCGCCCAGCCAGTAGGCGAGCAGCGGCAGGCCGACGAGGATGAGCAGGACGACGAGCGCAGCAACCACGGCGCTGATCCTGGCGAAGTCTGACGGCGCCGGGGCCGGGAGGCGGTCGACGTCATCCGATCGGGCGCCGGACGAGAACGGGCGCGGTCCCCGTCGACGTTGACGGAGACCGCGCCCGCGGTCAGCGGCGCTGAGGTCAGCTCTTGAGGGCTTCCTCGACGTCCGGGTTCTCCTCGAACCAGGCCTCGACGGCCTCCTCGTACTCGCCCTCGCCGTACTCGTTGACGACCATGTTCTCCAGCGAGCCGTACTGCTCGTCGGTGAGGGTGAAGTCGCCCATGAGCTCGGCGACCTCGGCGCAGTCGTCGGAGAAGCCGGCGCGGGCCAGGGTGTGCAGCGCCTCGGGCTCACCGAGTGCGCCCTCCGGGTCCTCGAGGTCCTTCATCGGGAACTCGCTGTTGGCCCAGAACGGGCGCCACAGGGTGACGACGATGTCCTCCTCCGCGTCCACGGCGGACTGGAGCTCGGCCAGCATGGCCGTGGTGGAGGACTCGACGAGCTCGTAGGAGTCCAGCCCGTAGGCCGGGATGACCTCCTCCTTGGTGATCCGCGTCAGGCCCGCACCAGGCTCGATGCCGACGATCCGGCCACCGAACTGGTCGGCGTTGCCGGTCAGGTCGGCGATGGAGTCGATGTCGACGTACTCGGGGACGGCCAGGGTGAGCACCGCGCCCTCGTACCAGGCACCGAGGTCCTCGATGTCGTCGCCGAACTCGTCCATGTAGTCGGCGTGGGTGACCTCCGACCAACCGGACGGGTAGACGTCGACGTCCCCACCGGCGAGGCCGGCGTACAGCGGAGCGGCCTCGCCGAGCTCCTGGAACTCGACCTCGACGCCCCGGTCCTCGAGCACGTTCTGCCACAGGTAGGCGGTGCTGAGGCCGTCGGTCCAGGACGGCAGGAAGCCGAGGGTGACCGACTCGCAGTTCCCGGCGTCGCCCCCGGTCCCGGTGGCCGTGGTGTCCGTGCCGTCGTCGCCGCCGCAGGCGGTGGCGGTCAGGGCGACGGCGGCCAGGCCGGCCGCCAGCCGGGTCGTGCGGCGCATGGAAGACGCGCTCATGGTCGTGCTCCTCTCATCGGTGCCGTCCGCGAGAGCACGGACGGCGTCGTGCAGCGCGGAGGACCGGGCGGACGCCGGAGGGCGCCCGCACGGTTCCGCGCAGTCGGTGGGCCGCTGCAGGTCAGCGGCGGCCTGCGGGCTCCGGCGCCGGGTGCGGCGCCGTGCCGGTCGTCGGATCGGCCGTGGCCGGGGTGGCGCTCGGTGGGCGGCGGCGCCGCTGGGCGAGCGCGGCGACGATCCCGCGTCGTCCCTGGCCGCTTCCCCCGAAGGACGCGGTGAGCCGGTCGAGGTAGATCGCCAGGATCACGACGGCCAGGCCGCCCTCGAAGCCCAGGCCGACGTCGAGCCGGGAGATGCTCCGCGAAACGACGCCGCCCAGGCCGCCGGCGCCGATGATGCCGGCGATGACCGCCATCGACAGCCCCAGCATGATCACCTGGTTGACGCCGGCCATGATCGTGGGACGGGCCAGGGGCAGCTCGATGCCACGGAGGATCTGTCCCGGCGAACTGCCGAACGCCTGCCCGGCCTCCACCGTCTCCCGGTCCACCTGCCGGATCCCCAGCTCGGTGAGCCGCACCCCCGGCGGCAGGGCGAAGATGATCGTGATGATCGTGCCGGGCACGACGCCGAGCCCGAAGAAGACCACGCCGGGCACCAGGTAGACGAAGGCCGGCATCGTCTGCATGAAGTCCAGCACCGGGCGGAGCGCTGCGCTCACCCGGTCGCTCTTGGCCGCGGCGATCCCGAGCGGTACGGCGATCACCACCGAGACCAGGACCGCGACCAGCAGCAGGGCGAGGGTCTCCATGGACTCGGTCCACAGCGCCATGCTCTGGATCAGCAGCAGGCCGGCCAGGGAGCCCACCGCGAAGACGACCGAGCGGACCAGCAGACCGACCCCGGCGAGGAGCAGTGCCAGCACCAGCGGCGGGAAGAACAGCAGGCCGTCGGTGAGGCCCTCGACGGCGGCGAGCGTGACGTCGCTGACCGCGTCGATGGCCGGCTCGAAGTTCTCGCGCACCCAGTCCAGGCCGGTGTCGATCCAGTCGCCCACGGGGATGCGGGGCAGCGGGCTGTCCTCGACGGCGAGGACGGTCGTCGGCTCAGCCACGGGAACCCTCCAGCAGCTCGGCCCGGTCGTCGACGGAACCGGCAGGGGGGCGCCCGTCGTCCGTCGCGCCGGCCAGGGCCCCCAGGACGGCTCGCGCGTCGACGAGCCCGCACGGACGGCCGGCGTCGTCGACGACGGCCACCGGGGCGTAGCTCGCCCCGGCGGGGCCGAGCAGCTCCGCCAGCGTCGCGGTGGCCGGCACCTGGGCGGCCGGCGGACGGACGGCGGCGGTCACGTCTCCCGCGGCCGCGCGCAGGTCCGCGGCGCTGACCACGCCCATCAGCTTCCCGGCCCGGTCCACCACGGCGAGGGCGGTGACGCCGCGTCCGCCCAGGGCCTCCAGGGCGACGGCCGGGGGAACGTCGACGGGGACGACGGAGACCGGAGCCATCACGTCGGCTGCGGTGTAGACGCGGGCCCGGTCGACGTCGGCGAGGAAGCGCTCGACGTACTCGTCACCGGGGTCGTCCAGGATCGACTCGGGCGTGCCCAGCCGCACGACGCGCCCGTCCCGCATGACCGCGACCCGGTCGCCGAGCCGCATGGCCTCGTTGAGGTCGTGGGTGATGAAGACGATGGTCTTGCCCAGCCGTGCCTGCAGCTCCAACAGCTGGTCCTGCATCTCACGCCGGATCAGCGGGTCCAGGGCGCTGAACGCCTCGTCCATCAGCAGGACGTCGGCCTCCGACGCCAGCGCCCGGGCCAGTCCCACGCGCTGCTGCATGCCGCCGGACAGCTCGTCGGGGCGCTTGTCGGCCTGTCCCTCGAGGCCCACCATCGCCAGCGCCTCGTTCGCCGCGGCCAGCCGGGTGCGCCGGTCGACGCCGCGGACCTCCAGCGCGTAGGCGGCGTTGTCGACGACGCTGCGGTGCGGCAGGAGCGCGAAGTGCTGGAAGACCATGCTGATGCGGCGCTGCCGCACCTCGCGCAGGGCCTTGCCGCTCAGTGCGGTGATCTCGTCGTCCCCGACGTGCACCGTGCCGGCCGTGGGCTCGAGGAGCCCGTTGAGCATCCGCAGCAGGGTCGACTTGCCGGAGCCCGACAGCCCCATGACGACGAAGATCTCGCCCGGCTCCACCGCCAGGCTCACGTCGATCACCGCGGGGGTACCACCCTCGGCGCGGATCTCGTCGGCCGAGGCGCCGGCGCGGAGCCGGTTCACCGACTGGGCAGCATGCCGACCGAAGACCTTGTACAAGCCGTCGACGCGTAGTGCGGTCACATGTTCCTCTCGCCTCGAGTCCGTCGGTCGGACGACCGACGGCACCGGTGGTCCGGGGATGCGGGAGCACCTCCGACCAGCGGTGACCGGCGCCACGGGACGGTGTCCCGCCCTCCGGCGGGCCCGGTCACGGTGGCCCCGGCACGCCCGTCGGGCCGCCCCTGGGGCAGCCCGACGCTCGACGCTACCGGCGAGTAGGCCTCCGAAGACCCGGAGATTGGAGATCGACGGGTTTCCGCAATGCGATCGTCACATGTAACCGACGCCCAGCGTCAGCCGCGCAGCTCGTCCTCGTCGGTCGGCACGTCGGTCGCCTGCTCCAGGAGGTCGGCCTCGTTCGCCTCGCGGTCGCCCAGCGGGCGAGCCGGGTTCCCGGCCTCGCCGGGACGGGCGGCCAGCTGCTGCTCGAGGGCATCGGCCTCGGGAACGCCGTCCCCGGGACCCGCGGCCTCGCCGGCCACGGAGGGCGCGGCCGGGTCGACGAGGGTCTCCTGCTCCGCGCGGTCGGCGTCGTCGGCAGCACCGGGATCGGTCACGTCGTCCTCCGTCGGGTCGGTGGTCAGGGCGTGGTCCATCCTGCCGAACGTCGGCCGGTCCGGCAGGGCGGCTGGTGTCGGCCGGTCCACGACGGCGTGACCAGCGCGCATCCGCCAGGCACAATCGGGTCGATGGAGGCGTCCACGGAGTACGAGTTCGCGCCGCTGCGGATCCCGCCGGGTACGTCCCGGTCCGCGGCGGCGACCATGCTGAGTCTCCAGTCCGACCTGGGCGGCTGGGAGCTGGCCCGGCTGCAGCTGCACCCGGACGGCACCCGGAAGGTGATCCTCCGGCGCCGGTCCCGGCTGTCCTACCTGCCCGGTCCGGTCATCTAGGCGGCGTTCCCCCGGCCGGGTCCTGCAGCCAGTGCGCGGGCTGCCGGAAGCCCGGCGGGAGCGTCGTTGCGGCGTCGCCTCGTGCCGCCTCCAGCTGCGGTCGGGTGAGGAACAGGCAGGCCGACAGGTCGGTCCCCCGGACGTCGGCCGCCCGGAGATCAGCACCGAGCAGGTCCGCCGCCCCGAGATCCACCCCGCGCAGGTCGGCACCGATGAGGTAGGCGCCCCGCAGGCTCGCCCCGCGCAGTCGCGACCGGCGCAGGTCGCGGCCCATGAGGTCCGCGCCGCGGCGGTCCGGGCCGGCCGGGCCGCGGACGGCGTCGCTCACCCGCTGCAGCAAGGCCCCCACCGCGGCGCGGTGGGCGCCCACGTCCAGGGGCCGCAGCCCGTCGGCGTCCAGCCCGGCCAGCCGCTCGGTGTGCGCCCGCGCGTCCTCGATCTCGGCGTGCAGTGCCGCGGCGTCCGGCAGCGTCGCCGCCTCGGCCAGGTACCAGAGGATCTCGTGCAGCTGGCGCATCACCGGCAGGACGGCGAACTGCGCGGCGGCCAGCTCCGGCGACTCCCGCCAGCTCCGCCCGCCGAACGTCTCCTGCGTGATCCGCTGGCCGGCGCCGAAGCAGTCGAAGACCGTGCAGCCCGGGAAGCCCGCGGGCCGCAGCCGGTCGTGGATGCCGCAGCGGAAGTCGTCCTGCAGGTGCCGGCAGGGCGTGCCGGCGGGCTTGTGTATCGCGAAGTCCGCCGAGGCGGTGAACGCCGGAGCCACGCAGCAGAGCCCGGCGCACCGGCTGCAGTCGGCAGCCAGCCCGTCCCGTGCAGGGACGACCCGCAGCGGTGGGAACGTCATGGCCTGGCCAGCGTAGGCGCGGCGACGGAGCCGCCCGCCGTCGAGCGCGGGGAACGGCACCTCCGTGCGCCCGGTACGACGTGCGGAACCCCGCGCTCGGCGCCCCGAGCCACCGGACGCGACGACCTACGGGACGAGGACGACCTTGCCGACGGTGCCGCGATCGCCCAGCCGTGCCAGGGCCTGCGGCGCCTGGTCCAGCGGCAGCACGTCACCGACCAGCGGATCGATGAGGCCCTCGTCGACCAGCCGGACGAGGTCCTCGTGGACCTGCGGGAACAGCGCCGGGTCGTGCTTGCGGTAGAGGCCCCAGTGCAGCCCGACGACGCTGTAGTTCTTCACCAGCACGTGGTTGGCCGGCGCCGACGGGTGCACACCGCTGGTGAAGCCGACGACCAGCAGCCGCCCCTCGAAGGCGATGCACCGGCGCGACTTGTCGAACACCTCGCCGCCGACCGGGTCGTAGACGACGTCCGCGCCGTGGCCGCCGGTGATCTCCTTCACGATCGGGACGAAGTCCTCGGTCGTGTAGTCGATGACGTGGTCGGCGCCGAGCTCGCGGCAGATCTCGGTCTTGCGGGCCCCCCCGGCCGTGGCGATGACCCGCGCGCCGGCGGCCTTGCCGAGCTGGATGGCGGCCGATCCGACGCCTCCGGCGCCGGCGTGCACGAGCAGCCACTCCCCCGCCTGCAGATGGGATCGGCGGTGCAGGCCGACGTGCCCGGTCGAGTACGTCAGGTAGAGCGAGGCGGCCTTCTCGTCGGAGAGCCCTTCGGGCGCGGGGTAGGCGGCTGCGGCGTCCATCACCGCGTACTCGGCGAACGCACCGGGCCCGCCGGCGGGCGACCCGATGACCCGCTGCCCGGTCCCGACGATCTCGCCGCAGAGCTCGACACCCGGGGTGTACGGCAGCGGCGGCTTCTCCTGGTACAGCCCCTGGGCCATGAGGATGTCCGGGAAGTTGAGGGCGGCGGCCCGCACCTTCACGAGCACCTGCCCCTCGCCCGGCGTCGGGATCTCGACCTCGTCGAAGCTCATGACCTCCGCGGGGTCGCCGAGCTCGTGGACCCGCCATGCACGCATGCCCCGACCCTGCCAGATGCAGGGTGACGACCGTCACCTGCCCCCGGCCTCCGCTCGCTGGGCTCCCGGCGGCATGACAGTGTGCTGCCGACGACGCCCGGCCCGAACGGTGAGGACCGCATGAGACAGCACCTGACGGACCCGCTGCGATTCTTCGCGGCCTTCGTCGCGCACCCCCGCCAGATGGGCGCCGTGCTGCCCACCTCCCGCGCCGCGGTGCGGGACATGCTCGACCTGGCCGACGTCCCCGGTGCCGACCTGGTGGTCGAGCTCGGAGCGGGCACCGGCTCGCAGACCGGCGAGATCCTGGCCCGGTTGCGGCCGGGTGCCCGCCTGGTGGCCGTCGAGATCGACCCGAAGCTGTCCGCGCTCCTGGCGAAGCGGTACGCCGCTGACGACCGGCTGCAGGTCGTCACCGACTCGGCCGAGAACGTCGACGCCTACCTGGACGGGCAGCGGGCCGACGTGCTCGTCTCGGCGATCCCCTTCACCTCGCTCGACGGCAAGCTGCGGCAGCGGATCCTGGACGCACTCCCGGGCCTGCTCACGCCGCAGGGCGTCATGGTGCTGATCCAGTACTCGCCGCTGATGATGGGCGAGCTCCGCCGCCGGTTCCGCTCGGTGCGCTGGCGGATCACGCCGTGGAACGTGCCGCCGGCGTTCCTGTTCGCCTGCTCCCAGGACGACGCCGCCTGATCAGGCGCGCGCGTCCAGCACCTGCTGCCGCAGGGCGTCGTTCATCGCCCGGAAGCCGGCCAGCGTGCCGCCGTCGAGGAAGCCCCGGAGCGGTCGCACGAGCACGCCGCTGAAGGACTCGCTCTGCACCAGCCGCGTCCCCTGCGCGGTCGGCGTCAGCTCGAAGCGGTGCCGCCCGTCGAAGAGCCCGGGGACGCCGAGGTGTCCCAGCCACTCGAACGCCGAACCCTCGACGACCTCGGTGACCGTCGGCCGGATGGGCAGGGCGCGACCCCCGGGCGGCTGCAGGCGCAGCGAGAGCCGCTCCCCGGGACGCAGCTCTCCGGACGCGGAGGGGATGAACGGGTTCCAGTCGGCGTAGCCGGCCAGATCGGTCAGCCGCGCCCAGACGGCGTCCGGCGGCGCCTCGATGTCGACCGCTGCACTGATCCGGTGTCGCATCGAGGCACCTCCGTGACGCTCCTGGTCCGGGCCGGTGCAGTCTGGCCGACCGGACGCCGTCCGTGGGGGTGTGCGTCCCCCTGCGGGAACCGATCAGGTCGCCGAGCCCGGGCGCAGCGCACCGGGGACGCCGGCGGTCTCGCCGGTCGCCGTCTTGGCCGCGGGCACACCCTTGAACTTGTAGGGCACCGCGCCGATACCCGGCTGGACGATGTAGGCGGCCCCCGGCTCGCCCGAGGTCCACGCGGCGATCATCGCGTCGGCGACCTCCTCGGCGGAGAGGATCGGGAAGTTGTTGTCCAGGAAGGTCTGGCGGATGCCGTCGATGATGGCGGTGTCGGCGAAGCCGGGGCAGATCGCCGTCATGGTGATGTTCTCGTCGATCACTCGCGCGGCCATGGAGCGCACGAAGGTGATCGCCCCGCCCTTGGCCACGCTGTAGCCGGGGTCGGTGGCCAGCGGCGCCAGACCGGCCAGGGACGCGGTGACGACGATCGAGCCGCCGCCGGCGCGGCGCAGCGCGGGCAGGGCCGCCTCGGTGCCGTAGACGACGCCGAACAGGTCGATGTCCATGACCCGGATGAACTCGTCGACGTCGAGGGCCATCCGCGACTTGCCGGCGATGCCGGCGTTGAGGAAGGCGGCGTCCAGCCGGCCGTGGTCGGCCTCGACCTGGGCGACGACGGCGGCGTTGGCCGCGCGGTCGGCGACGTCGAGGACGACGAAGGGGCAGCCGAGCTCGTCGGCCACCTGCCGGTTGCGCTCGCTGTCGAGGTCGGCGAGGACGACGGTGACGTCGAGCGCCTTCAGCTTGGTGGCGAGGGCGCGGCCGAAGCCGCCGGTCCCTCCCGTGATCAGCGCGACGGAACCGGGCGTGGGTGCAGGCGTGGTGGAGGTCACCCCGTCATCATGCCGACCGCAGGAAGCGGTCCAACACCCGGACGCCGAACGTCAGCGACTCCACCGGCACCCGCTCGTCGATGCCGTGGAACAGCGAGGCGAAGTCGAGGTCGGCGGGCAGCCGGAGCGGCGAGAAGCCGAAGCAGCGCATGCCGAGCCGCTGGAAGCTCTTGGCGTCGGTGCCGCCGCTCATGGTGAACGGCACCGGGCGCGCGCCGTCGTCCTCGGCCTTGAGCGCGGTGACCATCTGGTCGACCAGCGGCCCGTCGAACGTCGTCTCCACGGCCTGGTCGTGGACCAGCCACTCGCGCTGCACGCCCTCGCCGACGAGTGCGGCGAGTTGGCGCTCGAACTCCTGCTCCTCGCCGTAGAGGAAGCGGCCGTCGACGGTGGCGCTCGCGGTGCCCGGGATGACGTTGGCCTTGTAGCCGGCCTCGAGCATCGTGGGGTTGGCGGTGTTGCGCAGCGCCGCGCCGATCATCCGGCTGATGCTGCCGAGCCGGGCCAGCGCGAGCTCGGGCTCGGCCGGGTCGATCTCGATGCCGTAGGCCTCCTCCACGGCCGCGATGAACTGACGCATCGGCGGGGTGAGGGTGAGCGGAAATCGGTGGCTGCCGATCCGCGCGACCGCCTCGCAGAGCCGGGTGACGGCGTTGTCGTCGTGGACGAAGGAGCCGTGCCCGGGCTTTCCCGCGGCGGTCAGCCGCATCCAGGCCAGCCCCTTCTCAGCGGTCTGCACGAGGTAGAGCCGCAGGTCGTCGCGGACGGTGATGCTGAAGCCGCCCACCTCGCTGATCGCCTCGGTGCAGCCCTCGAGCAGGTCGGGGTGCTCGTCGACGAGGAAGTGGGCGCCGAGCTTCCCGCCGGCCTCCTCGTCGGCGACGAAGGCGAGCACGATGTCGCGGTCGGGCTGCACGCCGGTGCGCGCCCAGTCGCGGACCAGCGACAGGACCATCGCGTCCATGTCCTTCATGTCGACGGCGCCGCGACCCCAGATGTAGCCGTCGCGCTCCTCGCCGGAGAAGGGGTGCACGCTCCACTCGGCCGGATCGGCGGGGACGACGTCGAGGTGGCCGTGGACCAGCAGCCCCGGGCGGGTGGGGTCGGCGCCCGGGATGCGGGCGACGAGGCTGGCCCTCCCGCGCTCGGACTCCACGATCGTGGACCCGATGCCGACCTCGTCGAGCTTCCCGGCGACCCACTCCGCGGCGGCCCGCTCCCCCGCGCTCGTGGCGGTGCTGCCGGTGTTCGTCGTGTCCATCCGGATGAGTTCGGAGAGCAGCCCCGCGACCTCGTCCTGGGCGCCCGCACCGCTGATGCTGTCCACGTCCCGAGCGTAGGGGCGGAGCGCCGTGGCCGTCGGTGCCGGCCCCGGCCGGCGCACACGGGCCGGATCGCCTGGCGCGAGCGCAAGACGGGCTACCCCGGCGGGGTGAGCACCCCTCGTCCGGGGCCCCGGCGCGCCGATGTCCGGGAGGTGAGCATCGGGGCGTTCGTGCGCGCGCGGGAGCCGGAGGCGGCGGCCCGCAGCGCCGTGCTCATCCTGGTGGTCGCAGCACTCGTCCTTGCCGCGTTCAACGTCGTCCAGCCGCTGGCGTACACCACCGTCGCGACCATCGCGGGCCGGGCGGCCGTCGGCCTGGTCCTGGCGATCGCCGGCGCGGTGGCGCTCGCCCCGGCCGCCCGGCTGGACCGCATGGGCGTCTTCGCGATGATCGCGGTCGGCGGCGTGCTCCTGATCTGCGGGCTGAACGTGCTGACCGAGGACCCCTCCGCCGCATCGCAGGCCTTCCTCGCCTTCCCCGTGCTGTGGGCGGCCTCGCACCTGCGACGGAGCGCCGTGGTGCTGGTGACGAGCGCTGCGGTCTGCGCCAACGGCGTCGCGCTGACGCTTCTCCTCCCGTTCGACGCCGCGATGACCGACGTCGTCTTCCTCGGTGCCGTGCTCGTCGTCATGGCCGTCCTGATCGTGCGGGCCAACACCACCCAGGCCCGCCTCGTCGCCGCCCTGCAGGAGCAGCTGACCGTCGACTCCCTGACCGGTCTGGCCACCCGCCGGGCCTTCGACGGCGCGCTCGAGGCCGCGATGAGCCGGTCGGTGCCGGGCGGCACAGCGCTGGTGCTCATCGATGTGGACTCGTTCAAGGCCATCAACGACACCCACGGCCACCCGGTGGGCGACGACGTCCTCGTGCATCTCGCGGCCGCGCTGAGCAGCCGGGTCCGCGCCGAGGACGCCGTCCTGTCGCGGCTGGGCGGGGACGAGCTCGCCGTCCTCATGCCCGGCTGCGACCGCGCGGTCGCCGCACACCGCGCCGGTGACCTGCTCGAGGCGGTCCGGGCGGCGCCGATGACCATGGCCGACGGGACGCTCCTCGCGCTGTCGATCAGCGTCGGAGTGGCCCACGTGCCGCAGCACTCGGACGACCGGCGCGGCCTGTACACCGCAGCCGACGCCGCCCTCTACGACGCCAAACGGACCGGTCGCGGACGGGTGTCGGTCGCCGCGGCGTGAGCGCCGGGGGGTGCACCGCGGGGTCGAACCGGTCCGGTAGTCTTGCCCCGCACTCGTCCGGGTGGCGGAATGGCAGACGCGCTAGCTTGAGGTGCTAGTGCCCTTTATCGGGCGTGGGGGTTCAAGTCCCCCCTCGGACACCACATCGCCCCGGTGTTTCTGCAGGTCAGAAGCCCGGGGCGACGTCGTGTCCGCGGTCTGAACCGGCTCGTGATACCCGCGTGATACTTCGCGCGCCCGGTCAACCCCTCAGCAGCGCGGCGAACCGGTCGGCCGCCTGGCGTCCCATGCCGGGGTGCACGTGCTGGTAGACGGTGAGCGTGATGGTCGCGCTGGCGTGCCCGAGGCGCTCGGAGACCACCTTCACCGGCTCGCCGGCGGCCAGCAGCAGGGTGGCGTGGGTGTGGCGCAGGTCGTGCAGCCGGATCCTGGGCAGCTGGTCCTCCCCCAGCGCCCGGCGTGCCTGCACGACCTGCTCGACGAACCGGCGCGAGTATCGCTCGGGATGGCGGTGCGTGCCCTCGAGATTGCCCAGCACGAGCGCGGCGTCGCGCACCAGATCGAGCGCCAGCCGGCCTCGGGCCGCGCGGTAGGCCCGCAGGCTGGCGACCGTGTCCGCGTCGATATCCACCACGCGCGCCTGGCCGGTCTTCGTCGACCCCTCGACGAGCTGCTCGCCGGCGCCCTTGGCCTTGACCACGCCGAGGCTGCGCCGGACCTGCAGCCGGCCGGCGTCGAGGTCGACGTCCCGCCAGCGAAGGGCCAGCGCCTCGCCGCGGCGCATCCCCGTCGCGGCCAGCAGCCGCCATCCCATGGCGAGGTCCGCATCGCGAGCCTGCGCCCAGCGCAGGAAGCGCCCGAGCTCGGCGGCCGTCCAGGCCTGCATCTCCGGAGGCCGGGCCTCCGACGGGCTCGGCGGTGTCGACCGGTCGGTCGGGTTGACCGAGAGCCGCCCCTGTTTCACCGCGTCGCCCAGTGCCGACCGAAGGATCGTGAACACGTAGCGCACGGTGCGCGCGGAGAGGCCGCCCTGGCCGTCGGCTCGGCCGGACTCCTCCAGCATGCGCATCCAGGCGTCCACCGACGGACCGGTGAGCCGGGCGACCGGCTGTGCACCGAGGTATGGATCGACGTGCAGCCGAATGTTCTTCCGGTAGGAGGCCAGCGTGGCCGGGCTGAGCCGCTGTCCTTGGATCCACTCGGCGAGGTATGCATCGAGACGCTGCTTCGACGGCTCGACCCACTCCCCCATCTCCGCCTTACGGACCTCCGCGCGCAGAGCCGCAGCGGCGTCCCTCCTGGTCTTGAAGCCGCGTTTGAGGACGACGCGCCTTGTCCCGTCCGCCCGCTGAGCCGTGAACTTGATCAGGAAGCGCGGACCAGCTTTGGTCATGTACTCGCTGATCCCGCCCTCGCCCGCCTGCCGTCTCCGTGGCTTCGCCATCGCAGACCTCCATCGTTCGACTCCGACCACCCGCTGCCAGCTGGATGACTGCTACAGGCAGCCACTGGTACGTCTACGGAACAAGCAGGCGCAGCCCGGCGGCCGGCACCGGCTTGCATCTGTGGACGCGACCCGACGCTGTGGACCACGGTCAGCACCAACTGCGCGGCCGAGCGCCAGTACCGGCGATACCCTTCACGAACGGCCTACCGAATTCCTCCCGTTCTTCTCCGGTAGGACCTCCAGGGGGTAGTTCGCGCGCCGACGAAGCCGATCGCCTGCCTCGGCACGCCGTTGACGTAACAAAGACTGCTGCCATGAAGGGATGCGGCGAGATGTCCGGGGCTTCAAGCTGGCCATGCGGGTTTGATCCCCGTCACCCTCCAGACAGAGGCGAAGTCGACGCCGACCACCCCGCCGAGAACCATGACGCTGCTGAGCACGCGGTCGAGTTCGAGACCTGTTGGGAGGTGATGATCCGGCCGCCGATATCGACGGTGTCCGGGGGGGATGAGCCGCCCCAGCCGTCGATAAGGTCGATCTTCCGGGCGGCTCGAGGCTCTGTAGGCCGTTGTGCAGGCGGGCCGACGACGCCGTTCTTGTGGCTGTGCAGGGCGGACATGTCGATGCTGCTGAAGGTGCTGAGCACGCCGACCGCGTGGCTGTCCCGCACGGTGTCGGCCACCTCCGCCGAGTGCAGCAGTTCCTTGGTGGGGATGCAGCCGCGGTGCAGGCAGGTCCTGCCGAGCTTGTCGCCTTCGACGAGGGCGACGCGTATGCCAAGCTGGGCGGAGCGCAGAGCGGCCGCGTAAAGCGGCGCTTCCTCCGCCGAGGACGACGACGTCGTGAGACATGAAAGTCCTGGCTTGGAGCGGGGCCGACATGTCTCAGGGACGGAGGTCGCGGAGCTACAGGCCGAAGGCTCCGCCCTCGACGAGGATGACGATGCCCAGGCCGATCAGGACGAGCGGGAACAGCAGGTGCTCCTAGCGCTCGAGGACCCCGGCGATCGCCTTGCGGGTGGCGAAGAAGTGCGCCGCGGCGACCAGCACGGCCACCAGGGCGAGAAAGACGACCGAGTAGGCAAGGATGCCGGCGGTGCCGACGGGGGCGAACACCGGCACGTACACGCGATGTTGTCCCCGCCGTTGGCGAAGGTGACCGCAGCGATGGTGAGGGCGCTCAGCGTCTTGCCCCTGACTTTGCCCTCGTCATCGTCGCCATCGTCATCGCTGCGCCGGACCCACCATGCCGCGACCAAGCAGCGCTGCGATCTCACGGCAGATTGGGACCCCAGCGTCCCGGCGAAGAACTGGGCGTCAGCAGCAGCTCTGCGAGATGTTGCCTCGGCTGGCCGACCTCTGCTCGAGCATGCTCATGGCCATGGTGTTGGCAAGCCGGTAGGCATCTTCGACGGACATGACCTCTCCGTCGGGGTGGTTCTCCAGCCAGGGCTGAGCGTCGTCTGCAGAGGCGAAGAAGTGGACCTGGTTGCAGAACGCCGAGCGCACTGAGCTCATGTCGTCGGGATTGATCAGCGACACCACGGCCGTGGCGGGTTCGACGTGCGTGACCGCATCAGCACCGACACGGACCCGCACCGGCGTTCCACTCGTCGGCGAGACCGACTCGACCACCGCCGTCTTGTCCAGCAGGCTGGGGAACAGCAGGGTGTCCAGGGCACACCAGGTGTACAGCTGGACACCGTCGACGGAGAAGCGGTGACGGGTCGGCCGCTGGGTCAGGCCCTGACCGACGATGCGCCCGTCCTCGTCGTACTCGGTGTCGGAAATCGCCGCCAAGGCTTGGCACACGTCGTCGGCGGGCCGACCGGTCACGGCGGCGAGCTCGGCAGCGTCGACCGGCTTGCCGTTGGCGAGCAGCTTCATCAACGGCAGCCACAGCGCGGGCTGGAGGCCTGCCCCTTCGGCTGAGTTCAAGCGGTTGGTGAGCTCTTCGGCAGTTTTCGACATTCGTCCCTTCCTTCGCTGCTGCGATGGGCTTGTGCTGCGGTTCAGGGGCGAGTGCCGGTGATCCGCCAACCGGTCTCGACGACGGCGGCGGCCGCGAGGCCGAACGTCAGGTGGGCGAGGAAGCCGCGGACGTGGGTCACCAGCGGGTAGTCGAGGTTGGCGGCACTGAATCCGAACGCCGGGGTCATCAGCTCGTCGGCGACCACGCTCATCGCCGCGCCGGTGGCCAGCGCCGCCGCGGCCGGGCCCAGGCCGGTGCGGCGGCGGAGCAGCGGGTACAGCGGTGCCCACTGGATCGCCAGGCTGTAGTGGAACGCCAGGCTGAGCCGGTCCAGCTGCTCATCGGTGAACTCCAGTCCGAAGACCCCGGTGAGCTTCTCGGCCGCGATCCGGTAGGGGGCGCCCGGTCGGGCCGCGTCCTCCCGGGCGCGCGCGGCCGGCGACTCCAGCTCGTAGAGCTTCATGCTGACCGGTTCCATCGCCTTGGTCCCGACGTAGCCGGCGACAGCGGACAGCGCCAGATCGATCAGCGCGCGGGTCGGTTTCACGACAGCTCCTTCTGTGGGTGGAACACCGTGACGAACAGGTGCAGGGTCGTCACAGGTCGAGGGCTTCAAGCGCGGCGAGGTAGCCCTCGGTGTAGGTGGGGAACTGGGCGACCTGGTCGAGCAGGACGTCGATGCCGATGCCGGCGCGGATGGCCAGCGACGCCTGGTGGATCCACTCCCCGGCCTGCGGCGCGACCGCCCAGGCGCCCAGCAGGACGCGGCGGTCGGGGTCGGCCAGCAGGCCGAGGTGGCCGCAGGGGTCGCGCTCGTAGGTCCAGGGCCGGGCGATGGCCTGGGCCAGGTCGACCTCGGCGGTGACCGTTCGCAGACCCTGCTTGTGGGCCTGGGCCTGGGTGAGGCCGGCGGCGGCGATCTCGGGGGCGGCGAACACCACGCGCGGGATGCCGTCGTAGCGGGCGGGGTGAGGCCGGCCGAGGATGGCGTCGGCGACGATGCGGCCCTGGTACTTGGCGACGTGGGTGAAGGGCAGGACGGCGGTGACGTCACCGATCGCCCAGACCCCTTCGGCGGCCCGGCAGTGCTCGTCGATGAGTACCTCGCCGCGTTCACCGAGTTCCACCCCCACCTGCGCCAGCCCCAGGCTGGCGGTGCGGGGGTTGCGGCCGGTGGCGAGGATGACGACATCGCCCTGGACGGCGGTGCCGTCGTCCAGCTTCAGGACGCTGTGAGCGCCATCGCGGTGCGCCTTCGTAGGGCTCGTGCCGGTCCGCACGTCGACACCCGACTTCCGGAGATAGGTCGCTGCCAGTTCGCCGACGCGCGGCTCCTCCCGGCCCAGCAGCCGGTCCCCACGCTGGACGAGGGTGACCTGCACGCCGAAGCGGGCCAGGAACTGGGCGGTCTCCACCCCGGCGGCGCTGCCGCCGACGATGACCGCCCGGGCCGGGAGATTGGTAGCGGTGTAGGTCTCTCGGTTGGTCCAGGTCGTGACGTCGTCGAGGCCGTCGATGGGAGGGGTGTGGGCGTCGGAGCCGGTGGCGACGATGAGGTGGTCGGCGGTGAGTTCCTGCCCGTCGACGACGATCCGCCCCGCGCCGGAGATCTGGGCCTCGCCCTTGAGCACGAGGGCACCCTGCTTGCCGTAGCCGGCGACCTGGCCGGCATCGTCGAGGTGGCGGGCCATGTAGTCGCGGTACTCGCGGGCCTCCGCCCAGTCCAGCTGTGCCCCGCCGACCCCGGCGGCGCGCTCGACCTCACCGGCCGCCTCGGGCGGCCGGAGCACCGTCTTCGACGGGATGCAGGCCCAGTAGGCGCACTCGCCGCCGATCAGCTCCCGCTCCACGACGGCCACGCGCTTGCCTGCGGCCAGTAGCCGGCTGGCCGCGACCTCACCGCCCGGACCCATGCCTAGCACGGCGACGTCGACATGCTCGCTCACGCGGTACTCCCTCGATCCGACTCGTCCCCACCACGGTCGTGGTGGCTGTGTACACCCGGCGTTGCGGGCAGGCGGTCCGGAGTGCCCGGCTCATGGCGTTCCGGCCGGCCGGTCATGCTCACGACCTGGGCCGTGGAGCAGCAGGCACCCGGTGCGGCTTCTTCGGACCGGCCCATTGCCGGGCCGGTGTCTGACGTCCGCCGCGTCCGGCGGCGCCAGAGGAGCAGTACCACCGCGACCAGGACCAATCCCACTGAGACGGGGACGAACCAGAGAAAGATCGGTTCCAGCAGAGCCCGCGCCTGGGTGGCCGCCGCGGTTACGCGCCCGCTCAGGGCCTGGACCGCGGAGGTATCCCGTACGCCGACGAGGTTTGTCAGGACCAGGTAGGCCCCCGACAGCACCAGCAGGACGCCGGACAGCGGCTCCATCACCGGTAGTGCACGCCGCAGCGAGGTGGACAGGGCCGAACCGGCGAGAGCGGTCGACACGGCTAGCGACGTCAGCAGGGTCGCCGCCCCGGCGGCGTAGACGGCCAGGACGGCGAGCATGCCCGCCAGGCTTCCGGTGGCCAGCGCCTGGGCGACCACGGCGAGCAGGATGGCGATGGTGCAGGCCACCGACGCGATGGCGTAGCCGGCGCCGAAGGCCACGAGCCTGGAGCGGCCTCGGCTGGCACCCGGATGCAGTCTCTGCAGGCTCCCCAGTCGACCTACCGAGGGTCGGCGACCGGCCAGCACGGCCACGCCCACCCCGACCAGGACGAGCCCCACGAGCAGCGCCGCGGCGGGCACGAAGCGCACCAGGGAGCGTAGGCCCAGGGCGACCAGCAGACCCGCCGTCATCAGCACCCCGGCGAACCCGGCGCTCACCGCCCCGCCGGTGACCAAGCCTCTCCACAGCAGGTTCGGCACCGTGGTCGGACCCCGGCGCTCCTCGTCGCCGAGCTGGTAGCCGAAGAACGCCGGCAGCAGGCCGAAACCGCACGGGTTCAGCGGCGACAACAGGCCGGCGCCGAAGGCGAAGGCGAGCACGGCGGTCACGCTTATGCCCCCGCGGCGGTCAGCGCGTCGGCCATCGCCTGCTCGTCCACCGGGCCGCGGTAGACGATCTCGCCGTTGCGGTCGACGACCAGCACGCTGGCCGACATCGAGAAGGCGTCGAAGCGGGTGGTCAGCGTGCTCTGCGGATCCAGCGCCAGCTGGAAGTCCCGCGCTCCGGCCTGGCCCACGAAGTCCTCCACCCTGGCGCGGTCGGCGGTGGGGTCGGAGGCCACGGCGAGGACCGCCACGTCGGCGAAGCGTTCCTGCAGGCCGGCGATCGTGCGGGTGTCGGCGATGCAGGTCGGGCACAGATCGACGAAGGTCAGGATCGTAGGAGTGCCGTTGGGCATCTGGAAGGCACCGCCGGACAGCGTAGGAACGGTGAACAGAGAACCTGCTCGCCCAGCTCCGGCCGTCCGCTCCCCTCCGATCGTCCGCCGCTCGCCGCGCCGCCGTCGAGATCGGCGCCGGTGGTCACCCCGGCATCGGGGCGGTTCAGACCGGTGACCGCCACGGCGCCGAGCAGGACGATCGGCACGGCCACCGCCAGCGCCACCCACCAGCGGACACGGGTCCTTGCTCCGGGGGCCGGTGACGGCATCGAAGTGGTGGGCCCACCGGGGGCCGACGGATCGCCGTCGTGGTTCTGCTTGGTCATTCGGTTCCTCACGTACGTCGCGCGCCGGTGCTCGGCAGGGGTGGTCGGCGCGGAGGATGGGCGAAGGCACGGGCGGGCCGACCGGGGGATGACAGCGGCCTGTTGCGCGTCGTCTCGGCCGATCAGGCGCAGCAGGAGGTGGGCATCTGGTTGCGGAACAGGCCGGCGGCGATGCGCAGGCTCTCGGCCATCGTCAGATACGGCGCCCACGTGTCGGCGACGTCGTCCACCGTCATGCCGGCCTTGATGGCGTAGGTCGCCGCCAGCATGATCTCCCCGGCACCGTCGGCCAGCGCGTGCACACCTAGCACCCGGCCGGTGCCGGCGTCGGCCACGACCTTCACCGCGCCCCGGGTGTCCCGGTTCGCCAGCGCCCGGGGCACGTCGGCCAGGCTCAGCACCCGGCACTCGCAGCGGTGCCCAGCCGCGAGCGCCTGGGCTTCGGTCAGGCCGGCCGAGGCCAGCTGCGGCCTGGTGAAGACCACCCCCGGCAGCCCGGTGTAGTCCACCCGCGCCTGCGGTGCGCAGCAGTCCTCCCGGAGAGCGTTCAGGGCGGCGGCCCGGCCGCCTGCGGCGGCCACGTAGACGTACTGCGGAGCACCGGAGACGTCACCCGCGGCGTAGATCCGGGGATTGGAGGTGCGCTGGTACTCGTCGACGACGACGAAACCACGGTGGTCGGCCTTCACGCCCGCCGCATTGAGGCCGAGGCCATCGGTACGCGGACGCCGTCCGGTGGCCAGCAGCAACTGCTGGCCGGTGATCTGCCCACCTGACGTGGTGGTCACCACCACCTCCCCCGCTTGACCGACCACCGCGGTGGCGCGCTCCTGGACCACCGTGACGCCGTCCTCGGCGAAGACGCCGGCGAGGAGCTCGGCCAGCTCGGGCTCGGCCAGGGGAGCCAGCCGGCCGACGATGGTCACCCTCGCCCCGAGGTGGGCGAACAGCTGGGCCTGCTCCATGCCGACGTAGCCGGCGCCGATCACCACCAGTGACTCCGGCAGCTCGGTCAGCTCCATCGCCGTCGTGGAGGTCAGGTACGGCACGTCCGGCAGCCCGGGCAGGTCGGGGACGTCCGGGACCGCGCCGGTCGCGATCAGGTAGGCCCGGGCCCGAAGCGGGCGGCCGTCGACCTCCAGCGTCTCCAGGTTGCGGAACCGGACCCGACCCGGCTGTACCGGGAATTCGTAGGCGTCGGCGACGTCGGCGTACTTGGCCTGCCGCAGCCGACCGACCAGCTCATCCTTCTGCGCCACCAGGGCCGCCAGGTCTACGCCGCCGGCCGACGTCTCCACACCGGTGAACGGATGGGTCGCCGCGCCGTGTCGGGCGCCGGCCGCGGCCAGCAGCGTCTTGGACGGCACGCAGCCGACGTTCACGCATGTTCCGCCCAGCGTCCCCTGCTCGATGAGCACCACGCTCGCGCCGGCCTGGCGGGCGGCGATCGCCGCGGCCATCGCCGCGCCGCCGGATCCGATCACTGCCAGGTCCACGTCTTGCTGGCTGTCCACTCTGTGCCTCCCGCGGTTGCCGATTACGTGTCAGTCTGGGGATTCCCCTATAGGGGAAGGTCAAGTCGAGACACGGAGAGACGAGCCGTTGGATGAAAATCGGGGAACTGGCCGCGGCCACCGGAACGACGACCAAAGCGCTGCGCTTCTACGAGCGGGTGGGGTTACTGCCCGCGCCGGAGCGCACCCCCGCCGGTTACCGGGACTACAGCGGCGACGCGGTCGCTCGGTTGAACTTCATCCGCCGCAGCCAGAGCGCCGGCCTGGCCCTGGCCCAGATCCGAGAAATCCTCGACATCCGCGACGCCGGCCAGGCCGCCTGCCACCACGTGCAACAACTGCTCCAGGATCGGCTGGCCGGCATCGACGGGCAGATTGCCGACCTGATGGCACTGCGCGCCACCGTTGCCGCGCTGCACGACCATGCCACCACCGTCGAGCCCAGCACCTGCGCCCCCGCCATCGTCTGCCGCTACCAATGACGGTTGTAGATGCGGTGGCTGAGCCGTGCCCCAAGCCAGTTCGAGATGAAGTCCGGTCCGTGAGCGGGTAGTGATGTGACCTGCGGCCCCAGGCCGGCGAGATTCGCGCCTCCTACGACCGCTCCTGTACTGCGCTCAGCGGTTGGGCCAGATCTCAGTGATCCTGTGCACTGATGACTCCCACGCAATCCGACCGCTCCAGGTCGACGGACGACGACTGGGGCCGGGAACCGGGCCGGCGGCCCCCACTGCCGTCCTGGGTTCCGTTGGCGTGGTGGGCCGCTCTAGCCGTCACCCTGACATCCGTGGTCGTGGTCCTGGTGCGCCCGCCCGGACCGCTGGATCAACCCGATCCGGCACGCCAGCGCGACGGGCTGTTGCTCGAAGGCCCCCTGGTGCCGTCGACCGTTACGGGTGTTGAGTTCGGCCGCAGTCCCGTGGTGCTCCTGTTCGACCGAGAGCCACCCGACCGGCAGGAACTGGCTAGCTGGCTCGGCGAGGTGCCGCGCCGCGCCGAGGTGCAACTCATCCTTCCGGAGCCGCCCGCCGCCTTGGTCGACCCAGGACTCGTCGAGGTCGTCGTCGATCCGGACGGACGCCTTGCCGATGCGGTTGCCCTGCCCGCCCCCGTCGACGGCGGTCCGGGCATCGGCTACGCCGTCGTCGACAGCCGACGGCAGGTGCGTTACTCCACCCTTGACCCCGCCTACCTGGTCAACGCCTTCGAGGTCACGACGATCCTGAAGTGGGTGCCATGAGGCGGGCTCGAGGACAGTGGCCGCGGGCCTACCGGCCACTTCATCTGCAGACGCTCCTCGTCCAGGCCGTGGTACTGGTCGGCGCGGAGGTGGCCCTCTACACCTCCTACTCCGCTCATGACGCCCATTTCCATTGGGCCACCCACGTCCTGGTCGCGCTGCTGGCCACAGCACTCTGGCAGAGCCTGCACCTACTGGTGGCCGCACGGCCCGCCCGCGGGCAACTCCTCACTGTCCTGCTGTTCCACCTCTGGGCGATGTGGCCCGATCTGATCTTCCGGCTCGGTGTGCCGCATTTCCGATGGATGGACGTGTTGGCCCTCGGGCATGTCAGTGCGCACTACATGCCGGGCGGGGACACGACCTGGCTCGTCCTCGCCCTGACCGCGGTGGGGGGCTACGCCGTCTTACTGCAGCGATGGCTGGCCGCCCGACACGCCGAGGCCACCGCCGGACTGCCGCCGGCCCTGGGGATCGGCGGCGCCGGAATCATCCGGCCCCAGATGGATCCGCGCACGCGCTCGCTGGCGCACGAGCATTTCGGCACGTCCGCGAGCGACCCACTGGTCTTGTTGCATGGGTTGGGAGCGACGGCCGCGACGTGGCGGCCGGCCGCCCAAGTGCTGGCGCAGGCCGGTCACAAGGTGCTCCTGCCGGATCTGCTCGGCTTCGGCTCCTCGATGCGGCTCGGCACCAGGTTCGGTCTCGCCGACCAGGCCGACGCCGTCCTGAGGCTGCTCCAGCACCACGGACTCGACCGGGTACATCTCGTCGGGCACAGCTGGGGGTGCCTCGTCGCCGCCGCGGTCGCCGAGCGAGCGCCCGAGCAGGTGTCCCGTCTGACCTTGGTTGAACCTGCTGTCTTCGCCGACCCTGATACGGCCCGGGCGCGATTCGCTCGCCGCTCATGGCTGGCACGGGCCACAGTCGACGACTCCGGTCTCGGCGGACTCGTCTGCGGAACCATGTGCCTGCTCCGTCCAGCGTTTGCCCGACTCGCTCCGCGGCTGGAACCGGACGTCCCCGAGGAGGTCGCCCGTGAGGGGGTGCAGCACTCCTACCCGGCCTACCGCGATGCCTTGCGGAGCATCTGGGAGGACAACCCGCTGCCTGCCCTGCTGCGAAGCCCGCGCCACCCGGTGCACGTGATTGTCGCCGAGCAGGACGAGACGGTGCTGCCCGGGGATGTCCTCGACCTCGAACTCGCGGCCGGAATAGAGACCACCCGTGTGGAGGGCACCCACGCGCTGCCCTTCGACCGTCCACAGCTTACCGCTGGATTGCTGATGTCAGGGATCGCTGGATCAGAGAGAATCGGGCCAGCCCACAGCCCTTCGGCTCTCAGTGACGACGGCGACGGATAGACCGGCACCTTCGCCATGCCCTCCGCAATCGGCCCCCGGGCCGCAGGAACCCGAGGAACCGGGAGCCTCCCTGCTGACTGCCCACCGTCCCGACCTACCGATCGGGGGTGACCTCAGCCGGGATGGAGCGGACTTCGTTCCTGGGACCGTGGACCGGCTTGCCTGCAACACGGCAAAACCGCGGACCTCAACCCTCTTGAGTCCTGCTCCCGGGACGGGGCCACCAGCGGACGCCCGCGAATCTGCTTGACAGTCGCGTGTGCCGGATTGGCCGAGGCGGCTCAAACCCGTCTACTATCCTGCTTAATAGAGCTGCTCAAGACCGCAACGTGGAAGACCTCAACGGAGTCCGGGAGGTGGCACCGTGAGGTACTCACCTCGCGAGACCCATCGTGAGCTGCGAGAGCAGCTCGGCGTCTTCGCATTAGGCCACGGCGACGCCGAGGAGCGGGCCACCGTCAGGTCGCACTTGAACAAGTGCGCTGCCTGCCGCGCCGAATTGGACGAGCTGGCAAAGGTGGTCGCCCTGCTGGCCGCGGTCAGTCCCGCCAATCTTCGTCAGGTCTGAGTTCCTCAGACCGCGGGGCGGCGCAGTCGCCCGCTAGCCAGAATCAGTTCGTCGCGGAACGCTGCGAAATTGCGACGCCGTTGAGATCCACCCAACCTGCTCCAGTCGCACGTCTCCGACCGCACCCGCAGGCGATGCGTTCCGCGTGGACCGCTCTGGCGGGACTGGCCGCAGTCGGCCCCGGCGTCGGCGGGCTGCTGGCCGACGCCCTCGGCGTCCGTGCTGTCTGCCTGCAAGCCGCATGACTGCTGCTCGCCGCGACATCGCCGTCAGTCGCGCCACCGACCGACGGCAGGTCGACGCGGGCATCGCTTTGCACTCCAAATCTTTCGCCGAGTTGATGCACCGACGTCCGGGGTCGTCGTCCTCGGTCAGGTTGACAGGGCGAAGGCGAGCCACCACCCCGATCCCAGACCGAAGAGCAGGGACATGACCGCGGCTCCGTGCAGCAATCCGGTCGGGACGCCACGCCGGGTCCGCTGCGCCGTGCCCGCCGCGGTCCGTGGACCACTGCCCGCCCCCTCCTGCATAGACGGTGCTGCCGGCACCCCGGCGAACGCGGGGGCGACCCAGCGCAGGTAGTAGAAGAGGCTCGCCACCGTGTTGACGGCCGCGACGACGACAAGCCAGACGAGCCCGCCGTCCCAGGCTGCCGCTAAGACAGCGAGCTTGCCGAGGAAGACCGCGGTCGGTGGGGTCCCGACGAGGCCGAGCAGGCAGACCACGAGGCTGACGACCAGCCATTGGTGGCGACCGACCGCGGTCGCCCAGTCGGTGATCGTGCGCGCGGCCGGGGCCGCCGCGACGGCGGCCAATGCACCGACGTTGGTGACGGCGTAGCCGGCCAGGCGGATCGCCAAGGCGGGGATGGCGGGCCCGGTGCAGGCCGCGACGGCGACGACCATCGACACCGACCCAGAGCTTCAACACCACGCTCGGCGCGTAGAGAAGGACGACGATCTCGACGAGATCGCCATCGAGTGCGCCTCGCTGGCGACGGCGTCCGCTTCGAGCACCTCACTACTGCTGAACAAGACGAAGTCGTTCGGCGCCTCCCCGAGCGCGGCAAGTCCATCCGCGGCATCGCCGAACAGCTCGCCACCACCAAATGCACGATCTCCCGTCGGCGCGCGTCAATCAGCGCCGCATGACCATGTGAAGCCAGAGGGGGGTTGCTGACTGCTACCTGAGCGACGGCCGCATCCCGGCCAGAGTTACTTCGACCAGGCGGCGGACGGCGTCCTCGGACGGCAGGTTGCTCGCCGCACCCAGGGCGTGCAGGCAGAAGTTCGCCAGCTCGTTCGGCGAGACGTCATCGCGTAGCTGACCCGCAGACCCCACGTCGGCCAGGAGGTCGCGGAACAGGTCGACCAGCTGCTGCTGCGCACGGGCAACGTGCTCACCCCGGTGTAGCAAGGCAGACAGCTCCGGGGGCCCGTGACGGGCACGGTTGTGCGCAATGAGCGCATAGGCCTCGAGCACGGCTTCCAGTCGCTCGTTCGCCGTCCCGCCCCTGTCCCGAAGCTCAGCTAGCCGTTCGAGGTGAGCGGCGACGTGACGCTCATGCGCGGCCGACAGAATCGCTTCCACGTCTGGGAAGTACTTATACAGCGTTGCGCGCCCGATGCCGGCCGTTTCGGCGATCTCGGACATCGTGACCGCGAGGGCCCCCCGCTCGGTCACCAGCGCCCATGTGGCGTCGACGATCGCTTCATGGACCGACCGTCGATGCTCTTCGACTGTGCGACTCCACAGCTTGGGCACCCACGCATCCTACGCGACGACGCGGCAGCGACGGTGTGATTTGGTGCGGACATACTGTATCGATAGAGAGATAACGGTTCCCACCCCTAAAGGAGGACGTCGATGCCCGAGCAACCCCCCACCGTCGATCCGGACAGAGGCGGCAACCCCGGATCACCTCCCGGCATGCCCCGCTGGGTGAAGATCTCCGCCCTCGCCGTGGGCGCTCTGGTCCTGCTGTTCCTGATCTTGCAGATCGCCGGCATAGGCGGCGAGCACGGACCTGGTCGACACATGTCGGGCAGCGCGCCCGGCTCGGCCACCACGACGGACGGACCGTCACTGCCTGTCCGCGGCCTGGGCTGACGATGCCCCCGCGCCTCCGCAAGGCGGTCCTCACTACACACGTGGTGTCGTCGGTGGGCTGGATGGGCGCGGTCATCGCGTACGTCGCCCTAGACGTCACCGCTTCGACCAGCGCAGATGCCGACCTTGTCCGAGCCGCCTACCTCGCAATGGAAGTGACCGCGGTCTCCGTGATCGTTCCACTTGCGATCACCTCGGTGCTCGTAGGAATCGTGAACGCGCTGGGGACACCGTGGGGATTGTTCAAGCATTACTGGGTTCTCGTGAAGCTGCTGTTGACCCTGGTCGCCACTGCCGTGCTTCTTCTGGAGAGTCGAACGATCAGGTCTCTGGCGAGCGCTGCGAGGACGGTTGGTGACCCACGCACACTGCCCGGCACGTTGCCTCACTCCATCGGCGGCCTGGCGGTGCTTCTCGTGGTCATGATCCTGTCGATGTACAAGCCCAAGGGCGTGACCCGGTACGGATGGCGCAAGCAACGGCGCCTACGGGAGGGCGCCGCAACGTCCCCGTCGCTGCCTGCGGAGCGAGGGACCACCTGAACTACAGCCGCTAGGGCCCACCTGGGTAGGCATCCTGAACCGGTTCGCCGGTGGCCCCTCGCTGCAGAAAGTCTCGCCCTCGAGCAGCCAGATCCCCACACGCCCACCGGTGCGCCTGTGACCTCGCTGTTCCCATCCATGTCCCGCTCGATCAGCATGCGGATGACGCCGGAGCGGCGTAGCGACGGACCCTGATTACCTCGAACCTCCCACCAGCCGTCGCGCCTTCTTACTAAGGTCGGTAGTTGTGAACTGTCGACGGCTCCCGGTTAACGTCGGGGCTCTTCGCCCACTCGGCGTGGGCCCGCGACTGGTCGCTCGCCGACCCCGAGACCATGGTTTGGGCTGATGGATTCACTCTCGCAAGTCCGGTCGCGCATCGCCGAGATCCAGTCGGCCTTCCCGGTACCAGCCCGGGCCCCGATACCTACAAGTAGCGATTGGACAACGGTGGCGGCCAGCGCTGGGCTCGGAGAGGGCGCGGCCACTACCGCCACTGACATTGCCACCGCGAGGAATGCCGTCACTCTCCCAGCCACTCAAGCGGCGACCGGCACGTCGGCGAGCGCCGCCGCGGTCCTGGCGAAGGCTGGGGACTATCTCGGCGTGCCCTACCTGTGGGGCGGCACGGACCCGAGCAAGGGGCTCGACTGCTCCGGCTTCACGCAACTGGTCTACAGGAGTCAAGGCGTGGAGCTCCCCCGCGTCTCCTCCCAGCAGGCGACCGCCGGCCGTGCCGTCGGGTCCCTGGCAGAAGCACGACCCGGCGATCTTCTCTTCTTCGACTACTCCCCCACACGGCCAGGCATCGACCACGTCGGCATCTACGCCGGTGAAGGCAAGATGATCGCCGCGCCGCAACCGGGGGACGTCGTCAAGGTGCAGGAAGCCGGCCAACCGACCGCCATCCGCAGGGTCCTTCCGGGCTCACCTGCCTAGCGTCAGGTGAGCCCTCGTACGGGCGATCGGGACTGCCCAGACTTCAGTTGACTCTTGTTCGTTGGGGGCAGTCAGGCCGCGTGAGCGGCCTGGGTCAGTGTCTCGAACTCGATGGGGGTCATACGGCCGAGGGCGTCTTGGCGCCGGCGGCGGTG
>NZ_JAVREI010000021.1:0-46968 GCF_031845325.1 Blastococcus goldschmidtiae | reverse complement strand
GGTGGGGCTGGTCGGCGTCGTCGGCGCGGGTGGCGCCCACACCCCCGTGGCCGCCGAGGCCGCGTTCGTCGCCCGCGTCTCGGGCAGCACGGCGGTCCGGTACGACGACGTCGCCGGCAGCCGGGTGCGCGCGTTGCTCGCCGACCCCGACCGGCTCCCCGACGTCGACTGCCTCGTCGTGGTGGCCGGCATGGACGCCGCGCTGGTGGCCACGCTCGGCGCGCTCACCGACGTCCCCGTCGTGGCGGTGCCGACGTCGGCAGGGCAGCCCGCGGGACTCGGTGGCCTCGGCGCGCTGATGACGATGCTGACCGCGGCCGCCCCGGGCGTCGCGGTGACCAACGTGGACAACGGCTGGTCGGCCGGGGTGTTCGCCGCCCGCGTGGCCCGTCGCGCCGCCCGCTGACCGCCGGTCCGCAGTTGATCATCGTCGAACGGCTGCCCGCTGCGGCGTGTCGGTCGACCGATCGCCGATGATCAACATGATGTCCGGGCGCCGCCTCCCCCGCCGGCTCGCCCAGCTCTACCTCGGGCTGGGGCTCTACGGCGTCTCGATCGCCGCGCTGGTGCGCGCCGACCTGGGGCTCATGCCGTGGGACGTGCTGCATCAGGGGCTGGCCCGCAGGCTGGACTGGTCGCTGGGCGTGGTGATCATCGTCGTCGGCGTGCTGGTGCTGCTGGCCTGGATCCCGCTGCGCAAGCGGCCGGGGCTGGGCACGGTCAGCAACGTCGTCGCCGTCGGTCTGGCGGCCGACGCGGTGCTGGCGGTGGTCGATCCACCGTCGTCCCTGCCGATCCGGATCGCGCTGGCCGGGTTCGGCATCGTGTGCAACGCCGTCGCCACCGCCGCCTACGTGGGCGTGCACCTGGGCCCCGGGCCTCGGGACGGGCTGATGACCGGGCTGGTGCGCCGGACCGGCTGGCGGGTGGGACCGGTGCGCACGTCGATCGAGGTGGCCGTCGTCGTCTCGGGCTGGCTGCTGGGCGGCACGGTCGGCGTCGTCACCGTCCTCTATGCGCTGGCCATCGGCCCGCTGGTCCAGCTGCTGCTGCCGCCACTGTCGGTGCTGCCGCCCGAGCCCCACCCGACGACGGCCTAGGGCCGCTCCCTCAGCCCGGAGGCCACCACGGGTACGACAACGAGCACGAGCAGCGCCGTCGCGGCCGCTCCGCCCAGCGCCCAGGCCGCGAACACCAGCAGGCCGGCGAGCTCGACCCCGAGGCCGGCCAGCGAGGTGACCGTCGCGCGGTAGGGCCCCTCGATGCGCTCCTGCAGCCGCGCCTCGGCCACGACGAGCACCGCCAGGTACAGGCCGTAGGCGCCGGCGAGCGGGAGCAGCGCCGCCGGGCCGGGCAGCACGGCGGCGGCGCCCAGCAGCAGCCCGACGGCGGCCAGCAGCGCCGGCAACCCCCCGTCGGGCAGCCCGCCGGCCCGCCCGCCCAGTTCAGCTCCGGCCGCACCGGCGAGCGCGATCGCGAGCACGGCGAACGGGACGGCGCCCGTCGGCACACCCCGCTCCGCAGCCAGCACGGGGAAGTACTCCTCCACGGCGTCGAGCCCGCCGACCAGCGCGACGGCGCCGACGGCTCCGCGCAGCGGCGCGTGCCGCACGACCTGCACCGCGGCTGCCCGCAGCGTGGCGAGCAGCGCCCCCTCCCGCTCGCGCGGCGGCTCGGGGAAGCCGACGGCGAGCACCCCCGCCGACAGGCTGACCGCGGCGCTGCACCACGCCACCAGCGCGAACCCGTCGACGGCGTACAGCCCGGCGGCCGCGACCGCCGTCGGCAGCTGGGCCAGCAGCTCCGCGGCGGTCATCCGGCCGTTGACCCGCGCGAACGCCTCCTCGGCCCCGACGTCGCGGAGACCGTCGAACACCAGCGCCTCGGCGGCGCCCGAGCCGAGCGCGCTCGAGATGCCCCAGAGAGCGAAGCCGGCCGCGAAGGTCGCCGTCCCCGGTGCGGCCCCCCACACCGCGAAGGCGGCGCCCTGCAGGACCGCGCCGCAGGCGAGGACCCCGCGACGCGACCACCGGTCGGCCAGCGCCCCGGCCGGCACCTCGGCGAGCAAGGCGGTCACCGACCAGACGGCGAACAGCGCCGAGATCTCCGCCGTCGACAGGCCGGTGCCGAGGAAGAGCAGCGCGTACAGCGGATACAGGGGCACGAGCTCGGAGAGCGCGGCCCAGCCCACCGCGAGCCGGGCCAGCGGCCGGGCCTGCGGTGGCAGTGCGTGCGAGGCGGATCAATGTCGGCGCATGGACGGCACCGTAGCGCCGCACGCCCGGCGACGCAGCAGGATTCCGAACGGCTACTCTTCCCGGCGAAGGGGAGTAGCCCCCCGTCCGCTGGTCGACATGCTGGCGCCCGCTCGCGGGCCGCCCGGTCAGCGGGTCCGCGCCCCCGGCGCGGGTGGGCGAGACCTTCGACCAGCAGCCCTGCGCTGCCGGGTCGGAGGCTGCCCTGGCTCCGCCTGGCGGTGCCCACCGGAAGTAGGAATCACGTGGTCCTGTCGGTCGTCCTGGCCGCGTTCGTGCTGGTGCTCCCCGTGGAGCTGCCGGACAAGACGCTGTTCGCCAGCCTGGTGCTCGCCACCCGGTTCCCGCCGCTCCCGGTCTTCGTCGGCGTCGGGACGGCGTTCGGTCTCCAGGTGGCCATCGCGGTCACCGCCGGCTCGTTGCTGTCCCTGCTGCCGGAGGCCCTGGTCAGCGGCGTCGTCGCGGCGCTGTTCCTGATCGGCGCGGTGATCCTGTGGCGCAGCGCCTCGAGCGGGCCGGAGGACGCCGACGACGCGGGCGAGGGGCGCGAGGGGACGTCGTTCCTGCGGGTGGCCGCCATCTCCTTCGGCGTCCTGTTCGCCGCCGAGTGGGGCGACCTCTCCCAGCTGGCCACCGCCGGGCTGGCCGCGCGCTACGACGAGCCGCTGTCGGTGTTCGTCGGGGCGTGGGCCGCGCTGCTGGTCGTCTCGGGGCTCGCCGTCTTCCTGGGCAAGAACCTGGCCGACCGGCTGCCGATCGCGCTCATCCGCCGCGTCGCCGCCGGGCTGTTCCTCGTGTTCGCGCTCGTCGCCGTCGTCGAGACGGTCCGGGTGCTGACCTAGACCGGACGTTCAGCGCAGCCCGGGCAGCCAGTCGGCCACGGCGCGGCCGATCTCGTGCGGCGAGTCCTCGGGCACGAAGTGGCTGCCCGGCACGGTGACCTCGGTCAGGGCCGGCCAGCGGCGGACCAGCTCCCGCTGGCGCCCGACCAGGATGGAGCCGGGATCGGCGTCGATGAACAGCTTCGGGACGTCGCTGCCGGCCAGCCACGCCCCGTACTGCTCCACCCGCGCGACGACACCGGCCGGCTCGCCCTCGATCGGGAGCTGGCGCGGCCACTCCAGCGTGGGCCAGCGGTCCTCGCGCTCGGCGAACGGTGCCCGGTAGTGGTCGTGCGCCTCGGGGGTCAGCCCGCGGGCGACGGCCGAGGGCAGGATCATCTCGACGAAGACGTTGTTGTCCAGGACCGCCGCCTCGCCGTCCGCACCGCGCATGACCTGGAAGATGTTGCGCGCGCCGTCGGGCCAGTCCTCCCAGGTGACCGGCGTGACGATCGCCTCCGTGAAGGCGATGCCGCGCACCGCCTCGGGGTGCCGGGCGGCCCAGTCGAAGCCGAGCCCGGAGCCCCAGTCGTGCAGCACGAGCGTGACGCGCTCGGTCGCCCCCACCGCGGCGAGGAAGCCCTCCAGGTAGGAGGCGTGCGTGTCGAACGAGTAGGTGCCCGGGCCCGGGTCGGGCAGCCGGTCCGAGGCCCCCATGCCGATCAGGTCCGGCGCCAGGCAGCGGCCGAGGTGCTGCACGTGCGGGATCACGTTGCGCCACAGGTAGGACGACGTCGGGTTGCCGTGCAGGAAGACGATCGGGTCGCCCTCGCCCACCTCCACGTAGGCCATCTCGGCGTCCCGGACCTGCACGCGCTGGCGGGGGAACGGGTCCTCGGGGGAGATCTCGTCGGCCATGCCCCGATCGTCACACGGGACCGCCGTCCTCCGCAGGCCGGGGAATCGCGCTCGACCCTGACGCGACGTCAGGTAGTTGCCTGGTCGGCGTCAGAGGAAGGGCGGACCCGATGAACGTGGGGGAGGTCGCCGCGCTGGCCGGTGTCACGGTGCGCACGCTGCACCACTACGTAAGAGGACCCGCCTGCCCTTCCACACCTCGCAGGCTCGGTGCGGGCCCCTGCAGGCGAGCCGGTCGAGCGCTCCACCGGCGTCGTCCCGGGGCCCGCCGCGAGCTCGCGAGTGGTGGGGAGGACGAGGTCCTTCCGCTGCGCCGCCAGCACCGGCTGCTGCGGGACCGGCTGGAGCGGACGACGCCGATGGCCGCGTCCGTCGGGAAGGAGATGGAGGCACGGACCATGGGGATGGCACTGACCCCGGAGCAGCGGTTCGAGGTGTTCGGCGAGCACGACCCGGCGCAGTACGACGCCGAGGTCGAGGGGCGCTGGGGGCACACGGAGGCCTGGGCGGAGTTCTGGCGGAGGACCCGCGCGTACTCGAAGGAGGACTGGCTGCGCATCGAGGCGGAGGGCGAGGACGTCGAGGCGCGCTTCGCTGCCGCACTGGCCGCCGGCGCCTGACCCTCCGCGAGATCTGCGCACCCGTGCCCGTCAGGGCGCTGGAGCCCCCGGGTGGGCGGATCTCGTGACGAGGCGGCCGTGACCGTGAGTTCCGCCACCCACACGAGCGGTGAGCGGTCGCAGCGGTCATGCTGGCGGCCGATGAACCGCATCCTGGCGCTGCTGCGCGCATCGGGGGTCCAGCGCGGCGTGCGTGCGGCGGTCGCCGCGGGGCTGGCGTGGCAGGTGGCCACGCTCCTTCCGCCGGTGCTGTCGGACTACGCGTACTACGCGCCGCTGGGCGCGGTCATCGCCGTCTCCCCCACGATCGCCGACTCGGCCAGCGCCGCGTGGCGCAGCGTGCTGGCGATCCTGACCGGCTTCGCGCTGGCCGTGACGGTCTACGAGCTCACCCTCGCGGTGCCCAACGCGCTCACCGTCGCCGCCATCGTCGCCCTGGCGGTGCTCGTCGAGCAGGTGAAGCTGTGGCGGGAGCAGGCCAGCTGGGTCAGCTTCGCCGCCGTCCTCATGCTCACCGTCGGGCTCGACGACCCCGACACCTACGTCCTGCGCTACGCCGGGCTGACCATGCTCGGCGCGGCCATCGGCGTGCTCGTCACCGCGCTGCTCTTCCCGCCCCTGCAGCTCACCCGCGCCGTCGAGCAGATCTCGCACACCCGCGGGCTGCTCGCCCAGCACCTGGCCGACATCGCGACCACGCTCCGCGACGGGCGGGTGCCCGAGCCGGACGAGTGGACCGACCGCAACCGCCGCCTCGACCGGGCGCTGGACCGCATGCGGTTCGCCGCGACGCTGGTCGAGCGCGCCCGTCGGGCGAACCCACGGGCCCGCCGCTGGCAGGGCCGCGCCGCGGAGATCCGCGAGGAGGCCCGCGCGGTCGACCGCGTCGCCGTCCTGGTCGACGACCTCACCTCGCTGGTCGTGGAGTTCCACCCGCACCGGCGCGGCATCGACCAGTTCGACCCGGGCACCGGCTGGGTGCTCGCCGACACCCTCGACAGCCTCGCCGGCGTCGTCCGCACGCCGTACCACACCACCGACGGCTCGACGCCCGACGAGCGCGACGAGCAGATCGTCCGGGCCGGCGCCGCCCTGCACCGGCTGGTCAGCCTGCTCCGCGAGTCCACGGTGGACGACGACGAGGGCTTCTTCGCCCTCGGCGCCGTCGCGGTCGGTGTGCGCCGCAGCCTGGCCGCGCTCCAGGCGGAGGAGCCCCGCCCGGTGGTCGCGGTCAGACCCGGATGAGCAGCTCGCCGTGCATCATCCCGAGCCAGCCGTCCCCGGCGTCCCGCCACACCCGCCAGGCGTCGGCGACCTGCTCGAGCTGCTCCGGCGTCGCCAGCCCGTAGGCCACCGCCTGCTCGGCGAAGGCCGACGACGTCGCCCGTCCGGCCCACGAGTCGCCCCACCACGTCCGCTCCTCGGCTGAGGCGTAGCACCAGGCCGACGTCGTGGCGGTGACGTCCCGCAGCCCGGCGGCGTGCGCCCACGCCAGCAGCCGGCGGCCCGCGTCGGGTTCGGCCCCGTTCGCGCGGGCCACCGCGGAGTAGAGCTCCAGCCAGCGGTCCAGCCCGGGGTTCGCGGGGAACCAGGTGAACGTCGCGTAGTCGACGTCGCGGACGGCGACGACGCCCCCCGGCCGGCACACCCGCGCCATCTCCCGGAGGGCGGCGACGGGATCGGTCAGGTGCTGGAGCACCTGGTGGGCGTGGACGACGTCGAAGGAGCCGTCGGGCAGGTCGAGCGCGTAGACGTCGCCGACCTCGAAGGTCACCTCCACCCCGGCGCGCCCGGCGGCGGCACGGGCCTCCGGCAGCGGGTCGGGCGACACGTCCAGCGCGAGAACCCGGCCCGGCGCCACCCGCGCGGCCAGGTCCACGGTGATCGTGCCGGGGCCGCAACCGACGTCCAGGAGGTCCGCGCCCGGGCGGAGGGCGGGCAGCAGGTAGGCCGCGGAGTTCTGCGCCGTGCGCCAGCGGTGCGACTGCAGGACCGGCTCGGCGTGCCCGTGCGTGTAGGTGTCCACGGCCGCAGTGTGGCCCTCCATCCCGCACAGTGGAAAGGGCTTCCCACATCATGGGATCGACTCGTCCTCCCTCACCGCAGCGCGTCCTCCCTGAGCGCCCACGGTGAGGGAGGAGGCGCCATGATCAGGGAACCTGATCGTGGCTGCCGGTCAGCTCTCCTCGGCGAGCACCCGCTCCGCCACCGGCACCGCACGGGCCCGGTCGGCGGGCACCAGACCGATACGGGTGCGCCGGTCCAGCAGGTCCGCGACGCTGCGCGCCCCCTCGGAGCGGACGGCGAACCGTAGCTCCCCCACCGTCTCCGGGCGTCCCGCCACCACCAGGTCCGGGCCGAGCGCCTCGACCTCCGGCGCCTCGGTGCCGTAGCGGGCGACCAGCCGAGCCGGTGCGGACATGCGGTCCAGCGCCGGCCGCGGCGCCGCCCCGACCAGCGGCAGCCGCGCGGTCGTCGAGCGCGCCGTCCCGCCGAGCCGGGCGACGACGGCATCGACGGTCTCCTCCGCCATGGCGCGGTAGGTGGTGAGCTTCCCGCCGACGACGGTGAGGACCGGTCCGTCCCACGCGAGCAGGTGCTTGCGGGAGAGGTCGGCCGTCGCATCGCCGGGACCCGTGCCGGCCGACTCCGGCAGCACCAGCGGCCGGTACCCCGCATAGGCGCCCACCAGGTCGTCGCGGGTGAGCGGCTCGGCGAGCACCTGGTTGACCGTGTCGAGCAGCTGCTGCACCTCGGCGTCGGAGGGCTGCGGGTCCTCGTCGGTCACCGGGCCGTCGACCGGCTCGTCGGTGATGCCGAGGTAGATCAGCCCGTCGGCCTGGGGCAGCGCGAAGACGTACCGCGACCGGGAGCCGGGCAGCGGCACGGTGAGCGCGGCCGACGGCGAGCCGAGCCGGTCGGCCCGGAGCACCAGGTGCGAGCCCCTCGAGGGCACCAGCCGGATGCCCGGCGCCAGCCGCTGCGCCCACACCCCGGCCGCGTTCACCACCGTCCGGGCCCGCAGCGTCAGCGCCTCGCCGTCGACGTCGGCGTGCACCTCCGCCGAGCCGAGCGACGGCGTCGTGGCACCGTCGACGCCGGTCACGGTGGCGCCGGTCAGCACCCGGGCGCCGTGGGCAGCGGCGGTGCGGGCCAGCGTGACCACGAGCCGGGCGTCGTCGGTGAGCTGCCCGTCCCAGAAGACGACGCCGCCGCGCCCGGGCCGCACCGCCGGCACCATCCGGCCGACGGCGTCCGCACGCACCCGCCGCGTCGCGGGCAGCGATCCTCGCCCACCCGCGACCGAGAACCGGACCAGGTCACCCAGCCGCCCGCCGGCCCCGCCCAGCGCGCTGACGTCGCGGCCCGCAGCGTCGGGGATGAGGAACGGCAGCTGCCGGACCAGGTGCGGCGCCGTCACCCCCATGAGGACGGCGCGCCCGCGGGCGCTCTCCCGCGCCAGGCCGATCTCGCCGTGGGCGAGGTAGCGAAGCCCGCCGTGCACCAGCTTCGAGGACCAGCGGCTGGTGCCCGCGGCCAGGTCGGTGCGCTCCAGCAGCACCACCGACAGTCCCCGGGCGGCCGCGTCCAGCGCGACACCGGCGCCGGTCACCCCGCCGCCGACCACGACGACGTCGACCAGCCCGCCGGCGACGCGTTCGACGTCGCGTTCCCGCTGCGCGGGCGAGAGCGAGCCGATCACTGTGATCCATCCCGCATGGGCACCGGCAGACTGTAGCCGTGGCCGAACAGCCGGAACTGACGATCCAGGGATGGGGTCCCCCGCCCGCGGGGAGCTCCACCGACGCCGCGGGCGACCGCGCACCCGCACTGGAGGCGGTGCTGCCCAAGGCCGCCCGCCGCCATCTGGCCCGCGAACTGGGCTGGACGCCGCGGTCCACGCCGCCGGTGCCCGTCGCCGAGATCCGGCTGGCCCCCTCGCGGCTCCCCGACCCCGCCCGCGCCGCGCTCGCCGGGCTGCTGGGCGAGGAGAACGTGCGCACCGACCGGGAGTCGCGGCTGCTGCGCGCGGGCGGCAAGAGCTACCTGGACCTGCTGCGGCGGCGGGCGGGGGATGCCACGGACGCCCCGGACGCCGTCGTCCTGCCCGGCACGACCGAGGAGACCGCGGCGCTGCTGGCGCTGTGCAGCGAGCACGACGTCGTCGTCGTCCCGTTCGGGGGCGGCACGAGCGTGGTCGGCGGGCTGGCCGGCGTGGATCCCGACGACCGGCCCGCCGTCGCCCTCGACCTGCGCCGGATGGCCTCGGTGCAGGAGCTCGACGTGCCGTCGTCGATGGTGACCGTGGGCCCGGGCATGCGCGGGCCGGCGCTGGAGGAGGCGCTCGGCCGCGAGGGACTGACCTTCGGCCACCTCCCGCAGAGCTGGGAGTTCGCCACCCTCGGCGGGTACGCCGCCACGCGCAGCTCGGGGCAGGCCTCGACCGGGGTCGGGCGGTTCGACGACCTGGTCACCGGGCTGACCCTCGCGACGCCGTCGGGCGTGCTCGAGGTGGGGGGCGCCGCCCCGGCGTCGGCGGCCGGGCCGGACCTGCTCGGCCTCGCGCTGGGCTCGGAGGGCACGCTCGGCGTGATCACCGAGCTCACCCTGCGGGTGCGCCCGAAGCCCGCGACGTCGTCCTACGAGGGCTGGTCGTTCCGCACCTGGGCCGGCGGCCTCGCCGCGCTGCAGCGGCTCGCCCGCCACGACCTGCTGCCCGACGTCGTCCGGCTGTCCGACGTCGACGAGACGCGGGCCAACCTGCTCATGTCCGGCAGCGCGGGGGCCCGCGTCCTGCGCGGCACGCTCCGCGCGCGCCGGCGCGGCGAGGGCTGCCTGCTCGTCGTCGGCTGGGAGGGCCTGCCCGACATGGTGCGGGCCCGGGTGCGCGCCGCCTCGGCGCTGCTGCGGGAGGGCGGCGGCGTCCGGCTGGGCCGCGCCGTCGGGGAATCGTGGCGGCGGCACCGCTTCGGGGCGCCCTACACGCGCGACACCCTGCTGGACGCCGGCCTGCTCGTCGAGACCCTGGAGACCGCGGCCAGCTGGGCGGCGCTGCCCACGGTCTACGACGCCGTCCGGCGGGCGCTGCGCGAGTCGCTCACCGGCGGAGGGCGTCGTCCGCTGGTGATGACGCACCTGTCGCACGGCTACCCGACCGGCGCCTCGCTGTACTTCACCGTGCTCGCCGACCGCGACGAGGAGCTGCCCATCCAGCAGTGGCTGGGCGCCAAACGGGCCGCGACCGACGCGCTGCTGACCGCCGGCGGCACGCTCACCCACCACCACGCCGTCGGCGCCGACCACCGCCCCTGGCTGGAGCGGGAGGTCGGGACCCTGGGCGTCGAGGTGCTGCGGGCGGTCAAGACGCGGCTGGACCCGAAGGGCATCTGCAACCCCGGCGTCCTGCTGCCCGACTGAGCAGGATCCGGGCGCGCTGAGCCCGGATCGCCCCGCGGTGGTGGGACCATGATCGGGATGCGTCCTCTTCCCGTCGTCCAGCTGCTGCCCGTCCCGGGCTCGGCAGGCGCCGGCCCGGTCGACGGGACCCGGCCGTGACCGCGGACGGCCCCCGCCGCCTGCCGCCGCACCTGGATCCCCGCCGCGGGCCGGGTGCCGACGGGCCGGTGCGGAGCACCAGGGGGCCGGCGGTCGCGCGATCGGTCGCGGCGGTGCTCAGCGGGCTGCTGCTGCTCGGCAGCGGGTGGGGGTGGCACCTCGCGCGGGTCGCGGAGGCCAGCGTGCAGCGGGCCGACGCCATCCCCAGCACCGGCAACGAGGACATCAACGGCGAGGACCACGCCGGTGAGGAGATGAACCTGCTCCTCGTCGGGATGGACTCGCGCACGGGTCTTACCCCCGAGCAGCAGCAGGAGTTCAGCACCGGCGAGGCCGACGGCGTGCTGAACACCGACTCGATGATGCTGGTGCACGTCCCGGCCGACGGCTCCGCGGCATCGTTCGTGTCCCTGCCGCGCGACACCTACGTGGACATCCCCGGGTTCGGGGAGGGCCGGCTCAACTCCGCCTACGCCCGGGGTTTCGCCGAGGCCGAGGGCAGCGAGGAGGAGCGGAGAGCCGCCGGGGCGCGGCGGCTCATCCAGACCGTCAGCGGGTTCACGGGGCTGGAGATCGACCACTTCGCCGAGATCGACCTGCTCGGGTTCATCAACCTCAGCGAGATCGTCGGCGGGGTCGAGGTCAACCTCTGCCAGGCCACCAGCGACCCCCTCTCCGGCGCCGACTTCCCCGCCGGCGTCCAGACGATCGGCGGCGCCGACGCACTGGCGTTCGTCCGGCAACGCTCCGGGCTGCCGGGGTCCGACCTGGACCGGGTGGTGCGGCAGCAGGTCTACATCGCCGGGATGCTGCGCAACATGCTCTCCACCGACCTGCTGCTCGACCTCGGCAAGCAGCGCGAGATCGTCGAGCAGGTCGGCAGCAGCGTGACGCTGGACCAGGGGCTGGACATCTTCGACCTGGCCGCGCAGATGCAGGGGGTCGACCCCGGGAACATCACCTTCCGGACCATCCCCGGCCTGACGCCGGCGCGGATCGACGGCGCCGAGGTGCTGCAGCCGCCCGGTGCCGAGGAGGTCCGGCGTTTCTTCTTCGACCTCGGCACGGAGCCCGCAGACGAGCCCGCCGCGCCGGAGGACGGCGAGGACACCGCCGTCTCCCCCGGCGAGGTCACCGTGCGGGTGATCAACGGCTCGGGTGTCTCCGGCGCCGCCGCGACCACCGCGACCGAGCTGGCGGACGCCGGGTTCGAGGCCGCCGCCGACGGCAACGCCGAGCCCACCGCCACCACGACGATCCGCCACCGCACCGGGGACGACGCCGCGGCGGCGCTGGTCGCCGCCCGGGTGCCGGGCGCCGCCGTGACCGTCGACGACCTGCCGGAAGCGACCGTGGCGCTGGTCCTGGGCGCCGACTACAACGGCATCGGGCAGGCCGTGACGGCACCGGCACCGAGCGGGGACGGTGCCGCAGAAACGGGGCGGACCGCCGACGACGTGAGCTGCATCAACTGACCGCCCGCGGGCGCCGCGTCGGGATCGGACCGTTGAACCCGGGCGACCCATCACCGGCCCGGTCGTGGGTCGCCCGGGTTCACCGGTCGAGGGCTGCGATCAGGTCGCGATGCCGCCGTCGACGGGGATGATCGTGCCGGTCAGGTAGGAGCCGGCCCGCGAGGACAGGAACACCGCGATGCCGGCCATGTCGTCGGGGCGCCCGATCCGGCCGAGCGGGACCCGCTTGTTCATCTCGTCGCCGGCCGCGGCGAGCGTGGCGGCCATCATCTTGGACTCGAACGGCCCCGGGGCGACGGCGTTCACCGTGATCCGGCGCGGGGCGAGCTCCTTGGACAGGTTGCGGGTGAGCTGGTGCACCGCGGCCTTGGACGTCGAGTACGAGTACGTGCGTGCCGCGGAGGGCTGCAGACCCGCGATGCTGCCGATGTTGATGACCCGGGCCGGGTCCTCGTGCGAGGCGGCCTTCTCCAGCAGCGGCAGGAAGGCGCGGGTGACGAAGAACGGCGCCTTCAGGTTCAGGTCGAGCACCTTGTCCCAGGCGGACTCGGGGAACTTCTCCAGGTCCTCGCCCCACGTGGCGCCGGCGTTGTTGACCAGGATGTGCACCTGCTCCTCGATCTTGCCGACCTCACCGGCCAGCCGGATGCACTCGGCCTCCTGGGAGACGTCGGCCGGGATGGAGACGACGGTGCCGAACTCCGAGAGCTCGGCGACGGCGGCGTCCCCGGCGTCGGCCTTGCGGGAGCTGATGTAGACGCGGGCGCCGGCCTGGAGCAGCCCACGGGCGATCATCATGCCGATGCCGCGGGTTCCCCCCGTCACCACCGCCACCTTGCCGGTCAGGTCGAACAGGTCCACGCCGCACCTCCGGTTCACGGTCGCCGGCAGCGGTGCCGGCCCTTCCGGCACCCTAGCCAGACACCCGCCGGACCCTCCCGCGAGCGTCCGGGCCATGGCACCGCGCCCTCCCGCAAGCGTCCGGGCCATGGCACCGCGCCCTCCCGCGAGCGTCCGGCGCGGGACGTTGTGCCAGCCTCGGCGCATGACCCCGACCATGGGCGCCACCAGCGAGGTCGGTGCGCTGCAGACGGTCCTGCTGCACCGGCCCGGCAACGAGCTGCGGCGGCTGACCCCCCGCAACAACGACCAGCTGCTCTTCGACGGCGTCCCGTGGGTGGACCGGGCGCAGGCTGAGCACGACGCCTTCGCCGAGGCGCTCACCACCCGCGGCGTGGAGGTGCTCTACCTCGACCGGCTGCTGGCCGAGATCCTGTCCTTCCCGTCGGCCCGGGCGGAGCTCATCGGCGCCGCGGTCGACGACCCGCGCCTGGGTGCCAGCCTGCAGCGGGCGACCACCCGACACCTGGCCTGGCTCGAGCCGGCCGACCTGGCCGCCACGCTCATCGGCGGCCTCGCCCACGACGAGCTGCGCGGCGGCCGGGGGCTGGCCTACGAGGTGATGGACCGGTCGGAGTTCGTCGTCCCTCCGCTGCCCAACCTGCTGTTCACCCGCGACTCGTCGGTCTGGATCGGCGACGAGGTCGCGGTGACCTCGCTGGCCATGCCCGCCCGGCACCGCGAGAGCACGATCACCGCGGCGGTCTACACCCACCACCCGCGCTTCGCGGGCGTGGAGCAGCTCTACGGCGCGAACCTCGAGCACCTGGAGGGCGGCGACGTCCTGCTGCTGGCACCCGGCGTGCTGGCCGTCGGCGTCGGGGAGCGGACGACGCCGGGCGGTGCCGAGCGGCTCGCGCGCCGGCTGTTCGCCCGGGGGCTGGCGCACACGGTGCTCGTCGTCCCCATCGCCCAGCAGCGGGCCACCATGCACCTGGACACCATCGCCACGATGGTCGACGTCGACGCGATGGTCATGTACCCGGCGGTGGCCGACTCGCTGCGGGCGTGGACGGTCACCGCACCGGACGGTGTCGCCGACGACGCCGACCCGGTGGAGCTGGCGGTGACCGGCCCGCGCCCCTTCCTCGAGGCGGCCGCCGCGGCCATGGGCATCGACCGGCTGCGGGTGATCGACACCGGGCTGGACCCGGTCACCGCCGAGCGCGAGCAGTGGGACGACGGCAACAACACCCTCGCCCTGGCCCCACGGCTGACCGTCGCCTACGAGCGGAACACCGTCACGAACGCCGCGCTCGAGGCCGCCGGCATCGAGGTGATCCGGATCGCCGGCTCGGAGCTGGGCAGCGGCCGCGGGGGTCCGCGGTGCATGTCCTGCCCGGTCGCCCGCGCACCGCTCCCGGCGTGACGGACCGGTCCGGACGGTCCCCGACCGGCCGCCGGGCGGCTACCGTGCCCCACCACCGCCATCCCGAGGAGTCCCCCGCATGAGACGCCCACTCGCCCTCGCCGGCTCGGCGGCCGCGGCCACCGCAATCGGCGCGACCGTCCGGCGGGTGGCCCGCTTCCGCCCCGAACGCACCCCGGCCACCCCCGTCGACCTCGACGGGCTGGACGCCGAGGCCGCCGCCGGCCGGCTCGCGGACCTGATCCGCATCCCCACGGTCTCCTACCGCGACCGGTCGGAGATCGACGAGGCGGCGTTCGAGCGCTTCCGCGCCCGGCTGGTCGAGCTGTATCCGGCGGCCCACGCCGCGCTGGAGCGCGAGGAGCTCGGCGACGGCGCCCTGCTGTACCGGTGGCGCGGGGCCACCGACGAGCCGCCGCTGGTGCTGATGGCGCACTACGACGTCGTCCCGGTGGCCGGTCAGGACTGGAGCCGCGACCCGTTCTCCGGCCTGATCGAGGACGGCGTCGTGCACGGCCGCGGTGCGATCGACGACAAGGGGACGCTGGTCGCGATCCTGGAGGCGGTGGAGGCGCTGGCGACCGAGGGCTTCACCCCCCGGCGCGACGTCTATCTCTCCTTCGGCAACGACGAGGAGGTGGCGGGCGTGGGCGCCCAGCTGGCCGTCGCTGCGTTCACCGAGCGCGGCATCCGGCCGTGGGCGGTGCTCGACGAGGGCGGCGCGGTGGTGCGCGGGATGTTCCCCGGCGTGCCGGGTCAGGTCGCCGTGGTCGGGCTGGCCGAGAAGGGGCGCCTCGACGTCGAGCTGACCACCAGCGACCCCGGCGGGCATGCCTCCTCGCCCACGCGGAACGGCGCCCCCGCACAGCTGGCCCGGGCGATCCTGGCGATCGACGCGAAGCCCTTCCCCGCCCGCCTGAACGACGTCGTCCTGGGCATGGTCGACGCCGTCGGCCGGCACGCCACCGGGCCGCTCCGGGGCGTGTTCGCGCACGCCGGGTCGCTCCGCCCGCTGCTGGCCACGGTGCTGTCCCGCGCCGGCCGGGAGGCCAACGCCCTGGTCCGGACGACGGTGGCGGTGACCCGCCTGGAGGGCAGCAGCGCCGGGAACGTGCTGGCGACGACGGCGCGCGCGCACCTCAACATCCGGATCGCGCTCGGCGAGACGGTGGAGTCGACGGTGGACCGGCTGCGGCGGGTGATCGACGACCCGCGGGTGGAGCTGCGCGTCCTGCCCGGCGGCGCCGATCCCTCGCGGGTCTCCCGGGTCGACAACGAGGCGTACGCACTGGTCGCCGCCGCCGCGAACGCCGCCTATCCCGACGCCGTGGTGGCGCCGTACCTGATGGTCCAGGCCAGCGACTCCCGGCACTTCAGCGAGATCTGCGACAGCGTCTACCGGTTCATGCCGTTCGACGTCACCCGCGAGGAGCTGTCCGCCCTGCACGCCGCCGACGAGCGGATCTCGATCGCCGCGCTGCACCGCGGCGCCGGCTTCTTCCGGCACCTCATCCGCAGCGTCTGACGGCAGGTCCAGCCGCACCACCGGACGTCCCGCCGCGTCACGGCGCGGCGGAACGTCCGGTGCGCCGGCCCCACCCTGGGCCGGACGCGGGTCAGCGGATGGTGATCTGCCGGGACAGCAGCCCGGCGCGGGCGCGGCGCTCGTCGGCGTCCAGGGGGTCGGCCACGGTGAGCGCCTGCTCGAGGCGGGCCTGCCACTGGGTGGCCGGCTCGATCCAGTCCTCGGCGGGGGTGTCGGCGGGGAGGTCCCACACCGGGACGACGAGGCCGTGCGCCCGGAACGCACCGGCATAGCGGGTGCCCTCGCCCAGCAGCATCGGCTCACCCGCGGCGCGCAGCCGGGCCAGGGCGTCCAGCAGCTTCTCCTCGGGCTCCGGGCGGACCCAGCGCAGGTGGGCGCGCTCGGCACCGGGGCGCACCCAGTAGGCCGCCTCGAGGCCGGCCAGCCGCACGGTCGGCAGGATCGCCTCGTTGGCGTGCTCGAGGCCCGCCTTCGCCGCCGCGTTGGGCTCGGTGCCCTCGAGCCAGAAGCCGAAGTCGTCGTGCACGGTGACCTCGAAGGGGGCGCTCGTGTCCAGCAGCTCCTGCAGGCGCGGACCGGCCGAACCGGCGCCGCCGATCGGGCCCGGGTCGACCGGTGCGCCGGCGGGCGCCTCGAGCGCGGCGGCGAGCGCGGTGCCGAGGTCGCGGCTGACGTCGTCCGAGGAGGACTGCAGCTGGACGCCGAGCATGATCTCGCCGTTGGCCCGCACCAGGGCGGGCGAGCCGCCGGGGAGCACGCTGGCGAGCGTGACGTCGCGGCCGTCCGTCGTCCGCAGCGCCGCGGTCGCCGCCGGGACCAGCTCGCGCAGCGCGACCCAGTCTGCCTCGCCGGGCAGCCCCTCGAAGGAGCGGATCACCGCGGGCGCGTAGCCCGAGCCGTGGCAGTGCTTGTAGCGACGACCGGAGCCGCAGAAGCAGGGCGCCTTGGGGTTGACGCCCTCGGGTGCGGCGGCCGGGGCGGAGGAGCGCTTGCGGGAAGCCATGCGGCCAGCGTAGGTGGGGTCCTCGGAGGACCGCCGCACCCGTCCGTCATCGCTCCGAGGTCGAGCGCGACGACGTGGTGGCCATCAGCGGCTGATGGCCACCACTCCGTAGCACTCGGCACCCCGGGGGCGTGGTGTCCGTGCGCCGGCGCCGTTCCTACGCTCGTCGGCGTGACCGCCGCACGCCTCGACCTGACCGATCCCGCCGTCGTCGCCGACCCGTACCCCGCCTTCGCCCGGGCGCGCGCCGAGGCGCCGGTGCAGTGGCACGAGGGCATGGGGCTGTGGCTGGCGTTCACGCACGCCGAGTCCAACGCGGTGCTGCGCGACCGGCGGCTGGGCCGGATCTGGTCGGACAAGGCGCCGGCCGAGCGGTTCGAGAGCTTCAACCTCATCCACCGCAACGCCATCCTGGAGATGGAGCCGCCGGCGCACACCCGGCTGCGGCGGCTGATCAGCTCGGCGTTCGCCCGCGGGCACGTGGAGCGGCTGCGCCCCTGGGTCGAGGACCTGGCGCGGCAGCTGGTCGACGAGCTGGTCGAGCGCTCCGGCGGCTCCGAGCCGGTCGACCTGCTCTCCGGCATGGCCGAGCAGCTGCCCGTCGCCGTCATCGCCGAGCTGCTCGGCGTGCCCGAGGGTGACCGCCCGCTGCTGCGGCCGTGGTCCAACGCGATCGTGAAGATGTACGAGTACGGGCGGACGGCCGAGATCGAGGCCGCCGCCGAGCGCGCGGCCGACGAGTTCGTCGCCTACCTGCGCGCGCTGGCCGCCGAGCGCCGGAAGGACCTCGGCGAGGACCTCGTCAGCCACCTGGTGAGCATGCGCGACGCCGACGGCGACAAGCTGACCGAGGACGAGCTGGTCACCACCTGCATCCTGCTGCTCAACGCCGGCCACGAGGCGACGGTCAACGTGAGCGGCAACGGAACCCTGGCGCTGCTGCGGCACCCCGACCAGCTGCGGCGGCTGCGCGAGGACCGGGCGCTGCTGCCGACGGCGATCGAGGAGTTCATGCGCTACGACTCCCCCCTGCAGCTGTTCGAGCGCACCGCGACCGAGGACGTCGAGATCGGCGGCATCACCGTGGAGGGGGGGCAGAAGATCGGCGCGCTGCTCGGTGCGGCCAACCGCGACCCCGCCGTCTTCGCCGCGCCGGACACCGTCGACGTCGGCCGCACGGACAACGGGCACATCACCTTCGGCGCCGGCATCCACTTCTGCATCGGAGCGCCGCTGGCCCGGGTCGAGCTGCAGGCGTCGTTCGGCGCGCTGCTGGACCGGACGACGACGTTCGAGCTGGCCGGCGAGCCGGTCCGCCGTCCGGAGTTCGTCATCCGCGGCCTGGAGACGCTGCCCGTCGTCCTCGGCTAGAAGGTGAGCGCGGTCACTGGCAGGATCCGGCACATGCGCGGCCTGATGCAGGACAGCCCCCTCACCATCGACACGATCTTCCGGCATGCCGAGCAGCACTACGGCGACGTCCCGATCGTCACCAACGGGCCGAAGGGGGTCACCCGGTCGACCTACGGCGAGTGGGCCGACCGCACCCGCCGGCTGGGCGGCGTGCTCGACACCCTCGGCATCAGCGCCGACGGCCGGGTGGGCACCTTCGGCTGGAACAGCCAGCGGCACCTGGAGCTCTACTTCGCCGTCCCGTGCACCGGCCGCGTGCTGCACACGCTCAACATCCGGCTGTTCCCGGAGCAGCTGACCTACATCGCCAACCACGCCGAGGACGAGGTCGTCTTCGTCGACCGCTCGGTCTTCGGGCTGTTCTGGCCGCTGGTCGACGCCATGACGACCGTCCGGCACGTCGTGGTCATGGAGGACGGCGGCGACGCCGAGCTGCCCGACGACCCGCGGATCAGCGACTACGAGACCCTGCTGGCCGCCGCGTCGCCGGTCGAGTTCGACGTCCGCGACGAGGGCCTGGCCGCCTCGATGTGCTACACGTCCGGCACCACCGGCAACCCCAAGGGCGTCGTCTACTCGCACCGCTCGACGGTGCTGCACACCATGGCCGCGCTGTCGCCGAACGCGTTCGGGCTCAGCGTCCGCGACGTCGCGATGCCGGTCGTGCCGATGTTCCACGCGAACGCCTGGGGCATCGCGCAGGCGGCCCCGGCGGCCGGCGCGGCGCTGGTCTTCCCCGGCCCGATGATGCAGCCGGAGAACCTGGCGAAGCTGATCGTCGACGAGGGCGTCACCTTCACCGCCGGCGTCCCGACCATCTGGCAGGGCATGCTGCCGTTCCTCGCGGGCACCCCCCACAAGCTGCGCGAGATCGGCTGCGGCGGCTCCGCGGTGCCCAAGGCGTTGAGCGAGGCCTACCGCGAGCAGGTCGGCATCCCGATCCTCCAGGCGTGGGGCATGACGGAGACCTCGCCGGTCGCCTCGTCCGGCGTGCTGCCCAGGCGCCTCGAGGACGCCGACGACGACACCAAGGCCACCGAGCGCGCCCGCGCTGGCATCCCGCTGTTCGGCGTCGAGGCGCGGATCGTCGACGCCGACACCCTGGAGCCGCAGGCCTGGGACGACACCGCCACCGGTGAGTTGCAGGTGCGCGGGCCGTGGTGCGCGAAGGAGTACTACAACCCCGACGCCGGCGCGGTGCTCTCCACCGACGACGGCTGGATGAAGACCGGGGACGTCGCGGCGATGGACTCCTACGGCTCGATCCGGATCGCCGACCGCACCAAGGACCTGATCAAGTCCGGCGGCGAGTGGATCAGCTCGGTCGACCTGGAGAACGCGATCATGAGCCACCCGAAGGTGGCCGAGGCCGCGGTCGTCGGCATCCCGCACCCGAAGTGGGACGAGCGGCCGCTGGCCTGCGTGGTGGTCAAGCCCGGCGAGACGCTGACCGAGGAGGAGGTCCTCCAGCACCTCAAGCCGCTGGTCGCCAAGTGGTGGATGCCCGAGGCCGTCGAGTTCATCGACGAGGTGCCCAAGACCAGCGTCGGCAAGTTCTCCAAGAAGGACCTGCGCGCCAAGTTCGCCGAGTACGAACTGAAGTCCTGACCGCCTGGGTTGATCATCGGCGGATGGCTGCCCACGCCGCCGTGTCGGCCAGCCATCTGTCGATGATCAACAGGGGCTCGACCTCGCAGGTAGCCTGACGCCATGCAGCTCCTGTGCCCGAAATGCCACAACGTGATGGCGCAGTACGAGCGCAACCGCGTCCTGGTCGACCAGTGCACCGAGTGCAAGGGCCTGTTCCTCGACCGCGGTGAGCTGGAGAACCTCATCGCCGCCGAGCGCGCCTACCTCGACGCGGAGGAGGGCCGGCCGGTCCCGCCGCCGCAGGCCCCGCGCCCGCCGGTGCCGGACCCGTACGACCGGGACCCCCGCGAGTACGGCGCGCACCGCTACGACGAGCGCTACTACGGCCGCGGCTACGACGAGAAGTACGCCAAGAAGAGGCGCCGCAAGAGCATCCTCGAGGAGCTGCTCGACTTCTGAGCCCGCGGGCTCGGAGGACGGCGGCTCAGCGGACGACGTCCACGGTGCGCTTCCGCGCACCGGTCCGCTCCTCGCTCGCTCGCGCTCGCTGCGATGCTCCCGGGGCTGTCAGCGCACGAACGGGGGCTCGCCGGTCTCGCTCATCATGGGCTTGCCGGCGGCCTCCCACTCGCCCATGCCACCGGCGACGTTGACCGCGTCGAAGCCGTTCTGGTTCAGCCATGCGGCCACCCGCGCGGAGCGGCCGCCGCTCCGGCAGGTCACGTAGAGCGGGTCGGCCTCGGGCAGGTCGTCGAGCCGGCTCGGGACCTCGCCCATCGGGATGTGGGTCGCGCCCTCGACGTGGCCGTGCACCCACTCGTCGTCCTCGCGGACGTCGAGGATCACGGCGTCCTCGGGGAGCTCGCTGACGGACACGGTCGGAACCTGCTGCGGCATCACGCGCTCCATCGTGGCACGGGGCGCCCCGCGGCTGCGGACTGCGAGGATGGCCGCGATGACTGCCGTCTCCTCCCCCGTCCGCGAGCCCGCCTGGTCGCTGCCCCGCTCGGCCATCGGGCTGTGGCTCACCGAGAGCCTCATCAGCGTGCTGATGATGGGCGTGGGGCTCGGCATCTTCCTCATCTGGGTGCCGGCCGATTCCGGCGGCCCGGTCCCCGTGCTCCGCTGGCTGGTCCCGATCGCCGTCGCCCTCTACGCCGTCGTCGCCCTCGCCGTCCGGCCGTGGTTCAAGCACCGCACCTACCGCTGGGAGGTGACCGGCGAGGTCGCCTACACGCGCACCGGCTGGCTGAGCCAGACCTGGACGCTGGTGCCGATCTCCCGGATCCAGACCGTCGACGTCACCCGCGGGCTCCTGCAGCAGATGTTCGGGCTGGCCACGGTCGCGGTGTTCACCGCCTCCAGCCAGGGCACCGTGCGCATCTGGCACCTCGAGCACGGAATGGCCCAGCGGGTCGCCGACGACCTGGCCGCCCGCGCCGAACGGACCCGGGACCAGGCCACATGACCGGGCCCGGCGAGCCCGCCGGATCGGGCGCCCTGCGCCGGACGTCCCCCCGGATCGTCCTGGTGCACACCGCCACCTTCCGGCAGGCACGGCAGCTCGTCCCGATCGCCATCCCGGCGCTCGCGGGCATCGGGCTGGGCGGTGGCCGGTGGACCGTCGTGGCGCTCGTCGTCGTCATCACCCTGGTCTCCCTGGCGACGGCGGCCCTCTCCTGGTGGCGCTTCAGCTACCTGGACGGGCCCGGCGCCGTCGTCGTCACCCGGGGGCTGGTGTCCCGGTCCACGCGCACGGTGCCCAACGACCGGATCCGCGGCGTCGAGGTCGAGGCGCCGCCGATGCACCGGCTGCTCGGCCTGGTCCGGGTGCGCATCGACGCCGCCGCCGGCGGAGCGGGCAGCGCCGGACGCGCCTCGGCCACGGACGACGAGGTCCTCATCGACGGCGTCCCCCGCGAGGAGGGCGACCGGCTGCGGACGGCGGTGCTGACCAAGCGCAACCGCCTACCGGCCGTCGGGCCGGACACTCCGGATCCCGGGCCGGGCACCGCGCCCGCGCCGGAGGAACCCGAGGAGGAGTTCGCCCGCTTCGACAACCGCTGGCTGCTCTACGCGCCGCTGGTCGGGGGCTACCTGGCGGTCCCCCTGGCCGGCCTCGGCGTGCTGTCCCGGATCGTGGACGAGCTGCCCGACGGCCTGCTGCCCGACGTGGACGGCGAGTCCGTGAACACCCCGGGCTTCGCGCTGGCCGCCGCGGTCCTGGGTCTGGTGCTGCTGGCCGTGGGCGCGGTGATCGGCGCCGCGGTCGTCAACTGGCGCTTCCGCCTCGTGCGGCGCGGCGGCTCGCTGATCGCCGTCCGCGGTCTGCTCACCCGGCGGCACACCGAGCTGGAGATCGACCGCATCCGCGGGGTCGCCGTGGCCGACGGCGCCGGCATGCGACTGGTCGGCGCGGCCCGGGTCAACGGCCTGGTCACCGGCCTCGGTGATGCCCAGCGCCGCGGCCAGCTGCTCCCGCTGGGCCCGCGCGCGCTGGCCGAGGCGCTCGGCCGCCGGCTGGTCGAGGACCCCGGCCCGCTCGTCCTCCACCCCGCCGCGGCCCGGCGCCGGCGGATCGCCCGCGCGGTCACCGGCGGGCTGCTGGTCACCGCCGCCGGCGCGGTCCTCACCGTGACCGAGGGCTGGTGGCCGCTGCTGCTGGCCGGCGTCGTCCTCACCGTGCTCGGTGTGCCGCTGGGCCTGGGCCGTTACGCCTCGCTCGGGCATGCCACGGGGCCGCGGTCGTTCGCCCTCCGCGTCGGCTGGCTGGTGCGCGAACGGGCGGTCCTGGAACGGCGCGCGGTCGTCGGCTGGGAGGTCAGGCAGTCGTGGTTCCAGCGCCGGGCCGGGCTGGCGTCGGTCGTCGCCTGCGTCGGGGCCGGGCGCGGCGGCTACATCGCGCTCGACATGGCCGCCGACGACGTCGCCGGCTTCGCAGTCGCGGCGTCGGAGCCGTGGGCCGAACAGCTGGTGCCTGCTCGCCGCACGGCGGGTGGCACCGAGACGAACCGTTCCCGTTCAGAGGAGTGACGATCTCCGCGGCGGGTAGCTGGGGCCGCGATGAGATCGCGCCCCGCTCACCCGGCCCACCCGCCGGCTGATCGGGCCTGCCCGCCGCCCGCCTTGCCGAGCCCCACGCGGCCGGCCAGGGCGGCCGCCTCCACCCGGGTGGTCACCTCCAGCCGACGCAGCAGGTGGGCCACCAGCCGCTTCGTCGTCCGCTCCGAGACGTGCAGCGTCGTCGCGATGTCCACGGTGCTGGCGCCCTCGGCGATCAGCCGCCACAGCCGCCGCTCGTCGGCGGTCAGCCGGTCGGCGACGCTCTGCTCGCCGGTCGGCGTGGCCTCCTCCAGCAGCTGCCGCAGCAGCGCCTCGGGCAGCACCGACCAGCCGTCCAGGACGGCGAGCAGCGGGCGCACCAGCGACTCGGGGTCCGCCGTCTTCGGCAGGAAGCCGGTCGCCCCGGCCCGCAGCGCCTCGATCGCGGCATCGGCCTCGGCCAGCCCGGACAGCGCCACCACCCGCACCATCGGGTCGGCCCGCCGGATCGCCGCGATCGCCCTGGTGCCCCCGGGCGGCGGCATGTGCAGGTCCACGATCGCCACGTCGGCGTGGTGCCGTCGCACCAGCGCCGCGGCGGCCGAGGCGTCGTCCGTCGTCCCCACCACCCGGACCCTGCCGCCGCTCAGCCCTGGCAGCAGCAGGCTCAACCCGCGCGTGAACAGGGGATGGTCGTCGACGACGACCACGTCCACCGGGGTACCGCGTTCAGCAGCGAGCGCGTCGTGGTCCTGCGACATCACCCCTCCTGTCGGCCGTCGTACACCGGCGCCCGCCGACCGGCTCCACGAGGAAGTGCCCGTGACACTCGCCGCTGACGCACCCTTTTCCAAGCCGGTCCTCGGACTCCTCGACGATCTCGCGCGGGTCCTCCGCGCGCACCTGCCGCGGCGACGTCCCCGGGTCGACGCCGACGACGAGCCCACCCCGGAGGACGCGGTCCTGCGCGCCCTCTGCCACGACATGCGCAGCCCACTCGCCTCCCTGGAGGCGGCGCTGCGGTCGCTCGACGGCCCGGCCGACCGCACCCGCGAGATGCTCGAGCTCGCGCGCGCCCAGACCGCCCAGCTGGCGTCGATGCTGCGCACGGCCGACGCCGCCGGTGGGGCCGTGCCGCGCGCCGGTCGGCGACTGCTCTGCGACGTCGTGGTCGCCTCGGTGGCCGCCGCCGGGCTCCCCCGGAGCCTGCTGACGGTGGAGGTGCTCGACGGGGCGGGGGACGTGCCGGTCGCCGACGCCCGAGTGCAGCGGATCCTCACCAACCTCCTGGAGAACGCCCACCGGCACGGCGAGGGCCGGTCGGTGCGGCTGCGGCTGACGCTGCGCGGGGGGTGGGTGCGCCTGGCCCTCACCCAGGGCGGCGTCCCCGTCGACCGGGTGGTGGGCCACCTGCGGCAGAGCCGGCCCCCGATGGACCTGACCGGGCTGGGGCTGTGGTCGGTCCGGCGGCAGACACTCGAGCTCGGCGGTCAGCTCACCTGGGACGACGTCGGCGACGCGTTCACCCTGACGGTGTGCCTGCCGGACCGGTGAGGTTGGCACTCCCGGGCCACCGGACGGCACGGGCGGGCCAGGAGGCGCGGGCAGATCCCTGGTGTCACCGCAGTCGCGGTGGTCGCGATGACGCTCCGAGGGAGAACCCGTGTTCACACACACTCACGCCCTGCAGTACGAGGCCAAGCCCGACGGTCCGGATGCGGCGTACGCCCGACGTCTCCAGGAGGTCCTCGGCGGCCAGTGGGGCGAGATGACGGTCGCCACCCAGTACCTCCTCCAGGGCTGGAACTGCCGGCTGCCCGGCAAGTACAAGGACCTGCTCCTGGCCATCGGCACGGAGGAGCTCGCCCACGTCGAGATCCTGGTGACGCTGATCGACCGGCTGCTGGACCACCAGCCGCTCAAGCCCGACTCCGCCGACCGCACCAAGGAGGCGGCCGCCGGGTTCGGCAACACCAACCCCCAGCACGCCATCGTCAACGGCGGTGGCGCCTACTACCGCGACTCCATGGGCCTCCCCTGGAGCGGCGGGTACGTCACCGCCAGCGGCAACCTGATGGCCGACTTCAACTACAACGCGACCGCCGAGATGATGGGCCGGCTGCAGGTCGCCCGGCTCTACAACATGACCGACGACCCGGGCGTCAAGGACACCCTGCGCTTCCTGCTTGCGCGCGACCACTACCACCAGATGCAGTGGCTCAAGGCGATCGAGGAGCTCAAGGTGGACGGGTTGGAGAACATCCCGGTGCCCGAGGCGTTCCCGATGGACGAGGAGCCGCAGGAGTTCGCCTACGCCTTCCTCGACGCCTCCGACGGCCCGGACGCCGCGTCCGGCAGCTGGGCCAGCGGACCGGCGATCGACGGGACCGACAAGCAGCTCTCCGCCCGCCCGATCGAGGCGACCGCCGACGCGCCGATCCTGCCGCCGGGGGACCCGCGGCTGTACGGGACGCCCCCGATGCCGGGTGAGACGATGCTGCAGAAGGCCAAGGACCTGCTCAAGTAGGCCTTCCGGGGTCTGCTCCTCGTTCCACCGCGCCGTCGCCGCGCCGGCGACCGGGCCCACGTGGTCCGGTCGCCGGCCGGCGGGACGCCCTCCCCGGAGGTCCTGCCGTGCACCTGCACCAACTGCGCCCGCCCGTCCCGGCGGTGCTGCTCTCCGTCGTCTACGCCGCGGCGATCGCGGTCGCGCTCGCCCATCCCGGCGGGCACACCCTCGCCGGCCTCGTCGTCCTGGCCGGACTCGTCGCCCGCTGGGCCGTGCGCAGCCGCCGGCCGTACGCCGTTCCCGCGGCCGTCCCGCTCGCCGTCGCGGGCACCGCCGCCGCCGACGTCGCCTCTGCACCCGAGCCGGCAGTGGCCCCCGCTGCCGCCTGAGTCGTCGTCGTCCGTCCTCCCTCACCGTGGAGCCTCCTCCCTCACGGTGGGCGGTGAGGGAGGAAACGCCATGATCAGCTCACCTGATCATGGCGTCGGCTTCCATGACCCCGGGGCGGACGACGGGACCGGACAGGACGAGGCGCGCGCCCCCACGGGGGACGCGCGCCTCGCTCGGCCCTGTCTCAGGGGCCCGCCCCGAGGTACGAGGGGTGGGGGGAGACGGGGTCCTTCTTCAGTGCTGGACGGCTTTCTCCGCCCCGATGCCGGTGAACGCCCGCACCTCGAGTTCAGCCCACTTGGCCTCGTCGGGCTTGTCCCTCGAGAGCTGCGTGCCGAGCCAGCCCAGGAAGAACGAGGCCGGGATCGACACCAGACCGGGGTTGTTCAGCGGGAACCAGGCAATGTCCACGCCGGGGAACATGGCCCCCTCCGCACCGGAGACGACCGGCGAGAAGATGATCAGCCCGATGCAGATGATCAGCCCGCCGTAGATCGACCACAGCGCGCCCTGGGTGGTGAACTTCTTCCAGAAGAGCGTGTAGAGGATGGTCGGCAGGTTCGCCGACGCCGCGACCGCGAAGGCCAGCGCCACCAGGAAGGCGATGTTCAGGGCCGCCTGCAGTGCAAGGATGCCCAGCCCGATCGAGACCGCACCGATGACGACGGCGGTGATCCGGGCGACCTTGACCTCGCCGTTCGGGGGGACGTTCCCCTTCTTGATCACCGACGCGTAGACGTCGTGCGCGAACGATGCCGAGGCGGTGATCGTGAGACCGGCGACGACGGCGAGGATCGTGGCGAACGCGACGCCGGCGATGATTCCGAGCAGCACGGTCCCACCCAGTTCGAACGCCAGCAGCGGGGCCGCCGAGTTGACCCCGCCGGGAGCGGTCAGGATCGCGTCGGCGCCCACCAGCGCACCGGCGCCGTAGCCGATGACCAGGCTGAACAGGTAGAAGATGCCGATCAGCCAGATCGCCCAGACGACCGACCGGCGGGCGTCCTTGGCCGTCGGCACGGTGTAGAAGCGCATCAGCACGTGCGGCAGACCCGCGGTGCCCAGCACCAGGGCGAGCGCCAGGCTGATGAAGTCCAGCTTCGACGTGTCGCTCAGGCCGTACCGCGCACCCGGGTTGAGCACCGACTCGCTGCCTGCACTGTCGACGGCCCCGCCGAGCAGGCTCGACAGGTTGAACCCGTACTTGGCCATCACCCAGACGGTCATGACGAGGGCACCGGCGATCAGCAGCGCGGCCTTGATCATCTGCACGTAGGTGGTTCCGCGCATGCCGCCGACGAGCACGTAGAAGATCATCAGCGCGCCCACCAGGGTGACGACCAGCGCCTCCGCCAGGTCACCGCTGACCCCGAGCAGCAACGCGACCAGCCCGCCGGCACCGGCCATCTGCGCCAGCAGGTAGAACAGCGAAACCGCGAGCGTCGAGATCGCAGCCGCGGTGCGGACCGGCCCCTGCCGCATCCGGAAGGCAAGGACGTCGGCCATGGTGAACCGAGCCGTGTTGCGCATCAGCTCGGCGACCAGCAGCAGGGCCACCAGCCAGGCGACGAGGAACCCGATCGAGTACAGGAAGCCGTCGTAGCCGTAGACGGCGATGGCGCCGGCGATGCCCAGGAACGATGCGGCCGAGAGGTAGTCGCCCGCGATCGCCAGGCCGTTCTGCGTGCCGGTGATGTTCCGGCCGGCCGCGTAGTAGTCGGCGGCGCTCGTGTTGTTGCGGCTGGCCTTGAACGTGATGTACAGCGTCACCAGGACGAAGGCGCCGAAGATCGAGATGTTGATCGCAGGGCTGCCGACCGTGTCGTCGGCGGCGAGAAGGTCAACCACGCGTGGCTCCCCGGGTCGTGGTGTCGGTGCCGGGGTGACCCGGCGCGAACTCGTGGGCCTCGAGGCGCTCGCGCATCTCGTCGGCAATGGGGTCGGTGCGCCTGTTGGCGTGCGCGACGTAGAGGTGCGTGATCACGAACGTCGTCACGAACTGGGCCAGCCCCAGGAGGATGCCGACGTTGACGTCGCCGAAGACCTTCGTGGACATGAAGTCGATCGCGTACGTCGAGAGCAGCACGTAGAGCAGGTACCAGGCCAGGAAGGCGACCGTCATCGGGAAGGCGAAGCTGCGGAACCGCTTCTTCAGCTCCACGAACTCCGGTGAATCCTGGGCGGCGCGATATTCCTCCGGCGTCAGCAGACGCCGTTCCGCGGGATCGGTCAACGTGCGACCTCCTGGTCAGGGGTGGGCGGGCACACCCACGGGAAATGTGAGCGCTGTCACGGTAGGAGTGCGGCCCGGGCACACGGAAGGTGCGAGCGGCGGCTGCGCCGAGCGGTCACCGGTGTTCGGTGTACGGCAGGTCCGGCGGGACGAGCGGTCGCCCCCGCGGAGCCGCCGGCCGGATCAGCGGGGCGGGTGCCCGCGGTCGAGCTGGACCGACTCGGGGGTGTGCAGCCGGACCATGGTCCGGGCGGCGTGCAGCGGCACCCGCCGCGGGGTGGCCAGCGACACCCCGACCATGGTGAGGAAGGCGAGCGGGACGGTCCACGCCGCGGGCTGGGCGAGCAGCGCGCCGGCCCAGCCCTCCGGGCCCACGCCCAGCAGGGTGGCCAGCACCGCCCCGCCCGCGCATCCCCCGCCGACGAGCATCCCGGCGATCGCGCCCGCGTCGGTGAGCCGGCGCCACCAGATGCCCAGCACCAGCAGCGGGCAGAGCGTGGACGCGGCGAAGGCGAAGGCCAGCCCGACGGCCTGGGCGACCCCCACCCCCTCGGTGAGCACGGCGAGGCCGAGCGGCACGAGGACGGCGACGACGGCGCCGGCCTGGAACGCGCGCACCCCGCCGAACCGGCGGCCCATCACGTCCTGGCTGATCACACCCGCCACGGCGACGGTCAGCCCGGACGACGTGGAGAGGAACGCGGCGAAGGCGCCCGCCGTCGTCAGCGCGGACAGCAGCTCCCCCGCCGTGCCGGCCAGCATGCGCGCCGGCAGCTCCAGCACCACCGACTCCGCGCGACCGCTCGCGATCAGGTCCGGCGCGTACAGCCGGCCCAGGCCCCCGTACACGGGCGGGAGGAGGTAGAAGAGGCCGAGCAGTGCCAGCACCAACAGGGTCGTGCGGCGGGCCGCCGCACCGTCGGGGTTGGTGTAGAAGCGGACCACCACGTGCGGCAGGCCCATCGTGCCCAGGAACGTGGCGATGATGATCGAGTACGTCGTGTACAGCTCGTGCTCGGCCCCGGCGAGGGGCGAGACCCACGAGTCACCGGCCACGCCGACGTCCCCCACGTCGACCGAGGCGGGGGACACCGCACCGTCACCGAGCCAGATCGCCGCCATGAACAGCAGCGGGAAGAGCAGCGCCGTCAGCTTCAGCCAGTACTGGAAGGCCTGCACGAACGTGATGCTGCGCATCCCCCCGAACAGCACGTTCACGAGGACGACGGTCGCCACCAGCACGCCACCCAGCCACGTGCCGGTGCCGGTGGTGGAGGCCAGCGCCAGCCCGGCCCCCTGGAACTGCGGCATCAGGTAGAGCCAGCCGATGGCGACGACGAGCAGCGCGGACAGTCGGCGGACCCCCCGGGACTCCAGCCGGCTCTCGGCGAAGTCGGGCAGTGTGTAGGCCCCGGAGCGACGCAGCGGCGCGGCCACGAGGACCAGCAGGACGAGGTAGCCCGCCGTCCAGCCGACCGGATACCAGAGCATCTCCGTGCCGAACGCCAGCACCAGGCCGGCGACGCCGAGGAAGGACGCCGCGGACAGGTACTCGCCCCCGATCGCCGAGGCGTTGAGTCCCGGCCGGACCGTGCGGGACGCGACGAAGAAGTCGCTGGTCGTGCGGGAGAACCGCCAGCCGTACGCGCCGACCACCAGGGTCGCCACGAAGACCCCGGTCACCCCGAGGACGCTGTACCCGGCGCCCGTCATCCGCGGTCGCGGCGGTCCGGGCGGGCGACCGCCGGCCGGGTGCTGTGTCGGATGCATGACCTCGCGAGCTCGATCACGTGCGGTCCAGCACGTCGGTGAAGGCCCGCTCGTTCCGTTCGGCGGCGCGGACGTAGAGCCAGCCCACCAGGAACAGGAACGGGTAGACGGCGAAGGCCAGCAGGAACCACGGCAGCGGCACCGCCAGCACCTCGACGTCCGAGAGCTCCGGGAACAGCCAGAACACCAGCGGGGTCCCCCCGACGAACACCGCGAGGGTCGCGAGGCTGAGCAGGGCCAGCCGCAACTGCGAGCGCACCAGCGAGGACATGTACACCTCGCCCAGCCGGGTCTGGGCGTCGATCTCCCGGGCGGCGGGCACCCGCTGGGCACGGGCCGCGTTCGTGCGGGGGCTGGTGACGCGCACCCGGCGGGGCGTGCTCTCCGACACCGGTCAGCTCCTGCCCGCGGTGCCCGGCCGCGCGCGGCGCACGAGGAGGTCGCGCAGTTCCCGGGTGTGCCGCCGGCTCACGCCGAGATGCGTGCCCCCGACGACGACGGTGCACCGGCCGGCGTCCATCCGGACCTCCTGTACGTGCTGCAGGGCCACCAGCAGCGACCGGTGGATCCGCACGAACCCGGCGTCCTTCCAGGTCTCCTCGAGGGTGGTCAGCGGTACCCGGACCAGGTGGCTGCCCGCCGGGGTGTGCAGGCGGGCGTAGTCGCCCTGCGCCTCCACGTACCGGACGCTGGAGCGGGGCACGAACCTGGTCACCCCGCCCAGCTCGACGGCGATGTCGTCGTCCGCCGGCACGGAGCCGCCGGCCCGCGCACCGACCACCCGGCGGACCGCCTCGGCCAGCCGGTCGTCGCGGACCGGCTTGAGGACGTAGTCGACGGCGCCGAGCTCGAACGCGTCGACGGCGTGGTCGTCGTAGGCGGTCACGAAGACCACCGGCGGCGGCGCCTTGAACCGGGACAGCACCCGCGCGAGGTCGACCCCGCTGAGCCCCGGCATGCGGATGTCCAGGAAGACGGCGTCGACGCCCCGCTCCTGCAGGAGGCGCAGCGCCTCCGTGGCCGAGTCGCAGGTCAGCACCGTGCCGATGCGCTCGTCCCGCTCGAGGAGCCAGCGCAGCTCCTCCAGCGCCGGTCGCTCGTCGTCCACGACGAGCACGGTCAGCCGCTCGCCGGTCATGGGCGCACCCCCGGAGCGAACTTCGGCACCCGCACGACGACCCTGGTCCCCGCGGCCGGCCCGGTCTCGACGACGAGACCGTAGTCGTCACCGAAGGCGGTGCGCAGCCGGGCGTCGACGTTGCCCAGTCCCACCGAGTCGACGGAGGCGTCGCCGGACAGCGCCCGGCGCACCTTCTCCGGGTCCTCCCCGACGCCGTCGTCCTCGACCGAGATCAGGCACTCGCCGCCCCGGTCGGCCGCGATGATGGTCACCGTCCCGACCCCCTGCTTGTGCTCCAGCCCGTGCCGGACCGCGTTCTCCACCAGCGGCTGGAGGCAGAGGAACGGCACGGCGACCGGCAGGACCTCCTGCGCCACCCGCAGCGTGACCTGCAGCCGATCGCCGAATCGGGCCTTCTCCAGCACCAGGTACCGCTCGATCGACCGCAGCTCCTCGGCCAGCGTCGTGTACTCGCCGTGCCGGCTGAAGGAGTACCGGGTGAAGTCGGCGAACTCCAGCAGCAGCTCGCGGGCCTGCTCCGGGTCGGTCCGCACGAACGACGCGATGGCGGTCAGCGAGTTGTAGATGAAGTGGGGGCTGATCTGCGCGCGCAGCGCGCGGACCTCGGCCTCCATCAGGCGGGTTCGCGACGCGTCGAGCTCCGCGAGCTCCAGGTTGCCCGACACCCAGCGGGCCACCTCGGTCACGGCCCGGACCAGCCCGGCCGACGCCGACGGCGTGAACGCCTGCAGGGTGCCGACCACCCGGTCCTCCACGACGAGCGGGCTGACCACGACCTGCCGCAGCCCGCAGCCGGCGTCGGAGCAGGCGAAGTCCGCGCGGTCGCGGACCACCGTGTTGCCGGACTCCAGGACCGTGGCCGCCAGCGCTGCCGCGTCCTTCTCGTGGTGGAGGAAGCGGCCGTCCCAGGCCAGCGTCGCCACGGTGTCGGTGAGCGCGACCGCCGGCGCGCCGAGCAGGTCCCGCAGGTGCCGGATGGCGCGCTCCGCGGAGCCGCTGGTCAGGCCCTGGCGCAGCTCGGGGGCGGTGAGGGAGGCCGAGTGGAGCGTCCGGAACGTCGCGTGCTCCGCCTCCGTGCCCAGATGGCCCGGCCGCAGCCAGCGCAGTGCATTCCGCATCGACGTCCCGGGGCGCCGCCCCGTCCTCCCTCCCGCGATCCGCACCCGTCGTCCTCCCCGCCGGACGGGTGGGCCTGCGCACGGTAGATCGTGCGAGCTGGCTCACACCACCCGGCACGGCGGAGGGTCACCGGGGTCACGCCGAGGACGGCGGCCGGCCTCACTCCGCCGGCAGCTGCGCGCCGCACGCCGCACACCGCGTGGGCGGGTCCTCGTCGGCCAGCCGCCCGCACCCGGGGCACACCCGGCGCAGCCAGCAGGCCGGGTCACCGCCGTCGTCCTCCGGTTCGGGCATGCCACCAGTCTGGTCCGGTCAGCCCTGGGGTGGACGCGCGTCTCCCTCCTGAGGACGACGAATTCGCGGCCGGCGCTGCCTAGGCTCGACGGCGTGGACGGCCCCCTCGACCGCTCGACCGAGCGGCTGCGCCGGCACCCCGACGCCGTCGACGCGGCGCTCGCGGGCGCCGTGTGGTTCCTCGCCGTCCTGTTGCCGCTGCAGACCTACTGGGAAGACCCCGCGGCCGCGCTGGTCATCGGCACGCTGATGGTGGCGCCGCTGGCCTGGCGACGGCGGGCACCGGTCCCGGCCGCCGCCGTCGTGGTCGCGGCCGGGCTGCTGGAGCTGGTGGCCGCCCCGGACTTCCTGGTCGCCAACGTCGCGGTGCTGATGATGATCTACGCGCTGGCCGCCTACGCGCCTCGCTGGGCGAGCCAGGCCGGCGTCGCGATCGGCATGGCGGGCGCACTGCTGGCCGCGATCCGCTTCTTCGGGTACGGCTTCATCGGATCGGTCCTCCCGACCGCCATGGCGATCGGGGTCTCCGTCGTCGCCGCCTGGGCCCTGGGCAACCTGCGCCGGGCTCGGGTGCAGCAGCTGGCCGCCCTGGAGGAGCGGGCACAGCTGCTCGAGCTGGAGCGCGAGCAGGAGATGCGGCTGGCCGCGGCGACCGAGCGGGCGCGCATCGCCCGCGAACTGCACGACGTCGTCGCCCACTCCCTGTCGGTGGTCATCGCGCAGGCCGACGGCGGCCGGTACGCCGGCCGGACCGACCCCGAGGCGGCGACCGGCGCGCTGGAGGCGATCGCCGCGACCGGGCGACAGGCGCTCACCGACATGCGCTCGCTGCTGGGCGTGCTGCGGGAGGGCGGCGGCGAGGAGTACGCACCGCAGCCCGACGTCGCCGCGATCCCCGCCCTGGTCGAGGACGTGCGGGCCAGTGGCCTGGACGTCGACCTGATCGTCGAGGGCGAGCCGCAGCCGCTGGCCGCGGGCCCGCAGCTGGCCGCCTACCGGATCGTGCAGGAATCGCTCACCAACGTGCTCAAGCACGCCGGCCCGGCCTCGCGCGCCTGGGTGCGGCTGCAGTGGCGGCCCGACGCCCTGGAGCTGTCGGTGCTCGACGACGGCCGCGGGGCGTCGGCCGCCCTGACCTCCGCCCACGGGACCTCCTCAGACGGCGAGGGCCAGGGGCTGCGCGGGATGCGCGAGCGCGCGCAGCTGCACCGCGGGCGGCTGGAGGCCGGGCCGCGACACGGCGGCGGGTTCGGCGTGCACGCCGCGCTGCCCTACGGTTCGAGGCGATGACCGAGTCGCCGGGCGCACCGATCCGCGTCGTCCTCGTCGACGACCAGCAGATGGTCCGCGCCGGGTTCCGCATGGTCATCGACTCCCAGCCCGACCTGACCGTGGTCGGGGAGGCGGGCGACGGCGCGGCCGCGGTCCAGCTGCTGCGCGGTACCCCGGCCGACGTGGTGCTCATGGACATCCGCATGCCCGGCACCGACGGCATCGAGGCGACCCGCCAGGTGATCGCGCTGCCGGAGCCCCCTCGGGTCGTCGTCCTCACCACGTTCGACCTCGACGAGTACGTCGTCGCCGCCATCGGCGCCGGGGCCAGCGGCTTCCTGCTCAAGGACGCCCCGCCCGAGGAGATGCTGGACGCGGTGCGCACCGTGCACGCCGGCGACTCGGTGATCGCGGCCAGCTCCACCCGCCGGCTGCTGCAGCACGTCGCGCCGATGCTGCGCGGCGCGCCTGCCTCGGCGCCCGGTGGTGGCGACGACGCGGCGCTGGCCGAGCTCACGCCGCGCGAGCGGGAGGTGCTGGTGCAGATGGCCCTGGGCGCCTCCAACACCGAGATCGCGCGGGGCTTCGTCGTCAGCGAGGCGACCGTGAAGACCCACGTCGGGCGGGTGCTGGCCAAGACCGGTTCGCGCGACCGCGTGCAGGCCGTCGTCCTCGCCTACCGGACCGGCCTCGTGCAGCCGGCCGACCTCCTCCGCGACGCCTAGTTCCGCTTCTCCCCGGAGAAGCCGGCCGCTCTTCCCCGGAAGAGCCGGCCGCTCTCCCACGGAGAGGCAGAGGTCTACGACCGGGGGATGACGGCGGCATCCGTCCGGGGGAGCACGGCGGGCCGCCGGAAGATGGCCCTCCGCTCCGACGCGCGAGGACGGCCCCGGGCGGGAGCGTGATCTCCGTTGCCGCATCCCCTGCACCGGAGGTCCGAAGTGTCCGTCCCCGTCATGACCGTCCCCGGCGAGGCGCCGGGCGCCCCGGCGACCGCCGCCGTCCGCGCCGCCGGGCTGCGCAAGACCTACGGCACCGGTGAGACCGCGGTGCACGCGCTGGCCGGGGTCGACGTCACCTTCGCCGCCGGTGAGTTCACCGCGATCATGGGCCCCTCCGGGTCCGGCAAGTCGACCCTCATGCACTGCCTGGCCGGCCTGGACACCGCGACCGCCGGCGAGGTCTGGCTGGGCGACACCCCGCTCACCGACCTGCGCGACGACCAGCTGACCACGCTGCGCCGGAAGCGGATCGGCTTCGTCTTCCAGGCCTTCAACCTGCTCCCCGTGCTCGACGCCCGCGAGAACATCGTCCTGCCCATGCAGCTCGGCGGCCTGCGGCCCGATCCCGCCTGGTTCGACGCCGTCATCGCCCGGCTGGGTCTGCGCGAGCGCCTGGGCCACCGCCCGCACGAGCTCTCCGGCGGCCAGCAGCAGCGGGTCGCCATCGCCCGCGCCCTGCTGCCCCGGCCCGACGTCGTCTTCGCCGACGAGCCCACCGGCAACCTGGACTCCCGATCCGGCGCGGAGGTCCTCGGCCTGCTCCGCTCCAGCGTGAAGGAGACCGGCCAGACCGTCGTCATGGTCACCCACGACCCGGCGGCGGCCGCCTACGCCGACCGCGTGGTGCTGCTGGCCGACGGCCGGCTGGCCGGCGACCTCGCCGACCCCACCGCCGAGTCCGTGCTCGACGCGCTGCGCGGGCTGGGGGCCTGAGGCGATGCGCACCGTCGTCCTCGCTCAGCTCCGCACCCACGCGGCGCGGCTGATCGCCTCCACGCTGGCCGTCGTCATCGCCGTCGGCTTCGTGGTGGCCACCCTCGTGCTCAACGAGACCTCCCGCAGCACGGTCCTCGACACCGTCGGCGCCCGCTACGTCGGCAGCGCCGCCGTCGTCACCTCCCCGTCCGGCGAGTCGCTCGCCGACGACGTCGCCACCCTGGACGCGCTCGACTCCGTCGGCGCCGTCGCTCCCGCGTACGAGACCAGCGTCTCGGCCGCGGTCCCCGGCCGCCCCGGCTCGCAGTACCTCTCCGTGCAGTCGGTGGCCGACGCCCCGCAGCTGCGCTGGGAGCAGCTCTCCTCCGGCCGGTTCCCCTCGGCTCCCGGTGAGGTCGCCGTCACCGACCGCGCACGGGCCGAGGTCGGCGACGTGCTGACCGTCTCGACGTACGACGCCGAGGGGGAGGCGACGACGTCGGAGGCGACCGTCACCGGCATCGTCGACCTGCGCGGCGACCCCGAGGCCGGGCTCTACGCCCGGGGCTTCGTCACCGAGGCGCAGGCCCGCGATTGGGGCGCCCCCGGCCCCACCGAGCTCCGGATCGCCGCCGGTCCCGGCTTCGACAGCGACGAGGTGGTCCGCGACGTCACCGCCGCGGTTCCCGGCGACGCCGTCGTGCGCACGGGCGAGGAGCAGGCGGAGAAGACGGCCGCGGCCATGATGGGCAACTCGACCGCGCTGGCCTCGGTGCTGCTGGTGTTCGGCACCATCGCCGTCGTCGTCGCCGGGCTGGTCATCGCCAACACCTTCGCCGTCCTGCTCGCCCAGCGGACCCGCGAGCTGGCCCTCCTGCGCTGCGTAGGTGCCACCGCCCGGCAGGTGCGGCGCAGCGTGCTCGGCGAGGCGCTGGCCACCGGGCTGGTCTCGTCGGCGGCCGGCGTCGCGGCGGGCATCGGGCTGGCCGCGCTGATCTCCGCCGTGGCCGGCAGCAACTCCGCCATCCCCCTGTCCGGGGTCGCCGTGCCGCTGTACGCGGTGCTCGCCGGGATGGTCGTCGGCACCGTCGTCACCGTGCTCGCCGCCCTGGCCCCGGCACGGGCCGCCACGAAGGTCGCCCCGCTCGCGGCGCTGCGGCCGGTGGACCAGGCCCCGCTGCGCTCCCGGCCGGGTGTGCTCAGACTGGCCCTCGGGCTGCTGCTGGCCGTGCCGGGCACCGCCCTGCTCGTCGGCGGAGCGCTGATGCAGGACGTCCTGGTCGCCCTCCCCGGCGGGGTGGCGAGCTTCCTCGGCATCGTGCTGCTGGCCCAGCGGGCCGTGCCGCCGGTCGTCGCGGCCGCCGGCCGGCTGGCCGGCCGGCTCGGCGGGGTCCCCGCCCGCCTCGCCGCGGGCAACGCCACCCGCAACCCCCGGCGGACGGCGGCCACGGCCACCGCGCTGCTCATCGGCGTCACGCTCACCAGTGCGTTCGTCGTGGGCGCCGCCTCGACGCGGGCGACGGCCACGGCAGGCCTCGACGCGGAGTTCCCGACCGATGTCGTCGTCCAGAGCTTCTCGGACGACCTGCCCACGTCCCTGCCCGGCGCGCTCGCGGGGCTGGACCCGGTCGCCCGCACCACACCGGTGACCGGCGCCGACGTCACCGACCCCGCCGGCGATCCCTTCTACGCGCACGGCGTGGACGCCGCCGCCGCGAGCACGGTGCTGCGCTCGACGGACAAGACGCCCCTGCCGCGGCCCGGGGAGGTCGTGCTCCCCGAGTGGTCGGCGGAGTACTACTCGGTCAAGGACGGCGACACGCTGACGCTGACCGGCGAGGGCCGCTCGCTTCCCCTCCGGGTCCTCGTCACCGGCGAGGACCAGGCGCCGCTGCTGGACGCCGGCGATCTGCGCTCCCTGGCCGGGGACCCGGGACTGGCCGAGGTCTGGGTGATGCTGTCCGCGGCCGATCCGGACGCCCAGGTCGACGGGGTCGACGAGGTCACCGACCTCGTCGGCGAGGCCGCCCCGGACGCGCAGGTCACCGGGTTGGTCACGATGCGCATCGAGCTGGACGAGATCCTCGACGTCCTGCTGCTCGTGGTCACCGGGCTGCTCGCGGTGGCCGTGGTCATCGCGCTGATCGGGGTGGGCAACACCCTGGCCCTGTCCGTGGTCGAGCGCCGGCAGGAGAACGGGCTGCTGCGGGCGCTCGGCCTCACCCGCGGGCAACTGCGCGGACTGCTGGCCTGGGAGGCGGTGCTGGTGGCCGGGGTCGCCTCGGCCATCGGGGTCCTCGTGGGCGGCGCCTACGGCCTGATAGGTGCGGCCTCGGTGCTCGGCGAGCTGGGCGACATCGTGCTCGACGTCCCGTGGCTGCAGGTGGGCGCGATCGTCGTCGTCGCCACCCTGGCCGGACTGCTCGCCTCGGTGCTCCCGGCCCGCCGCGCCGCGCGCACCTCCCCGGTGGCCGCCATCGCCGCCTGACCCACCCCCGCGACGATCAGGGAACCTGATCCCCGAGCGTCCTCCCTCACGTCCCACGGTGAGGGAGGACGCTCCATGATCAGGGACCCTGATCGTCGCCCGAGCGGTGTGAGGTTCCACGGGAAACCTTCGATGCCCGCCGCCCGGCTGGGACACTGGAGCACGTGCCGTCCGCCTTCCTCCGCCGTGCCGCCGTCACCGCCGCCGTGCTCGCCGGGCCGGTGGGCTGGGTGACCGCCGCAGCGTGGGGCCTGCCGACGGCGCTGGGTGCGCACCGCCGCCGGCTGCGGCCGGTCGTCGCGGGGTCGCCGCACTTCTCCGAGGGCTCGTTCCACAACACGCTGCCCACCCCGGCGCTGGCGCCGGCCAACACCCGCGACGGTCTGCTCCGGCAGTGGCACGAGGAGCGGCACGTCGGCCTCCCCGGCGGCCCGATCCCGCTGGCGCGGCCCGAGCTCCCCGCCGACGCCGCCGAACTGGCGGTCACCTGGTTCGGGCATGCCAGCGCACTGCTGGAGGTCGACGGCCGGCGGGTGCTGGTCGACCCGGTGTGGGGGCACCGCGTCTCGCCGTCGCCGCTGTTCGGGCCGACCCGGTTGCACGAACCGCCCCTGCCGGTCCAGGAGCTGCCCCAGGTCGACGCCGTGCTGATCTCCCACGACCACTACGACCACCTCGACCTGCCGACGGTCCGGGCGCTGCTGGCCACCCAGACCGCGCCGTTCGTCGTCCCGCTGGGCATCGGCGAGCACCTGCGTACGTGGCACGTCCCCGATGACCGCATCGTCGAGCTGGACTGGGACGGCGTGCACCAGGTGGCCGGCCTGACCCTCACCTGCACCGAGGCGCGGCACTTCTCGGGCCGGTACTTCCACCGCAACACCACGCTGTGGGCGTCGTGGGCCATCGCCGGCCTGCGGCACCGCGTCTACTTCGGCGGCGACACCGGCTACACCCCCGCCTTCGCCGGGATCGGCGCCCGGCTCGGGCCGTTCGACCTGACGCTGCTGCCGATCGGCGCCTACAACGACGCCTGGCACGCCATCCACATGGACCCCGAGGAGGCGGTCCGCGCGCACGGCGACCTCGGCGGCGTGGTGCTGCTGCCCATCCACTGGGCCACCTTCAACCTGGCGTTCCACCGGTGGGCCGAGCCGGTGCAGCGGCTGCTGGCCGCCGCGCGCCCACGGGAGATCCCCGTCGTCGTCCCCCGCCCGGGCCAGCGGATCGACGTGCTGGCTCCCCCGCCGCTGGACGACTGGTGGACGGCGGTGGGCTCGGCGGTCGAGCCCGGGTCGAACGCCACCGCGAGTGGCGTCGGCACATCGGTGCTGGCGCGCACGATCACGCGGCTCACCTCCCTCCTCCCCGGTGCGTGACGTGACGCACTGCACAGAACCCCCTGCAGGAGGGCCGCCGTCCAGGAGTGCCGTGCGAAGCGGGTGCTCCCTCAGCGGAGCAGCTTGGACATCCGCCGGTCGGCCAGCGGCTTGCCCCCGGTCTGGCAGGTGGCGCAGTACTGCAGCGACGTGTCGGCGAAGCTGACCTCCCGGACGGTGTCCCCGCAGACCGGGCAAGGCAGACCCGTGCGGGCGTGCACCTGCAGCCCGGAGCGCTTCTCGCCCTTCATGGTCGCCGCCCGCTGGCCGACCTGGCGCTCGAGCGCGTCGGTGAGCGTCGCCCGCACGGCATCGTGGAGACGGACCAGTTCGTCGTCGCTGAGCTTGTCGGCCATCTTGAACGGGGACAGCCGGGCGGCGTGCAGGATCTCGTCCGAGTAGGCGTTGCCGATGCCGGCGATCAGCGTCTGGTCGGTCAGCGCACCCTTGAGCTGGCCCGACCGGCCGGCCATCAGCCGGGCGAAGGTGTCCCGGTCGACCTCGAGCGCATCGGGGCCGAGCCGGGCGATGCCGGGCACCTCGGAGGGCGACCGGACGACGTAGATCGCCAGCCCCTTGCGGGTCCCCTGCTCGGTGAGGTCGAAGCCGTTCCCGTCATCCAGGTGCACCCGGAGCGCGAGCGGCCCCTTGCCCGGCTTGGGCGGGGCGGCCGGCAGGTTCTCCCGCCAGTGCAGCCAGCCGGCGCGGGCCAGGTGGACGACGAGGTGCAGGCCGGAGACGTCGAGGTCGAGGAACTTGCCGTGCCGGCCGGCACCGGTGATCTCCAGCCCGCCGAGCGCGGACAGCGGTGGGTCGAAGGTCTTGATCGCCTGCACGGCGGCCAGGTCGGCGCGGGTCAGCACCCGGCCGACGGCGTCGGCGCGCAGGAAAGCGGTCAGCGCCTCCACTTCGGGCAACTCGGGCACCCGACCATGATCGCGCGGATCGGGGCGACGCGCCGTCCCCGATCGGGGGCTTCAGGGGTGTTCTTCGCCTTCCGGAGGCGTTGCAGGACGGGACAGGCGCGTGATCAGCACTGCTCCACCGGCCCCTTGCCCGCGCAGAGGCCCCGCTGGACCAGAGCTGGTCTCCAGCCCTCAGTTCCGCGCGAGAAACGCTCCAGGAGCGGCCCACCGTCGGCCTCCCTACGCTCGGCGGGGTGCCGACGACGCTGCTCTGGTTCCGGCGGGACCTGCGCCTGCACGACCACCCGGCGCTGCTGGCCGCCCGCGACGCGGCCGGGCCGGAGGGCGACGTCGTCCCCGTGTTCGTGTTCGACGACCGGCTCTACGGCCCCTCCGGGGAGCCACGCCGCCGCTTCCTGCTCGACTGCCTGACCGCACTGGACGCCGATCTCGACGGCGCGCTGGTGCTGCGCTCCGGCGATCCGGCCGAGGTCCTGCCCGGCCTGGCCTGGGAGGTGGCGGCGAGCAGCGTGCACGTCAGCGCCGACACCGGCCCCTACGGGCGCCGCCGCGACGACGCGGTCGAGCAGGCGTTGGGCGACGTGCCCCTGGTGCGCACCGGCTCGCCGTACCTCGTCACTCCCGGCCGGGTGACCACGCGCACCGGCACGCCCTTCCAGGTCTTCTCCCCCTTCGCGCGCGCCTGGCGGGAGCACGGCTGGCGCGCACCGGCGGGCTCCCCCGACGGCGTCCGCTGGCGGACCGGCGTCCGCTCCGATGCCCCGCCCCCCGCGCCCGACCTCGGCGACGTCGTCCTGCCGCCCGCCGGCGAGCAGGCGGCGCTGGCCGCCTGGGCGCAGTTCCGGGACGAGCGGCTGTCCGGCTACGACGAGGGCCGCAACACCCCCGGCACGAACGGCACCAGCCGGCTGTCGCCCTACCTCAAGTACGGCTGCCTCCACCCCCGCACGCTGGTGGCCGACCTCGCCGGCGAGCCGACCGAGGCGGTGCGCCGCTACACCGACGAGCTGGCCTGGCGGGACTTCTACGCCGACGTCCTCTGGCACCGCCCGGAGTCCGCGCGGGAGTACCTCAAGCCCGAGCTGCAGGGCATGGGGTACGACTCCGGTCCGGACGCCGAGGCCCTGGTGCGCGCCTGGGAGACCGGCCGCACCGGCTTCCCGATCGTCGACGCCGGGATGCGCCAGCTGCTCGGCGAGGCCTACGTGCACAACCGGGTGCGGATGATCGTCGCGTCGTTCCTCGTCAAGGACCTGCACCAGGAGTGGACCCGCGGCGCCCGGTACTTCATGCAGCACCTGGTCGACGGCGACCTGGCCAGCAACCAGCACGGCTGGCAGTGGGTCGCCGGCACCGGCACCGACGCCTCGCCGTACTACCGGGTCTTCAACCCGATCACCCAGGGCAAGAAGTTCGACCCGGACGGCGCCTACGTGAAGCGGTGGGTGCCGGAGCTGCGCGATCTGGACCCGAAGCACGTGCACGAGCCGTGGACCGCACCCGGAGGCATCCCGGCCGGCTACCCCGAGCCCGTCGTCGACCACGCGCACGAGCGCCAGGTGTCCCTCGACCGCTACGCCCGCGTCCGCGCCGGTTGATCAGCCTCGGAGGCGCGGCGCGGCGCGGGCCGCCTCGCGGCCGGTCGACGGGTCGGCGGCCAGGGCCCGCCCCCACGCGGCCAGCCCGGCGACGTCGATCCCGTGCGGCGGCGCGTCGGCGTAGCGGACGACGTTGCCGACGCCCCGCTCGAGCAGCGTCGCCGCACCCCGGGCGTTGCCGCGGGCGGCATGGGTGAGCCCGACGGCGAGCTGGGCGAGGCCACGCCACAGCTGCCGCTCCTCGGGCACCGAGGACTTCCACGCGTCCTCGAGGACCTCGTGGGCGTGGAAGGGACGGCCGGCGTCGAGGAGCTCCTGCGCCTCCGCGAGGGCGACCAGCGGTTCGCGGACGACCCCCTCCGGCGCACGCGGCTCACCAGCGGCGTCGTGCGGCAGCGGCCGGCCGAGCGCGTCCCGCGGACGGGCGTTGCGGGCCCGGCCCTCGGCGTCCCGGTCGCGCGTCGTCACCCGCCCATCCTGCACCCTGCCGGGGACCGGAGAAGAAGTCCGGAGTTCGCCTGCATCCGGTCGGGGTGGCGGCCAGGAAAAGGGGAGCACAGGCACCTCCCCCCGCTGGAAAGAAGATCCCATGAGCACCGCCCGCACTCTCGGCCGCACCGCCGGCGTCCTCACCGCAGCCGGCGCCATGGCCCTGGCCGCCACCCCGGCCCTGGCCGACGACCACACCGCCACCGTCTCCGTCCTGCACGGCGTCCCGAACACCCCCTCGACGTCTACGCCAACGGCGAGCGGCTGATCGACGACTTCCAGCCCGGCACCATGACCGATCCGCTCGAGCTCCCCGCGGGCGAGTACGACCTCGCGCTCTTCCCGGCCGACGCCGCCGACGCGTCCGGCGAGCCGCTGCTCTCGGCCATGGACGTCGCCGTCCCCGCGGGCGCGAACGCCACCGTGGTCGCCCACCTGAAGGAGGACGGCAGCCCCACCCTGACGCCGTTCGTCAACGACACCTCTGCGGTCCCCGCGGGCGAGGGTCGGGTCACCGTGCGCCACGTCGCCGCCGCACCTGCGGTGGACGTCCGGGCCGGCGGCGAGGTCATCATCGACGGGCTGACCAACCCGAACGAGGAGTCGCTGACCGTCCCGGCCGGGACCGTGTCCGCCGACGTCGTGCTCGCCGGCACCGACACCGTGGCGATCGGCCCGGCCGACCTGTCGGTGGCCGAAGGGGCGCACACGATCGTCTACGCCTGGGATTCCGGTGCCGCCGGCTACGACCTCGCCGTCCAGACGGTCAGCGGCACGCACTCCGCGCCCAGCGGCGTCCCCGGTGGCTCGGCCGGTCTGGCCGACGAGGGCAGCTCGCTGCCGATGGTCGCCGCTCTCCCGGTCGTCGGCCTGGCCGTCGCCGGCGCCGGCGCCGTCCGTCTCGCCCGCACCCGCGGCTGACCGGACCGGATCCGTGCGACCCGCCGCCGCCTCCGCCGTCCTGGGCCTCGCCCTGGCCGTCGGCGCCCCGACCGCCTGGGTGCTGACCCAGCCAGAGGCGGCTGCGGGCATCCCGCTGGAGCAGCCCCTTCCCGCCACCCCTTCCGTCACCACCCGGGACGCCGCCCCGTCGGCGATCCCGAGCGCTCCGGCGCCGGTCCGCATCAGCGTTCCGTCGCAGGGCGTGGACGCTCGCGTCGACGCCGTCGGCATCGCCGCCGACGGCCAGATGGAGCTCCCCGAGGACGTCTCCCGCGTCGGCTGGTACCGGCTCGGACCGGCGCCGGGCGCAGAGGGCTCGGCCGTCCTGGCCGGCCACGTCGACGACCGCGAGCAGCGCCCCGGCGCCCTGTTCCCCCTGGACGACGCCGCTGTGGGCGACGAGATCACCGTCCCCGACGCCGCCGGGACGGCGACCCGCTGGCGGGTGGTCTCCCGCCAGCTGATCACCGAGCAGGTGCTGCCGCTGGAGCGGATCTTCGCCCGGGACGGCGCGCCGCGGCTGACCGTCATCACCTGCGGCGGCCCTTTCCTCCCGGAGTTCCGGAGCTACCGCGACAACGTCGTCGTAGTCGCCGAGCCGGTCCGGTGACCGGGGCGCTGGCCACCCGGGTGCCGATCCTCGGTAGCGTTCGATCCGTGGATTCCGTACCGGGGACGCGCAGCGGCGTCGACCCGGACGACGCCGAGGTCGGCCGCCGCTTCGCCGCCGGCGAGGAGCAGTCGCTCGTGTGGGCGTACGAGCGCTGGGCCGGCCAGGTGCACGGCATGGCGGTGCGCGCCTTCGGGCCGGGGCCCGACGCCGAGGACGTCACCCAGCAGGTGTTCGTCGCCGCCTGGACCGGTCGCGCCCGTTTCCGCCCCGACGACTCGCCCCTGCCGGCCTGGCTGGTGGGCATCTGCCGGCACAAGATCGCCGATGCCTGGGCCCGCCGCGACAAGCAGCGCCGGGAGGCCGAGGCGGCGGTGTCGGAGGCGAAGGCCACACCCGCCGGCGGGACCGAACCGGCGGTCGACACCGTTGTTGCCGACAGGATGCTGGTGCTCGACGAGCTGGACCGGCTCGGGCAGCCGCAGCGCGGCATCATCGAGCTCGCCTTCTTCGAGGACCTCACGCACGCCCAGATCTCCGAGCGCACCGGAATTCCTCTCGGCACGGTGAAATCCCATATCCGCCGAACGCTCGAACGCTTGAGGACCCGATTGGAGGTGGACGGTGCCGCACTGCCAGCCTGACGAACTCGCGCTCGCCGCTCTGGGCGAGCCGCTCCCGGCCGAGTCCGCCGCCCACCTGGACTCCTGCGAGTGCTGCGCCTCCGAGGTGTCGAGCTTGCGGCGTGCGGTCGACGCCGTCGCCGCCCCGGCGTTCGCCGCACCGGGCAGCGCCGTTCCGCCACCGCCCTCGGTGTGGGGCGCCATCGCCTCGGCCACCGGGGTCACCGCCGTCCCCGACTCCATCGCCGCCGCGCCGGGGCCGGACACGGCTCGGCCGTCTGACGAGGGCCCCGGCGCCACCGTCGTCCCGTTGCGCTCGCGCCGCCGGCCGCTGCTGCTGGCGGTGGCGGCGGTCCTCGCCGGCGCCGTCGTGGGCGCCGGCGCCGTCGCGGTCGTCCAGTGGACCGGGAACGACGGGGAGTCGATCACCACGGTCGCGCTCGACCCGTTGCCCGACGCCGAGGCGTCCGGCGTGGCCGACGTCGTGGTCCGCAGCGACGGGTCCCGGATCCTGCGGCTGGAGCTGGACGCCCCCGTCCTGGACGGCAGCTACTACGAGATCTGGCTGATCGACCGGTCCGTCGAGGGCATGTTCCCCCTCGGCGTGGTCGCCCCCGGTACGCAGACCGTGGAGCTGCCCGCCGGCGTGGACCTGGCGGAGTACCCGCTGGTCGACGTGTCGGTGGAACCCCTGGACGGCGATCCCACGCACTCGGGCGTTTCGGTGGCCCGGGGGGAGATCGACGCCTGATGAAGGACCCCGTGCCCCCCACCACTCGCATGCTCGCGGCGCGCCCCTGCACGGGGCCGCCTCCGTGACGCCGTCCCGCCCCGACCTCCTCCCGCACGACGACCTCGGTGCCGCCTGGCGCAAGGCCCGGCCGCGCCCCGCCGGCCGGCACCTGGACAGCGCGGCCAGCAGCCGGCAGAGCTCCCGCGCCCTGGAGGCGGCGTCGCACCACGCCCGGCACGAGGCCGAGCTGGGCGGCTACGTCGCCGCCCAGGCGGCGGAGAACCTGCTGCAGCAGGGCCGGTCGGTGCTCGGCGGGCTGGTCGGCATGGCCGCGGCCGACGTCGCGTTCGTCGAGTCCGCGCGGGCCGCCCTCGCCGCCCTGCTGACCGGCTGGCGGCTGCCGGCCGGCTCCCGGGTCGCCTGCCTGCCCGGCGAGTACGCGCCGAACATCGGGCTGCTGGGCGCCTACGGGCTGCGACCCGAGCCCCTCCCGGTCGACGGCGGTGGACGGGCCGACCTCGAGGGCGTGGAGCGGCTGCTGCGCACCGACCCGCCGCGATTCGTGCACCTGGACCACATCCCGAGCCACCGCGGGATCCTGCAGCCGGCCGCCGAGGTCGCCGCACTGTGCCGGGCGGCCGGGGTGCCGCTGGTGCTGGACGCCGCGCAGGCCCTGGGGCACGTGGACACCGACGTCGGGGCCGACGTCGTCTACGGGACCTCGCGGAAGTGGCTGGCCGGGCCGCGGGGCGTCGGCGTGCTGGTGGCCCGGCCGGCCGTCGCCGACCAGCTCACGCCGGTGATGCCCGGCTCCGGCGACCTGCCGCCCATCCGGGCGTTCGAGAGCGCCGAGGGGCACATCGCGGGCCGGATCGGCCTGATCATGGCCGTCGGCGAGCACCTGGCCGCGGGGCCGGACCGCGTCCGGGAGCGGCTGGCCGGGATCGGGCTGCTGACGCGCACCGTGCTCGACGGCGTGGCCGGCTGGACGGTGGTCGAACCCGCCGGCGAGCCGACGGCCATCACGACGCTGCGGCCACCGGACGGTGTGGACGTCGCCGGCACGCGGGCGCGGCTGCTCAGCGAGCACGGCATCGTGCTCAGCGCGCCCGGTCCCGAGCGAGCGCCGGGGGAGATGACCGGCCCGGTCCTGCGGGTCTCCCCGCACCTCGACGTCACGGCGGAGGACCTGGAAGCCCTGGCGGCTGCCCTCTAGGACCCCGCGACCGGTTCGACCGGGCCGCCGCGGGGCGACGCGGCTCAGCCGAGGGGCTCGTCGTCCACCTCGACGCTGATGCGGTTCCGGCCGTCGGCCGAGGCGATGGTGACCGTGACGCCGTACTGCACCGAGTCGTCCTCGGCGGTGAGCGTGCAGCGCGTCGTCGCCCCCTCCTCCTTGGCCAGCTCCTCCGGACAGGAGATCTCGGGGCGGGCACCCACCCCTCGTTCCAGAGCGTCCTCGGCGGCCGTGGCGACCTCTTCAGCCGACAGCGTGTCGGAGCGCTCCCGGAGGAAGACGGCGTCCGACCCGCAGGCGGTCACCGTCAGCGCCGCACCCACCGCGAGGGTCAGCAGCGAACGACGGGACACCATGCTCCTTCTCCCCAGAACGGGACAGCTCCTTCGACTTTAGTGCGGCGGGCGGACCGGCCCCCAGCGGCTCCATGGTGGTGTTCGGTGGCCTGGCGCTCCTCATCACCTGGCTGGACGCCTGGGCGAACGTGGCCGACTGGTTCACCGACCAGTCCGTGGTCACGCTGACCGTGGCCCTGCCGCTCGCGGCCGCCCTGATCGCGACCCTCGCGGCGCTCCCCGGGATCCGGCGCGTCGTCCCTGACCGGGCCGGCACCTCGATCGGGCCCCGTTCCGTCACAGTGACGGAGCGGGGCTCGCCCGATTCCACCCGGTGCGGAGCGAGATGCTCCGCCGACCAGTTCCGCCCACCCCTCGGTCATCGTCCGCATCCCGGCGGATTCGTGGCCTGCTTTCCGCGGACATGCGGCCTGTTCTTCCGCGGCTTCGCGGCCTGTTCTCCCGCGGCTTCGCGGCCGGCTTCTCCGCGGTGACGTGGGGAGGGTCCGGGCATGACGAAAGGGCCCCAGCACGGATGCTGGGGCCCTTTCGGTAATAGTTGTCCGGCGGCGTCCTACTCTCCCACCCCGTCTCCAGGGCAGTACCATCGGCGCTGAGAGGCTTAGCTTCCGGGTTCGGAATGAGACCGGGCGTTTCCCTCTCGCCATGACCGCC
>NZ_JAVREI010000020.1:0-61876 GCF_031845325.1 Blastococcus goldschmidtiae | reverse complement strand
CCCTCGAGGAGTTCCATGTCCCTGCCCCGCGCCCGCTCCCGGGCCGCCGTCGTCCTCTCCACCGCCGCCGTGGCGCTCGCGGCATCGGTGACCGTCGCCTCGACGGCCGTCGCGCACGTCACCGTCTCCAGCGCGGACGCCGAGCCCGGGGGCTACGGCAAGCTCACCTTCCGCGTCCCGAACGAGAGCGACACGGCCAGCACCGTCGCGCTGCGCATCCAGATCCCCGAGGAGTCGGCGCTGGCGTCGCTGCGCGCGCAGCCGGTGCCCGGCTGGTCGGTCGTCCTGACCACCGCGGAGCTGCCCGAGCCGATGGATTCGCACGGGCGGGAGATCAGCAGCTACGTGTCGGTCGTCGAGTTCCGGGCGGACCCCGGCGGCGGCATCGCCCCCGGCCAGTTCCAGGAGTTCGCGCTGTCCGGCGGGACCTTCCCGGAGGACGCCGAGCAGCTGACCTTCCCCGCGGTGCAGACCTACAGCGACGGCACCGAGTCGGCCTGGATCGAGCCGACGGTCGACGGTCAGCCGGAGCCCGAGCGGCCCGCACCGGTCCTGGCGCTGACCGGCCAGACCTCGGTCCAGGACGCGGCCGCCGGAGTCGGGAGCGGCGAGACGGCCGAGGCCGAGGACGACGGCGCGTCCGGGACCGCCACCACGGCCCTCGTCATCGCCGTCCTCGGTCTGCTGGCCGGGCTCGGCGGTCTCGCGCTCGGCCTGGCCGCCCGCCGTCGTACCGTGGCTCCGTGAGCCCCGTCGTCCTTCGTCGTACCCGAACCGGCGCGAGCCGGCGCCACCGGGCGCTCCCGGTGCTGCTGCTGGCCGCGGGCCTGGCGGCGTCCGGCTGCGGGGGCTCGTCCTCGGCCCAGGAGGCGGCCTCGAGCTCCGGGAGCGGGCACGACCACTCCGACACCCCGCCGGCGACGGTGGAGGGGCCCGAGGACGTCTACGCCGGATTCGACCTGGCCGAGCCCTACCGGCGGCCGTCGTTCACCCTGACCGACTCCTCCGGGGCGCCCTTCGACTTCAAGGCGGAGACGGCCGGCCGGCCGACGCTGCTGTTCTTCGGCTACACGGACTGCCCGGACATCTGCCCGACGACGATGGCCGACGTCGCGGTGGCGCTGCGCACCGTGGATCCCACGATCGCCGAGCAGGTGCAGGTCGTGTTCGTGACCACGGACCCGGCCACGGACACCCCCGAGGTGCTCGGGGAGTACCTGGGCCGGTTCGACGCCGACCTGCCCGTCGGGTTCGTCGGGCTGACCGGTGACCAGGAGGCCATCGAGCAGGCGCAGCTCTCGGCGGGCGTGCCGCTGGCCGAGGACGACGGCCGGGCGCACTCGGCCCTGCTGCTGCTCTACGGGGCCGACGACGCCGCGCACGTGGCCTTCGACGCGGAGAACACCTTCGGCGACATCGCCGCAGACCTCGCGGTGGTCGTGGACTGATCGGATGCGTCCGGCCGGCCGGGGGTCTCCTCCCGGCCGGCCCGACGGTCAGCCGACGTCGGCGACGGTGTTCCCGGACGCGGGGAACAGCGAGTTCGCGCGCGCCAGGTCGGTCTCGAAGTCCACCTCGACGGCGCTGTACTGCGAGATGTCGACCGGGCGGACGCGCAGCCCCTCGGTCGCGATCGCGGTCTCGATGCCGCGTTCGAAGTAGTCCTGGTCGCCGCAGGCGGCCAGGTGGTCGATCAGCGTGGCCTTGTCGGCCGACGAGACGAAGTTGATGCCGACGGCCTCGCCGAGCCCGCCGACGACGGTCTTCGACAGCTCCTGCACGTAGCCGTCGGCGTCGAGGGTGTACTTCACCTCTTCGTCGGCGACCGTGCTGGTGTCCACGCACACGAAGCTCTGGTCAGCGGCCATGGACGGCAGCGCCAGCTCGATCACCGCCGGGTCGAAGACCACGTCGCCGTTGAGCCACAGGACGCCGCCCTCGCGGGTCGTCCGCAGCCCCCGCAGCAGGCTCTTCGACGTGTTCGTCTCGGCGAAGTCGGGGTTGTAGGCGAACAGCAGGTCCGGCGCGGCCTTCATGACCCGCTTGCTGCGGTAGCCGACGACGACGGTGATGGTCACGTCGTTCCCCAGGACCTCGCGCAGGCCGTCGAGCTGGCGCTGCAGGATGCTGCTGCCGTCGCGGAGCTTCGTCAGCGGCTTGGGATCCGTCCGGCCCAGCCGGGTACCCATGCCGGCGGCCAGGATGATCACCTGGACCGAGCGGGACGGGGTCTGCCGGGAGGTGGCCCGCGTCGTGCGCGGCGCCGTCGCCCGTGGAACGGGGTTGAGCACGCGGTCAGCGGAGCGCACGATCATCATCTCCCTCGGTCGTTCTGGTCTGCCCGGACGCGGTTGCGGTCGGGAGGATGAGATCGAGGACCCGCCGGGTCGCGGCGCCGTCCTCGAGGTGGGTGAAGGTCTCCCGGAACCGCGCGTAGCGCGCGGCGTACTGGTCGCTGATCGCCTCGATGCCGGCGATCGCGTCGACCAGTTCCGGGCTGGTGCGGACCAGTGGCCCCGGGGCGACCTCTTCCAGGTCGAAGTAGAAGCCTCTCAGCTGATCCCGGTACCGGTCCAGATCGTAGGTGAAGAACACCATCGGCCGGCCGGTGTTCGCGAAGTCGAACATCGTGGAGGAGTAGTCGGTCACCATCACGTCGGCGGCCACGTACAGGTCCTGGATGTCCGGGTAGCCGGAGACGTCGCGGACGACGGAGCCCTCGGCCGGCTCCAGCCGGTCGAGCACCATGTTGTGCAGCCGGAGCAGCAGCACGTGGTCCCCACCGAGGCGTTCGGTGAACGCCTCGAGGTCGATCGGGAACTCGAAGGAGCGGCCCGCGCCGCCCTCCCCGCCGGCGAAGACGAGGTCGTCGCGCCAGGTGGGTGTGTAGAGGACGGCCGTCTGGCCGTCGGCGATGCCGAGCTCGGCGCGCACCCGGGCCCGCACCTCGTCCCGTCGCGGACCGAGCAGCAGGTCGTTGCGGGGCAGGCCGGTCTCGTGGATCGGTCCCGTGAACCCGAAGGCCTTGCGCAGCCGCTCGGTGGTGATCGCGTTGGGGGAGAGGAGCAGGTCCCAGCGGGCGATGTCCTGGTCCAGGTAGGCCAGGCGGCCCTCGGGCGCCCACAGCACGTCGTTGTGCACCCGCTTGAGCATCGTGCCGTGCCAGGTCTGCAGGTAGACGGCGCCCGGCGGCTTCTCCCAGTCCAGCGGGATGTGGTCGTTGGAGATGACCAGGTCGGCGCCCTCGAGCGCGGCGATGGACTCCGGGCTCCCGAAGGGCACCGTCGTCACGTCGTCGGGGAAGGTGGCCTGCGTGTGCGGCGCGGACAGCCAGGTGTTGGTGGCCTCGACCCCGCGGTCCAGCAGCTCGTCGTAGAGGGCGCGCGGGCTGTCGGAGAAGTGGCCGCGGAAGGCGACGTAGACGATGTTCACCGGGCCACCTCCACGGGCCGCCCGGCGAGCGCCGGGAGGAGCAGATCGGCGAGCTCCGACCAGGAGGAGACGACGGTGAGCGCGCCGGCGGCCAGCAGCGCGGCGGCGCGCTCCTCGCGCTCGTCGGGCAGCACGAACAGCAGGTTGCCGACGACGGGGCAGCCGGCGGCCACGGCGGACCGGACCCCGGCGACGGCGTCCTCGACGGCCAGCCCCTGCTCCGGATGGATGCCCAGCTGCTCGCAGGCGTGCGCGTAGACGGCCGGGTCGGGCTTGCTCGTCGGGACGGGCAGCGAGTCCTCCGCGCTGAACCGGCGGTCGGCCGGGAGCAGCTCGTCGAGACCGGTCGCGGTGAAGCAGGCGGCCAGGCGGGTGAGCGCGCTGGAGCTCACCACGGCCAGCCTCAGGTGCTCGGCCAGGGTGCGCAGCGCCGCCTGGGTCGGGGCGTGCGGCTGCAGGGTGCGGGCCAGGTGCTCGGTGACCGCGCGGCGCTCCTGGGCGACCCAGGGCTCGACGTCGGCGTCGGGGAGACCGGCCTGCTCGGCGAGGGTGCGCGCCGTCGTCCGGAAGTTCATGCCGGTGGCCGCCGAGCGCAGCTCGGTCGCGGTGAAGCGCCGGTCGATGCCGAGGGAGGCGAGGAAGGCGTTGGTGACCTCGGTGGAGGCGTCGAACGCCGGCTCCTCGGACGGGAAGAGGTTGCCGTCGGCGTCGCAGAGCAGGTGGGTCACCCGCTCGAGGAGCGTCGGCGGAACGGTCGGCACCGGGTTGTCTCCCTTCGGTCGGTGGTCGGGGCCCGGCCGATGGGCCCGGGCGGTGCGCGGTGGGGTGGGTCGGTGGATCAACGGAGCGGCGCTGCGGTGGCCGCCGCCAGCGAGGCGCGGACGCCGTTCCGGTCCAGCCGTTCCAGTACCCGGTGCAGCTCGTCGACGAAGCCGGCGTCGTCGCCCAGGGTCCCGAACACCGACCGGAGCCCGAGCAGCGGGCGGGGGTCGGTGCCACCGGCCCGTGCGAGGGCCTGCAACTCCTCCGCGCGGGGGTCGTCGACCGCGAGGGGCGCGCCGGTCTCGTCGGTGCCGCGGAGGTACCGGAACCAGCCGGCGAGGGCGAGGGTGAGCAGCCGGTGCGGACGGCCCGCGGCGAGCGCCTCCTGCAGCGAGGGCAGCAGGTGGTGCGGCATCTTCGTCGAGCCGCGGCGGCACAGCCGGGGCAGCCCGTCGGAGATCGCGGGGTTGGCGAACCGTTGCAGCAGCGTGCGCTTGTACTCGACCAGGTCGATGCCCTCGGGCGGCGGCAGCAGCGGGGTGACCTCGTCGTCCATGAGCCGTTCGACGTAGTGCCCGAACACGGGCTCGGCCATGACCTGGTCGAGCGTGCCCAGACCGGCGAGGGAGCCCAGGTAGCCCAGCGCGCAGTGGCTGGCGTTGAGCAGCCGGGTCTTCATCAGCTCGTAGGCGGCGACGTCCGGCACGAACCGGACCCCGACCTGGTCCAGGGGCGGGCGGCCGGAGCTGAACGTGTCCTCGATGATCCACTGCGAGAACGGCTCGGTGATGACCGGCCAGCGGTCGTCCACGCCGTAGCGCCGGGCGACGGCCTCGCGCTCGCCCACCGAGGTGTGCGGGGTGATCCGGTCCACCATGCTGCTGGGGAAGGCCACCCGGTCCTCGATCCAGCGGGCCAGCACCTCGTCCCGCAGGCGGGCGAAGCCGACGACGGCCGCCCGGGCGGCGTCGCCGTTGCGGTGCATGTTGTCGCAGGACACCACGGTGAACGGCGGCAGCCCGGCGCGCCGGCGCCGGTCGAGCGCCTCCACCAGGTAGCCGAAGACGGTGCGGGGGGAGTCCGGGGAACGCAGGTCGGCCTGGATGTCGACGTCGTCGGCGTCGAACGTCCCGCTGGCGGGGGTCAGGCGGTAGCCGCTGCCGGTGATCGTCAGCGACACCATGCGGGTGCGCTCGTCGGTGAGCAGGTCCAGCACCCGGGCCGGGTCCTCCGGGGCGAAGTGGTAGTCGACCATCACGCCCACGACCCGGGCGCGCTCGCCGTCGGGGCTGCGCTCGACCACGGTGTAGAGGTGGTCCTGGGGGGCCAGTGCGTCCTTCATCGTGCGGCTGTGCAGGCCGACGCCGACCACGCCCCAGCCGTTCGAGATGCGGCGCTCGGCGACCTCGTCGAAGTAGAGCAGCTGGTGGGCGCGGTGGAAGCCGCCGACGCTGAAGTGGACGACGGCCGGCGTGAGGGCGGCCCGGTCGTAGGTGGGCACCAGGAGCTGGTCGCCGTAGTCACCCAGAGACCGCTCGGTGAGGGCGTGGACCTCCGGCAGCGATACCCCGGAAGGGCTGGCGGGGAACGGCCTGATCTCGACCTGCGTCATCGCACCCCTCCATCGTCGCGTCCGTGCTGCTGCCTCCAGCGGTCGACCGAGTTCCGGACCGGTGCAGACCAGCAGTACACGGGTTCGGCGCCCAGTCGCGCAATCTCTCCGCTGCCGATGTGTCCAGGTCGCAACCGGGAGAGGGGCGTACGGGCGGCGCGAGGTGTTCCACGCCGGGGCAAGGGTCATTGCCAGTGGCGGCCCATGCCAAACCGTCCGTCGCCCGCTCGGGTGTGACTCCGCTCATCCCGGTCGAATCACATCGATGTACGTCCCGCCTGTGACTGGTGGGACGTGAGCGACGTCTCGTGCGGCGTGTCCTGGGCGACTCGCCGGACAGCTGGTCACGGGGGAGTCACGGAATGTTTCGATGGCCCGGCCGATCTCTTCATCTTCCTCGCGAACGGGCTGGTGCATGCACGCACGGATGGGTTCCGACACCCCGACCGATCTGCTGGTCGCGGTGGACCCTCCGTCCGGACGGGGAGCGGCCCGCCACTCCCGGCGTGCGGCACGGCCCCGGCCGGACCGCCGTCCCGGCGTCCTGCTCGCTGCGCTGCTCACCGGCGGCCTGGCCGCCGCGGCGCTCGGGTTCCCGGGCCCTGCCGGTGCCGCGCCGGGGAGCACCTCCGTCCTCGTGGCCCAGCAGCAGCTCCTGGGCACCGAGGAGCAGCTCGAGGTGCTGCCGCGGGCGTCGGTCACCGTCGCCGAGGCGGAGGCCCGGCTGCGGGAGGTCGCCGCTTCCCGAGCCTCCCGAGCCGAGGCGGCGGCGCGGGCCGAGGCCGCCGCAGCCGAGGCCGCGGCCGCCGCTGCCGAGGCCGCCCGGCCCAAGGCGGTGATGCCGGTCGACGGCGCCCGGCTCACCAGCGGCTACGGCAGCCGGTGGGGCACCTTCCACTACGGGATCGACCTCGCCGCCCCCATGCGCACGCCGGAGTACGCGGCGGCCGACGGGGTCGTGCTGCGCGCCGGCGCCGCCTCGGGCTTCGGGCTGGCCGTGTACATCCTCCACGACAACGGCGACGTGACCGTCTACGGCCACATGGACAAGATCCTGGTGGAGCCGGGGGAGTACGTGGACGCCGGCGACACCATCGCACTGCTGGGCAACCGCGGTCAGTCCACCGGGCCGCACCTGCACTTCGAGGTCCACAAGGGCGGGATCGACGGCAAGCGGATCAACCCGGTGCCCTGGCTGCGCGAGCGCGGCGTCGACATCTGAGGCGCTGCCCACCCGTGGTGTGATCCCGGGGTGAGCCGCGCGGTCGAGGAGTCCAACCGGCGGCTGCTGCGGGCGCGGGACGCCATGGACCGCCGCTACTCCGAGCCGCTCGACGTCGCGACGCTGGCCCGGATCGCCCACGTCTCCGAGGCGCACTTCATCCGCACCTTCCGCGCCACCTTCGGCGAGACGCCCCACCGCTACCTGCAGCGGCGGCGGGTCGAGCGGGCGATGTTCCTGCTGCGCTCCACCGACCGCAGCGTCACCGACATCTGCATGGCGGTCGGCTTCTCCAGCCTCGGCACGTTCAGCCGGGTCTTCCGGGACGTCGTCGGCGAGCCGCCGAGCGTCCACCGGCGGCGCGGCCCGCTGCCGCCGGCGCCGTCCTGCTTCGCGATGGCCTGGCTGCGACCGAGCAGTTTCGGAGAAGCGCCCGGGGAGTGAGCCCTCCTAGCGTTCGGCGCATGCTGACCGCGATCACCATCACCCAGATCTACGTCCCCGACCAGGACCAGGCGCTCGACTTCTACGTCGGCAAGCTCGGGTTCGAGGTCCAGACCGACATGGCCTTCGGTCCGATGCGCTTCCTCACCGTCAGCCTCCCCGCCCAGCCCGACCGCGCCGTGCTGCTGGAGAAGCCCGGGCCGCCGTCGATGAGCGAGGAGACCGCCGCCGAGGTGCGGACGGCGATCAGCAAGGGCGTGGCCGGCGGTCACCTCTTCTTCGCCTGCGACGACGCGTACAAGACCCACGCCGACCTCAAGGCCAAGGGTGTCGAGATCACCGAGGAGCCGGTCGACCAGCCCTACGGCATCGACTTCGGCCTGCGCGACCCCTTCGGCAACCACATCCGCATCGCGCAGCTGAAGGCCGCCTGAGGCCGCACCGGCGGGGGTGGCGCCGCGCCGTGCGCCGTGCCCACCCCTGCGCGGGCGGACGCGCTCAGCCCTGTACAGTGACTCCCGGCCCGAACGCACCAGAGCGGGCCGGTCCGGGGCTGTGGCGCAGCTGGTAGCGCACCACACTGGCAGTGTGGGGGTCAGGGGTTCGAGTCCCCTCAGCTCCACCCCGATGACCAGGCCGTTCTCCATCTGGAGGACGGCCTGAGTCGTCTCTGGTTGCAGTTGTGGTTGCAGTTTGCCCACCCTTACCGGGCAGCAGCAGGGCGCTCATCCGGTCGGCGGCTTCGCGGGCCAGCGCCGGCATGACGTGGCTGTAGATGTCCATCGTGGTGCGCATCTGGCTGTGGCCGAGCAGCTCCATGACCACCCTGGGGTGCACGTTCTCTGACAGCAGCAGGGTGGCCGCGGTGTGCCGGCCGTCGTGCAGCCGGACGTGGCGGACGCCGGCCTGCTGCAGCAGCCGCGTCCAGTCGTCGTGGTCGGTCTTCTTGTCGATCGGCCGGCCGTTGACCTGGGCGAAGACCAGGTCCTCGTCGTGCCACTCGGAGCCGGCCAGCATCCGCTCGCCGAGCTGGGCGGCCTTGTGCCGGTGCAGCTCGGCGACGAGAGGCATCGGCAGGGCGAGCGTGCGCTGGCTGCGGCGGGTCTTGGGCTCCTCGTAGATCAGCCCGCCTCCGCGGACCCGGTGGATGCTCCGCCGGACCGTCAGCGTGCCTGTGAGGAGGTCGATGTCCTTCCACTGCAGCGCCAGGGCCTCGGACTGCCGCAGGCCGAGCGCGAGGGCGACGGTCCAGCGGGCGGAGTTGCGGACGCCGGCCGCGGCGTGCAGCACGGCACGGGCCTCGCCGAGGTCGAGGGCGGTGGCGACGTTGCTGGCGCGCTGGGCCGGCGGGTCGACGAGCGCGGCGACGTTGCGCGGGACGTGGCCGCGCTGGACGGCGACGGTGAGGGCACGGGACAGGATGCGGTGGTGCCGGAGCACGGTAGCGGGGGAGTAGCCGGCGTCGAGCAGGGCGGTGTAGAGCTGGTCGAGATGCTCGGGTCGCAGCCGATCGAGGCGGTGCCGGCCGAGTCCGGGGATCAGGTGGTTGCGGACGGCCGACTCGTAGCTCTCCAGTGTCCGCTGCCGCACCCGGCGCGGGGCGATGGTGGTGAGCCAGTGCTCCAGCCAGTCGGCGACGGTCGGGGTCGACGTCTCGCCGACCGTTCCGGACTCGCGCTTCCGCTCGAGCTCTCGGACCTTCGCGACCACGACGGCGCGGCTCTTGCTGCTGACATGCCGGGCGGTCGAGTCTGCCGTCGAGTCTGAAGCCGACGGAGACGTAGCCGTGCCAGCGCCCGTCGGCGCCCTTGTAGATCGTCGACTCGCCGTTCGCTGCGCGCCCTGCCAAGTCTTGTCCCCGTCGTCGTCGGTGCGGGCAGTGTTCAGCAACCCACTGACGGGTGGCCACCGCTCGATGGGGACAACGCCGGCTTGTCCACAGGGGTGGGCCGGCGCCGCCCTGGGCGTTCCGGGACGGCCGGTGGGGGAGCGTCCAGCCGGCTGACGTAGCGCTCGAGCTCGGCACGGGAGATCCGGCAGCTACGGCCGATGTGCACCGGCCTCAGCTGGCCCACCTTGATCAAGGCGTAGACGGTGGTGCGCCCGACCCGGAGGACGTCGGCGGCCTCCTCGGTCGTCAGGAGTAGCCGGTCGCTGCTCCCGTCCGCCGGTGGCCGATCGTCGTCGATGCGCACGCTGTCCTCCCGGTGAGACGGCGACCGGCGGGCGGGTCGCCCCTCACCCGTAGAAGGCGCTTTCCTCGGCCGATTGGTGACGGCTGGACGCGACGATCCGAACAGCGGTGGGCCGCCCGGGGCGGCGCTGAGCACCTGCACCGTGCGGAGCTGCGAGACGGGGTGCCGTCTGGATCGTCGACGTCACCCCGGGGCTTGCGGGGACGTCACCCCTCGGCTCGTGGTCAGCGCGGGTGGGGAGTGGTACGGCTGCGGATGTACATCCGGCGGGTCCGAGCGACGTCGGCGGCCGCGAGGGCGACGAACAACTCGTCGAGGTCGCGGTTGTAGATGCGGCCGGTGTCGAGCTGGACGGCGAGCTGGCCGAGCAGGCGGGGCCAGTCGTGGCGGGTCGGCGGAAGCGGCACGGGGTCTCAACTGGTCGTTCCACGGCCTGAACTGCCGAGAGCCCCGACGAGGCCGCTCGGGACTGCTCCCATGCTCGTTGCCGGCACGACGCCGAGCACCACTTCGGGAGGCGCCCCGTCGCCTTGACGGCGATCGGTCCACCACACCACCCGCACACGGAGGCGGCGCGGCGCCGAGGTTGCGCCACAGGCTCGCCTGTCCCCGCCGTATCCGCACTCGGGTCGCCGGACGGCGGCGTGCGCGGCCGCCGTGGCTGCTGCCTCGTCGCTTGGCGCCCCGATGCACTCCGACGTCTGCCCATGCCGGTGACACTCCGGATCAACGTCCCGGCCGACGTCACCCCGATGCGTCACGACGCAACGGGAGTCCTGGATGCAAGAGGTGTGTCAGTCATGGTCTTGCCTGTTGTTGGGCGTTGCTCCTCGAGACGCTGGACCCGTCGGATAGCTACGACGCGGACGACGCGAGCGGCCGAGGGACCTCAGCTGATGGGACAAGCAGCAGCTCGTCAAGAGACCGGCGCAGCGAACGCGACATCTCCTGCCGATCTCGTCAGACAGCACCTGGCACGCTGCTGCCCAGCCATGATGACTCGTCACGTCTCTCTTCTGGCAGCATCCCGACCATGTGCCCCAAGGGCTGGCGCAAGATGACGATCTGCATCCGGTCAAGACCCTACGGAAGCGACGGGCCACACTATCGAGGGTTGCCCGCCCGCCCCGCCTCCCGTTGACCAGGGTCATGTTCTAAATTCGCACACATGGCCGTGGACAGTTCAACCCTAGGCGCTCGCATCAGGGATGCTCGTGACCGCGCTGGGCTCACTCAGGCGGAACTGGCCACGGCAACCTCGCTCGATCGGTCCTCGCTGGCGAAGATCGAATCCGGGGCACGCCGTGTGTCCGCGCTCGAACTGGCGCGGATCGCGGATGCCGTCGGCGCTCGAATCGAGTGGTTCCTCGAGGAGGTGGCGCCCGCCATCCTGTCGCACAGGAATCGCGAAGAGCCAGGCGCTGCGAGTCCGGCCATCGACGCGCTGCTGGAGCGGCTGGCTCGCAACGTGGAGTTCCTTCAGCTTCACGGGAACTTGCCGCTAGCTGACCTAGATGTCATCGAACGGCCAGCTACCGACGCTGATGCAGATGAAGCCGCAGCACGCGCGCGGTCACTCCTAGGGCTCGATGAGCACGAACCGGTGCTAGACCTTGATTCAGCTTCCCCAGCAGCCGGCCTGCTCCTCTTCAGCATCGAGCTGGGCAGCGACACCGCCGACGCTGCATCCATTGCGCTCCGGTCTGGCGGTCTCGCTGTTGTCAACGGCTCCCAGCAGGTCGGGCGTCGACGGCTGGCTGCTGCGCATGAACTAGGGCACCACCTGTTCGCCGACGAGTACACCATCGATTGGCGCGTGACCGCAGGCATCGACGCCGCACCATGGGAGGCGCGAGTCGACCGGTTCGCCCGTGCCTTGCTGCTTCCGCATCTTGGCGTTGAGCGGACCTGGCGACAGTTGGTTGATTCGTCCGATGCGCTCCGTGTGGCCGCGGTCCGCATGGCAAGCCTCTTCCGTGTGGACATGGCAACGCTCAGTCGACGTCTCGGAGAGTTAGGACTGGTGACCGCCGGAGAATCACGGACGATTCGGCAGGTCAGTACAACCCGTGCGGATATCATAGACTACAATCTTGTCCCGCGCGATGAACTCGCCTCGCCGACTCTCCCAAAGCCGTATATAAAGGCCGTTTTGGACCTCTATCGGTCTGACGTGATTGCCGCGGCCCGGGCGATCGACCTCCTGCTCGATACATGGGCTGAAGAAGACTTGCCCGTGCCCCCGCAGCTCAGCGCGGAGGCCGTCTGGGGTTTTGTGTCCTAGCCGATGCCTCGGGCCGACTTGCTTATCTTTGACACCAGTCCTCTGAGCCACTTCGCCCGAGAGAACTGGTTAGGAGCCCTCAAGGCTGTGGTCGGAGAGAGGACTGCCGTCATCCCAGACGTTGTCGTCGATGAGCTGAAGCGGGGGCTAGCTCACAACAGCTTCCTGCAGGCAGTGCTGGATGCGCCGTGGATTGGAAGGCGAGATCTTCAGTCCCCAGAGGAGATCGAGCGGTTCGGCTATTACTCCTCCTTGCTGGTAGCGGGTGAGCGAAACAGGGGTGAGGCGGGTGTCCTCGCTCTGGCGGCTACTACAGGAGGCACCGCAGTTGTCGATGACATGGCCGGGCGAACGGCTGCCCAGCGCGACGGCCTGCCGCTCACGGGCACCGTTGGCCTCATGATGCAAGCCATCCATTCGGGCTTACTCACCGTCGCGCTCGCGTCGGCCATCGCGGACGACTTGCTGTCGGGTCAGTACCGGCTGCCGTTCGGTCCGGGTGGCTTCGCAGAGTTTGCGGAGCAGAATGGGTTGACAGGACCGATGCCGTAACTTCCACGACATGGTCGGTTCGTAGAGCTCCCTAACCCCGACTCTGCGTGCCCCAACCCTGTGGTCGCTTCCGCCCATGAGCTCCGGGGGAGTGTCCGGGGCGGTTGCAATCCCCAGCTGTCAGCCGTCGGCGCAGTCAACTTGAGGCAGTCAAATCAGTGGCTCTGGCGCTCTGGCCCTGACCCATCAACCCGGAAGATGGCTTCTTCAGGGTTACTGATGGCGCTTCGAATGTTGTCCGCAACCTTGTCGATCAACTTCTGACCCCAAAAGGGGTCCGTCTGGTCATAGACGATTACTCGAATGTGGCGGAGGTCGAAGGGGACATCCTGCTCATTCGATGAGACCAACACAACTGGCTTCTCCAAAGCGTGAGCCAAGCCGAGTTCGTAAAACACGTTCGCATTCTTCGTCGTCAATTCCGCCACGAGTACGGTGGCCTCACGAATGCCGCGCCAGATCTGGTCGATGATCTTGCCTGTTGCGAAGATCTCTGCGTCCGCGCGAAGCGGTGTCAATCCCGCCTGTAAGATGGCCGGCTTGAAGATGGACTCGTAGTACGCGCCCAAAGGTCCGGCAAATGGTTGCATTACGAAACAGCTACTGCCGATCGGGACTGCCGCCCTGGACTTGCTTAGGGCTTTCGTCGACTGCTGCCCACGGTGCTCTTCATCGCGGCCAACGTCAATCAGCCTTGGGCGCGGACCTGACACGTCGAGCAGGTCGGCTGACCTGATGGACTCATCGAATACTTGCTGGAATTCCGCGACCTTGTCGGACGGGATGCGGAATCGATCCGTAAGAGCATTCGTAAAATACTGGGCGTCCGGCAGACTTTCGCCACGGTAGTAGTTGTAGACGTCGGAGAGGTCCGGCGCCGCCAACACCGCGTCGCGGAATGCCGTCACGCGCTCGTTGTCCGACTGCGGCGCGACGGCAGCCCGGGCGCGGTCCGTCAGCACGAGAGTCTGACCGTCGGCCTTGAAGTAGCCATACTTTAAGGACGAACTGATCTCAACGTTCAACGCGCCGCTGAGTGCCTGCGCCCCCGCGAACTTGACAGCCTCAGCTCGAGTTGCTGGTTTCCCGCCGTTTTGGTCGTAAACGGCTTTTGGTATACGGAGCGCCTTCTCAACGGAATGCCTTGGGAACTTCGCCTGCTGCCCGGTCGCAGCTGCGGTCGGCTTCGCCTTCTTAGCGGTGCGCTTTTTCGCATCAGTCTTCGTTGGTCGAGGTTTGCTGGCCGCAGCCTTCTTGACGGGCGACACTTTGGAGGGGGTGCGCCGGGTTCTTTCTTCGGCGGCGGCCGCTGCTGGGTCCGGAACGGCGCCAGCGGTGGCGAGTGGCGCCTCCGCGGCCTCTGACGCATCTGGCGGAGCAACTCGCTCGTGGTCGACTCCTTGCGACTCCGTCACGGATCGTTCCGTCCTTCTCGTCTCGAGCTGTCTCGTCCCGGGCCGACAGGATGCCCCAGCTGCTCACTCGCCGCCGCGCGTGCGCTCGCGCTGTGCGGCGAACGGAGCAGGCGAACCTCGTGAGTAGGTGTCAGTCGGTTCGGGACTGGCAGGCGGCGCTTCCCCGATCGCGTGCAGTTCCACGTCGCGGGAGGCTCAGTTTCAGGCGCCCTCTGGTAGAACCTGACGGTGACCATGCCAGACGTGAGCGGCGCCCTCCTCGTCAGCCAGTCGCCGCGGCGACAGTTCCCGGGCCCCAGCAGGCTGCGCTGAACTTCAGCCAACTCCACACCTCGGCTAATGAGCTGCATCAAGGACAGGCGCCTGTGGTTGCAGTTGGCCTATCCCGATCTTGGTTCGTGGTCGTTCGCCGTTGTTCGGCGAAGTGGAAAACCCCCTGCTCACCAGGTCTTTCGGACTACGGCGGACGTCGGCGAACGCCGTCAGGTCGGCCTGGCAGTGTGGGGGTGAGGGGTTCGAGTCCCCTCAGCTCCACCCCGTCGAGCAAGCCGTCTCCGATCCGGAGGATGGCCTGACTCGTTCCCGAGGTCATCCGCGAGCTCGTCGGGGCCGCCCGGAGCCTGCGCCGACCCGACGTCGGGCACCCGGCGCCGGTGCCGTGGAGAACGGTGTGCCGCCGCCCAGTAGGACCGGGTGGGTGACGACCGCGTACTCGTCGATCGGCTCCAGCCGGAACCAACTCAGGCCGCCCTCCGGAAGTGAGGACGGCCTGAGTCGTTGTTCGGGTCTTACCGGTTTGCGGTGTGCGACGGCCCGGGCGTGGTTCCGCCCGGGCCGCCGGTTCCCGTTCGGGCTACTCCGCCAGCCACACCTCGCCCCACATGGCGGTCGCACCCGGGACGCCGTCACCTGCCGTGCCGTCCGGGAACTCCCAGCCGTCGACGTTCTTCAGCTCTTCCTGCACCGCGATGTCGGTGAGGGTGTAGCCGGTGAAGAGGTTCGGCACGTTCTCGGAGAGGTGCAGGCTGATCTCCTCGACCGCAGCCTGGCGCTCCTCCAGGTCCGTGGTGGAGCGGAGGACCTCCAGCTGCTCGTCGATCACCGGGTCGGTGTAGTCGGTGAAGTTGAGCGGACCCTCCGTGAACGCGTCGTCGAAGATGTAGTACGGGTCGCGCTCCGAGCTGAACCGGAAGCACGCCGCGTCGTAGTCCCGCGCGATGGCGTTCTGGATGTGGGCGGCCTGCTCGACCGCGTTGAGCTCCACCTCGATGCCCAGGGCGCTCCAGAACGCCTGGTAGAGCTGGGACAGCTCGTTCAGGCTGGGGTCGGGCGGGCAGTTGTAGGTGAAGGAGATCGGGGTGCCCACCGGCTTGCCGTCGGAGCGCTCCGGGTCGTTGATGTACTCGTCGTAGAGCTCCTGGGCCCGCTCCGGGTCGAAGCCGGGGAACGCCTCGTCCGCCTCCTCGGAGTAGAACGGGCTGTCCGGGCTGAAGTACTGCGAGGCCGGCGGAACCATGCCCGTGCCACCGAGCACCTCGATGAGCTCCTCCTGGTCGATGGCGTACGCCAGGGCCTGGCGCACCCGGACGTCGTCGAACGGCGGCCGGCTGGTGTTGAGCAGCGAGCCACCGCTGTTGTTGCCGAGGTACTCGTAGTTGTCCACGCCCTCCAGGTCACGGGCCCGGGCGATGGTGCTCTGGCGCAGCGACTGCATGGCCTGGATGTCACCGCTCTCCAGGCTGGCCAGGCGGGTGTCCTCGTCGGGGATCGGCCGGAAGGTGATCCCGTCCAGGTAGGGCAGGCCGTCGCGCCAGTAGTTCTCGTTCCGCTCCACCTCGAGCGCGTTGTCGCGCTGCCAGCTCACGAACTGGAACGGGCCCGTGCCCACGGGGTTGGAGCCGGCGTCGGGGCCGAACTCCGCCGCCGCGGTGGGCGAGAACGGCCAGCCCGGTGCCAGGGTCAGCACGTCGGGGAAGGCGGCGTTGGGCTCCTCGAGGACGTACTCCACCGTGAGGTCGTCCACGACCTCCATGGAGACGCCCTTGAGGGTTGCGCCCACGTTGGACGTCGCGGTCGTGAGGTAGTCATCGAAGTTCGACTTCAGCGCCTGCGCGTTCAGCGGCGTGCCGTCGTGGAACTGGATGTCAGGCCGGAGCTTCAGCGTCCAGCGGGTGAGGTCCTCGTTGGGCTCCATCGACTCGGCGAGGTAGGGCTTGACGTCCCCCTCCTCGGTGCGCTTCATCAGCGGGTCGTAGATCGAGTAGGCCACCGCGAGGCCCGGGTTGCCGAAGCTCCCCTCGCCGGGCAGCCAGCTGTTGGTCTCCGCCTCCAGGCCGACGTCGATGGTGCCGCCGGTGACCGGGTCACCCTGTTCGGAGACGTCGTCGACCGTGCCCTCCTGGGCCGGGCCGGCGCTCTCCTCGTCGCCGCCACCACCACAGGCAGCGCTGCCGAGCAGGACCCCTACGAGCCCTACCGAAGCGAGAGTCCGCTTCCACGGGGCTCCCATCGGGCGTCGATGTCCTCGCATGTGTCCACTCCTCGATCGGTCATCCACAGACAGCACGGCGCACCGGAGACCGGCGCACCTGCGCGAGCGCAGAGCGCTTGCTCGAAGTCTGACTCGGTCCGTGATGCGGATCACTGTGCGCAGCGCACCGATGTTCTCGGGCCCGCCATGCGTTGCGCACAAAGCGGCCGGAAACCGGTGGCGTCACGGCCGGCGACGGGTCCAAGCTGCGGTCCGTGAGCAGCAGCGACGTCTGGGACGACGCGACCGCGACCAGCTACGACGACACCGCGGCGTCCATGTTCGCGCCCGAGGTCCTCGACCCCGCGGTCGCGCTCCTCGCCGGGCTGGCCGGGGAGGGGCCGGCGCTGGAGTTCGCGATCGGCACCGGTCGCGTCGCCATCCCGCTGGCCGCCCGGGGCGTGCCCGTGACCGGCATCGAACTGTCCCGACCCATGGCCGACGAGCTCCACCGGAAGGGCTCCGGGATCCCGGTGGTGGTGGGTGACATGGCTACCAGCACCGTCCCCGGGGAGTTCTCGCTGGTCTACGTGGTCTGGAACAGCCTCGGGAACGTGCGGACCCAGGCCGAGCAGGTCGAGTGCTTCCGCAACGCCGCCCGCCACCTCGCGCCGGGCGGCTACTTCGTCGTCGAGCTGGGCGTCCCGCAGCTCCGGCGCTTCCCGCCCGGGCAGACGGCGGTGCCCTTCCACGTCGGCGCCCACCACACCGGCTTCGACACCCTCGACCCGGTCACCCAGCAGGGCACCTCCCACCACTACTGGCGTCCCGACGACGGGACCGTCCGGTACGCGGCCAGCAACTTCCGCTACGTCTGGCCCGCCGAGCTCGACCTCATGGCGCAACTGGCCGGCCTCGAGCTGGACCGGCGGATGGCCGACTGGCACGGCGCTGCCTTCACCGGCGAGAGCGGGAGCTCCGTCTCGGTCTGGCGGAGACCGGCCTGACGAGGTGCCCCGGGCGATGTCCACGCCACCGGACGGCATGATCGGCATCGACACGGCCGCGCCGCGGCCCGCCGACCGCCTGCTCCGGAAGGACCCGCCATGCCCACGCTGGATCGCTCCGGCGACGTGTTCGTGCTCGACCTCGGCGACACCGAGAACCGCTTCTCCCCGGACTGGCTGACCTCGGTCGGCGCCGCGCTCGACGAGGTCGAGCAGGCCGAGGGCGCTCGGGCCCTGGTCACCACGGCCACCGGCAAGTTCTTCTCCAACGGCCTGGACCTCGAGTGGCTCTCCACGCACGAGAACCAGTGGGGCGGGTACGTGTCCGGCGTCCAGCACCTCCTGGCCCGCGTGCTCGCGCTGCCGCTGCCCACCGTGGCCGCGATCCAGGGCCATGCGTTCGCCGCCGGCGCCATGCTCACGCTGTCGCACGACGTCCGCGTCATGCGCGCCGACCGCGGCTTCTGGTGCCTCCCCGAGGTCGACATCGCTATCCCGTTCACCCCGGGCATGTCCGCGCTGATCCAGTCCCGGCTGGCGCCGCAGACCGCGCACATCGCGATGACCACCGGCCGCCGCTACGGGGGTGCCGAGGCCGTCGAGGCCGGCATCGTCGACCAGGCCGTGGCCGAGGACGCCGTCCGCTCGACGGCGGTGGAGATCGCGGCCGGGCTGACCGGCAAGGCCGGCGCCACGCTGGGCACCATCAAGGCGCGCATGTACGCGCCGGCCGTGGAGAGCCTCCGCGCCGACGTCCAGGGTTGAGATGCCGGCGCCGGAGGATCGGTCGGTCCTGGGCCTGCCCGCGCCCGGGCCGGATCGGGAACTGCGCTACGGCGACCACCCCGACCACGTCGTCGACCTCTACCTCGGAGCTCCCGGTGCCGAGGCGCGACCCCTGGTCGTCTTCGTGCACGGCGGCTTCTGGCGGCCGGCCTACGACCGCATCCACGGGCGCCCGCTGACCGCAGCCCTCGCCGCCGCCGGCTGGACGACGGCGGCGCTCGAGTACCGGCGGGTGCCCGGCCGGCCCGACGACACGGTGGACGACGTCGCCGCGGCGATCCGGTTCCTCGCCGACGTCCCCGAGCTGGGACGAGCCTGCGACGGACGGTTCGTGCTGGTCGGGCACTCGGCCGGCGGGCACCTGGTCCTGCAGGCCGCCGCCGACCCCCGGACCCCGGTGCCGGCCGGCGTGGTCGCGCTGGCGCCCGTCGCGGACCTCGGGCTGGCGGAGGAGCTGGCCCTCGACGGCGACGCGGTGCGCGCGTTCCTCGGCCGGCCCGCTGCCGAGCGACCCGACCTCGACCCGGTGCGGCAGCCCGCTCCGGACACCGCCGTGACGATCGTGCACGGCGCGACCGATGCGATCGTCCCGCTCGCCGTGGGCCGGTCCTACGTCGCCGCCCACCCCGCGGCCCGGCTCGTGGAGGTGGAGGGCGGCCACTTCGTCGTCATCGACCCGCGCAGCACCGCCTGGCCGGCACTGCTCGCCGCGCTGGCCCCACGTCGGGCGCGGTGAGCGGGTGCTGATCGTCGTCTCGGGCCTGCCGGGTACCGGGAAGACGGCGGTCGCGGCGGCACTGGCCGGACGACTGGCGGCGACCCACCTGTCCGTCGACCCGGTCGAGGACGCCCTCCTGGGCGCCGGGATCCTCCGGAGCCGGGCGACCGGGGTGGCCGCCTACGAGGTCGTCCGGGTGGCGGCCGAGCAGAACCTCCGGCTGGGCGCGACCGTCGTGGTGGACGCCGTGAACGACAGCGAGCCCGCCCGCGAGACGTGGCGTGCGGCAGTGGAGGGGACCGGGGCCGAGCTCGTGTCCGTGCTGCTCGTCCTGGACGACGCGGGTGAGCACCGTCGGCGGCTGGAGGGTCGCGGTCGGCCACTGGGGCACCTGCCCGAACCGTCGTGGGAGGACGTGCTGGCGCGGGCGGCGGCCTACGTGCCCTGGCCGGAGGGCACGTGCCTGCGCATCGGCGCGCAGGGGTCGGTCGACGACGTGGTGGCCGAGCTCCTGGAGCGACTTCCCGGCCGGTGAGCGGCCGGTGTCGCACGCGGGCTGCGGGGTCTCTACGGTTGCGTCGATGCAGCCGGATGGATCAGCAGCGACCAGCACGATCGTCGTCATGGGCGTCTCCGGCTCGGGGAAGTCCACCGTCGCGGCCGAGCTGGTGCAGCGGCTGGGATGGGACTTCGCCGAGGGGGACGACCTCCATCCGCGCGCCAACGTCGAGAAGATGGCCGCGGGGCAGCCGCTGGACGACGACGACCGCCGCCCCTGGTTGCGCGAGATCGCCGCGTGGATCGGCGCGCGGGAGGCGGCGGGGCGGTGCGGGGTGATCACCTGCTCGGCGCTCAAGCGCAGCTACCGCGACCTGCTGCGGGACGGCCGGCCGTCGGTCTGGTTCGCCCACGTCGCGGTCGACGCGGAGATCCTGCGCGAGCGGGTCGAGCGCCGCACGGGCCACTACATGCCGTCCTCGCTGCTGGAGAGCCAGCTGGCCACCCTGGAACCGCTGGCACCGGACGAGCCGGGGGCGACGGTCTCGGGTGCAGGATCGCCCGGGGAGGTCGCAGAGGTTCTGCTCGCGGCGCTGGCGCGTACGGGCCGTCCGGCCGGCTGAGCGCCTCAGTCCTCGGGCGGCGCCCCGACCGGGCGCCGGTCGGCCGGCGAGCCGGGGCTGTCGCCGTCCCGGAGGTGCGCGCGCCGCTCCACCCGCAGGTTCGCCGTCCGCACGGTCGAGGCGGAGTCGGCGAGCTCGGCCGTGCCGCCGGCCAGCCGCTTCTGGACGACCATCCGCTCGGCGCGGGCATCCCGGATGGCCAGCAGCAGCTCGTCCAGGCTCATGGCCAGCACGAAGGTGCGGCCGCCGACCAGGTGGACGACGGTGTCGGGAACGGCCTCGGCGCGCTCGATCTCGCCGGGGTCGATGGTGAAGTGCTCGCCGTTGCGACAGGTGACTGCGATCACGAACGCGATCCTTCCGCTCGGCGGGGGGATGCCCCGGATGCGCCTGATGCGGCTCTTCCTGCATCGGCAGGCCGGACCCGGAGCTGAAGCCGGACCGGACCGCATCACCCGCCGGGGCTCAGAAGCCGAAGAGCAGTCCGAGCCCGCCGATGGTGAACAGCACCATCACGACCACCAGCGGCAGCTGGTCCGAGGCGCGGGCGTGCCGCTCCGTGCGCAGCGCACGCTCGTGGGCGAGGGTCACCCCGGCCACGTGGCCGGCGATCACCCCGCCGACCTGGACGTAGGCGATGGTGTCCGGGCTGACCGCGGTCAGGTCCACGACGTTGTCGTAGGTGCCGAACAGGTCCACGCCGGACAGGCCGAACGGGTTGCTCAGCAGGATCCACGTCGTCTGCCCGTCGAGTGCCAGCAGGCTGAAGTAGTGCGCGACCGTGTACCCCAGCGCGATCGGGATGACGGTGGCGGCGTACCGGCGCGGCTGGATCGCGCCCGGCCGGCCGGCCAGCCGGCCGGAGAGCCGGGTGCCGAGCAGGTACAGGCCGCCGACGAGGGCGATCGAGGCGAGCAGGGCGATGGTCCCCGACAGCGCGTCCTCGGCCGAACCCGGTCCGGTCTGCCACCAGGCGGTGCGGGAGATCCCGTCGAACGCCGTGGAACCGAGCAGGACGACGACGACGGCAGCCAGGCCCGGCAGCTCCGGGGTGGACACCGCGTTCGTCAGCGGGCTGCGCACGACCAGCCGGCCGTCGCTGCGGCGTGCCCACGGCGACAGCCGGGCGACGAGCGTGGAGTAGACCTCGAAGCCGTCGCCGCGGGCGAACCAGTCCTCGCCGAACCAGAGGGCCAGGCCGGTCTGCACCACCGCGTAGCCGACGAGGAAGGCGGCGACCGTCGTCGGTTCGGCCCGGCCGGGGTACACGAGCTCGAACCACAGGAACACCAGCAGGGACACCGCCGCCGGCCACAGTCCCAGGGCCGGGAGACGGTGCACACCGGGGGAGGTGCGGAGGACGGACCCGGCCAGGGCGTGCAGGAGGCGCAGCGGGTTGACCACCCGCCAGACGGGGCCGAGCAGCAGGCTGGCCGGCACCAGGCCGACCCAGAAGGTCACGTACAGCGCCCACGGTCCCAGGTTGCGTGCCGTCTCCGGCGGCCCACCGATCGTCGCGGCGACCACCAGCACGGACAGCGCCAGAGCCACCCCCTGGAGCGCGCGGCGGACGGCGCCGCTGTCCGCGATCCGCTGGACGGCCTGCGGGAGCGGCCGCCCGGCGTCCGGACCGCCCAGCTTCGGGGTGCGCCAGAAGAGCAGCAGCGCGGCGAAGCTGATCAGGATGGCCGCACCCGCGCCGTACAGCGCCAACCCCAGGGGGATCGGGAGGTCGGTGCGTGAGCCGACCCCGTGCGCCAGCAGCGTCACGTGACCTCCTCGCCGGGGCTCGTCGGTCGCGTCACGAGACCGCCTCGCCGGGGCTCGTCGGTCTCGTGCCGCCGCGTGCTCTGCTCCTACGTGACCTCGCACGCTCGGTCACGAGACCTGCAGCGTCAGCAGCACCGTCCCGGCCTCGTGCAGCTCCAGCTCGAACACCCCGGGGACCGTCGCGTCGAAGGCCAGCTCCGTCGGGGCGCCGGCCGCGAGGTCGGCGGTGACGTCGTAGCCGTGCAGGTGCGCCTCGTCCGGGGCGTCACTGGTGATCGTGACGGTCACGGGGTCGCCGAGCGGGACCGTGACCCGGCCCGTGTCCCCGGTGACCCGGCCGCCGGCGACCTGCACCGCCAGCGTCGTCCCCGCGGGCTCGGCGGGCGGGCTGGTGGTCGCCTCGCTCTCCGGCGTGTCCTGCGCCCTGCTCGCGGGCGAGCCGCTCGCGGCGGGATCGTCCGGCGCATCCGTGCCGGCGCAGCCGGACACGACCAGGGCGAGCGGGAGCAGGGTGGCCGCGAGGACGGTGCGCCGGCTCATCGGCGGCCCGTCCCGGAGGGCGCGCCGACGTCCTCCGCCGGGCGGTCCGGAGCGGTGTCGGCGTACGGGTCGCGGTCCCCGGCCCGCCGCGCGTAGCGGCCCACGCCCCAGGCGATGGTCGCGATCAGCGCCAGGGTGCACACCAGCACGACGAGGTTGGAGATCGTCCACAGGCCGCCCGTCGCGCCGTTCAGCTCGCGCTGCAGGATCTCGATCTCCGGGATGGCCGAACGCGTCATGCCGTCCTCGGCGGGCACCTCCTCCTCGCCGATGGCCTCGTCGGCGGGCAGGTAGATCGGGATCGCGGTCAGGGTCCGGCCGTCGTGCAGCCGCAGCAGGGTCTTCCACGTGCCGTGCAGCGGGACCGGCTGCGTCGTCCGGTAGGCCCCCTCGCCGGTCCGCTCGAGGGCGGTGACGACCAGGCCGTCGCCCTGCCACGAGGTGATCTGCACCCACGCTGGGTCGTCGACGGCGCCGGCCGGGTCGAGCTGGACGGTGACGTCCGCCGTGCGGGGGTCGGTCTCGACGTCCTCGATGCCGAAGGTGGCCTGGACGTCGTCGGGGACGGTCGCGACCAGACCGTTGGCCACCGCCGCGGCGAGGACCACGAGGGAGCCCACCAGGACGGTGCGGGCGACCGCAGGGCGGGGGAGCTGCCTGCGCAGGCCGGTGGCCAGCAGCGCGCCGAGCAGGCCGCCGACGACGCCGCCGACGAGGGCCATCAGCGTTCCCTCGACCAGGATGTCGCTGTTCCACGACAGGGTCTGGGTGAACCGGGTCCAGCCGGCCTCGGTCGCGTGCCCGATCGTGCCGATCAGCACGCCGGCGACCGCGCCGAAGGCCAGGGGCTTACGGAGCAGCGCCACCGACAGGGCCAGCAGCTCCACGAGGATCGCCGAGCCGAGGTAGAGCGGGAAGGTCGGCAGGATCTCGCCGAAGCCGGGGCCGACGATCAGCGCGATGCCGCCACGGATGACGAGGAAGAACGCGGCCGCGGCCAGGGCACCACCCCGGCCCATGAACAGCCGGGCCGCCACGAGCGCGAGGCCGGCCGCGCCGGCGATCATCAGCGGCTCCAGGACCAGCCGGAACTGCGGGACGTCGAAGTCGTACTCGCCCTGGAACACCGACAGCCCCAGGAGCAGCCCGCCCATCGCCGAGGCCTGCCGGAGGAACCGGGCGGTCCGGCCCACCTTGCGGTCGCCGTCGTCGGTGGACAGCCCGCCGTGGCCCTCCTGCTCGAGCAGCAGCAGCCCGACGATGGAGAGCCCGGCGCCGCCGATGAGCATCAGGTGGGTGGGGCCCCAGAGTGTGACGTCCTGGCCGAACATGCGGTGCCAGACGTCGTCCAGAGGGAAGCCGAGCAGGGCGTAGAAGCCGGCCGCGGTGAGGATGACGCCGCCGACCGGGACGTCCCAGCCGCGCAGGAAGTGGACCGCGGACGGGCCGGGCTTCTCGTCCAGCGGCATGGCGCACGCGAGGACGCCGCCGGCGAAGACACCGAAGAGGCCGAAGAGGATCAGGAAGTGGGCCGGGTTGGCCAGCGGGCCCTCGTCCCGGCCGATGCCGATGTGCAGGCTGATGTCCCACAGCATCCCGAGCAGGGCCACGAGCAGTGAGATCGTCGTCAGCACGGTCGGCAGCGCCACCCATGCCGGGACGCCGGTCGCGGCGCCGAGACGGTCGCCCACGCGGGTCAGGACGGCGGAGCGCCGCGTGCGGTGCACGAAGACCAGGGCGAGCAGGACGGCGGTGAGGCCCGCCCCGATCGCGGTGGCGGCGAGGACCTCGCCGATGGCGGCTCCCCCCGCGGGACGAGTTTCGGCGGCCAGTGGCAGCACGTCCAACGACATGGCATCCCCTCAAGGCATGGGGCTCATGGAACACCCATCACGGTGACATCGACAACTGATACATAGAACGAGCGGCTTACGGTGAGGTCACGACGGGAAGGGGGAATGGGTGAGCGCAGCGCAGGACGACCCCGCGAGGGAGCCCTCCGAGCACGACCTGACGGTCGACGAGCTGGCCGCGCGGGTGGGGCTGACCGTGCGCAACGTGCGGGCCTACTCCGCCCGCGGGCTGCTGCCGCCGCCCCGCATGGTCGGCCGCACCGGTCACTACGGCCGCGAGCACGTCGCCCGGCTGCTGCTGGTGCGCGAGATGCTGGCGGAGGGCTACTCGCTCGCGATGATCCAGCGGACGCTGTCCACCGCACCTCCGACCGCGAGTTCCGCGACCCTGGCGCTGCACCGCGCGCTGCTGGCGCCCTGGCTGCCACCGGAGCCCGAGGTCACCACGGGCGCCGAGCTGGCCGCGCGCGCGGGCGTGCCCGAGCAGCCCGAGGTGGTCGACCAGCTCGTCGAGCTGGGCCTGGTGGAGCGGCTGGACGACGGCCGGATGCGGGTGATGGACCCGGCCCTGCTGACGGCCGGCCTGCAGGTGGTCGCCCTGGGTGTGCCGCCCGCCGCCCTCATCGCCGCCCAGGCGGAGGTCAACGAGCACGTCCAGGCGATCGCGCGCACCTACGTGCAGATGTTCGTCGACACCGGCTGGCGGGCCTTCGTGGAGGCCGGGGCGCCGCGCGAGCGGCTCGACGAGATCCTCGCGACGGTGACGCGGCTGCAGCCGGTCGCCGCGCAGGCCGTGCTGGCCGCCTTCCGCACCGAGATGGCTGCGGAGGTCGCGGCGGCGGTGGAGGCTGCGCTCAGTCAGCTCGACGAGGAGTAGGCCCGTCGCCGTCCGGGAGCGCCTCGCGGGCGTGGCCCTCGCGGGTCGCCTCCTCGGCGGCCTCCCGGGCACTGATCCGGCGGTCCCGGACCACGGCTCCGACGACCAGTGCGACGAGGAGCGCCGCGGGGACGAAGAAGCCGAGGGTCCCGATCATGCTCAGGCCGTCCATGGCGACGAGCTGCGTGTTCGGCACGGACCCATGTGACACCGGGCTCTGACACGGTGTCAAACCGAGCGTCAGTCGCTCCGGCGGCCCTCGCGCCAGTACCCCATGAACGCCACCGAGCGCCGGTCGACCCCCGCCACCTGCACCAGGTGACGGCGCAGGCCCTTGACCACGCCGGCTTCGCCGGCCAGCCAGGCGTAGACGCCCGAGGAGCGGGCCGGGGTGCTCCCCTCGGTGGGGACCTCCCAGAGGATCCCGCTGTCGACGTCGACGTCCTCGAGCGTCGCGACGGGGGAGGGGGCCAGGTCCTCGGCGAGCTCGGCCACCGCCGCGACGACCGCCGCCGTGAGCAGCGCGCCCCGGGGAGCGGGGGAGCCGTCGCCGGACGAGCGGGGCAGCCAGGTGACCTCGACGCCGGACGGGGCGGCCAGGTTCAGCACGTCGCCGGCCTCGGGGACCTCGAGGAGCACGCGGGCCCGCTGACCGGCCGGCAGAGACTCGACGATGGCGCAGATCGCCGGCACCGCGGTCTCGTCGCCGGCGAGGAGCAGGCAGGAGGCGTCGACGGGCGGGTGCCACTCGAAGCCGCCGGTCGGGCCGGGGAAGCGGGCGTTGGGACCGATGAGCACCACCTCGTCTCCGACCGTGGCCGCCTCGGCCCACGCCGAGGCGGGACCGGTCGCGCCGTGCAGGACGAAGTCGACGTCGACCTCGCGCAGCCCGGGACGCATCGCGCGGATCGTGTACGTCCGGATCGGCATCTGCCGCTCGGCCGGCAGCGCCCGCCAGGCGCCGTACCAGTCGGTGTCGGTCGGGCAGTCGTCGATGCCCCGCCCGGGCAGCGGCAGCATGACCTTGATCCGCTGGTCGTAGCCGTTGTTGCCGAACTCGTCGAGGTCGGCCCCGGCGAACGTCACGCGCAGGAAGCTCGGGCTCAGCCGCTGCAGGCGGGAGACCTGCGCGGCGAAGGGCCGGTAGACCGGGATCTGCACTGTCTCGGTCATGCGTTCTCCCCGGTTGGCGGCAGGTGCGGCGACGACGCCGACTTAGGCTAGCCTCACCTAGCTTCGCGCCGAGTCTCGCACACGGAGGCGAACAGATCCAGAGGCACGTTCGGTCGAACGTGCGCACCACCACGAGGAGAACCATGAGACGCCCTGCCCTCTCGATGACCGGCCTGGCCCTGGCCGCCGCTCTGTCCCTCACCGGCTGCGGGAGCGACGAGGAGCCCGACTCCGAGGCCGGCTCCACCGCGGCCGCGGACGAGGCCTTCCCGCGTACGGTCGAACACGCCATGGGGAGCACGGAGATCCCCGAGCGGCCGGAACGGGTCGTCGTCCTGGACACCGGGGAGCTGGACTCGGTCCTGTCCCTCGGCGTCACCCCCGTCGGCGCGGTGACCACCGACGTCTCCCAGGAATTCCTCAGCTACCTGGCCGAGGACGCCGCCGACGTCGAGGTCGTCGGGACCATCGCCGAGCCGAACCTCGAGGAGATCGCTGCGCTGGAGCCGGACCTGATCCTGTCCAACTCGGTGCGGCACGAGGCCATCTACGACCAGCTGTCGCAGATCGCACCGACGGTCTTCGCCGCCGACCTCGGTGACACCTGGAAGGAGAACCTCCTGCTCGATGCGGAGGCGCTCGGAAAGGAGGAGGAGGCCGAAGAGCTGCTCGCCGAGTACGAGCAGCAGGCGGCCGACCTCGGCGAGGCGATCGGAGACCCCGCAGGGACGACGGTCAGCCCGCTGCGCTTCGTCGGCGGCCCCATCCGCGCCTATCAGCCGCAGTCGTTCATCGGCACGGTGCTCGCAGACATCGGACTCGACCAGGTCGAGCTGCCGACGGGGGAGACGACGACCTTCGCCGAGCTGAGCCCCGAGCGGCTCACCGACGCCGACGCCGACGTCGTCCTGTACTCCTCCTACGGGCCGGCCGACGAGTCAGGTGAGGCCGCCGTCGTCGCCGGACCCCTGTGGCCGCTGCTCACCGCGGTGGAGAACGGTCAGGCGTTCCAGGTGGACGACGACGTCTTCTACACCGGCATCGGGCTCCGTGCCGCGACGCTGCAGCTGGAGCAGCTCCGGGAACTGCTCGTCGACTGACGCGCCGAGGGCCGCCTCCCGGTGGATCGGGAGGCGGCCCTCGGTGGGTGCGTGCCGAGCAGCCGTCAGGGCGTCTCGGTGGAGATCTGCGCGGCCAGGTACTGCGCCGCGCCCACCCGCTCGATGGCGCCCAGCTGTGCCTCGAACCAGTCGGCGTGCTTCTCCTCGTCCCGGACCATCTCCTCGAAGACGGCGGCGGTGCCGTGGTCGCCGAGGTCGTGGCACTCCTTGGCCGAGGCGTTGAACTGGGCCACGGCGGCCTTCTCGCTGTCGAGCGCCAGGACCAGCATCTCCTCGGCGGTCTCGCCGACGCGGATCGATCCCAGGCGCTGCAGGTTGGGGTGGCCGTCGAACAGGAGCACGCGCTGGATGATCGCGTCGGCGTCGCGCATCTCGTCGATGGACAGGTCGTAGAAGACCTTGCCCAGCTTCGGGAGTCCCCAGGCGTCCAGCATGCGGGCGTTGAGGAAGTACGTGTTGGTGACGGTGAGCTCGAAGGTCAACGCATCGTTGAGCAGTTCGACCACTCGGGGACTAACGGGCTGCACCTGCAACTCCCAGCTGTCGCTCGGTCATGACCGGGCAATGCTGGCACACGAGCTCGCGCATCGTCTCCACGCAGCCGCCGCACGTGCGGCCGGCTCCGGTCTCGCGGGCGACGTCGGCCACGCAGCGGGCCCCGTTCGCGATCGATTCGAGGATGTCCTGGTCGGTCACCACGTTGCAGTGGCACACGTACATGCGCGGAGTCGCCTAACCGGGAGGGAGCGGGCTGCCCGGACCGGGGTCGGGGCATCGCGGGCAGGTTAGCCTTACCTGAACCACCTGCGCCAGCCCTCCTGGTCAGCACGGCGGGCACTGGCTAGGTTCGGGCCGTGCCCGACCCCGCCGCCCGCGCCCGTGCCCTGCTCGGCCTGCACGCCGCCCCGGAGATCCTGGTCCTCGCCAACGTGTGGGACGTCGTCTCCGCCCGGGTGGTGGCCGGCACCGACGGCGTCCGTGCCCTGGCCACCGCCAGCCACTCGATCGCGGCCACCTTCGGCTACGAGGACGGCGAGCGGATCCCCCTGGACCTGCACCTGGACATGGTCGCCCGCATCGCCGCGGCCGTGGACCTGCCCGTCTCCATGGACATGGAGGCCGGCTACGGCGACCCGGGGGAGACCGCGCGGCGGGCGATCCAGGCCGGTGCGGTGGGCGGGAACCTCGAGGACGCGATGCGGCCCCTGGACGAGGCCGTGGCGGCCGTCGAGGCGGTGCTCGCCGCCGGGCGGGACGCCGGCATCGGCTTCGTGCTCAACGCGCGCACCGACGCCGTCCTGCGGGCCGAGGCCGGCGCCGACCGCACCGAGGTGCTCACCGAGGCGGTCCGCCGCGGGCGGGCCTACCTGGAGGCGGGTGCCCCCGTGGTCTTCGTCCCCGGGGTGGTCGACCGGGAGGAGATCGCGGTGCTGGCCCAGGCGTTCGGCCCCGGCCGGCTCAGCCTGATCACCGTTCCCGGCCGGTCACCGTCGATCCGGGAGCTGGCGGAGCTGGGGGTGGCCCGCGTCTCGGCCGGCCCGAACACCCAGCGCGTGGCCCTCACCGCGCTGCAGGACGCGACCGCCGCGCTCGTGGGCGGCGGCGGGCTGCCGGCCGCGACGCGGCAGCTGAACTAGCCGCCGGTGCGCGCCTCGGAGCGGCTCGCGTGGGCGGCCGGGATCGTGGCGCCCGGCGACACCGACCGGGTGCTGGAGGTCGGCTGCGGTCACGGCGTCCTCGTCTCGCTGCTGGCGGCGCGGACGGCCCGCGGTCAGGTCGTCGCCGTCGACCGGTCCGCCACCATGACCACCGCCGCGCAGCGCCGGAACACCGACGCCGTGGCGCAGGGGCGGGTCCGCCTGGTCACCTCGACGCTGCTCGGCGCGGACCTGGGCACGACACCCTTCGACGTCGTCACCTCGTTCGACGTCCGTGCGTTCTGGACGCCCCCGGCCCCCGAGTGGGACGTCGTCCGCCGGGTGCTGGCCCCGGGCGGGCGGGTCGTCGTCGCCTTCTCGGTGATGGGCCCGGGCGCCGACGAGCGCATCCGCACGGCGGTGCGCCGGCTGGCGGGGGAGCGGGGCTTCACCGAGCACGCGGTGCACCGGGCCGGGGACCTGTCCACTCCGTCGGCGGCGATCGAGTTGCGGGCCGGGCACGACGGGTAGGGGCTGGGTGCCATCGACGAGAGGACGCCCATGACCGAGGACCTGATCCCCGGGGATCTGTACGCGTACGAGTCACTGCTGCCGGATGACGAGCGCGAGGAGCTCGCCGGCATCCGCGAGTTCCTGCAGACCGAGATCAAGCCAGGGGTCAACGCGCACTGGGAGGCCGCCACCTTCCCGATGGACCTGATCCCGAAGTTCGCCGAGGCCGGGCTGGTCGGTCGCAGCTACGACACCGAGGGCTCCCCGCGCGGCTCCCGGCTGTTCACCGGCTTCATCGCGCTGGAGACCTCGCGGGTGGACCCGTCGATGGCCACCTTCCTCGGCGTGCACAACGGGCTGGCGATGGGCTCGATCGTCACCCTCGGCTCGGAGGAGCAGAAGCGCCGCTGGCTGCCGGGCATGCTCTCGCTGGAGAAGATCGGCTGCTTCGCGCTCACCGAGCCGCACGGTGGGTCCGACGTCGCGCTCGGCCTGGAGACGACCGCCCGCCGCGACGGCGACGAGTGGGTCATCGACGGCGCCAAGCGGTGGATCGGCAACGGCACCTTCGCCGACCTCGTCGTGGTCTTCGCCCGCGACGTCGACGACGACTCGGTGAAGACGTTCGTGGTGGAGAAGGGCACCCCCGGGTTCACCGCGACCAAGATGGAGGGCAAGTACGCGCTCCGCACGGTGCAGAACGCCGACATCACCTTCGAGGGCTGCCGGATCCCGGCGGAGAACAAGCTCGCGGACGGCAACACCTTCAAGGACGTCAACCGGGTGCTCAAGCTGACCCGGGGCGGCGTCGCCTGGAGCGCCGTCGGCTGCCAGATGGGCGCGTTCGAGGCGGCGCTGGCCTACGCCAAGGAGCGCGAGCAGTTCGGCCGCCCGATCGCCGGTTTCCAGCTGATCCAGGACCTGCTGGCGCGGATGGCCGGCAACGTGACGGCCAGCCTCGGCATGGCCGTGCGGGTGGCTCAGCTCCAGGAGGAGGGCGTGTTCCGCGACGACCACGCCGCGCTGGCCAAGAGCTACGTCACCAACCAGGCGCGGGAGACCGTGGGCCTGGCGCGCGAGCTGTTCGGCGGCAACGGGATCCTGCTCGAGAACGACGTCGTCCGCTTCTTCAACGACGCCGAGGCGCTGTACTCCTACGAGGGCACCCGGGAGATCAACCAGCTGATCGTGGGGCGGGCATTGACCGGCATCAGCGCCTTCGTCTGAGCCGGGCGCCCGGTCACCGGCGTCCTCCCGCACCGCAGCGCGTCCTCCCTCACCGCACACGGTGGGGGAGGACGCGCCGGGATCAGGTGACCTGATCGTGGCCCGGGGTCAGCTGACCTGATCGTGGCCCTGGGTCAGGGGGCCGCAGGTGGTCACATCAGCAGCGAGCGCACCGTCCAGAGCAGGACGACGACGGTGATCGCCACCACGAGTCCGGCGAACAGCCGGCGCTCGCGGAGCCGGTCGACCTCGGTCTCGTCGGCCAGCGCCATCGGATCGGCCCAGACCGGGATGACCCCGCCGCGGGCGGCGAGCTCCTCGTCGGTCAGCACGACCGGCGGCGAGATGCGGTACGGGCGGGCGGCGAGGGACTGCGCGATCGCAGTCGCGGCCCGGTCGGAGGTGGTGCGGCCCCGGCTCATACGGTGACCCTCCCGGTCTTCTCGGTCTTGTCCCAGGTCATCGCGGCCCCGCGGAACTCCTTGACGTAGGCGTCCACGGTGATCGCGCACATCATCGGGCCGAAGCCGACGAGGTAGAGCCCGATCGGGGCCAGCCGCCGGCCCCAACGGGACAGCTCCAGCTTCCGCACCAGGAACGCCGTCGGCACGCAGAGCACCAGCCAGCTGTAGACGAACAGCGTCCACCCGCTGCTCGTGCCACCGCCCCACGGCACCAGCATCGGGAACGTGGCCCCGGCCAGGACGGTGAAGGAGATGAGGCCCGGGAAGAGCAGGGCCTCCCGCCAGACCTTCAGCCCGACCCGCGGGTCGACCGAGATCGTCATGGTGATCATGAAGACGAAGGTCGCCACCGGCACGAAGACCGCGGCTCCGAAGACCGATGCGGCCAGGTCGCTGTCCAGCATGTACAGCCCGATCAGGCCGATCGAGGTGAGCAGCATGGCCAGCGGCAGCAGCAGGATCGCGAACCAGAAGACCCCGAAGAAGAAGCCGCCGAGTCCGGGGTGGACCGACTTCCGGAACCACAGGTGGCGGTACATCGAGGTGATCTGCACGTTGCCCCGCGCCCAGCGCAGCCGCTGCTTCCACAGCGCGTCGATGCCGGCCGGCTCCTCGGCCAGCACGCGGGCGTGCGGCTCGAAGACGACCCGGCGCCCGGCGAGCTGGGTGCGGAAGGTGGTCACGGTGTCCTCGGCCAGCGAGGAGGTGTCGATCTGCCCGCCGATGGCCTCGAGGTTCTCCCGGGTGTGCAGCTGGGCGCCGCCGGCCAGGCAGGCCATCGCGCCGGCCACGTTCTGCGCCCGCCGCGAGGCCGCCTGCGCCGCCAGGTAGTCGAAGCCGATGAAGCGGGTCATGCCGTTGGGGTCACGGCTGCCCTCACGGATGTAGGCGGTGACCGCGCCGACGGTCGGGTCGGCCAGGTGGCGGGTCATCTTGCGCAGCGAGTCCGGTGCGTAGATGACGTCGGCGTCCATGATCAGGAGCGCCTCCATCCAGTCGTCGGTGAGGATCTCGCGCAGCCCGTGGTTCAGGGTGTGCGCCTTGCCCTCGCCGCCCTTCTCGCGGCGCAGGTGCACGACCCGCCCCGGAAAGCGGTCGCCGAGCGCGGCCATGACCGCAGGGGTGTCGTCGGTGCTGGCGTCGTCCACGACGTAGACCCGCAGCCGGTCCGGCGGGTAGTCCAGCGCCATCAGCCGCTCGACCGAGGTGGTCAGCACGGCCGCCTCGTTCCACGCCGGCACCACCACCGCGACGTTGGGCAGGTAGGGCCCCGTCTCGCGGTAGTGGTTGCGCACGGCGTGCACCGGGATGATCAGGAACTGCGCCAGGCCGGCGAGCACGGGGATCGCGCCGAAGGCGACGAACAGCAGCAGGACGCCGACCAGCACGCCGCGGCCGATCTCGGCCAGCTCGGGGCCGGCGGCCAGGACCTCGTTCATCGGGCAGCCACCAGACGTCGGGCCGAGTCCGCCTCGGCGACCCAGGAGTACCGGCCCACCGACGACGCCTCGTGGCTGTCGGTGGAGCCGACGAGCGTCACGCCGGCGGCGGCGAACGCGAGGACCACGCGGGGCCCGGGGCAGCGCCACTTCTCGTTGACCTCGACCGTCGTCCCGGTGCGGACGGCGGCCCGCGCCACGGCGTGGACGTGCTCGTCGGTCAGGTCGGACTCGGTCAGGCCGATCTTGGGCAGCAGCGAGAACACGTGGGCGAGCTGGCCGCGGCCGGCCCGGTCCATGGCGCGGACGGTGGCCTCGACGAGGATGCCGAGCGCGTCCTGCGCGGCGAGGCCGCGCTCCATCTCCTCGAGCGTGCGGCGCGGGCTCCACGGCCCGTCCGGCCCGGGGAACTGGTGGTCGGCGATGAGCACGCGGTCCACCCCGCCGGCGCCGACGACGAGGTCGTCGGGCACGTCGAGGCGGCCGGAGGCGTCGAGGATCTTGGCCTCGACACCGGTGAGCACTTCGAGACCCTCGATCGGCGGCAGGGCCGCGACCTCGGCCAGGAACTCCGGCACGTAGGTCGTGGAGGTGCGGACGTGGTCGACCATGCGGATGCTGGTCAGCCCCGCGTCGCGCGCGGCGGCCAGGTTCGCACATGTCGTGCTCACCGCGTCGTCGGACCAGGTGGAGTGCACGTGGTGGTCGGTGCGGACCAGCTCGGTGGTCATCGGATCGCCTCGTCCAGCACGTCGGCCGGGTCCAGGAAGACGTCCTCGAGGTACCGGACGACGGCCAGCTCGGTGAAGGGCACCGAGTCCGGCAGCGGGCGGCCCAGGGCCAGGTCGAGGGCCAGCGAGGGCATGTCCACGCCGGCCGCGACGGTGAGGGGCATGGCGCCCGGGAAGCGCGGGTTGACCTCGAGCAGCGCGGCGCGGCCCTCGGCGTCCCGGCGCAGCTGGACGTTGGCCACGCCCACCAGACCGATGGCCTCGGCCACCTGGCGCGCGGTCTGCTCCAGCTCGCGGTCGGCCACCGTGCAGCCGGCCACCGAGACCCCGGAGTCGACCCGCAGGCGCGAGCGGGGCACGGCCGCGACCACGTGCCCGTCGGCGTCGGCCAGGGTGTCCACGCTGTACTCGTCGCCCGGCAGCATCGCCTGCACGAGGGTGTCCTCGTCGGCACCCAGCGCCCGCAGCGCCTCGGCGTCGTCGACCTGGTGGACGCCCCTCGAGCCGGCGCCGCGGCGCGGCTTGACGATGACCGGGAAGTCCCACGACTCCGGGTCGGTCGTGCCGAGCAGCTCGGTGCGCGGCGTCGGCAGCACGTCGGCGCAGCGGCGGGCGAGCGCGAGCTTGTCCAGGCAGACCTCGAGGGTCTCCAGGCTGGGCGCGGCCAGCGCGGTGCCGGCGGCGTCCAGGCGCTTGCGCTCGGCGGCGATCCGCGGCAGCTCGACGTCGACGGTGGAGAACAGGACGTCGACCCGCTCCCGCTCGCACAGGGCGACGAGGGAGTCGACGAACGTCTCGGACAGGCCCGGCTCGACGAGGAAGCGCGCACCGGCGTCGACGAGGTACAGGCCGCTGGCGTAGCGGTCCATGTCGGCGGCCAGCAGCGTGACGTCGGGACGCCGGGCCAGGGACCGGAGGACGGCGACGCCCGCGGGCCCCCCGGCGCCGGTCACGAGCACGCGGACGGGAGAGGTATCAGACACCGGAGCGCTCCGAGAGGTTCGAGAACTGGACGGGGATGGCGGTGGAGGTGGTGGAGGAGGCGTTCTGCGCGCCCACGACGGCGCTGGCCTCGCGGATCACCTCGAGCGGCTCGCAGTGCTGACCGCCGCCGTAGCGGGACCAGTAGCGGCTCGTGGCGAGGACGAAGTCGTCCTGCATGTAGCTGCGGATGCCGACCTGCGAGTCGAAGCACGCGAGCAGGGCGAGCTTGGTGTCGGTGAACCCGTCGATGCTCACGAACCGGGTCGGCCGGTAGTCGACCGTGGCCGACGGGCTCTGGTAGCAGGCGAACGTGGGCACGTTCCGGGTGGCGACCGTCGCCGCCTGGTGGACGGCGCGGTGATCCTGGTGGCGGTCGTGCTTGGAGTGGGTGTAGACGATCGTCGGCTGCACCTGGGCCACGACGCGCTCGATGATCGAGACGGTGGGGTCGCTCTCGCTGATGCGGGTGTCCTCGAGGTCCTCCATGAACAACCGCGCGCCGATGAGCTCGGCGGCGGCGATGGACTCGCCCATGCGGTCACCGGCCTCGCCACCGCGGGCACCGCGGGACAGGGTCAGGACGACGACCTGGTCACCGGCCGACCGGTGTGCGGCCAGGGTGCCGCCGATGCCGAGCTCGACGTCGTCGGGGTGGGCGCCGATGGCCAGCACCGTCTGGTGCCGCGCCGTGGCCCGGCGGCTGGCACCCAGCTCGACCAGCCGGCGCACCGTCGTCACCACCTCGTCGCGGCGCACCGGCTTCACCATGAACTCGTCGGCGTTGCGGCGGAGCGCCTCCACGGCGTAGTCGACCGACGCGTGCGCGGTCATGACGGCCACGGGCAGGTCGGTCTGCAGCTCGCGCAGCCGGCCCAGGAACTCCAGCCCGTTCATGCCCGGCATCTCGATGTCGGTGACCACCGCGTCGAAGGGCTCGCGGGCGGCCAGCGCGAGAGCCTCCAGCGGATCGAAGCAGGCCACCGCGGTCATCCCGGCCTTGTGCAGGACGGTGCGCACGAAGTGGGCGATGTCGGGGTCGTCGTCGACCACGAGCACGCGGACGTTGCCGTCCATGACCAGCTCCTCAGCGGGTGAGCGCGCCTCCACGGGGGAGGAGGGCACGTCGTGCCCCGCACTCCGCAACGGCCCCGCCGTCGGAGTAGCTGAGCCGAGCGCGTCCGGCGTCACCCGGAGGGGTGAGGGGTGAGCACCCCCTCCACCCGGCTCGGCTCAAGCTGGCCGGTGCGTCCGCCGAACACTGGAGCAGGTGACCCCGACCGGTTCGGTCCCGGGCGTCCCTGGAGGCATCGGAGGGAGGAGGATCGTGGAGAAGCCATCCGTGCTCGTCGTGGAGGACACCGAAGAGATCCGTGAGCTGGTCAGCACGGTCCTGGGCCGCGCCGGGATGCACGTGCGGGCCGTCGGTACCGGAGCCGAGTGCATGGCGGAGGTGCGCCGCGAGGCGCCGGACCTGATCGTGCTGGACCTCGGCCTGCCCGACACCGACGGGACCGAGCTGTGCCGGCAGATCCGTGCCGAGACCGCCTGCTACGTCCTCATGCTGACCGCGCGCGCCGAGGAGGTCGACCTGCTCATCGGGCTGGCCGTCGGTGCCGACGGGTACATGGCCAAGCCGTTCTCGCCCCGCGAGCTGGTGGCGCGGGTGCAGGCGATGCTCCGCTTCCCGCGCACCGCGGCCATCCCGCAGGTGGCGCCCGAGGTGGAGGAGTCGGTCCGCCGGCTCGCCGAGCTCGAGGTGGACGAGGAGAGCCGGGAGGTGCGGGTCGACGGCGCCGTCGTCGACCTGACCCGCACGGAGTTCGACCTGCTCGCGGCGCTGGCCTCGCGGCCGGGCCGCGTGCTGCAGCGCGAGACGCTGCTGCGCGAGGTCTGGCAGACCGACTGGGAGGGCAACCTCCGGCTGGTCGAGGCGCACATGTCCAACCTGCGTCGCAAGCTCGTCGCCGCCGGCCTGAACTCACCGGAGATCCGCACCGTGCGCGGGGTCGGTTACCGCCTCGTGGCTGCCTGAAGAAGGACCCCCTCGCCCCCCACCGCTCGCACGCTCGCGGCGGGCCCCTGCGAGGGGGCCGCACGCCGAAGGGCCCGCAGACGATTCCCCCTCGTCTGCGGGCCCTCCGTCGTGCTGCGGCTGAGCGGGGTCAGGGCTCAGACGCCGGCGAGTGCATGCAGGTGCTGCACCCGGGAGTGGGCCAGGACGCCGCGACGGGCATCGGCGGCGATCGCCTGGCAGATGGAGGCCACCTCGGGGTGCCCGAGCTGGCCGCTGGCGCCGGCCAGGGTGTAGGCGGCCGAGGCCACGGCGGGGCTGTTGCCCTCGCGGGTGTGGATGTCGATGGCCGACAGGCGGCCCGGCAGCGCGGTCACGTAGATCTCCTGGAGTCGGTCCATCAGGTCGTCCTCGATGTCGGCGTCGTGCAGGTCGCCGACCTCGTGGATCTCGTACTGGTCGCCCCGCGCAGCCGGCCCCGTGGTCCGGCTGCGCAGGAAGCTGAGGAGGGTGCCGGCGTCGACCGGCTTGGTGAGGCAGGCCCACGCTCCGGCGGCGGCCGCCTCCGCGGCCAGCGCCTCCGGGTCCGCCGCGGTCACCACCAGGAAGCGGGCCCGCGATCCGTCGCGGCGCAGCTGCCGGAGCAGCTCCAGCCCGTCCTCCCCGGCCACCGACGCGTCGGTGACGACCAGGTCGAAGGGAGAGGCGGCGGCCAGCCGGAGGGCGGTTCCCACGTCGGCGGCCTCGTGGACCTGCCAGCCGCCGAGGCGGAGGAGCCCCATGGCGCGGCGGCGGGCGAGGTCGTCGGCGTCGACGACGAGGGCGGTCAGCACGACAGCACCCGCGTCGGTGCCGAGGCGGCGGTCCATCCGTAGGTGGTGCGGGTGGTGACCGACAGGCTCGGCTGGTAGTAGAGCGCGTCGGCGTCCTGCACCTGCGTGACCGACGTCGTGCCGCTGCCGGTGGTCATCAGCGGAGCGACCGACCCGTTGATGCCCAGGTGGGCGGAGACGGCGTAGCCGCTCACGCCGCGGGACGGGCTGGCGGTCCAGCTCAGCGACACGTGCAGGTCGGTGTTCTTGGTGACCGTGGTGGTGGTCGTCTCGTTCGGGCGGGGGCCGGCGACCGTCGAGGTGGTGGTGCCCTGCACGTTGCTGGAGCTGACCGACTGCGACGTGGAGGAGTTGTAGTACGTCGTGGTCTGCACGCCGGTACCCGGGTGGGTGTGGACGGTGCGCTTCACCGTCGTCGTCGTCGTGATGCAGGAGTCGTCGAGGACCAGCCCGGTGGGGGCGGCGACGGTGGCCGCGCGCAGCGTGGCGGGGCTCGTGGAGACGATGTCGGTGAAGGTCGCCGAGGCGGGGATGCTGCTGCCCACGACGACGCAGGCGGTCAGGCCGATCAGGACGGCCGTGCGGCGGATCGCGTTCATGCCTGGTGCTCCTCGTCGCGGGTCGCGGTGGTGCCGGGGGTCTCGGTCGTGGGCCGCCAGATGGTCAGCAGCAGCCAGCCGGCCAGCAGGGCCGGGGCGCCGTAGAGCAGCACCTGGGTGATCACGGGGGCGCGGAGCGCCTGGATGAGGTGGCCGAGCTCGGGCACGACGGCCCGGACCTGGTAGGCGGTGTCGCCCTCGAGGGTCGCGGTCCAGGGATCGACCGCCTCGTTGGCGTCGCCCTTGGTGAGGACGCTGACCCTGCCGTCCGCGCCGCGCTCCACCTCGACCACCCGGTGGGTGACGAGCGAGCGGTCGCCGATCGGCTGGTGGTAGGTGATGACCATGCCCTCGGTCACGTCCTCGACGGCGATGGGTGTGACGACGGTGACGTCGCCGGGCTCGATCATCGGGGCCATGGAGCCGGTGAGCATCGTCATGGTGCGGTAGCCGAGGGCGTGGGGTCCCACGGCGAGCAGTGCGAAGACCGCGACGGCCAGCCCGACGACTCCGCGGACCAGCCACGGGGCGAGCAGGCCCAGCGTGCGGGCCGGACCGGCGGACCGGTCGTGCGCGGAGCGGTTGTCCTCGGCCGGGGGCAGCGTCTGTGCTGCCCCCGGGCCACGGACGGGGAGGACGGCGGTCATGGTGTGATCTCCGGTCGGATCAGCCGGGTCAGCGCGCGGCCGGCGCGGTGCGCTGGGTGGCGGTGAAGGTGAGGCTGAACGCGGCCTGCTTGCCCTGGAACTCGTTGCCCGCCGAGGTGGGCAGCGAGTAGGAGATGGCGAGGTTGTCCGACTGGCCGGCGACCAGCGACGCGGGGGCGGTCAGGGCGCGGTTGTTCACGGCGGAGCCGGACAGCAGCGTCTGCTCGCCGCTGGCGCAGGTGAACGAGGTGCCGCTCTGGGTCCAGGCCACGGGGCAGGACTTGACGGCCAGCTGCAGGCCGTTGGTCGTGTCGGTGGTCAGGACGCTGGAGGTGGTGGCGACCGAGGCCAGGTTGATCGAGGCGAGGTCGCTGCCGCCGTCGTTCTTCAGCGTGAAGGTGCGGGTGACCGAGTCGCCCGGGATCAGGTCGCCGGCCACGAAGTCGAGGGTGCTGGCCTGGGCGAGGTCGATGGAGACCGTGCCGGAGGAGATGGTCGTGGCGACCGGGGTGGTGCTGTCGGTGAAGGAACCGAAGGTCCCCATGCCGGCGACGGCGGCCGCGGCGCCGATGACACCGAGCGAGCCGATGACCTTGCGGGTGGTGGTGCCGGTGACCGTGGCGCTCATGTCGTTCGTTCTCCCTGTGTCCGTGCCACCGGCTCTTCCGGCGACAAGGAGAACTCTGGAGGCCCTTCCGCAGGCCACCCGCCCGGAAAGCGCAAGGAATCCGCAAGAAAGAGGACCCCCTCGCCCCCCACTCCTCGCACGCTCGGAGCGGGCCCCTGCGAGGGGGCCGGCGGCTGGGCGCGCTGACGGCCTCCGGGCGCGCTGCGTTCCCGCGGAAGCAGAGCGCCCCCGGCCCCGGGCGGGGACGGGGGGCGCTGTCGGCGCCGGGATCAGCGCATGTCGCGGGGGAGCGTGAGGGTGAAGGTGGTGCCCTGGCCCTCCGCGCTCACCAGGTCCAGCGTGCCGCCGTGGGCGGTCGTGATCGCCTTGGTGATCGACAGGCCCAGCCCCACACCGGGGACGGCGGCGCGCTGGGCGGTCGAGGCGCGGAAGAACCGGGTGAACAGCTTGCCCTGCTCGTCGTTCGGGATGCCGATGCCGGTGTCCCGCACCGACAGCTGGGCGACCGGCACCGTGCCGGGCCGCTCGTCCGGGGTCACCGCACCGTCGGCCGATTGCCAGCCGGTCGCGACGGTCAGGGTGACCTGCCCGCCCGAGGGCGTGAACTTCACGGCGTTGGAGACGAGGTTGTCGCAGGCCTGGCCCAGCCGCACCGGGTCGCCCGGGATCACCAGCGGCTCGGCGGGCGCGTCCACCCGCAGCTGCACGCCCGCGGTCGAGGCGGAGACGCGGGCGGTGTCCTCCGCGGCCTGCACGATGGTCACCAGGTCGACGTCCTCCGGCTGCAGCGTGAACTGGCCGGCTTCGACGCGCGCGGTGAACAGCAGGTCGCCCACGAGGCGCAGCAGCCGGTCGGCGTTGCGCTCCACCGTCGTCAGGTACTGCCGCTGCTCGTCGGTGAGCGTCTGCTCGTCGTCGTCGAGCACCAGCTCGAGGTACCCCAGGATCGAGGTCAGCGGGGTGCGCAGCTCGTGGGAGATGAGGCTGACGAACTGGTCCTTCATCCGCTCGGTCGCCCGCACCTCGGTCATGTCGGTGCCGACGAAGTTCCAGCCGGCGTGCACGCCGCGGTCGTCGGTGCGGGGCGTGACGGCCACGGAGACGGTGCGCTGCCGGCCGTCCGCGCCCACGTAGGTCCAGTCGCGGACGTCGCTGCCGTGCTCCTGCGCGGCCTGCACGAGGGCGAAGAGCCCGACCGCGGCGCCGCCGTTCCCGGCCGCGTCCTCCAGTTCCTCCGCGAGGTGGAAGTCCAGGATCGAGCGCCTGCGGACCACGTCGGCGCGGGGGAGGCCGAGCAGCTTCTCCGCCCCCGGGTTCCAGACGCGGATGGTGCCGTCGGGGTCCGTGCCGATGATCGACTGCTCGGTGACCGCGTCGATGACGCTGGTCATGGTCTGCGCGCGGGCAGCCAGGATCCGGGAGGCCTGGTCCAGCTCGTCGGCGCGGCTCTGGACCTGTTCCAGCAGCGTCTGCTGCTCGGTCTGCAGCCGGTCGATGACCGCGGCCTGGCGGCCCAGGCGCTGCGCCGTGGCGGCCAGTGCGCTCGCGGGGGCGGCGCCGAGGAGGAGGAGTCCGGGGACCTCGGTGCCGGAGTGCAGCAGCGCGACGGCGGCGGTGCCGGCCATCGGGACCGCGACGGCGCGCAGGGCAGCGGTCGACCCGCGGGTCAGCCAGTCGGTGCCGACGGCGAGTGCGGCCGTCGCGAGGCCGGCCAGCACCGTTCCGGTGTGCACGACGGGTAGCACGCCGATGGCGAGCAGAGCCGTCGTGGCGAGGAAGAGGAGCGTGGCCGGCAGGGGACCCCGCAGGGCGGCGCGCCACGCGGGCGCGGGGAGGCCCCGGTCGAGGACGGCGGCGGTCATGCCGTGGTCTTCGGCCTCCCGCACCGGCGGCAGCAGGGACGCGGACGGCGTCCTCACCCCAACGGGTCAGCGCCGGCGGACCGTCCACCGCCCCCAGGACAGCACCGCGCCCCGCCGGGAGAACCCGGCGGGGCGCGGTATCGAGCGAGCGGGTCAGCGACCCGTCAGGGTCAGGAGCCGGAGGTCTGGCTCTGCACCTTGTCCTTGGACTGCTGGGCCTGGCCCTGCACCGTGTCCTTGGACTGCTGGGCCTGGCCTTGCACCGTGTCCTTGGACTGCTGGGCCTGGCCCTGCACGTCCTGCACGGCGGACTGGCCTTCGCCCTTGACGGTGGTGGCCGCGTCCTGGGCGGTCGACTTGACCGACTCCACGGCGTCCTGGGCCGCCGGCTTGAGCTCCTCGCCGATCTCCTGGGCCGCCTGCTTGGCCGGGGCCATCAGCATGTCCTTGTTCTCACGGACCGCCGACTCCGCCTGCCGCGCGAGCTGCTGCTCCTTCTGCGTGGCAGGCAGCAGGCTCGACACCAGCCAGCCGACGCCGAAGGCGATCAGCCCCGCGGCGAGGGGGTTCCCCTGCGCCTGGCGCATCACCTGGTCCGGAGCCTGCTGGACGGCGCCGGCGGCGCTGGACGCCGCCCCCTGCACGCTGTCGGCCGCGGAGTGGGCCGCACCCTGTGCGGAGCCGGCGGCGTTGGACGCCATGCCGTGCGCCTGCTGGGTGGTCTCGTGAGCGGAACCCATCACCTTGTCCTTGAGGTTGCTCACGCGGCCCTTGGCGGCGGTCACCCGCCGGTCCACGACGCGGGAGGGGTTGACCTTCTCGTTGAGGGCGTCGACGTCGTAGCTGAGCTCGCGCCGCGTGTCCTCGATCTGCCGGCGGATGACTTCCGGGTCACTGCTGGTCATGTCTGGACTCCTTCGGGAGTGGGGGAGGTCGGCGGGTCAGTTGGGCTTGAGGGCCCCGGGCACCTCGGACAGCGTGTCCACGGTGCGCTCTGGCTTCGGGTTCACCTGCTGGAACTTCTTGCGGCCCATCACGAAGGCGACGGCGCCGACGATGCCCCAGAGGATCGCCACGATGAGTGCCGACCACCCGGTGGGGATGGCGCTGGCCAGCGCCCACATCAGGGCGAGGGAGAGGAACAGCGCCACCATGTAGCCGGCGAAGCCCGCGGCGCCGAACATCCCGGCGCCCTGCCCGGCCTTCTTCGCCTCGGCCTTCATCTCGACCTTGGCGAGCTCGAGCTCCTGGCGCATGAGGGTGGAGAGGTCCTTGGTGACCTCGCCGATGAGCGTGCCGACCGAGATGCCCTCGATGTCCGGATTACCGGCAGCGGTCATGGGCGTACCCATGGCGCCGCTGTGGGCCGTGTTCTCGGTGTAGTCGCTGGCGTAGTTCTGCTGCGCTGCCGGGTCGGCGGGGGGCGCGTAACCGGCCTGGCCACCTGCCGGGGTGGCCCCGGAGTAAGGGGTGGACATGGCTCAGACCACCCCGCCCGGGCGGCGCGCCGGGTCGTCCCAGCCGGGGGCGGGCACCGGGGGCACGACGCCCTCGGGCGGCACGGTCCCGTACGGGGGCGGCGGCAGCGGGGCCGAGCCGGCCGTGGAGTAGGCCGCACCGGTACCCGTGTAGGTGCTCGTGGTGTCCGAGTAGGTCGGCGTGGGGTCGACGTAGTTCGTCGTCGGGTAGCCGCCCGTGGTGCCGGACGGGGAGGAGTCGCTGTGCGCGGCGCGCACGCCGCTGGTCAGCCTGCCGGCGGCGATACCGGCCACGGCCGCTCCGAGCAGGAACATCCCGGGGCGACGGCGGGCCATCGACCGGACCTCGTCCAGCAGCTGGGCCGGCTCACGGTTCTGCAGCTTGTCGGCGAAGCCGTCGATGACGCCGGAGGCCTGCTGGAGCAGGTCACGGGCGGGACCGGGGGCGCCTTCGCTGCTGCCGTCGGCCAGGCCACGCAGCTCGCCGGCCAGCGCGCTGAGGCCCTGGGCAGCCTTCTGCTGCTGGGACATGGCCTGCTCCTTGAGCTGGTCCTGCCCCTGCTTCAGCAGGTCCTGCGCCTGGCGCTGGGTCTCGTGCGCGACGTTCTTCGCCTGGTCGGCGGCGGTCGACGCGACCTCGCTACCGGCCTGGGCCGCGGTCTGGCCGACCTTGCTGGCCTCGTTCTTGGCGGTGTCCTTGGTCTGCTTCGCCTCGTTCTTCGCGGTGTCCTTGGCGTCCCGGGCTTCGCCCTTGGCGACGTCGGTCGGCTTCGACGAGCTCTGGCCCGTGCCCCCGGTCGTGGTGGTGGGCGGGGGGAGCGGGGCGTCGATGGAGTGAGTCATCGGTCCTCCTCGGCTGTGTGCGTGGGCAGTACTCGGAATCGGAGGGGCGCTACCCTGGAGCGGTCCTCCCACACGTGCCACTGTTTTCAGCGGTGCGGGTCGACCGGCTTCTCCGCCCGGCGCATCCGTGCGCCGCGGCAGGCGGGGAGATGGTCCGGTGCGCGGCTGGACGCCGCGCCGTGCTCCGTCTCCGTGGTAGCGCCGCGAAGGTCTAGGTACCCCTGCCCGGTGGGTCTCGAAACCGGATCTGCAGGTCAGCCTGTCCAGCCGAAGCGCGGCGGGCGCCGCTCGGCGAAGGCGGCGACCCCCTCCGGCAGCTCCCCGGCGCTGATCGTCTCCTCGTACCAGCGGGCCACGACGGCGTCGGCACCGGCGCCGGCGGTGAGGGCCGCGACGACCTCCTTGGTCGCCCGCTGGGTGAGCGCCGACCGGGCTGCGAGCACCCCGGTGAAGCGCCGGACCTCGGCCTCCAGCTCGTCGGCCTCGACCAGCTGGTCGACCAGCCCGGTGCGCAGTGCGGCGGCGCCGTCGAGCAGCTCCCCGCTGAACAACAGGTACTTGGTCGTCGCCGGGCCCACCAGGTCGAGAAGGGCCTTCGTCGACGACGGCGGGTAGACGATCCCGACCTTGGCGGGGGTGACCCCGAAGACGCTGGACGGGTCGGCGAAGCGCAGGTCGCACGCGGCGGCGATCTCCACGCCGCCGCCGATGCAGTGCCCGCGGATCATGGCGATGGTCGGCTTGGGGAAGGTCCGCAGCGCGGCCTGTGCCGCGAGGTTGTCCGCCCGCAGGTCGGCCATGGGGTCCCGCGGGTCCGCGCCGCCGAGCAGGCCGGCGATGTCGGCGCCGGCGCAGAAGCTCGGTCCCGCACCCGTCACCACGAGCGCCCGCACCGCCGGATCGGCGGCGGGTCCGGCCAGCACCCCGGGCAGCGCGGCCCACATCGCCTGGGTCATGGCGTTGCGCTTCGCCGGACGGTCGATGGTCAGGACGGCCGCGTCGCCGTCGCGGGTCACGGTCAGGTTGTCGGCCCCCGTGCAGGGGACCGGCGCGAGCTTGCGAGCGGTGGGGGGCACGGGGGTCCTTCTTTCAGCCCAGGTCGTCGGTGGAGAAGGTGTCGCAGGCCGACGGGTCGCCGGTCTCGTAGCCGGTGCGGAACCAGCGCTGCCGCTGCTGCGAGCTGCCGTGGGTGAAGGCCTCCTGGTCCACGGTGCCGCTGCCCAGGTTCTCCTGGATGAAGTCGTCGCCGATGCGTGCGGCGGCGTCCAGGGCGCGATCGATGTCGTCGTCGGTGATGTCGGCGATCAGCGGCTCGCCCGAGTCGTCGGGCACGGTCTCGGCGTGGTGGGCCCAGGTGCCGGCGAAGCAGTCGGCCTGCAGCTCCAGCCGGACCGTTCCGCTGGTCGGCCCGCTCTCCCCGGGCGTGACCCGCGCGTTGATGCCCAGCAGGTTCTGCACGTGGTGGCCGTACTCGTGCGCGAGCACGTAGGCGTCGACGAACAGCCCGCCCTGGGCGCCGAACTGCTGCCGGAGCTGGTCGAAGAACGTCAGGTCGATGTAGACCAGGTGGTCGGCCGGGCAGTAGAAGGGGCCCGATCCGCTGGAGCCGGCACCGCACGCGGTCTGGACGCCGCCGGTGAAGAAGACCGTCTCGGTGGGCACGTACTGCTGGCCGAGCACGCCGGTCCAGTAGTCCTGGATCGACTCGACGTCGGCCACGACCGCGCACTCGACCGACTCGTTGGCGTCGGCGCCGGTGCGGCAGCTCTGCTCGAGGGCGGAGTTGTCGACCGTCCCGTCCTGTCCGAGGCCGGAGAAGGCGCCGGCGGCCGCGCCTCCGCCGCCGTCCCCACCGCCGAGCACCTGCAGGAGCACCACGACCACGAGTCCGACCAGGCCGAGGCCACCGCCACCCACCGCGATGCCCCGGCCGCCCCCGAGCCCGCTCCGTCCGCGCGTGTCCCTGACCCCGGACGTGTCCAGGCTGCCGCTCTCGCGGTACCTCATGCTCGGCGGACCTCCGTGGTCTGCGGCCCCGGTGGGGCGGTCGGCGTGCGTCCGGCGGACTGGCGAGAACCGTGCCATCGGGGGCTGCGGTCCCGCGACCCGAGGGGATGCCGCGGCGCCGGCGGGCCGCCCGTGCCGGCACCCCCGGCGGTGCCCCGCGGCAGGGGCCGAGCGGTCGCGGGGGAGGAGGACCTAGGGTCGGGGGGGAACCCGAGGAGGAACCTGGTCATGGCGGTCTCCAACCGCGTCCGCGCCGCGCTCACCACGACGGTGCTCGCCACCGCCGCGACCGGTTTCATGGCCGGGTGCGCCGCGGGCGGCGAGGACGACGAGGAGCAGGTCGCCTACTGCACCGACGAGAACGGCGAGATCGTCGACGAGGACCTCTGCGACGACGACGGCGGCGGGGGTTTCGGAGGCGGTGGCCTGTTCTTCCTCTACCTCGGCGGCTTCCGCTCCGGCCTGCCGGTCGGCACCGTGCTGCCCCCGGGGGGCACGCGGATCAACCCGGGTGACAGCGTCGCCCGGCAGCGTGCCGGTCTGCCGGCGACCGGCAAGGTGAGCGCGGGGCAGCGGGTGAGCGGCGGCATCGGCAGCGGCATCGGCAACCGGGCCGGCACCGGCGCCGGGAGCTGAGCCTCGCCCCGTGCGACGGATCGAGAGCGGCATCGTCCGTCCCGGCTGGGAGGCGGAGATCGAGTCCCAGGGGCTGGTCTACAACCGCACCCACCTGCCCGGCGGCGCGGTGCGCAGCTACTGGCGCGAGGGGCCCTTCTACGACTTCTCGATGGCGGAGGTCCAGGAACTCGAGGGCGCGGTCAGCCAGCTGTTCCAGATGTGCGTGGCCGCCGGGGACCACCTCGTCGACAACGACCTGTTCGACCGGCTGCACATCCCGCCGATGGCCCGGCCGCAGATCCGCCGCACGTGGGCCGAGGAGCCGCCGAGCATCTACGGCCGGTTCGACCTGCGCTACGACGGCGAGGGCCCGCCCAAGCTGCTGGAGTTCAACGCCGACACCCCGACCGGGCTGGTGGAGTCCGCCGTCACCCAGTGGAACTGGCACCTGTTCACCGGGCAGGGCCGCGACCAGTGGAACGCGCTGCACGACACCCTCGTCTCGGCCTGGCGGCGCAACCTCACCAGGTGGGAGCGGCGCACCGGCGTGCGTCCCCGCGTGCACCTGGCCTGGACCAGCGAGGAGACGTCCGGCGAGGACCGGATGACCGTCGCCTACCTGATGGACACCGTGGTGCAGGCCGGCTACGAGGCGATCGAGCTCGTCGTCGAGGACATCGTGCTCGACGACGGCGACGGCCGGTTCTACGACCAGCAGGGCCGCCACCTCGACGTCGTCTTCAAGCTCTACCCCTGGGAGTGGCTGGTCGAGGACGAGTTCGGGCCGGCCGTCCTCGCCGATGGCATGCGGCCCGGCGGCACGACGTGGGTCGAGCCCGCCTACAAGATGCTGTGGAGCACCAAGGCGCTGCTGCCGGTGCTGTGGCAGCTGTTCGGTACGGATCCGGTGCTGGGCCAGTACCTCCTCCCGGCCTACTTCGCCGACGAGATGCCCTCGACCTGGCGCACCTACGTCCGCAAGCCGCTGTGGGGACGGGAGGGGGCGAACGTCGCGATCGTCAGGGACGGCGAGGTGACCGTGCAGCTGCCCGGGCGGTACGGCACCGAGGGGTTCGTCGTGCAGGAGTTCGCGCCGCTGCCCGACTTCGCCGGCGTCGACGGTCCGCACCACCCGGTGCTGGGTGCCTGGGTCGTCGACGGCGAGCCGGCGGGCCTGGGCATCCGGGAGAGCGACGGGCTGATCACCGACAACCTGAGCTTCTTCGTGCCGCACACCATCGACTTCACCGCTCCGCGCTGAGTCGTGGAACGGCCTCGCCCCGAGGCTCGCGCCGTGCGGAGCGCGGCGGGAGGAGGGCGGGGTCCTTCGTCTAGGTTCGGGGCATGCCGCTGGAAGGTGAGTACGAGCCGAGCAGGTGGGACTGGGTCCGCGAGCAGGTCGAGCGCTATGAGGCGACCGGTGGCCGCGAGGCCAACACGCTGATGGACACCGGTCTGCCGATCATCATCATCGCCACGCGCGGCGCGAAGACCGGCAAGGTGCGCAAGCAGGGCCTCATGCGGGTCGAGCACGACGGCGTCTACGCGCTGGTCGGCTCCCAGGGCGGTGCGCCCACGGATCCCGGCTGGGTGCACAACCTGCGCGCCGCGCCCGACCAGGTGACGGTCCAGGACGGCCCGGAGCCGTGGGACGGCGTGGTCCGCGAGATCACCGGCGAGGAGAAGCGGGTGTGGTGGGACCGTTCGGTCGCGGCCTACCCGCCCTACGCCGAGTACCAGCAGAAGACCGATCGCGAGATCCCGGTCTTCCTCTTCGAGCGTCGCTGACCGCTCGGCACCGGCCTCAGGGCAGCGCGGCGGCGAGTTCCGGCACCGCCGCGACCAGGGCGGCGTCCTCCGGGCGGAAGGCGGTGCCGACCGCGGCGCGGCGGGGGCCGCGGCCCTCGTACCGCCAGGTGCCCACGATCCGGCCGTCGACGACGACCGTGGACCGGAACATGCCGTTCCCGCCCGGCACGATGTGCGTCGCGAACGCGGGATCGAGGACGGCGCTGCGATCGCCGTAGCCGAGGACGTACTCGTCGAAGCCCGGGAGGAGGAAGGTCGCCCGGGCCTCCTCCCGGCAGCCGGCCAGCAGCTCGGGAGTGGCCGGGTCGAGGAAGTGCTCGGTGCCCTCGACGGTGAGCGATCCCAGCCCCGGGCGCGCCGCGGCGAGCCCCGCCCGGGCGTCGCGGACCAGGAGGCCGGACCAGCGCGCCAGGTCCTGCACGGTGGCCGGCCCGTGGCCGGTGAAGAACCGGGTGGCGAACTCGGCCAGCGCCTCGTCCCGATCGAGCCGGCGGGGGCTGCGCACCCACTCGTCGAGCAGCACGAAGAGCTGCTCGCCGTCCTCGGTCGGGCCCAGGCAGGTGTGGCCGGTCTGCGCCGCGAACCACAGCAGGTGGTAGCCGCGCTGTCCGGTCACCGGCACCCCGCCGGCCTCGATGGCGGCCAGCAGCTCCGCCCTGGTCAGCCGCCGTCCGCCGGACAGCGCGGCCACCACGGCGTCGCACGCCCGGCCGACGTCGGCGTCGGTGAGCTCCAGGGAGGCCCGGCGCTTCGCGAGGCCGGCCATGGCCCGCTCGCCGAGCAGGTCGAGCAGCCAGGGCAGGTCCTCGGCGGCGGTCAGGTGCAGGGTGCCGCGCATGGGCCAGGAGCGGACCAGCTCGCCGCGGTCGAGGGCGGCCAGCACGTCGTCGCGCGACCGCCCGGTGGTGCGCAGCGCGATCGCGGTGACCGCGCCCGGGAAGTCCTGCCCCTGGGCGGCGGTCAGCCGGCGGACCGCCTCGGCCGGGCCGGCCGCCTGCGGGCCGGCCAGCCCCTGCGCGACGAGCCGCAGCAGCCCGACTTCGTGCCGTGTGTCCACGCCGGCCACCCTGGCACCGGGGTACGACAGGTCAGGGCCGGGCCCGCTCGAACCTCTCCACCGGTGGCGTGGCGGCGTGCCAGGCACGGGACCGTTCCCCGGACTCATCGCCCTCCTCCCCGTGCAGCCGGTCGGCGATGTCATCGAGGATGGCCTGGCGGCCGTAGAGGACGACGACGTCGCCGGTGCGCAGGTGCAGCTCCTCGTTGGGGGCGCCGATCCAGGTGTCGTCGCGCTCCACGCCCATCACCGTGACCCCCTCCTCGGGCAGGCGCAGCTGTCCCAGTGGGTGCGCGGCGATCCAGTCGTCCTCGCGGACCGGCACCTGCACCACCCGCCACCGCCCGCGCAGGTGCAGCAGCGCCGCGTAGTCCCGGACGTCGAGGTCGGTGAACCGGCGCAGCAGCCGCTCGATGACCCGCCGCAGGTAGCGGTCCACCACCCGGCTCTTCGCCAGCCACAGCAGACCGGTGAGCGCGACCACGATGACCGCCGCCCGCTGCAGCCCGCCGCCGGTCGAGTCGACGCCGGCGAAGCTGAGGACGAGCGTCCCGATCACCGAGACGGCACCGGCGCCGCTGACCAGCATCAGCACCATGACGATGCGCCGGCGCGCCGGGTGGTTCACCACCGCCTCGGCCTCCGAGGTGGTGAACCCCGTGCCCGTGAACGCCGAGCGCGCCTGGAACCGGGCGTGCTGCAGGGTCATGCCGGTCATGGTCAGGGCGACGGTGGCCACGCGGGTGACGAGCAGACCCAGGGTGACGACGACGATCAGCGTGATGACGGCTGCCATGGGTTGTCCCTTACCGCCGGGGCGCGCGGGCCGAACGTCGGACGGCCGGGCGGGGCCGGCGGTAGCGTGCACCCCGTGATGGGGATGGGTGGTGCCGGAGATCCGTCCGCGGAGCGTCGTCGCCGGCTGGTGGCGGCCGTGATCGTGCTCGCCATGGTGTTGGCCGCGGGCGCGACGGTGCTCTCGATCGCCCTGGGCTGACCGCCCCGGTGACCTAGGTCCCTGGCCGCCGGGCGCGCGGCCCGGCACGGTGGGGGAGTCACCGGGACAGCACCGGTGCACCGCCTCGGAGGACCGTCGATGACCCTCGCCGTCCCGCCCAGCACCCAAAGCTCGTCGCCAGAGCTGCCCCTCGACGGTCCGGCGGATCCGGCCGTCGAGCAGGCCGTCGACCGCCTGCGCGCTGAGTACGCCGGCCGGGTGCGGCCGCAGCTGGTGGTGCGCGTGGTCCGGGAGAGCCGGCGGGACCTCGGCGGCTCCCCGGTCGGGGCGATGCCGGAGCTCGTCGAGCGGCTGGCGCGCTACCGGCTGGGGATGCACGTCAGCTGAGCCGCCGGGCCGGTCGGAACCCGGTTGCCCGTGCCGGGAGGATGTCCGGGTGGGCATCGGTTCGGGTTCGGTCGACGTGAGCGCGGTCCGGCACACCCTGTCCGACGGACGGGTGCTGCTGGACGAGGTCTCGTTCCGCGTCGGTGAGGGCGCCCGCGCGGCGCTCGTCGGGGAGAACGGCGCCGGCAAGACGACCCTGCTGCGGATCATCGCCGGAGATCTCGTGCCGGAGGCCGGCGCGATCGCCCGCACCGGCGGCCTGGGCGTGATGCGCCAGTTCATCGGATCGGTCCGCGACGACACGACCGTCCAGCAGATGCTGGTGGACCTGTCCCCGCCGGCCGTCCGCGCGGCGTGGGACGCCGTGCAGACCACCGAGCTCGCGCTCATGGAGACCGACGACGAGCGGGCCCAGATGGCCTACGCCGACGCGCTCGCGCAGTGGGGCGATGCGGGCGGGTACGACGCGGAGGTCACCTGGGACACCGTGACGGTCGCCGCGCTCGGCGTGCCCTACGACCGCTGCAAGTACCGCGAGCTGTCCACGCTCTCCGGTGGGGAGCAGAAGCGGCTGGCCCTCGAGGCGCTCCTGCGGGGCCCCGACCAGGTGCTGCTGCTCGACGAGCCGGACAACTACCTCGACGTCCCGGGCAAGCGCTGGCTGGAGCAGCGGCTGCTCGAGACGCGCAAGACCGTGCTGTTCGTCAGCCACGACCGCGAGCTGCTGGCGCGGGTCGCCGACCGGGTGATCACCGTCGAGGGCGGCACGGCGTGGGTGCACGGCGGTGGATTCACCTCCTACCCCGAGGCACGCAGCGCGCGGCACGAGCGGCTGGCGGAGCTGCGGCGGCGGTGGGACGAGGAGCACCAGCGGCTGATCGACCTGGTCCGGACCATGCAGCAGCAGGCGGCCAACTCGCCCGACATGGCCAACCGGTACCACGCGATGCAGACCCGGCTGGCCAAGTTCGAGGCCGCGGGGCCGCCGCCGGACCGTCCTCCGGAGCAGAAGGTCGCGATGCGGCTGCGCGGCGGGCGCACGGGCGTGCGGGCGGTGATCGCCGAGGGGCTGGAGCTGACCGGGCTCATGCAGCCCTTCGACCTGGAGCTGTGGTTCGGCGACCGCGTCGGGGTCCTCGGTGCCAACGGTGCCGGCAAGTCGCACTTCCTCCGGCTGCTCGCCGGGCAGGACGTGGCGCACACCGGCTCCTGGCGGCTGGGCGCGCGCGTCGTCCCCGGCATCTTCGCGCAGACCCACGCGCATCCCGAGTGGCAGGACCGGACGCCGGTCGACCTGCTGTGGCACGGGGAGCCGGGTCGTCCGGGCGTCGACCGCGGACGGGCCATGGCCTCGCTGCGGCGCTACGGGCTCAGCGACTCCGCCGACCAGTCCTTCCGCACCCTGTCGGGCGGTCAGCAGGCGCGCTTCCAGATCCTCATGCTCGAGCTGGGCGGGGCGACGCTGCTGCTGCTGGACGAGCCGACGGACAACCTCGACGTCCTCTCCGCCGAGGCGCTCGAGGAGGCGCTGGAGGCGTTCGAGGGCACGGTGCTGGCGGTCACCCACGACCGGTGGTTCGCCCGGTCCTTCGACCGCTTCGTGGTCTTCGGTGCCGACGGGCGGGTCTACGAGTCGGCCGAGCCGGTCTTCGACGAGACCCGCGTCGCCCGCGCCCGCTGAGGCCGCCCTCCCTGCCGCCACAGTTGATCATCGGCGAATGGCTGATCGCCACGCCGATGGGTGCCGCCAGGTGCCGATGATCAACAGGGGATGGGTCGGTGTGGCGGCGCCGAGTGGGTCGACCGTCCCAGACGCTTGACCCGGTCCCCGGTGACCGCCACGCTGCCGCCGTGCGGGCCGCGGCGAGCGGGACCGGGACGGGAGTCCTCGTGACGGGCAGCGGCAGCTGGCGCAACTGGGCGGGCAACCAGCGGGCGACCGGTGTGGACGTCGTCCACCCCTCGGGCGCCGACGAGATCGCGGCGGCCCTCCGACGGGCCGCGGCCACCGGCCGCCGGGTGCGGCCGGTCGGCTCGGGCCACTCGTTCACGGCGATCGCGCGGCCCGACGACGTGCAGCTGGTCCTCGATCGGCATGCCGGTCTGGTGGACGTCGACGACGCCGGCCTGGTCACCGTGCAGGCCGGTATGCCGCTGCACCGGCTCAACGTGGAGCTCGCCGCGCGGGGCTGGGCGCTGACCAACCTCGGCGACATCGACCGGCAGACCGTCTCCGGCGCCCTGTCCACGGGCACGCACGGGACCGGCGCACGCTTCGGCGGGCTGGCCACGCAGATCCGCGCCCTGGAGCTGGTGCTGGCCGACGGCTCCCGGCTGCGCTGCTCGGCCGACGAGCACCCCGACGTCTTCGCCGCCGCCCGCGTCGGGCTGGGCGCGCTCGGGGTGATCGACACGGTGACCCTGCAGGCGGAGCCCGCGTTCGCGCTGCGGGCCGAGGAGCGCCCCGCCCGCCTGGGTGAGCTGCTGGACGGGTTCGAGGAGTTCATGTCCTCGACCGACCACGTCGAGTTCTACTGGTTCCCGCACACCGACCGGTGCCTCACCAAGCGCAACACCCGGCTGCCGCCGGGCGCGGAGCTGGAGCCGCTGCCCCGATGGCGCGCGGTCTGGGAGGACGAGGTGCTCTCCAACGCCGTCTTCGCCGGTGTCGTGGCGGCCGGCCGGCGCGTGCCGGCGCTGATCCCCCCGCTCGCGGCCGTCTCGGCCCGGGCCCTGGGCGCACGCACGTGGACCGATGCCTCGCACCGGGTCTTCGTCAGCCGGCGCCGGGTGCGCTTCGTCGAGATGGAGTACGCCGTTCCGCGCGACGCGGCGCCCGCGGTGCTGGCCGAGCTGCACCGCGTGGCGACGGCGGGGGAGTTCCGGGCGGCCTTCCCGGTCGAGGTGCGGGTGGCGGCGGCCGACGACATCGCGCCGTCCACGGCCTCGGGCCGCGACACCGCCTACATCGCCGCCCACGTCCCCGCGCGGACCGATCCCGGCTCGTGGTTCGCCGCCCTGGAGTCGGTCGCCGGCAGCGTCGGGGGCCGCCCCCACTGGGGCAAGCTGCACGGTCTCGACGTCGATGCGCTGCGCAGCCGCTATCCCCGGTTCGACGAGTTCACCGCCCTGCGCGCCCGGCTGGACCCCGCGGGCGTGCTGGGCAACGCACACCTGGACCGGGTGCTCGGTCCCGTGGCGGGCTGAGGTGCCCCGGCTAGCGGTCCGGAGCGCCGCGCGGCGCTGGTCGAGGCCGCCCTCCGGGTGATGGTGCGCGACGGGCTCGCCGCCGGGATCACGCGCGGGGGATCGTCGCCGAAGCCCTGCACGCGCCTGCGCGATCCGTCGTTGCAGTCACTGGCACGAGAGCAGTACCGCGCCTATACCGACGCGGCCTCCCGGCTGCTGGCACGGGCCGCAGAACTCACCGGGCGGCGGTGGGACCGCCCGGTGCCCGAGCTGGCCCGCCTGCTGGTCACCGTGGTGGACGGCGCGACGACGACGTGGCTGGTCGACCGGGACACCTCGGCGACCCGGGAAGTGCTGGATGCGGCGGTCGGGTCGTTCGTCGCCGCGCACGCGGCGTAGCCGGCCTGATCAGAGGTCGACGTCGGGCTCCCCGGTCCCGCCGATCCGGTCGAGCTCCTGCAGCTCCAGCGGACCGAGCTCGCGCGCCGAGGCCAGCATGTTCTCCTCGAGATGTGCCACCGACGACGTCCCCGGGATGAGCAGCAGGTTCGGCGAGCGGGCCAGCAGCCAGGCCAGCGCCACCTGCATCGGCGTGGTCTCCAGCCGCCGGGCGATCGTGTCCAGCGCCGCCGACTGCAGCGGGCTGAACCCGCCGAGGGGGAAGAAGGGGACGTAGGGGATGTCCTCGCGGGCGAGGGCGTCGATGAGCGGGTCGTCGGCGCGGTGCACGAGGTTGTAGTGGTTCTGCACGCAGGCGACCGGTGCGATGGCCCGGGCCTCGGCCACCATCTGCGTCGTCACGTTGCTGATCCCGAGGTGGCGGACCAGCCCCTCCTGCTGCAGTTGCGCCAGCGCCTCGAACGGCTCGGCGAGCGAGCGCTCCACCGGCTCGGCGAACCCGGGCATCCGCAGGTTGACCACGTCGAGCGCGTCCACCCCGAGGTTGCGCAGGTTGTCCTCGACCGCGGAGCGGAGCTCCGCCGCCGAGAGCGCCTCGGGCCAGTCTCCCTCGGGGGTCCGCCGCGCGCCCACCTTCGTCACGATGGTGAGGTCCTCCGGGTAGGGGTGCAGCGCCTCGCGGATGAGCTCGTTCACCACGTGCGGGCCGTAGTAGTCGCTGGTGTCGATGTGGTTCACGCCCAGTTCCGCGGCGCGGCGGAGCACCGCGACGGCCTCGGCCCGGTCGGCCGGCGGTCCCATGACGTGCGGCCCGGCCAGCTGCATCGCGCCGTAGCCGAGGCGGAAGACGGGGCGATCGCCCAGCGGGTAGCTGCCGGAGGGTTCTGCGGTGCCGATGGTCATGGCGCCTCCCTACCCGGGGAGGGCCGGGTATGCGCGACTCAGCGCGCCGCGACCGGCTCCGTCGCGGGCACGGCGCGCTCGGGGACCGGGGCCGTCCCCTGCCGGCGGTCGGCGTGCCCGGCCCACCACGCGATGCCGGCGCCCACGACGGCCAGGGCGGCGCCGACCCACATCGGCGCGGTGAGCCCGTACCCCTGGGAGATGACCAGCGCGCCCAGCGCGGCCCCGAACGCGTTGGCCACGTTGAAGGCGCCCTGGTTGGCCGCCGAGACCAGGCTGCCGCCGCCGGGCACGTCGGCGGCCTCGATGACACCGTTCTGCACGATCGGCCCCATGGCGAAGCCGAGCGTCCCGAAGAGCACCAGCAGGACGACGGCGGCGACGGGGTTGCCTGCGGTGGACGCGAAGACCGCGAGGACGGCGGCGACGCCGAGCATGCCGACGGCGACGAACCCGAAGCCGAACCGGTCGCCCAGCCGCCCGCCCAGCAGCGTGCCGACGGTGGTGCCGACGCCGAAGAGGGCGAGCACCGGCGTCACGCCGGCCGAGGAGAAGCCGGCGACGTCGGTGAGGATCGGGGTCACGTAGCTGTAGACGGCGAAGGTGGCCGCGAAGCCGACCATCGTGAGGGAGAGGACGAGCCAGACCTGCCGGCTGCGGAACGCGGCGAGCTCGGTGCGGAGGTCCGCCGGCTCACCGCCGTCGGCCGGGAGCCAGGCGAGCAGCCCGGCGATGGTGAGCACGCCGATGCCGGCGATGGCGGCCAGGACGAGCCGCCAGGAGGTCTGCTGGGCGACCCACGTGCCGGCCGGTACGCCGACGACGTTGGCCAGCGTCAGGCCGGTCACCATGAGCGAGATCGCCTGCGTCGCGCGTTCGGGGGCGACGACCCTGCGGGCGGCGATCGCACCGACACCGAAGAAGGAACCGTGCGCGAGCGCGGTGAGCACCCGCGCCGCCGCGAGGGTGCCGTAGGTGGGGGCCAGCGCCGCCAGCAGGTTGCCGACCACGAACACGACCATCAGCGCGACGAGCGTCTGGCGCGGGGTGAACCGCAGCCCCACGGCCGTGAGCGTGGGTGCGCCGACGACCACCCCGATCGCGTAGGCCGAGATGAGCAGTCCGACGGCGGAGACGGAGACGTCGAGGCCGTCGGCGATCTCGGGCAGCATGCCCATGACGACGAACTCGGTGGTGCCGATGCCGAAGGCGCCGATGGCGAGGGCGAGCAGGGCGCGGGGCACGGGCGGGGACTCCAGGGACGCGGTCGGGGCGGAGCCGGCGGACCACATCGTCCTGGGCGGCCGGGCGAGGCGCTGCGCCTCGTCCTCCGCGGTGCAGCGGTCGACCGTCGCCGGCCATGCCCGGTCGGGGAGGTGGAGCTGCTCACACCGGGGGCGGGGAGCCGCCCGCCCCCGGTGAGCCGGTCAGGGCTGGAGCAGCACCTTGACGGCGCCGTCCTTCTTCTCGCGGAAGTTGGCGTACGCCTCGGGAGCCTGCTCGAGCGGCACCCGGTGGGTGGCGAACTCGTCGACGCCCAGCGGATCGCCCTCGAGCAGCAGCGGCAGGATGTCGGGCACCCAGCGCCAGACGTTGGCCTGCCCCATCCGCAGCTGGATCTGCTTGTCGAACATGCGCATCAGCGGCATCGGGTCGGTGGCGCCGCCGTAGACGCCGGACAGCGAGATGGTGCCGCCGCGCCGGACCGCCTCGATGGCGGTGTTGAGCGCCGCCATCCGATCGACCCCGGCCACCTGCATGACCTTCTCCATGATGGCGTCCGGGACGATCGCCGTCGCCTTCTGGGCGAAGGTCGCCAGCGGGGAGCCGTGCGCCTCCATGCCGACGGCGTCGATCACGGCGTCGGGGCCGCGGCCGTCGGTCAGGTCGCGCACCTGGGCCACGACGTCGGCCTGGGTGGTCGAGTCGATGACGGTGATGCCGTTGCGCCGGGCGCGCGCCAGTCGCTCGGGGACGACGTCGGCGGCGACGACCTGCCCGGCGCCGAGGTGCTTGGCGATCCGGGTGCACATGTCACCGATGGGCCCGAGCCCGAGGACCAGCACGCTGCCGCCCTGCGGGATCCCCGCGTACTGCACCGCCTGCCACGCGGTGGGCAGGACGTCGGAGAGGTACACGTACCGGTCGTCGAGCGGGGCGTCGGGCACCTTGATCGGCAGGGTGTTGCCGAAGGGCACGCGGAGGTACTCCGCCTGACCGCCGGGCACCTGCCCGTAGAGCTTCGTGTAGCCGAACAGCGAGGCCCCGAAGCCCTGCTCCCGGTTCTGCGTCGTCTCGCACTGCGACTGCAGCCCCTGCGAGCACATCCAGCAGGTGTTGCACGAGATGTTGAACGGGACGACGACGCGGTCGCCGGCCTTGAGCTCGGTCACCTCGCGGCCGACCTCCCGGACGACGCCCATCGGCTCGTGACCCATGACGTCGCCCACGGACATGAACGGCGCCATGACCTCGATCAGATGGAGGTCGGAGCCGCAGATCGCGCTCGAGGTGATCTCCACGATCACGTCGGTGGGCTCCTGGATCGTCGGGTCCGGGACGGTCTCCACCCGGACGTCGCCTCGGCCGTGCCAGGTCACTGCGCGCATGCGGTTCGTCTCCCTCGATCGGGCCGTGTTCCGGCCGCCAGGACGGCTTCCTGCCCGCCCGTGAACTGTGTCGCGCAACTTTCAACCAGCTTCGGCGCGGCACTCACAGTGCGTCACGAACCATCTACAGGCGGCCGAACAACATAATTGTTGTTCGGTGGCTCACACCACAGAACTGCTGGTCGATACCCCAGGACGTAGATCACGAACCGATCACGGCGTGTTTACATGGGCCCCGCTCCTCTCCCCGGGAGCGCGGCAATGCCCCCTACGGAAGCTCCAGGTGCATGACTTCGCTCCACCACGATCGACCCGTCGACGACGGTCGGGACGCCGCTCCGGCGGCACCGGCCGAGACGCCCGCCCCGGCCCGTCGGAGCTCGCGTCGCCCGGCCGGGACGATCGCCCCGCAGGTCCCGACGCAGCGCCAGGGGAAGGCGTCGCGCGCGGGGGCCGACGTGGATGCCGAGGGGGACGACGCCGCGCGTCCGGCCACGAAGCGCCCCACGGCCACGCGACCGTCGGCCAATCGCCCGGCGGCCAGGGCGGTCACCGCTGCCGGTTCGCTGGCGGCGAAGGCGAAGGCCGCCGGCACTGCCGCCGCGGGGTCGACCGCCGCACGGACCGCCGCTGCCACGTCGCGGGCCGCCGCGAAGGCGACCACGGCCGGCGCGACCAGGGGGCGCACCACCACCGCACGGAGCGCGACCGCGGCGAAGGCCACCGCAGCGAAGGCGGCCGCCGCCCGGCCGGCACCTGCTCCGGGAGGCGCTGCGACCTCGGCCGCGAAGCGGATCGCTCCGGCCGAGCCGCTCGCCCCCGCCGAGCCGGCCGCGGCTGAGGCGGTCGCTCCCGCCGAGCCGGCCGCTGCGGTGGTCCGGCGGCCCACGCCGCACCCGCGTCCCACGCCGCACCCGCGTCCCCGGCCGGCCGCGAGTTCGCCCGAGAACACCCCGGTCCCCGTCGATGCACCGGTGGTCGCCACGACGGCGGGTCCGGACGAGTGCTCCGCGCCGGTGCCCGCCGTCGTCCCCTCGTTCGTCGACGAAGCGCCGGCGCCGCTGCAGAGCGACCCGGCCACGCCCGCTCCGGGCATCTCGGGCGGTGCGCTCCGGGGGCTCGGTCGTGACCGCGTGCCGGCCGTGCGCCGCCGGCCGGCCTTCTACCTGGCCGCCGGTCTGGTCGGTGCGCTGAGCCTGGGTGCGCTCATCGACTCCGACTCCTCCGCCCGCGCCGACTCGCCCGCGGTGGCCGAGAGCGTCAGCGTGGCCGAGCAGCTCGGCGTGGACGCCGAGCCGACCGACGTGCTGGCGGACGCCGAGTCGACCCGGCTCCTGCAGGAGCTGGTGGTCAGCCGCAACGAGCGCGATGCCGCCCAGACCGCGGCCGTCGACGCCCAGGCCGCGGCCGACGGGCAGGCCATGGTGGCGGCGGCCGAGGCGTTCCGGCTGGCGGCCGAGGCGGCCCGCCCCAAGGTCGTGGCGCCGGTGAACGGGGCCCGCCTCACCAGTGGCTTCGGCGCCCGCTGGGGAACCGTGCACGCCGGCATCGATCTGGCGGCGCCCATGCGCACCCCCGAGTACGCGGTCATGGACGGTGTCGTCCTCGAGGCCGGTCCGGCCAGCGGGTACGGCCTCGTCGTCTACATCCAGCACGACAACGGCGACGTCACCGTCTACGGCCACATGGACGAGATCCTCGTCGAGCCGGGTCAGCTCGTCCGGGCCGGCGACACCATCGCGCTGCTGGGCAACCGCGGTCAGTCGACCGGGCCGCACCTGCACTTCGAGGTGCACAAGGGTGGGCTGAACGGCACGAAGGCCGACCCGATCCCGTGGCTGCGGGAGCGCGGCGTCCACCTCTGACGCCCGGACCCTCGACGTCCCCGGCAGGGTGACCGGCCGCACGCCGCCCCGGGCCCGCCCGGGTGGGACAGTGGAGCCGGCACGGCGGACGGTGGGAGCAGGAGGCGGTCGGTGGATCACGGGCACGACTCGGGGATGTGGGTGCCGGACGAGCCGCCCACCTGGGGCCGGATGTTCCTGCCGCACCTGGAGCCCTGGTCGGTGCTCGCCGTCCTGAGCATCGTCGGGCTGGTGGCCTACCTCGTCGGCGTCGTCCGGCTGAGGCGGACCGGCGTCAGCTGGCCCTGGTGGCGTACCGCGTCCTGGATCCTGGGGACGCTGTCGGTCTTCGCGGTGACCGGCACCTGGCTCAACGGCTACAGCATGGTGCTGTTCAGCCTGCACATGGTCCAGCACATGGTCCTGGCAATGATCTCGCCGATCCTGCTGCTGCTCGCCGCACCCGTGACGCTCGCGCTGCGCACGCTGCCCCGTGGTGAGGGGGCGGCCGCGGCGCCCCGCGCCCTGCTGCTGAACTTCCTGCACAGCCGGTTCACCCGGTTCCTCGCCTCGCCGGGGTTCACCGTGCCGCTGTTCATCGCCAGTCTGTACGGCATCTACTTCACGCCGATCTTCGACGCGCTGATGAGCACCGCGGCCGGGCACCAGTTCATGCTCGCCCACTTCGTGGTCACCGGGCTGCTGTTCTTCGGGCCGGTCATCGCGCAGGACCCCTGGCCGAACACCCACAGCCACCCGACGCGCATCCTCGAGCTGCTCATCCCGGTGCCGTTCCACGCCTTCTTCGGCGTCGCGGTCATGATCGCCAGCTCGCTGCTCGTGGACAGCTTCGCCGACCCGCCGGCCGCCTGGGGCATCGATCCCGTCGGTGACCAGACCGTGGCCGGCGGCATCGCCTGGTCCTTCGGCGAGCTGCCCACGGTGATCGTGCTGATCGTCGTCCTGGTGTCGTGGATGGGCTCCGACGAGCGGCGCGCCCGTGCCCTCGACCGGGCGGCCGACCGCAGCGGCGACGCCGAGCTCAACGCCTACAACGCGCGGCTGCGGGCGATGGCCGAGCGCTGACGTCGCCACCGGGATCCGTCCCCGGGTCGCGCTGAGCCCAGCATGTGGGCGGGCCGGATCGCCGGCCGGGGGCAGGAAGGCAGCGTCCTGCGACGATGTCGTCGTGCCCGTCTCGCTGGTCTTCACCTCGGACACGCACGTCCCTCGGCGGGCCCGTGACCTACCTCGTCCCCTGTGGGACGCGATCGCGTCCGCGGACGTGGTGGTGCACGCCGGCGACTGGGTCGACGACGCGCTGCTGGACCTGTTCGAGCAGCGCTCGCGCCGGCTGGTAGCGGTGTACGGCAACAACGACCACGGCGTGCTGCGCGAGCGCCTCCCCGAGGTGGCGCGCGCCGAGATCGAGGGCCTCCGCTTCGCCGTCGTCCACGAGACCGGCGACGCGAAGGGGCGGGAGGCCCGCTGCGCGGCGCGCTTCCCCGACGACGACGTCCTGGTCTTCGGGCACAGCCACATCCCGTGGGACACCACCGCGCCGACCGGCCTGCGGCTGATCAACCCGGGGTCGCCGACCGACCGGCGGCGCCAGCCCCACGGCACGTTCGTCACCGCGGTCGCCGACGCCGGGCAGCTGCGCGACGTCGTGTTCCACGCGGTGCCGCCCCGCTCGTGACGACCCGTCCCGAGCTCCCGGACACCGCCGTGGCGGTGCTGGCCTGCCCCGTGTGCGCCGGCCCGCTCGCTCCGGCCGACGGCGGGGACGTGCTGCGCTGCCCGGTCGGTCACTCCTTCGACCGGGCGCGGCAGGGGCACGTGACCCTGCTGCCGCCGGGGCACCGCGCGCCGTCGGGCGACTCCGCGGAGATGGTGGCCGACCGGGTGTCCTTCCTGGCCGCCGGCCACTACGCCGGCGTGAGCGCCGCGCTCGGCGACGCCGTGCTCGAGGCCGGGGGAGCGGCGCCGGAGCGGCTGCTGGACCTGGGCGGCGGGACGGGGCACCACCTGGCCGCCGTCCTCGAGCGCGCCCCCGGTGCGACCGGGGTCGTCCTGGACTCCTCGCCCTACGCCGCGCGTCGGGCGGCCCGGGCGCACCCGCGGGCGATGGCGGTCGTCGCCGACACCTGGGCGCGCCTCCCGGTCCGGGACGGCGCCGTCGACCGCGTGCTCGTCGTCTTCGCCCCGCGCAACGGCCCGGAGATCGCGCGGGTGCTGCGTCCGGAGGGCCGGCTGGTCGTGGTGACGCCGGCGGACGACCACCTGACCGAGCTGGTCGGCCCGCTGGGGCTGCTGCGGGTGGACCCCGACAAGACGGCCCGGCTGGCCGGTTCGCTGGAGCCGCACCTGGTCCCCGTGGCGAGCACCGACCGGCGCGACGTCCTCCGGCTGGACCGTGCCGCCGTGTCCACGCTGGTGGGCATGGGCCCGCACGCCCGGCACCTGTCGGCCGGTGAACGCGCTGCTCGGCTGGGCGTGCTGCCCGAGCGGGTCGAGGTGACCGCCGCGGTCCGGCTGACGACCTACCGCCGGCCGCGCTGAGGGCCCGCCGCTGGCGCCCGGCGACGCGCGGCGCGCCCGCCCCGTCCCGCGGCAGCGACGGCGGAGGGCCCGTCTAAGCTGCTGGCCGTGACGATTGCACCGGCGCCCATCGTGAGTCGGCCGAGCCCGGCTCACGTGGTCGAGAGGGGCTCGCGGCTGTCGAACCTGCTGCGGACCACGGACCACAAGACCATCGGCCTGATGTATCTGGCCGTCTCGTTCATGTTCTTCATCCTGGGTGGCCTGATGGCCATGCTGATCCGGGCGGAGCTGGGCCGGCCGGA
>NZ_JAVREI010000019.1:0-76234 GCF_031845325.1 Blastococcus goldschmidtiae | reverse complement strand
AAGGCCTCCTCTGGTGGCGGAGCGGTTCCTCGACAGCTCCACTCCACACCGGGAGGCCTTCGCCCATCTACAACTCAGATCGTGTCCTCGCAGGTCCTCGACCAACGTGCCTGGTCATCACAGCTAGCCGCGATCCTGGGTCTCGCCGCCTCCACCATCGGTGCGGTCCTCACCCGCGCCGGCATGCCCCGACTGGCAGAGGTGGACCGACTCACCGGCGAGCTACTGCGCGGCCGCCGGCACAGCGACCGCCGCTACGAACACGAACACCCCGGCGACCTGCTGCACATCGACGTCAAGAAGCTCGGCCGGGTACCGGCCGGTGGTGGCTGGCGCGTCCACGGCCGCTCCGAGGAGGTCCGCGGCCGCGGCAACGGCTGGGACTACGTGCACGTCGCCATCGACGATCACACCCGACTGGCCTACGCCGAGGTGCTGCCCGACGAGCGCGCCGGCACCTGCGCCGGCTTCCTGACCCGCGCCGCGGCCTGGTTCGCCGCCCACGGCGTCACCATCCGCCGGGTGCTGACCGACAACGCGCTGAGCTACCGCCGCGGCGCCGCCTGGATCACCGCCTGCACCCGCCTCGGCATCGGCCGCCGCTTCATCCAGCCCGGCCGGCCCTGGACGAACGGCAAAGCCGAACGGTTCAACCGCACCCTGCAAACCGAGTGGGCCTACGCCAGCGCCTGGATCGGCAACGACCAGCGCACCGCCGCCCTGGACAGCTGGCTGGAGCACTACAACACTGCCCGCAGCCACTCCGCCCTCGGAGGCCGCCCACCGGTCAGCCGCCTCGCCGCGTGAACAACCTCTCCGGTCGCGACACCTAGGCACGGCGCCCACGAGAGCCCGTCCCCTGAAGGGGGCGGGCTCTCGGCGTCGCACAGGTAGGTGTCCTACTGAGCGGCGCTCAGAGAATCGGCCTGACCACCGGCCAGGCCGATGACGTGTCACTCATGGGGTCAAGGCACCCGACAACAGTTCGCCCGCACGCGGATCGACCATCTCGGCGGCCGGGTCGGCGCGGTGCCACAGCAAGCGCAGGAGCACCTCGGCTCGGCCCCGGACTGCCACCGACTCGCCGTTACCGATGGTGACGTCACCTGGGACGTCCGTGGCGATCATCCGAATCCCCCGTGACAGAGGATCGACACGACCGAGCCGCACCTGCCGCGGGTACATGACGTCCCGCACTTCGAGGACTCCATCCCATGCCAGCCACGGATCCACCTGCCGCAGGTGCCCGAGCGCTTCGTCGGCGTCGCATGTGTGCAGCACGATCTCGTGCACCTGACGCCGCCTCCAGAACAGCGCGGTCGCATCTCGATCATCCAGGGTCCACGCGGGTGCGTCCGCCGGTGTGGCAGTGAGCACCTCGACGAGACGCGAGGCGTGGTGGCGATACCACGCGATCAGCTCCGGTCCCTCCCGAGCAGCGGGCTCTGGCCTGAACTCCGGATTGCCCTCGACGACACAATGCGACGCCCATTGGTGGACTCCGCCCACGTGGACCACGAGATCCCGCAGCGACCAGCCCGGACAGGACGACACGGGCGCACCGAGGTCGGCGTCGCTGATGACGTCGGCGAATCTTCCGGTGTGGAGGCGCAGCAGGCGCAACCAGTCAGGCTCCTCGCCGGTCACGCTTCCCCCTCCCGTGCGCCGAGCGAGGCGATCAGAGTGGCGAGCGCATGCGGCGGGGCCCCGGGTCGACGCGGGCGGTGGGCGGACCCACGCGCGCGGTGCCGCCGGCGACCACCAGCGACCGGCCGCCGTGCCACGGGTTGGCCGGGCCGACGATGACCGGCTCGAGGCTCAGCCGCAGCACCTCGGGCAGGTCGTCGGCGAGCCGGGCGACCCGCAGCAACAGGTCCTCCAGCGCCGCGGTGTCCACGGGCTCCGACCCCCGCCAGCCGTCGAGCAGCGGCCAGGCGCGGGGTTCGCGCACCAGCTCGGCGGCGTCGAGGTCGGTCAGCGGCAGGGTGCGGAAGGCCCGGTCGCCGAGCAGCTCGGTGGCCACTCCCCCGACCCCGAAGCTCACCAGGGCGCCGAACGAGGGGTCGTCGACGATCTCGACGACCGTCGCCACACCGGGGGCGGCCATCTCCTGCACGATCACCGGGTCGCCCGACGGGATGGCCGCATAGGCCCCGCGCACCGCGTCGTCGTCGACGAGGTCCAGCCGGACGCCGCCGAGGTCCGAGCGGTGCCGCAGCCACGGCGCCGTGGACTTGAGGACCACCGGGTAGCCGATCTCCGCGGCGGCGGCGACCGCCGTCTCCGGGTCGGTCACCGTGCGGGTGCGCAGCAGCGGCACGCCGTAGGCGCCCAGCAACGCCATCAGCTCGTCGTCATCCAGCTCGCGGCCGGCCGGTGCCGAGGCCAGCGCACCGCGGACCAGGGTCCGGGCCTGCTGCTCGTCCACGTCGGGCAGCTCCGGCACGTCGCCGACCGGACGGCGGCGCCAGCGGGCGTACTCGCTGGCCTTCGCCAGTGCGATGACCGCGCGCTCGGGAGTGCTGTACGACGGCACCGACCCGCGGGCCGGCATGCCCTGCTCGTCGAGGACGGCGAGCTCGGGCGGCACGCCCTCGGCGGAGAGGAAGCTGGCCAGCACCGGCTTGGCCGAGCCGACCGCCACCTCGCGCAGCGCGGGGCCGAACTCGTGCGAGCCGGCCATCAGCGGCGGCAGGAACACCGCGATGACCGCGTCGACGCCCTCGTCGTCGACCGCCTGCTGCAGCGCGGCGCGGAACTGCTCGGGTGTGCCGCTCACCCCGATGTCGACCGGCTGCTCGTGGGCGAGCTGCAGACCCTCCTCGAGCACCGCGTCGGCGACCAGCACCCCGATGGCCGTGGAGTTGCCGACGATCGCGACCCGGTCGCCGGCGGGCAGCGGCTGGTGGGCCAACAGGGTGCCGACATCGAACATCTGGGCCACCGTCTCGACCCGGATGACGCCGGCGGAGGCGAACAGCGCGGCGACCGACTGCTCGGGGACTGCGACGGAGGTGCCCGCCAGACCGGGGGCGACGCCGACGTGCCGGCCGCTCTTCACCGCGACGACCGGCTTGGTGCGGCCGACGGTGCGGGCGAGGCGGGCGAACTTGCGCGGGTTGCCGAAGCTCTCCAGGTGCAGCAGCACCACCTCGGTGCCCGGGTCGGTCGCCCAGTACTGGAGCAGGTCGTTGCCGCTGACATCGGCCCGGTTGCCGGCGGAGACGAAGGAGGACAGACCGATGCCGCGGCTGCGCGCCCGCTCCAGCAGCGCGACTCCGAGCGCGCCGGACTGGGCGAAGAACCCGACCCGCCCGCGGCCGGGGACCATCGGCGCCAGCGAGGCGTTGAGCCGCAGCGCCGGTTCGGTGTTGACGATGCCCAGGCAGTTCGGGCCGACGACGCGCATGCCCGAGGCGCGGGCGGAGGCGACCAGCCGCCGTTCGACCGCTCGCCCCTCCGGCCCGGACTCGCCGAACCCGCCGGAGACCACGACCAGGCCCCGCACCCGCTTGCGCCGGCACGCCTCGACCACGCCTTCCACCTCGTCGGCCGGCACGGCCACCAGCGCGAGGTCCACGTCGTCGGGGATCGACTCGATGTCGGCGTAGGCCGGCACGCCGCGCACGTGCCGCGCCGAGGGGTTGACCGGGTAGACCGGCCCGGCGAAGCCGTAGTCGAGCAGGTTGCGGAGCAGCGCGTTGCCGATCTTGTCCGGGTCGTTGCTGGCCCCGACCACGGCCACCGACGACGGAGTCAGCAGCCGGGCGATCGACCGCGACTCGCTGCGCTGCTCCCGCTCGTAGGTGACCGCCAGCGCGTCCTCGGTCTGCTCGATCGGGAAGGACAAGTGGACGACGCCGTCCTCGTAGGAGCGCTGCGACTTGTAGCCGGCGTCCTGGAACACCCGCACCATCGTGCTGTTCTGGGCGAGGACCTCGGCGACGAACCGTTTGATGCCGCGCTCGCGGGCGGCCGCGGCGAGGTGCTCGAGCAGCACCGAGCCCAGCCCCCGCCGCTGGTGGGCGTCCTCGATGAGGAACGCGACCTCGGCGTCATCGGTGCCGGGGTAGCGGTCGTAGCGCCCGACCCCGATGACCTGGTCGCCCAGCAGCACGACGAAGGCAACGCGGGCGTCGTGGTCGACGTGGGTGAAGCGGTGCAGCTCCTTGGCCGAGAGGCGCTTCATCGGCCCGAAGAACCGGTAATAGCGGGTCTGGTCGCTGCTGCGGTCCATGAGCCCGGTCAGCCCGTCGGCGTCCTCGGGGCAGATCGGGCGCAGGTGCACCGTGCCGCCGTCGGCGGCGACGATGTCGGCCTCCCAGTGCGGCGGCGGCGCGGGATCGGCAACTTCTTCAGGCGTCACAGCAATCTCCGGCCATCCAGCAGGGTCCCGCCGCGAGCGTGCGAGCGGTGGGGGGCTGGGTGGTCCTTAATCACGAGGGTCGTCCGGGTCGAGGCCGAACAGCGGGAAGCTGGCCCGGCGCGTGCGCATGATGGCCCGGTCCACCCGGGACTCGGTGAAGGCGTCCCAGCGTGCGAAGCCGGTGTAGCCGCCCTCGGTCATGTGCGTGGGCGGCCGGGCGCGCAGCCCACGGGAGACGACGTCGTCGCGCCAGGACTGCGGGATCTCCGTCGCCGGGTCCAGCGGCGAGCCCGCGGCCTCGGCGAGCAGGTGGGTCCAGGCGCGCGGCACCGCACGTACCAGCCCGTAGCCGCCGCCCCCGAGGGCGATCCATCGCCCGTCGCAGAGCTCGTGCGCGAGCTCGTGCATCGCCCGGTAGCTGGCCCGCTGCCCGTCGATGGTGAGGCCGAGGTCGGCCAGCGGGTCCTCGTGGTGGGCGTCGCAGCCGCACTGGGTGACGATGATCTGCGGGTCGAACGCCCGCAGCACACTGGGGACGACGGCGCTGAAGGCCCGCAGCCAGGCGGAGTCCTCGGTGCCGTTGGGCAGCGCCAGGTTGACCGCGCTCCCCGACGCCTTCTCCGGATCGCCGGTCTCCTCCGGGAAGCCGGTGCCCGGCCACAGGGTGAGCGGCGTCTGGTGGATGCTCACGGTCAGCACCCGCGGGTCGTCGTAGAAGGCGGCCTGGACGCCGTCGCCGTGGTGCACGTCGAGGTCGACGTAGGCGATCCGCTCGTAGCCCTTCCCCAGCAGCCAGGCGATGGCCACGGCCGCGTCGTTGAAGACGCAGAAGCCCGAGGCGGCGTCGCGCATGGCGTGGTGCAGCCCGCCGGAGATGTTGACCGCGTGCTGCGCCGCTCCGGTGTGGACCTGCTCGGCGGCCAGCACGCTGCCGCCGGTAATGAGCGCGGCCGCGTCGTACATGCCCGGGAAGATCGGGTTGTCGGAGGTGCCGAGGCCGTGTCCGACCGTCGGGTCGGCCGGTGCCCGGCGGACCGCCTCGAGGTACTCGGCGTCGTGCACCAGCCCGAGCAGCTCGGCGTCGGCCGGCGTCGGCCGCAGCACCCGCACCCGGTCGGTGCCCAGCACGCCGAGTCCGTCGGCCAGGCGCATGGTCAGGTCCAGCCGCACCGGGTGCAGCGGGTGCTCGCCGCCCATGGTGTAGCCGAGCAGGCTCTCGTCCCAGACGACGGCGACCGAGTCGCTCATCCCACCTCCCCGTGCCCGTGCGCGGACCTCCGCCGGACGCGGCCGCCGGCGGGAGCGACGCTACCGGCGTCGACCTGGCAACGCTCCTGCTGGACGCGGCGTCGGGAAGCCGGGTGGGGTGGCGCACCGCCCGTAGACTGGCCGCCGACCCGGAGGAGTACCTGTGAACGACCTGATCGACACCACGGAGATGTACCTCCGCACCATCTTCGAGCTCGAGGAGGAGGGGATCACCCCGCTCCGGGCCCGGATCGCGGAGCGGCTCCACCAGAGCGGCCCCACCGTGAGCCAGACGGTGGCCCGCATGGAGCGCGACGGCCTGCTGACCGTGGAGGGCGACCGGCACCTCCAGCTGTCCGAGGAGGGCCGTCAGCTGGCGACCGCGGTCATGCGCAAGCACCGGCTGGCCGAGTGCCTGCTCGTCGACGTGATCGGCCTGGACTACGCCGACGTGCACGAGGAGGCCTGCCGCTGGGAGCACGTCATGAGCGAGGCGGTGGAGCGCCGGCTGCTCGCGCTGCTGGGCAACCCCACCGTCTCCCCGTTCGGCAACCCCATCCCGGGCCTGGAGGCGTTGCGCGGGGACGAGCCGCTCGGCGGTGAGACCTCCGCGGTGCTCGACGCGCTCACCGTGCTCTCGACGACCGCCACCGCCGAGGGCCGCCCCGTGGTGATCCGGCGGATCAGCGAGCAGCTGCAGGAGAACCCGGACCAGCTGCGGGCCCTGGCCGATCACGGGGTGCGACCCGGCGTGACGATGCAGGCCCGGCTCGTCGAGGGCTCGGTGAGCCTGGACGGCTACCTGCTGCCGCTCGAGGTGGCGCGGCACATGTTCGTCAGCGCCGTCGACTCGGAGCTCACGCCGCTGGAGGCGGCCCCGCTGCTCTGAGACCCCATGGCCTTCGGCCGCCTCGAACGGTGGAAGTCGCCGACTTCCTTCACAGCAGGGCGCTGCCCGGCCGTCGAACCGGCCGGGCGCACCGCTCACTACGGTGGGGCCGACGTCGACCCCTCCTGAGAGCAGGTCCCGGTGAGCCCGTCCGACTCCTCCGCAGCCCCGGCGTCCCACGCCGCCCCATCGGACGCCCCGAGCAGCCCGTTCGCCCGGCTGGCCGACTTCGCCGCGCTGCCGCGCATCGGCGCGCTCGCGCTGTCCGCGGACGGCTCCCGGCTGGCGATCTCGGTCGCCACGCTCGACCCCGCGAAGAAGAAGTGGCAGTCGGCGCTGTGGGAGGTCGACCCCGCCGGCGACCGCCCGGCGCGCCGGCTCACGCGCAGCGTCCCCGGTGAGTCCTCGCCGGTGTGGGCGCCCGACGGCTCGCTGCTGTTCACCTCCGCCCGCCCCGACCCGACGGCGGCGGAGGCGGGCGACCCGAAGCCGGCGCTGTGGAGCCTGCCGCCCGGCGGCGGGGAGGCGCGTCCGGTGCTGAGCCGCCCCGGCGGTATCTCCGTCGTGGCCGTCGCGGCCGGTACCGGCGACGTCGTGGTCGCCGCCCCGACACTGCCCGGAGGTGCCGAGCCGGAGGCCGACGAGGACCGGCTCAAGGCGCGGGCGGACGCCGGGGTGACCGCGGTCCTGCACGAGTCCTACCCCGTCCGGTACTGGGACTCCGACCTCGGCCCGGCCGCCCCGCACCTGTTCTGGGCCGGGCGGCTGCCCGACGACGGGGCCGACGAGGGAACCGACCGGGTACCCCTGCGCGACTTGACCCCCGAGGCGACGCCGCCGCACGGCGCGGGAGAGGAGTTCACCCTCTCCCCCGACGGCCGGCTGCTGGCCCGCTCCGAGGAGGTGCCCGACGGGCCGGCCGGGCACCGCAACCGGATCGTCCTCACGGCGACCGACGGCAGCGGCACCCGGCTCCTGGTCGACGACCCGCTCGCCGACGTCTACGCCGCGCGCTTCTCCCCCGACGGCGCCGCGCTGGTGTGCGTCCGCGAATCGCTGTCCAGCTACGCCGAGCCGCCGGACTACACCCTGCTGCTCGTCGACGTGGCCGGCGGCGGGACGCAGGACCTGACACCGGACTTCGACCGGTGGCCGAGCGCCCCGCAGTTCTCCGCCGACGGGGCCGACGTCTACTTCCTCGCCGACGACGACGGCCGGCACGCGATCTTCCGGGTGCCCGTGAGCGGCGGCACGCCGATGCGGCTGACCGCGGACGGCGCGTACAGCCACCTCCAGGTCCCCCGGGACGGCAGCGCGCTCTACGCCCTCCGTTCGGCGTACGACTCGCCGTCGGTGCCCGTCCGCCTCGACCTGACCACGACGGACCAGGAGCCCGTGGTGCTGCCCAATCCCGGCACGCTCGACGGGCTGCCCGGCACGCTGCACGAGGTGGAGGCCACCGCCGCCGACGGCACGCGGGTGCAGTCCTGGCTCGTGCTGCCCGAGGGCGCGTCCGCCGACTCGCCCGCGCCCCTGGTGCTCTGGATCCACGGCGGCCCGCTGATGAGCTGGAACTCCTGGTCGTGGCGCTGGTGCCCGTGGGTGCTGGCCGCTCGGGGGTACGCGGTGCTGCTGCCCAACCCGGCGCTGTCGCAGGGCTTCGGGCAGGACTTCGTCCGCCGCGGCTGGGGCGCGTGGGGCGAGGCGCCCTACACCGACCTCATGGCCGCGGTGGACGCCGCCGAGCAGCGTCCCGACATCGACGCGACCAGGACGGCGGCGATGGGCGGTTCGTTCGGCGGCTACATGGCCAACTGGATCGCCACGCAGACCGACCGCTTCCGGGCGATCGTCAGCCACGCCGGCCTCTGGCACATCGACTCGTTCACCAGCACCACCGATGCGGCGTACTACTGGGAGAAGGAGTGGGGCGACCCGCTGAGCGAGCCCCGCCGCTACGAGCAGCACTCGCCGCACCGCTTCGCGGACGCGATCCGTACCCCGATGCTGGTCATCCACGGCGACCGGGACTACCGCGTGCCCGTCGGTGAGGCGCTGCACCTCTGGTACGACCTGCAGAAGCGGGCCGTGCCCTCGAAGTTCCTCTACTTCCCGGACGAGAACCACTGGGTGCTCACCCCCGGGAACTCGACGGTTTGGTACGAGACGGTGCTGGCCTTCCTCGCCGAGCACGTGCGGGACGAGCCCTGGCAGCGGCCCGCGCTGCTCTGAGCGCTGCGCCCACCGCGGGCCGGCCGGTGCGTCATCGCGCCGACGCACCGGGCGGCCCGGCCACACCGGCCGAGCGACCGGCCTCGATCAGCAGCGCCCGCAGCTGCCGGGGTGGGACGCAGGCGGCCAGCGCGTCCTCCACGAGCCGCGCCAGGGAGTTGCCCGGTTCGCTGTCCAGCGCCCGGTCCAGCGCGATGTTCGCCAGGGCGCCGTCCCCGCGCAGCCACGCGCAGACCGCCACCAGCGCGGCGGGGAAGGCGTCCAGCGGTGACGGCGCGCGCCGGGTGCACTCGATCCAGAGCGCCTCGGCCGCCGCAGCGTCGTCGCCCAGGGAGAGCAGCAGCGCCCAGTCCCGCACGTCGGGCTCGCGGAGGCTCCAGGCGATCCGGGCGACCTCCGCGTCCCCCGGTGGCTGCTGACCGGGGCCCGGCCGGCAGCGCGCGACCACCGACCGGATGCGCCGCCGGCCGGTGGCGACCTCGCGAGGACCACCTGCGGACCGCGGCGCCGTCCTCAGCACCGCGGCCTCCATCGCCGCGCGCGACGACTCCCCGGGCGGGGCCAGCCGCCGCGCCAGCTCCGCCCGGTCGGCCGCGACCACGGTGCCGGCGGCCACGGCGACGGCCGCCAGCTCCCCGACGCCCGTCGGCAGCGAGGTGCCGGCGCCCGGGGCGCAGCAGCCGCCGGGGCAGTCGAAGTCCCACCAGCGCTCGCCCCGCACCAGCAGCGCTTGTTCCAGCGGCAGCCCGACCGCGTCGAGAGCCAGCACGAGGTCGTGCACGAGCGACCGGTGCGGCAGGTCGGTGCCCCACCCTCCGCCCGGGCCGACGCCGGGCGGGAGGAGGGGCACCGTCTCGTCGGGCGCCTCGGACACCACGAACGCCAGCGCCGCCCGCGGCGCGTCGGTGGTCAGGCTGCGGGCCAGCACTGCCATCAGCTGACGCGCGTGGTCGGCCGGCGGGAGGTCGGCGCGCACCGTCAGGCCCACCCGGCGGCCGGTCCCCCCACCGAGCGAGACGAGCACGATCGACTCGTGCGGCCGGTAGCCCAGCAGCTGCGGCAGGCCGGCGGCGAGCTCGCCGGGGTCACCGATGAGGACGGCGTCGTCCAGCGGGCCGTCGGACGACGCGGGAGCGGGGAACGGTGCCGGGTCGCGGAATTCCATGGACCGACGGTGAGCGCCGGCCGGACCGGGCAGAAGCGCCCGCGATCATCTGTGGACCAGCCGCTGCCTGTGGACGGGCGGTGCTGCGACCATGCCCGCATGGACGTGGACGTCGCATCGGCCGCCGAGGCCGAGAAGCCCGTCGTCCGGAGGCTGCTGGAGCTGAACGCGCACGAGTTCTCCGCGTTCGACGGTCGGGACCTCGGCCCGCACGGCGAGTACGGGTACCGCTACCTGGACCACTACTGGCTCGACACCGAGGACCGCCACCCGTTCCTCGTCCGCGTGGACGGCGCGCTCGCCGGGTGCGCGCTGGTACGCGCCGGCTCGCCTCATCGCTTCGGCGAGTTCTTCGTCGTCCGCAAGTACCGGCGCAGCGGAGTGGGCACGACCGCGGCGCGACACCTCTTCGCGAGGTTCCCCGGGAAGTGGATCGTCGAGGTCGTGGCCGGGAACGACGCAGCGATCTCCTTCTGGCGGCGCGCGATCCCGGTCGCCTTCGGCGAGGTCGTGACCGACGCCGGGACCGAGCAGCGGTTCACCGTCCCGCCGCACGTGCCTCCCGCGCGGTAGCGGGCCGGCTCAGTCCAGCGCGGCGGCCTGCGTCTCGTAGGCCTGCTCGAGCAGCGCGGTGAAGGCGTCGGTGTCCAGCGGGGCGGCGGCCGCACCGGCCGGGTCCACCGCCAGCGACATGAGGAAGACCAGCCGGTCGCCGTCCTCGACGGCGCCGAGCAGCGCCGGGACCGACAGCTGAGTGCCGTCGGGCAGCCCCACCACGGTGGTGTAGCGCAGCGCGGCCGAGCCGTCCCCGAGGTCAGGGACGGGCACCTCCTCGAACACCACGGTGGCCTGCCCGAGGTCGGGCGAGCTGATCTGCGCCTCGGGGCAGCGCTGCGCGGCCTCGGCGAGCTGGTCGACCGCACCCTCGACGGGACCGCCGCGGATCAGCATCTCCACCACCACGGTGGTCTCCTCGGTGGCGCTCACCGCGGCGACCTCCTCGAAGTCGTCGAAGTCGGGCTGCGTGCCCTCCACCGCGACGTCGCACTCCGCCGGCGTCACCTCCACGTCGTCGAGGTCGCCCGCCAGGGCCGCCCCTTCCGCCAGCTCCTCCGGCGACACGGAGGCCACCACCGCGTCGGGACCGAAGGCCCCGGCGTCCAGCAACCCCGAGGCCAGGTCGGGCGTGGGCGCCTCCTTCGAGGCGGCCTCCGACTCCTTCGCTCCGGAGTCGGTCCGTGGCTCGGCGTCCGCGTCGTCCCCACTGCACCCGGTCAGCACCGCGGTGGAGAGGAACCCGGCGGCGAGCAGGCCGCGCAGGCGGGAAGAGCGGAACGTGATCGACATGGGCCGACGGTAGCCGCCCCGAACTGCCGGGGCATCCGTCCGAGCAGTGCCGGAGGGCCGGTCAGACCTGGTACTGGACGGCGGCCCGGGCGGCGAGGATCGGCCGGACGAACTCGGCGACGACGGACAGGTGCACCGGGTCCTGGGCGTAGCGGTAGAACGCCTCGGCGTCGGCGAAGTCGGCGATGAACACCGCCGAGGCGTTGCCGTCGGAGAGACCGGCGTCCTCACCGACGGCCAGGAAGCTCATCCCCCCGACCTCGTGGCGGAGGCCGCGCAGCGCGGTGATCGCGGCGGCCACGCGCTCCTCGCCGGCCCTCGGGTCCCACGTGAACGTGACGACGTGACGGATCATGTCGTCCACCCTCCCAGCACCTGCGCCGGCTCGCGCGCCACCCGGACGGGGGCCGGAGCCCGGCTGGTGGCCGGAAGGGCGGGGGCGCCTCGGTAGGGTCCCGAGCATGGGACGGTCGCTGCGCATCGCACTGCTGTCCTACCGCAGCAAGCCCCACGGCGGTGGCCAGGGCGTGTACGTCCGAGCGCTGAGCCGCGAACTGACCGAGCTGGGCCACCGCGTCGAGGTGTTCAGCGGGCAGCCCTACCCCGAGCTGGACGACGGCGTGCCGCTCACCAAGCTGCCCAGCCTGGACCTGTACCGGGAGCCCGACCCCTTCCGGATGCCCCGGCCCTCGGAGTTCCGTGACTGGATCGACGTCGCGGAGTGGGCGACCATGTGCGCCGCCGGCTTCCCCGAGCCGCTGACCTTCACCCTGCGCGCAGCCCGGCACCTGCTGCCCCGCGCCGGCGAGTTCGACATCGTGCACGACAACCAGTCCCTGGGATACGGGCTGCTGCGGCTGACCCGCGCCGGGCTGCCCACCGTCGCCACCGTGCACCACCCGATCGCCATCGACCGCCAGCTGGAACTCGCCGCCGCGCCCTCGCTGTACAAGAAGCTGACGCTGCGCCGCTGGTACGCCTTCACCCGCATGCAGGCAAAGGTCGTGCAGCAGCTCGACGCGGTCACCACGGTGTCGGAGACCTCGCGCGTCGACATCGAGCGGCACATGGGCCTGCCGGCCTCCCGCGTGGACCTCATCCCCAACGGCATCGATCCCGGCACGTTCGCGCCCCCGCCCGGGGGGCAGCGCCGCGACACCGATTCGATCGTAGCCATCACCAGCGCGGACGTGCCGCTCAAGGGCCTGGTGCACCTCCTGGAGGCGGTGGCCAAGCTGCGCACGGAGCGGCCGGTGACGCTGACCGTCGTCGGCAGCGCACGTCCGGGCGGCCCCGCCGAGGCGGCGCTGGACCGGCTGGCCCTGCGCGACGCCGTCCGCTTCACCGGCCCGGTCCCCGAGGCGGAGCTCATCTCGCTCCTGCAGCGGGCGACGGTCATGGCCATCCCCTCGCTCTACGAGGGGTTCTCCCTCCCGGCGATCGAGGCGATGGCCTGCGCGACGCCCCTGGTCGCCACCGACGCCGGCGCGCTGCCCGAGGTGGTGGGCACCGAGGCCGGGCTGCGGGTGAAGGCCGGCGACGTCGGTGAGCTGACCGCGGCGCTGCAGCTCGTCCTCGACTCCCCCTCCCTCGCCGAGCAGCTGGGCCGCGCCGGCCGACGGCGGGTCCTGGACACCTACACGTGGCGGGCGACCGCCGAGCGCACCGCCGAGTGGTACGCGCAGACCCTGGAACGGAAGGGCCTCCCTTGCTGACCGTCGACTACGACCTGCTGGACCTGCGGCCGGGGATGCGCGTCCTCGACCTCGGGTGCGGGGAGGGCCGGCACGCCTTCGAGGCCTACCGGCGCGGCGCCGACGTGGTGGCCGTCGACTGGGGTGCCTCCGAGGTGGAGACGACGAAGCGGTGGCTGGGCGCGATCGCCGAGGCCGGGGAGGCCTGGGCGAAGCCCGACGGCACGCCGGCCCGCTTCGAGGTGGTCCGCGGCGACCTGCTGCACCTGCCCTTCCCCGACGCCAGCGTCGACCGGGTCATGGCCTCGGAGGTGCTCGAGCACATCCCGGACGACGTCACCGCGATGGCCGAGATCTTCCGCGTGCTCAAGCCCGGCGGCCGCATGGTGATCACCGTGCCGCGCTACGGTCCGGAGCGCATCTGCTGGGCGCTGTCGGACGAGTACCACGCCAACGAGGGCGGGCACATCCGCATCTACCGCGGCAGCGAGCTGCGCGAGCGGCTCACCTCCGTCGGGCTGGTGCCGGGCAGCACGCACCACGCCCACTCGCTGCACGCCCCCTTCTGGTGGCTCAAGTGCGCGGTCGGCGTGGAGAAGGACAACGCCGCCGTCCGCGCCTACCACCGGCTGCTGGTCTGGGACCTCATGCACCGGCCGTGGCTGACCCGCACCGCCGAGAAGCTGCTCGACCCGGTGTTCGGCAAGAGCTTCGTGATCTACGCCGACAAGCCGGCAACGGCTGCCGGCGCCGCGCCGGCCGAGGTGGAGCAGGCCCTTGCCGTCGGGTGACGGCCGGCTCCTCCCGGAGCTGCCCGGCGTCCTGACCGGCGACCAGGTGCGCACGACCGTGGCCTGGATCGCCGGCGAGCAGGCTGCCGACGGCGCCCTCCCCTGGTTCCGCGGCGGCCAGCTCGACCCCTGGGACTCCGTCGAGGCCGCCATGGCCCTGGACCTCGGCGGCGAGCACGACCGCGCCCGCGCCGCCTACCGGTGGCTCGCCGGCCGGCAGCGCCCCGACGGGTCGTGGGCCGGCGAGTACCGCGACGGCGCGGAGGTGTCCGCGGACGTGGAGAGCAACCACGCCGGCTACCTCGCCGTCGGCCTGTGGCACCGGTGGCTGCTGACCGCCGACGAGCAGCTGGTCGGCGAGCTCTGGCCGGTGGTCCGCCGCGGCCTGGACCTGGTCGTCGCCATGCAGCTGGACGGCGGCGCGATCGGCTGGGCGCTGCGCCCCGACCGCACGCCCGACGCGCTCGCCCTGCTCACCGGAAACGCCAGCCTGTTCCAGTCGCTGCGCTGCGGCGTCGCCCTCGCCGGGCTCGTCGGCGAACCGCAGCCCGACTGGGAGCTGGCGGTCAGCGACCTCGGCGCGGCGCTGCGCACCCGTCCCGACGCCTTCGCCGACCGGTCGCGCTACTCGATGGACTGGTACTACCCGATCCTCGCCGGGGCGGTGACCGGCGAGCAGGCCCGGGACCGGCTGGCCGCCGACTGGGACCGCTTCGTCGTCCCGGGGCTGGGCGCCCGCTGCGTCGCCGACCGGCCGTGGGTGACCGGTGCCGAGACCTGCGAGTTGGCCCTCGCCCTCGTCGTCGCGGGGCAGCGGGACGCCGCCCTCGAGCAGGTCGCGGCGATGCAGCACCTGCGCGACGACGACGGGTCGTACTGGACCGGCTACGTCTTCGCCGACGATGCCCGCTGGCCGATCGAGCGCACCACCTGGACCGCCGCCGCGGTGCTGCTCGCCGCCGACGCGCTCTCCGGGGCGACGGCCGCGTCCGGTCTGTTCGCCGACCCGGCGGCCCTGCCCAGCGCCGGCACCATCGACGACGATGCGCGGACGGCCGGTTGGCTGACGGGAGGCGCGGGCACGGTCACCCCGTGATCGAGCCCCGCCCCACCCCGTCCCCCGCTGCGGACGTCACCGTGGTCGTCGCCAGCCGCAATCGCCGCGAGGACCTCCTCGACAGCCTCCCCCGCCACGAGGCACCGGTGATCCTCGTGGACAACGGCTCCACCGACGACACGGTGGCGGCGGTGCGCGCCGCCCACCCCGAGGTGACCGTGATGCCGCTGGGCCGCAACCTGGCCGCGCGCGCCCGCACCCTGGGTGCCGCCCGGGCCGGCACGCCGTTCGTCGCGTTCGCCGACGACGACTCCTGGTGGGCGCCCGGCGACCTCGCCCGCGCGGTGGCGATCATGCAGGCCCACCCGCGGCTCGCGGTGCTCAACGCCCGCATCCTGGTCGGTCCGGAGGAGCGCCTGGACCCGGTGTGCGCCGAGATGGCCCGGAGCCCGCTGCCCCGCGGCAACCTCCCCGGCCCGGCGCTGCTGGGGTTCGTCGCCTGCGCGGCGCTGGTGCGCACCGAGGCGTTCGAGCAGGTCGGCGGGTTCGACCCCGTCATCCGCTTCCCCGGCGAGGAGGAGCGGCTGGCCCTGGACCTGGCGACCGCCGACTGGACGATGGCCTACGTCGACGAGGTGACCATCCACCACCACCCCTCGCCGCGACGGGACGCGCCCGTCCGCCGGCAGGCGGGCATCTGGAGAAGCCGGCTGCTCACCGCCACGATGCGGCTGCCGGCGGCCGAGGTCGCCGGCCTGGTCGTCGACGCGGCACGGTCCGGCCGCCCCGGCCTGACGGGGCTGGCCCGGGCCCTGCCCGACGTCCCGGCCGCCCTGCGCCGCCGGCGGCCCGTCCCGCAGCGGGTGCGCGCGGACCTGCGACTGCTGGCCGGGGAGCCGGTGTGAAAGAGGACCCCCCTGCCCCCCACCGCTCGCAGGCTCGCGGCGGGTCCCTGCAGGAGGGCCGGAACAGCGCCGGGACGAACGGGGCCTTCCCGGACCCCCGGGTCGCGGTCGTCGTCATCACCCACCAGCGACGGGACGAGCTGCTCGGTGCCCTGGACCGGTTGCTCGCCCTGCCGGAGCAGCCGCACGTCGTCGTGGTGGACAACGGCTCGACCGACGGCACGGCCGAGGCGGTGCGCCGGCGGTTCCCCTCCGTGGAGCTGATCGCCAGCCCGGAGAACCTCGGCGCCGTCGGCCGCAACCTGGGCGTCGCCCGTGTGACGACGCCGTACGTCGCGTTCTGCGACGACGACACGTGGTGGGAGCCCGGCTCGCTGCGCACCGCCGCCGACACGCTGGACGCCCATCCGCGCCTCGCCGTCGTCACCGCGCGGATCCTGGTGGAACCGGGCGGCCGGGAGGATCCGATCGTGCCCGAGCTGCGCGACTCCCCGGTGCGCGGTGCGGCGTGGCTGCCCGGGCCGGCGCTGGGCTCCTTCCTGGCCGGCGCCTCGGTGCTGCGCCGGTCGGCCTTCGAGGAGGTCGGCGGGTTCAACGACCGGCTGTGGCTCGGGGGCGAGGAGGAGCTGATGGCCGGTGATCTCGCCGCCCGCCACTGGGAGCTGTGCTACCTCCCCGCGCTCACCGTGCACCACCAGGCCAGCCGGGCCCGCGACCCGCACAAGCGCCGCCGCGACGGCATCCGCAACACGCTGTGGACGACGTGGCTGCGCCGCCCGCTGCGCCCCGCGCTGCGCCGCACGGTGCACCTGCTGCGCACCGTGCCGCGGGACCGGGTCACCGCGTCGGGCCTGCTCGCCGCCGTCGGCGGCCTGCCCTGGGTGCTGCGCGAACGGCGCGTCCTGCCGCCGCACGCCGAGGCCCGCTTCGCCGCGCTGGAGGCGGCGCAGCGCAGCTCCACCGCCCGCCGCTACGTCAGCTGACGCGGCCGGCGTTGAGTCGGGCGGCCTGCCGCGTGAGGTGGTCGCGCTCGGGCAGGTTCGCCGCTGCCCGGGCCGCCTCGGCGTAGAGCCGGGCCGCGGTGACCCTGTTCCCGTCCCGCTCGTGCAGGTAGGCGGCGACGGCGGCGTAGCGGGGCAGGGTGGGCGCGAGACCGGAGAGCGCGGCCAGGCCGGCCCGGGCGCCGTCGGCCTCCCCCACCGCCACGGCCCGGTTGAGCCGGACGACCGGGCTGTCGGTGAGGCGGACCAGCTCGTCGTACCACTCGACGATCTGCACCCAGTCGGTCTCCTCCGCAGAGCGCGCGTCGGCGTGCAGCGCGGCGACGGCCGCCTGGGCCTGGAACTCGCCGAGCCGATCGCGCGCCAGCGCCGTCTGCAGGACCTCGACGCCCTCGGCGATCAGCCGGGTGTCCCACCGCGAGCGGTCCTGCTCGGCGAGCGGCACGAGACTGCCGTCCGACCGCGTCCGGGCCGGCCGCCGGGCATGGTGCAGCAGCATCAGCGCGAGCAGGCCCTCCACCTCCGGGTGCTCGATCCGGGCCGCCAGCTCGCGGGTGAGCCGGATCGCCTCCGCGGCCAGGTCGACGTCGCCGGAGTAGCCCTCGTTGAACACCAGGTACAGCACGCGCAGCACCGTGCCGACGTCCCCGGGCCGGTCGAACCGGGCCCCCGCCACGGTCCGCTTGGCCCGGCTGATGCGCTGCGCCATGGTGGGCTCCGGCACCAGGTAGGCCTGCGCGATCTGCCGCGTGGTCAGGCCGCCGACGGCCCGCAGGGTGAGGGCCACCGCCGAGGCCGGGGACAGCGAGGGGTGGGCGCACAGGAAGTACAGCTGGAGCGTGTCGTCCACCTCGCCCGCCGGCCCCGGCGCCGGCTCCTCCTCGACGCGGACCTCGCGCCTCCGGCGCGACGCGTCCGCTCGGGTGGCGTCCAGGAACTTCCGCCAGGCGACGGTGACCAGCCAGCCCTGCGGATTCCGCGGCGGATCGTCCGGCCACACCCGCACCGCCTCGACCAACGCCTCCTGGACGGCGTCCTCGGCCGCCGCGAAGCCGGCTCCGCGGCGGCCGAGGATCGCGATCACGGAGGGGACGACCGCCCGCAGCCCGGACTCGTCCACCGTCGGGTCACTCCGTGACGGTCGACGGCTCGGCCATGAACGGGCGCAGCTCGAGCCACTCGTGGATGGGCTCCCCGCCCGCGCCCGGAGCCGCGGACAGCTCCGCGGCCAGCTCGAGGGCCCGCTCGTAGGAGTCGACGTCGATCGCCATCCAGCCGGCGATCAGGTCCTTGGTCTCGGCGAACGGTCCGTCGGTGACCGGCGGCCGCCCCGCGCCGTCGGAGCGGACCCAGGTGCCCTCCATCGACAGCGCCTGGCCGTCGACGAACTCGCCGGTGCCCTCGAGCTTCGTCGCGAAGTCCCGCATGTACCGGATGTGGGCGTCGACCTCGTCGGGCGTCCAGCGGTCCATCGGCACGTCGTTGACCGCCGCCGGGGCGCCCCGGTAGTGCTTGAGCAGCAGGTACTTGGCCATCGTGATCTCCTCGACAGGACGTGCGGCCCATTCTGGCCGCGTGCACCCCGGGGACGGAGCCGGCAACGGCGTCTCGACATCCCGCCGCGAATATCTCCGCGAGATCTGCACACTCGGGGGCATCAGCCCCGGGAGCCACGAGCGTGCAGATCCCGCAGGGGTCAGCGGGCGCAGTCGATGCAGGTGCGCGCCGAGGGCCGGGCCGCGAGCCGCTCCGGTGCGATCGGCCGGCCGCAGGTCTGGCAGATCCCGTAGCCGCCCTCCGCCCGGCGGGCGAGCGCCGCCTCCACGTCGGCCAGCCGGGCGCGGGTGGATTCCAGGAGCGCGGCCACCTGCTGCCGCTCGAAGGCGATGGTGGCGCCCTCGGGGTCGTGCTCGTCGTCGGCGTTGGACGCCTTCGACGCCGCCACCACCTCGTCGAACTCGCGGGTCAGCGCCTCCACCTGCGCCAGCGCCGCCGCGCGTTCGGCGTCGAGCGGATCAGCGGTCACGGCGCAGCAGCCGCATGGACCCCGCCCCGGGCAGCTCGGTGAAGTCGCCGGACTCCAGCACGCGGGTGTAGACGCCGTACGGCGCCTGCCCGCCGTCGGCCGGGTCGGGGAACACGTCGTGGATGGCCAGCGTGCCGCCGACCGCGAGCTTGGCGACCCACGCGTCCTGGTCGCGGCGGGCGGACTCCTCCGTGTGGCTGCCGTCGAGGAACAGCAGCGCCAGGGGCGTGCTCCACAGCGGCGCGAGGACCTCCGACCGCGTGACGATCGCGATGACGACGTCCTCGGCGCCGGCGGTCGCGATGGTGGAGCGGAAGCGGGGCAGCGTGTCGATCAGCCCCACGGCGGGGTCGACCAGCGACGGGTCGTGGTACTCCCAGCCCGGCTGGTGCTCCTCGGAGCCGCGGTGGTGGTCGACGGTGATCACCTGGCGCCCGGTCTCGCGCGCGGCGGCGGCCAGGTAGAGCGCCGAGCGCCCCATCCAGCTGCCGACCTCGAGCAGCGGCCCGGGGACGGCGACGGCCCGGGCCGCCTCGTACAGGGCGCGGCCCTCGTCGTCGGGCATGAAGCCGGGGGCGGCGGAGGCGGCGGCGAGCAGCGGAAGGACCCCGTCCCCCTCCCGCCTCGCACGCTCGGCCGGAGTCTCTGGACGGGGCCGGTGGGTCGTCATCGGGCGAATTTAGCGCGCACCGCAGAAACCCGGCGCTCGGTCGCCACCCCGGCCCCGGTCGCCGCGGCCTTGGCGAAGAACGCGCCGACCGCCGTCGTCACCGGGACGGCGAGCACCAGCGCGATCGCCCCGACCATCGTGCGGATGACCTCCTCGGCGAGCGCCGACGAGGTGAGGACGGTCCAGAACGGCTGGTCGTAGAGTTCGAACAGCAGCAGCAGCGGCAGCGCCGCGCCCGCGTAGGCGAACACGATCGTGTAGACGGTCGAGGCGATGTGGTCCCGGCCCACCGCCATGCCGCGGTCGTACAGCTCCCGCCACGTCATGGCCTGGTCGACCTCGTGGAGTTGCCAGACCGCCGAGGCCTGGGTGATGGTGACGTCGTTGAGCACCCCGAGCCCCGCCACCACGATGCCGGCGAGGACCAGGCCGGAGAAGTTCAGCGTCGGGTCGAAGGTGTTGAGCTGCGTGGTCTCCTCGCTGGTCAGCCCGGTGAGCCGGGCGGTCTGCACGGCCAGCGACCCGAGGACGGCGACCAGGGAGAGCCCGAACAGCGTGCCCACGAGCGCCGTCGTCGTCCGGGCCGAGAAGCCGTGGGCGAGGTACAGGACGACGAACATGATCGCCGCGGAGCCCACCAGGCTCACCAGGGTGGGCGAGGACTGCGACAGCAGCCCGGGCAGCACGAACTGCAGCAGCACGAAGAACGCGAAGGCCAGCCCGACCAGCGAGGCCAGCCCGCGCCACCGGGCGACCAGCCCGACCACGACGGCGAAGGCGATCGCCAGCGTGATGATCGGGGCGTCCCGCTCATAGTCGGAGAAGTTGTACAGGGCCCCGCCCTCGGCGCCGGGGTCCCGGCTGAGGACCAGGGTGTCCCCCTCCTCCACACCGTTGGCCACCACCACGGCGTCCAGGTCGATCTGCTGGTAGTCGCCGGCACCCTCGCCCTCGAGCACCTCCACGACGGCGCGTGCGCACGTCGCGGGGCGGTCGGGCACGCCGCAGTCGAACTCCTCGACCGACACCACGCGCCCGTCGGGGTAGGTCGTGCCCGGCGGCAGGTACGTCGCGGCCACCTGCTGGGCGCGGGTGGGCTCGCCGTCGGGCCACATGACGAGCAGCCCGATGACGGTGGCGAGGCCGACGGGCACGAGGAGCAGGAGCATGAGCCAGACCGCGCGTCTGCGGAGGCGGACCGCCTCGGGGCTGGGCGGCGGCGCGTCGGGGTCGGGTCCGTGGCTGTGCGGATGGCTGGGAGGCACCCGGTCAGGCTAGGAGGCCGGGCGTGGACCGACCGCTCCCGACACCGGGTCGGGCGTGCGGGCCCCGGAACCGGGTCAGGCGTGCTCGCGCGGGGTCCCGTCGGGGCCGGTCGTGGAGTGGTCCGCCGGCTCCTCGTCCCCGTTCTCGTCCACGATGGGGAAGCGGTGCCACAGGCCGGTCATCTGCAGGGGCCGGGCCACCGCGGTCGACGGGGTCACGAGGGCGACCTCGACACCGCGGGGGGCGGCCATGCGCTGCAGCTGCACGAGGACGGCGATGCCGGCCGAGTTCGTGAACGGGACGCCGGCCAGGTGCAGCTCGACCCGGCGCAGCGGCTGCTTGGACAGCAGCTTCTCGGTCAGGATCCGGACCAGCGGGCGGCGCGCGGCCTCCGTCAGCTCGCCCTCGACGGTCACCGACACGACGTCGCCGTCGACGGCCGCGTGGACCCGCGGCTCGGTCTCGTTGTCCTGCCCGGGGCCGTGCGCTGCGCTGTCCGCCATGCGGTGCTCACTGCCCCGGTCGGGGGACGTTCACGCGCGCCCACAACCGCACACCCCCCGGTTCTGCCACGCTCCGCGCCATGTACCCGCCCGCTCCCTCCTCCTCGGACCCCGCCCCGCTGCGCGCCCGCCTGCCCTGGCCGACGCTCGCGGCGACGGTGGTCCTCACCGTCGTCGCCGTCCTGGTCGGGCAACGGGACTGGGCGGTGCCCGAGCGGGTGCTGCGCGACTGGCAGGTGGCGGACGTGCCCCTGTCGCTGACCGCGCTGATCCTCGGCCTCACCGCGGTCTGCCTCCTCGTGGGCGCGTGGGCGGTGCGGCGGGACGCGGCGCTCCGCCCGAGCGACCCGGTCTTCGTCGTCTGGTCGGTCGTGTCGCTGCTCGCCTCCGCGGCGCTGATCTGGGACGGGTTGTTCATGGCCGCCAACGCGGAGTTCGAGACAGGGGCGATGATCCCGGTCTTCCACTGGATGTTCACGTTCGTGCCGGCGCTGCTGACGGGACTCGCGGCGCGGAGCAGGGGTGCGGGCCGGGCGGTCGCCGCGGCGCTGGGCACCGGCGTGGTGACCGCTCCGCTGTTCGGTCTGGGCTGGTCGCTGCTGAGCTCGCGCGAGTCGCTGACCGACGGCATCGGCAACAGCCTCTGGGCTACCGCGATCCTCGGGGTCGTGCCGCTCGGGATCGCGGCGGCGATCGCCCGGAGCAGTGCCCTGAGCGCCGCGTGGAAGCAGGAACATCCAGCGCACTGAGATGTTCACTCCGGCACATGACCGAGATAGTCTCTAGTTGCCACTAGAGGTTCCGACCTCGGGCAGCGAACACCACAGCGACATACCGGAGGTATCGACATGATGCTGACCGCCTACGACCCGTTCGCCGCCACGTCCGCCGCCTTCCGCGCGCTGGACCAGCTGACCGGCCGCAGCGGCTCGACGACCGCCCGCCCGCTCTCGGGCATGCCGATGGACGCCTACAAGGTCGGCGACAACTTCGTCGCCCACTTCGACCTGCCCGGCGTCGACCCCGGCTCGATCGACCTGTCGGTCGAGGGCACCACGCTGACCATCAGCGCCGAGCGCTCCGCGCCCCAGCTGGAGAACGCCGCGTGGGTCGCGGCCGAACGCCCCTACGGCAGCTACACCCGGCAGCTGGTGCTGGGCCGGAGTCTGGACACCGACCGGCTCGAGGCCAGCTACCACGACGGCGTGCTCACCGTGAGCATCCCGATCGAGCAGAAGGCCCGGGCCCGCAGGATCAGCGTGACCCGCGCCGACACCCCGGCCGCGGTCGAGGGGCGCACCATCGAGGGCGACTCGTCGTCCTCGGAGCAGCAGGCCGTCAACAGCTGACGACGGCGACCGGAGGGGCCGGACCCGGCGGGTCCGGCCCCTCCGCGTTCCCGCGACCCCACGACACATCCCCACGCCCCCGATCCGCGACCCGCCCCGAGGAGGACGGCGATGACCGACGCCGGCGATCCGCTGCACCGCCTCGACGACCCCGACTTCCCGGCGCTGACCATGAGCCAGGCCGCGGAGCTGCTCGGCGTGCAGGCCGCCTTCCTGCGCAGCCTCGACTCCTCCGGCGCCCTCCAGCCGTTCCGCTCCCCCGGCGGGCACCGGCGCTACTCGCGCAGCCAGCTCGGCCTGGCCGCCCGCCTCCGGGGCCTGCTCGACGACGGCCACTCGCTCGCCTCGGCCGAGACGATCGTCGGCCTGCAGGACCAGCTGGCCTCCGCGCGGGCGGATGCCGACCGGCTGCGGGACGACGCTGCCCGCCTGCGCGCCGACCTGGCGGGGCCACGGTCGTCCGCACCGCCGGGCGACGCCTTGCGCGAGAACCCTAGGGGGGTATAGTTCCTGATCGGGCGGCGGTCCGAGCCGCCCGATCAGGAGGACCGCAGTGACCAGTGCCGACCAGGCGGGTGCCGCGACGGCGTCCGGCGAGTGCACGCACCCCGACCACCAGCACGGCTACATCCACCGCAAGGACGAGTACCTCAAGCGCCTCCGGCGCATCGAGGGCCAGGCCCGCGGGCTGCAACGGATGGTCGAGGACGAGAAGTACTGCATCGACATTCTCACCCAGGTGTCGGCCATGACCAAGGCGCTCCAGGCGGTCTCGCTGGGCCTGCTCGAGGAGCACCTCAGCCACTGCGTGGTCGCCGCCGCGCGCGCCGGCGGCCGCGAGGCCGACGAGAAGGTCCGCGAGGCCACCGACGCCATCGCCCGCCTCGTGCGGTCCTGACCCATCCCACCCCCGACCGATGAGGACACCCCCCATGACCACCACCAGCTACACCGTCGTCGGCATGACCTGCGGCCACTGCGTGAACGCCGTCACCGAGGAGGTGTCCGCCGTCCCCGGCGTCAGCACCGTCGACGTCGACCTCGAGTCCGGCGGGCTCACCGTCACCAGTGACGCGCCGGTCGACGAGGCCGCCGTCCGCGCCGCCGTGGAGGAGGCCGGTTACTCGGTGGCCGGCTGATCCCGGCCGGTCCCCCGATAACCGCATCGCCATGAACACCCCCGTCAGACTCGCCGCGTTCGGCGTCGGCCTGGTCGCCGTCTTCGGCGCCGCCACCGGCCTCGGCGCGGTCGTCGGCCCGGTCGGCCCGGCGGCGGAGGAGACCTCCCCCGCCGGGCACGACATGGCGGCCGGCCCGGCCGAGGGCCACGACGACACCACGCCCCACGACGACGCCACGCCCCACGACGGCGACGCCGCCCACCTGCCCGGCGGGCTCGCGGTCTCCGAGGACGGCTACACGCTGGCCCTCGACCGGCCCGCCCTGCCGGCCGGCGACGACGTCCCGCTGGCCTTCCGCATCCTCGGGCCCGACGGTTCCGCCGTGACCGACTACGCGGTCCGGCACGACGAGGACCTGCACCTGATCGCGGTGCGCCGCGACCTGACCGGCTACCAGCACGTGCACCCGGAGCTGGGTGCCGACGGCGTCTGGCAGGCGCCGCTGGACCTCTCCCCCGGTTCGTGGCGGGTGTTCGCCGACTTCGCCGCCACCGCCGACGACGCGGACCGCACCCTCGGCGCCGATCTCGAGGTGGCCGGCGACTACTTCCCCGAGCCGCTGCCCGCCCCCTCGCGCACCGCGGAGGTCGACGGCTACGAGGTCACCCTGGACGGCGAGCTGGTCGCCGGCGAGGAGTCCGAGCTGAGCCTCACCGTGACCCGTGACGGCGCACCGGTGACCGACCTGCAGCCCTACCTCGGGGCCTACGGGCACCTGGTCGCGCTGCGCACCGGCGACCTCGCCTACCTGCACGTCCACCCCACCGGCGAGCCCGGCGACGGCGTCACCGCGCCCGGCCCCCGCATCACCTTCGCCACCACGACGCCGTCGGCCGGCAGCTACCGGCTGTTCCTGGACTTCCGGCACGGCGACACCGTCCGCACGGCCGCCTTCACGGTGACCGTGGACGGACACGAGGAGCACGGCTCATGACCACCACCCCTCCCGGGTCGCTGACCGACGTCGAGCTGCTCATCGGCGGGATGACCTGCGCCTCGTGCGCGGCCCGCGTCGAGAAGAAGCTGAACAAGCTCGACGGGGTCACCGCCACCGTCAACTACGCGACCGAGAAGGCGAAGGTCAGCGTCACCGGCGACGTCAGCACCGAGGACCTGATCGCCACCGTCGAGAAGACCGGCTACACGGCCACCCTCCCCCGGCCCCGTCCAGAGGCTCACCCCGAGCCTGCGAGGGGTGAGGAGGACGGGGTCCTCCAGCTGCGCACGCGACTGGTCGTGAGCGCGCTGCTCAGCGTGCCCGTGATCGCTCTGGCGATGGTGCCGGCCTGGCAGTTCGAGTACTGGCAGTGGCTCTCGCTCACCCTGGCCGCGCCCGTCGTGGTGTGGGGCGGGCTGCCGTTCCACCGGGCCGCCTGGACCAACCTGCGGCACGGCGCGGCCACGATGGACACCCTGGTCTCGCTCGGCACGCTGGCCGCCTTCGGCTGGTCGATCTACGCGCTGTTCTGGGGCACCGCCGGCATCCCCGGCATGGTGCACCCCTTCGAGCTCACCATCGAGCGCTCGGACGGCAGTGCCAACATCTACCTGGAGGCCGCCGCCGGCGTCACCACCTTCCTGCTGGCCGGCCGGTACTTCGAGGCCCGGTCCAAGCGGCAGTCCGGTGCCGCGCTGCGCGCGCTGCTGGAGCTGGGCGCCAAGGAGGTCGCCGTCCTGCGCGGCGGCACCGAGGTGCGGGTGCCGGTCGACCAGCTCGCGGTCGGCGAGGAGTTCGTCGTCCGTCCCGGGGAGAAGCTCGCCGCCGACGGCGAGGTGACCGAGGGCTCCTCGGCCGTCGACGCCTCGATGCTCACCGGTGAGTCCGTCCCGGTCGAGGTGCGGCCGGGCGACGCCGTCGTCGGCGGGACCGTGAACGCCGGCGGCCGGCTGGTCGTGCGGGCGACCCGCGTGGGCTCGGCCACCCAGCTGGCGCAGATGGCCCGGTTGGTCGAGGACGCGCAGAACGGCAAGGCGGAGGTGCAGCGGCTGGCCGACCGGATCTCCGGCGTCTTCGTGCCGGTCGTGCTGGCGCTCACCGCCGCGACGCTCGGCTTATGGATCGGCACCGGGGCCGGACTGCCGGCGGCGTTCACCGCGGCCGTCGCGGTGCTGATCATCGCCTGCCCGTGCGCGCTGGGGCTGGCCACGCCCACCGCCCTGATGGTCGGCACCGGCCGCGGCGCCCAGCTGGGCATCCTCATCAAGGGCCCCGAGGTGCTGGAGAGCACCCGCCGCGTCGACACCGTCGTCCTGGACAAGACCGGCACGGTCACCACCGGCCGGATGACCCTGCTCGACGTGGTCCCGGCCGACGGCGAGGACGCCGACCGGCTGCTGCACCTGGCCGGTGCGCTGGAGGCCGCCTCGGAGCACCCCATCGCGCAGGCGGTCGCCCGGGCCGCCGCGGAACGGGGCGCGCTCCCCGCCGTCGAGGGCTTCACCAACGTGGAGGGCCTCGGCGTGCACGGCGTCGTCGACGGTGCGGCGGTCGTCGTCGGCCGGCCGCGGCTGCTCGCCGACTGGTCGGCAGCACTGCCCCCCGCTCTGCAGCGGGCCGTCGACGCGGCCGAGGAGGCCGGGAGCACCGCGGTCGCCGTCGCCTGGGACGGCGCTCCCCGCGGGGTGCTCGTCGTCGCCGACGCGATCAAGCCGACCTCGGCCGCCGCCATCGCGCAGCTGCGGAGCCTGGGGCTCACCCCGATCCTGCTCACCGGGGACAACGAGCGCGCCGCCCGCACGGTCGCCGCCGCCGTCGGCATCGACGAGGTGATCGCCGAGGTGCTGCCGCAGGAGAAGGTGGACGCGGTGAAGCGGCTGCAGGCCGAGGGCCGGACCGTGGCCATGGTCGGTGACGGCGTCAACGACGCGGCCGCCCTCGCCCAGGCCGATCTCGGCCTGGCGATGGGCACCGGCACCGACGTCGCGATCGAGGCCAGCGACCTCACGCTGGTCCGCGGCGACCTGCGGGTGGCCGCGGACGCCATCCGGCTGGCCCGCCGCACGCTGAGCACCATCAAGGGCAACCTGTTCTGGGCGTTCGGCTACAACGTGGCGGCGCTGCCGCTGGCGATGGCGGGCCTGCTCAACCCGATGATCGCGGGCGCGGCGATGGCGTTCAGCTCGGTGTTCGTCGTCTCCAACTCGCTGCGGCTGCGCGGCTTCGCGCCGCTGCCGGAGAACCGCGACGCCGCCACGGCGCTGCCGTCAGGACGCGCGCGCACCGGGGAGCCCGTCCGATGACCGCCCCGGCCCGCCGGCCGGCCCGCCTCGGAGCCGCCGCCGGCGCCACCGCGGGGCTCCTCCTGCTCGCCCGGCCGCGGCAGGTGCTCGACGCGGCCGTTGGCACCGCCGGCGCCGCCGTCGACCTGCTGCAGGCCGCGAGCATGCTGCCCTTCCTCGGCCCGGGCCGGTACGGCCGGGCGGCCCGGATCAGCGCTGCCGTCGCACTCGGCTCCGCGGTGGCCGGACGGGTGCTCGCCGGCTCACAGCGCCGGTAGCACCAGCAGCGCCGTCGGCAGCAGGAGCAGCAGCCCGGCGCTCAGCAGGGCCGCGGCCCGGGCGGGCGCCGGCAGCGGGGACGGCGGCTCCAGCAGCCGCAGGACGCGGGCGCGCACCGCACCCCCGGTCACCGCCAGCGCTCCGCCGGGAACCTCCGCTCCCCCGGGCCGCCCGGCTGCTGCGACGATCGCCTGCGCCAGCGTGCGGCGCGGATCCGCGCCCTCGAGCTCGCGCAGCCCGACGTCGTCGGCCCGCATCTCGACCAGCTCGCGGACGGCGCCGTGCGCCCGCCCGGCCGCCGGCAGCACCGGGAGCGCGGCCTCCCAGGCGACGAACGGCAGCAGGTACAGGTGGTGGCGCTCCCGCAGGTGCGCCCGCTCGTGCGCCACCACCGCCGCCAGCTCCGCCTCGTCGAGCTCGGCGACCATCCCGGAGGACAGCACCAGCAGCGGCCGGGCGCCGGGGATGCAGAAGGCCACCGGGACGGGGTGCTCCAGCAGCCGGGTGTCGGGGGCGGCGCCCGGCGCGACGACCAGCTCCAGCAGCTGCCGGTGCCGGCGCCGGGTGCGGGCCGTCCGGATCCACGACAACGCCAGCACGCCGACCAGCTCGAGGGCCAGCACCGCGGCCAGGGTCAGGGTGACCCAGTGGTCGCCGCGCACCGGGCCGCCGACCGGCTCGCCGCGGATCCACGACCACCATGCCTCCGGCAGCGAGTGCCCCCACGGGGCCAGGCCGTGCACCAGGAGCGCGCCGATGATGGACAACCCACCGGCCAGCCCGATCGCCTGCCAGCAGACCAGGGCGACCAGCGGATCCCGGCCCGGCCAGCGCGCCCGGCCCAGCAGCGCGGGCACCGGCCACGCCAGCAGTGCGGCCAGGACGGCGAGGACGGCCGCGGTGACGGGCAGCATCAGCTCGGACGGGGAGCGGCGGGCAGCGAGCGGCTCAGCGGCCGTCGCCGGCCAGCAGCTCCCGCAGCAGGCGCACCTCGTCGTCGTTCACGCTGCCGACGAAGCGGGCCAGCACGGCCTGCCGGTCGGCGGCCTGCCCGAGTACCTCGTGCATGAGCTCGGCGGCGTGGTCCTCGCGGCTGGCGCGGGCGGTGAAACGCCGCGGCCGGGCGTCGTCGTGGGTGACGAAGCCCTTCTGCTCGAGCCGGGTCAGCACGGTGTGCACGGTGGTCAGCGCGACGCCGCGGTCGGCCAGGCCGTCGCGCAGCGCGGTCGCGGCCACCGGGGCGTCCGCCGTCCACAGCCGGTCCATGACGGCCCGCTCCAGCTCACCCAGCGACGCCATCGGTCCTCCTGTCGTGCGGCTCACAGCCAACTCTTCTACGTGTCGTAGAAAGTCTCTTCTACTCGGCGTAGAAAGAACGTGTCGATCGTACGACGGTCGCCGCCGAGACACGAGGAGCAGGTGCCGTGGACGTCCTGGACATCGCACGCTGGCAGTTCGGGATCACCACCGTCTACCACTTCATGATGGTCCCGCTGACCATCGGCCTGGGGATCCTGCTGGTCGTCATGCACACCATGTGGGTGCGCACCGACAGCCCCGAGTGGCTCCGGATGACCCGCTTCTGGGGCAAGATCTTCCTGATCAACTTCGTCCTGGGCGTGGCCACCGGGCTGGTCCAGGAGTTCCAGTTCGGCCTGGCCTGGAGCGAGTACTCCCGCTTCGTGGGCGACGTCTTCGGCTCGCTGCTGGCCCTGGAGGCGCTGCTGGCCTTCTTCCTCGAGTCGACCTTCCTCGGCCTGTGGATCTTCGGCTGGGGCCGGATCCCGAAGAAGCTGCACCTGGCCACCCTGTGGGCGGCGGTCATCGGCTCGGTCGTGAGTGCGTACTTCATCATCGCGGCCAACTCCTGGATGCAGCACCCGGTCGGGGTCGTCGCCGACGACGCGACCGGCCGGCCGCAGCAGGTCGACTTCCTGGCCGTGCTGACCAACAACACCGCGCTGGCCGCCTTCACCCACACCATCGTCGCCGCGCTGATGGTCGCCGGCGCCCTGCTCGTCGGCGTCGGGCTCCACCACCTGCGGAAGCGGAAGCTGGCCGGGAAGCCGGCCGACGAGATCGACCACGGGGTGTGGCGCCGCTCGGTCCGGATCGGTGGCTGGGTCTCGCTCGCGGCCTTCGTCCTCGTCGCGGTGACCGGCGACTGGCAGGCCAAGCTGATGTACCACCAGCAGCCGCTGAAGATGAGCTCGGCCGAGGCGCTGTGCGAGACCGAGGCGCCGGCGTCCTTCTCGATCCTCGCCTGGAACAAGCTCGGCTCCAACGAGTGCGACGACGTGCACTCGATCACCGTGCCGGGGCTGCTCTCCTTCCTCGCGCACGGCGACTTCACCAGCGAGGTGCCCGGCGTCAACGAAATCCAGGAGCGGTACGCCGAGGCCTACGGCGCGACCTACCCCGACGACCCGTCCCGCTTCGGCAACCTGGCCGGCGAGCCGGTGGACTACCAGCCGGTGCTCGCGGTCACCTACTGGAGCTTCCGGCTGATGATCGGCATGGGCGCGGTCTCGGCCGGGGTGGCGGCCTACGCGCTGTGGTCGACGCGGCGCGGCCGGGTGCCGACCTCGCGGCTCGGCGTGTACGGCGCGCTGGCGGCCGTGGGCGCGCCGTTCGTGGCCAACGCCTCGGGGTGGATCTTCACCGAGATGGGCCGCCAGCCCTTCGTCGTCGTCCCCAATCCCGACGTGCCGGTCGACGAGCAGATCTGGTTCTTCACCGCCCAGGCCGTCTCCCCCGGCGTCACCGCCGGCGAGGTCTGGACGTCACTGGTCGCGCTGACCCTGGTGTACGGCGTGCTCGCGGTCATCGAGCTCGGGCTGCTCACGACGTTCATCCGCTCCGGCGTCACGGCGAGCGACACCGTGGTGGAGCCGCCGATCGGCACCGGCAGGGACGACGACCGCCGCTCCGGCCCGGACGGCGACGCCGAGGGTGCCGGCCGCCCCGGCGAGGACCGCCGGGCCGACGACGACGTCCTCCAGTTCGCCTACTGAGGCACCTGACGGCCCCGCCCCTCCCGCCCCGAACCGACCCCGTAGACCCCGAGGACCCGTCATGGACCTGCAGACCCTGTGGTTCGCCGCCGTCGCCGTGCTGTGGATCGGCTTCCTGCTCCTGGAGGGCTTCGACTTCGGCGTCGCCGCGCTCCTACCGGTGCTGGGCCGCAGAACGGCCGACCGGCACCTGATGCTGCGCAGCATCGGCCCCCTGTGGGACGGCAACGAGGTGTGGCTGATCACCGCGGCCGGCGCGGTGTTCGCCGCCTTCCCCGGCTGGTACGCCACCTGGCTGCCCGCGCTGTACCTGCCGTTCGTCCTCGTGCTGTTCGGCCTGATCATCCGGGCGGTCGCCTTCGAGTGGCGGCACCAGTCGCACGACCCGCGCTGGGACGGCACCTGGACGCACGTGATCACCGTGGGCTCGCTCATCGCCGCCCTCGGCGTGGGCGCGGCACTGGGCACGACCACGCTGGGCCTGCCGATCGACGGCGACGGCATCCGGGTGGGCGGCAGCTTCGCCGGCGTGGGCTGGGCGGCGCTCCTGGGCGCGGTCGCGGTGCTCGCCTTCTCGGTGGTGCACGGCGCGCTGTTCCTGGCGCTGAAGACCGACGGCGACGTCCGCTTGCGCGCCCGGGCCTTCGCCCTGCGCTGGTCGCCGGTGGCCGCGCTGCCGCTGCTGGCCTGGGCCGGCTGGGTGCACCTGCGCTCCGGGACGCCGGTCACCGCGGTGCTGTGGGTCGTGGGCGCGCTGGCCGTCCTGGTCACCTGGGCGTCCATCCGGGTGGACCGCGAGGGGCCGGCCTTCGCCGGCTGGGCCGGAATGCTGGTCAGCTCGGCCGCCACCATCTTCGGGGCCGCCTATCCCGTCGTCGTCCCCTCGACGATCGACCCGGCCTTCGACGTGACGATCGCCGAGGCATCGGTCAGCGACTACACGCTCACCGTGATGACCTGGGCGGCCGGCGTCGGGCTGCCGGTCGTACTGGCCTACCAGGCCTGGACGTACTGGGTGTTCCGCACGCGGCTGACCGCCGAGCCGCAGCACGAGGACGCCCCCGGCAACGGGCAGGCCCCCGCACCGAGCGAGCTGCCGGCATGAGTGCCGACACCCCGCGGGGCCCGCTCGGCGCGCTGGCCGGGGTGCCGGATCTCACCGGCGCCCTGGTGCGCGCCGGGCTCGCGGCGCTGGCCCAGACCGCCGGTCTGGTGATGCTGGCCGCCGGCCTGGCGCACGCGGTGGCCCGCGGTTCGGGGCTGGCCGACGGGTCGGTCGCGGGGCCGCTGGCCGTCGCGCTCGGCGGCGTGGCGCTGCGCTCGGTGGCCGCGACCGTCGGCCAGGTGCTGGCCGCCCGCGACGCCCGACGCGCCGAGGACCGGCTGCGCCGCGACCTGCTCGACCGGCTGGCCGCGTCCCCGTCGGCGGTGGCGGCGGCCGGTGGCCCCGGCACGGCGGCGGTGCTGGCGACGACGCGGCTGCACGACCTGGGCCCGGCGCTGACCACCTACCTGCCCGCGCTGGCGCAGACCGTCGTGGTGCCGCCCGCGCTGCTCCTCGTGCTCGCGGCGACCGACCTCCTGTCGGCGGTGCTCGTCGCGGCCACCCTGCCGCTGGTGCCGGTGTTCATGGTCCTGGTCGGGAAGCACACGCAGAGCGCGACCGCCGACTCCGCCCGGGCGCTGGACCGGATCGCCGCGCACGTGGCCGAGCTGGTCCGCGGCCTGCCCGTGCTGGTCGGTCTGGGGCGTGCCGCCGACCAGGCCGCCGCGCTGGCCCGGCTCGGCGAGGCCCACCGGACGCGCACGATGGCCACGCTGCGGATCGCCTTCCTCTCCGCACTGGTGCTCGAGCTCATCGCGACGCTGTCGGTGGCGCTGGTCGCGGTGACCGTCGGCCTGCGCCTCGTGCACGGCGATCTGGCCCTGGCGCTCGGGCTCACCGCGTTGCTGCTGGCGCCCGAGGCCTTCGCACCGCTGCGGGCGCTCGGCGCGGCCCACCACGCCGCCGAGGACGCCGCGCTCGCCGCCGCGGAGGCGCGCGCGGTGCTGGCGGCGCCGGCCCCCGCCCCGCCCGCTCCGGCGGCCGACGACGACCCGCGCGGTGCCGACGTCGCCGTCCACGGGCTGACGGTGCGCTACCCCGCGCGGGCGGTCGCGGCGCTGCCGCCCACCGACCTGGTGGTGCGCCCGGGTGAGCTCGTCACGCTGAGCGGACCCAGCGGGTGCGGCAAGTCGACGCTGCTGGCCGCCCTGGCCGGGGTGCTCGGCCCCGACGCGGTCGACGGGGGGACCGGAACCGGGCGGGGTGCGGTCGCGTTCGTGCCGCAGTTCCCGCGCACGACCGGGGCGACCGTGGCCGACGAGCTGCGCCGGCACGCGGCCTCGGCGCCGGGCACCGACGAGGTCGTCGGCGAGGCGTACGTGGTGGAAGCGCTGGCGCGCGTCGGCGCGACCGACCTCGCCGGACGCGTGCCGGAATCCCTCTCCCCAGGTCAGCTCCAGCGGGTGGCGCTGGCGCGGGCGCTGGTCCGCATCCGGCGCGGCGCCCGGCTGCTCCTGCTCGACGAGCCGACCGCGCACCTGGACGACGAGGCGCACGCCCTGGTGGCCGGCATCCTCCGGGACCTGCGCGGCACCGTGACGACGGTGCTCGTCACCCACGACCCCGCACTGGCCGCCCTCGCCGACCGCGTCGTCGCGCTCGCCTCCCCCGCGCCCCTGGCGACCGCGTCACGTCCGACCACATCGCCGATCTCGTCGCCACAGGGCGCTCTCCGCGACCGGATCGCCGATGGGGCGCGGACGGACGGTCCTCCGGATCCGGAGGTCGCGTCCACCCGCGGGGCGCTGGCCCGGGCCGGGCTGCTGGGGGCGCTCTCCTCCGGGGCCGGCGTCGCGCTCACCGCCCTGTCCGGCTGGCTGATCGTGCGCGCGGCCGAGATGCCGCCCGTGCTGACGCTGCTGGTCGCCACCGCCGGCGTCCGCTTCTTCGGCGTCGGCCGGGCGGTGCTGCGCTGGCTCGAGCGGCTCGCCGCGCACGACGCCGCGCTCCGGCTGGCCGCCGTGACCCGCGTACGGGTGTGGCGGGCGCTGGCCGCGCAGGGCATGGCCGCCGACCGCCGCCCCGGCGCCGCGCTGGCGCGGGTCGTCGGTGACGTCGGCGTCGTGCAGGATCTGACCGTTCGGGTCCGCCCGGCACTGGTCGTGGCCACCGCCGTCCCGGCAGCGGCCGTCGCCGCGCTGGCCCTGGTCGACCTCGCCGCGGCGGCGACGGTCGCCGCGGTGCTCGCCGGAACCGCATCGGCCGTCGTCGGGGTGCACCGCCGGCTCGACGCCGGCGCTGCCCGCGCGCAGAGCACGCTCCGGGTGGACGCGCTGCAGGCAGCCACCACCGCGTTCGACGGGGCCGCCGACCTGCGGGCGCACGGGCTCGCCGCCCGGACGGCCGGCGACCTCGCGGCGATCGCCGACCGGCAGGCGGCGTGCGCCCGCACCGGGGAGCGCGCCGCGGCACTGGGCACCGGGCTGGTCCTCCTCGGCACCGGCCTGGCCGCCGTGCTGGCCACCGCGGTCGCCTCCCGGAACGGGCTGGCCGGGCCGGTGCTCGCCGTCCTGGCGCTCGCCCCGCTCGCGCTGGCCGAGCCGCTGTCCGGCCTCGTTCCCGCTCTCCAGCGGCGCGGCGCGCTCGCCGACGCGCAGGCCCGCCTGGACGCCGTCCTGGCCGCCCCGCTGCCGGCGGACCCCGCGAGCCCGCTGCCGGCACCGGCCCTGGTGGACGGGCTGTCGGTCGACGGGCTGACCGCCGGGTGGCCCGGCGGCCCCGATGTGCTGCGCGACCTCACCTGCGCGGCCGGTGCCGGCGACGGCTGGCTGGTGCTGCGCGGGCCCTCCGGCATCGGGAAGTCGACGTTCCTCGCCGTGCTCATGGCCGCGCTCCGCCCGCGGTCCGGCCGGTACACCCTCGGCGACGTCGGCACCGCCCGGCTGACCGGCGCGGACGTGCGCTCGCGCATCGCCTGGCTGCCGCAGGAGGCGCACGTGTTCGCCTCCAGCATCCGGGCCAACCTGGCCACCGCTGCACCGCGCGGCGTGCTCGCGGGGGCCGACGGCGAGGCGCGGATGACCGCCGCCCTCACCGCCACCGGCCTGCGCCCGCTGCTCACGGCCCTGCCCGAGGGGCTGGACACCCCCGTCGGCGCCGGCGGCACCGCGCTGTCCGGCGGCGAGCGTCGCCGGCTGGCCGCCGCGCGCGCCCTGCTGGCCGACCGCGACGTCGTCCTGCTCGACGAGCCGACCGCGCACCTCGACCCGCCCACGGCCCGCGCCCTGCTCGACGACCTGCGGACCGCCCTGGCCGGCCGCGTCGTGGTCTGTGTGACCCACGACGACGACGTGCAGCGGCCCGGCGACACCGTCGTGCAGCTCGCCGCCGGGACGGCCCTGGCGGTGACCGGTCGCTGACCACCGCCACGGAGCGGCGGCCAGCCGGAGATCGACCTCGCACTGCGGAGGCTCCGACCCGTGCGTCTCCCGCACCCGTGCGGCGAGGATGTCCCGCATGGAGCAGGGGCCGGACGATCGCCGACCGGGTCCGCGAACGCGCACGGCACCCCATGCGGACCCTGCCGCGCGCGGAAGCGGGAGAGGGCCGATGCGCGTCCTCGTCGCACCGGACTCCTTCAAGGGCTCGGCCTCCGCCGGCCAGGTCGCCGCTGCCCTCCACGACGGGTGGCTGTCGGTGCGCCCCACGGACGAGCTGGCGCTCGCGCCGATGGCCGACGGCGGCGAGGGGACGCTCGACGCCTTCGCGGCCGCGGTGCCGGGGGCCCAGCGAGTACCGCTCGAGGTCGAGGGCCCGGACGGGCGGCGGGTGCGGTGCAGCTGGCTCCTCCTGCCGGACGGCACCGGGGTCGTGGAGCTGGCGGCGGCCAGCGGCCTGCCCCTGATGCGCCGGCCCGACCCCTTCGGCGCCTCCACGCTGGGGTTCGGCCAGGCGATCGCCGCTGCGCTGGACCACGGCGTCGACCGGCTCCTGCTCGGCCTCGGCGGCAGTGCGAGCACCGACGGCGGCGCCGGACTGCTCACCGCCCTCGGCGCGCGCTTCCTCGACGCCGCCGGCCGGCCGGTGCCACTCGGCAACGTCGGGCTGGCCGCGCTCGACCGCGTCGACCTCGTCGGCCTCCGGCCGCTCCCGCCCGGTGGCGCGGTGGTGCTCGGCGACGTCGCCGCGCCGCTGCTCGGGTCCCGTGGCGCGGCCGCCGTGTTCGGCCCGCAGAAGGGCGCCTCCCCGGCCGACGTCCCCGAGCTCGAGGCCGGTCTCCTCCGGCTCGCCGCGCTCACGGGCGGGAACCCCGACGTTCCCGGTGCCGGCGCGGCCGGAGGCGCCGGCTTCGGCCTCCGGCTGTGGGGCGCGGACCTGTCCACGGGCGCGGCCGCGATCGGCGACGCCCTGCGCCTGCCGCAACTGGTCGGCGCGTCGGACGTCGTCCTCACCGGCGAGGGCCGGTACGACGAGCAGAGCGCCGCCGGCAAGGTGCCGTCCTACGTACTGGCCCTCGCCCGGCGATCGGGGACACCGGCACTCCTGGTCGCCGGCAGCATCGCAGCCACGACCAGGGAGTTCGCCGGGACCGCCTCGCTCGCCGACCTGGCCGGCGGGACGCCGGCGGCGATGGCCGACCCGCCGAGGTGGCTGCGCCGGGCGGCTGCCGAGCTGGCGCGCCGATACCCCATCGCGACGTGACGCCCGACCCGCCCCGCTCACCCGGGGCCGTCCGCCTCCCCCGCTTTGACGGCCAGCACCTGGCAGGAGGCATCGAGCAGGATCCGCTGGGCGGCGCTGCCGAAGATGAGCTTGCCCGTCGCCGTGCGCCGCCGGAGGCCGATCACGATGAGCGAGGCGCCCAGTCGGTCCGCGGCCGCGACCACCTCGTCGGCCCCGTCGCGTCCGCCGACGCGCTGCTCGAGCTCGAACGGGACGCCGGACTCCTCGAGGATCCGCCGCACCTCGGCCAGGTCCTCGGCAGGGGCGAAGGTCGGGTCGACGTAGGCGTCCCCCCGGGAGGTGTTGAGCACGTACAGCGGCTGGTCGCGCAGGTCGGCCTCCTCGACCGCCGCGCGCAACGCGGCGCGCCCCTCCGGCTTCGGGACGTATCCCACGACGATCGTCACGACGTTCCTTCCTGGATGACGGGCTCCGACCGGGAGCGGAGCAGCTCCTGCTCGGTCCGGACCTGCCGGCGCTTGAGGTAGATGCCGACGGCCAGGAAGACGAGGAGCAGGGTGTAGACGGCCGCGGCGAACGGGCTGGTGACCAGCGCGGACGGATCCCCCTGGCTGATCGCCAGGGTGCGCCGCAGCTGTTCCTCGGCGATCGGCCCGAGGATCAGGCCGACGACCGCCGGCGCGACCGGGAAGCCGAACTGCCGCATGCCCCACCCGAGCACGCCCACCGCGAACAGCAGCATCATGTCGGCGGTCGAGGCGCCCACCGCGTAGCTGCCGAGCGCGGCGAAGGTGAGGATGCCGGCGTACAGGTACGGGCGCGGGATCTGCAGCAGCTTCACCCAGATCCCCACCAGCGGCAGGTTCAGCACCAGCAGCAGCAGGTTGCCGATGTAGAGGCTGGCGATCAGCGTCCACACCAGCGAGGACTCCTGCTCGAAGAGCAGCGGACCGGGCTGGATGCCGTAGCTCTGGAAGGCCACGATGATGATCGCGGCCGTCGCAGAGGTCGGCAGGCCGAGGGTCAGCAGCGGCACCAGCACCCCGGCGGCCGCCGCGTTGTTCGCCGACTCCGGGCCGGCCACGCCCTCGATCGCGCCGTGGCCGAACTCCTCCTTGTGCTTGGAGAGCTTCCGCTCCATCGAGTAGGAGAGGAACGTCGCGACGTCCGCGCCACCGGCCGGGATGGTGCCGATCGGGAACCCGACGGCGGCGCCGCGCAGCCACGGCTTCCACGAACGCCGGAGATCCTCGCGGCTCATCCAGCTCCCGCCCACCGGCACCAGGGGCAGCGGCCCCTTCCGCATCCGGGATGCCACGTAGAGCGCCTCCCCGACGGCGAAGATCCCCACCGCCACCACGACGACGTCGATCCCGTCGGCCAGGGCCGGCAGGCCGAAGGTGAAGCGCTGCTGCCCGGTGAGCGAGTCGGTGCCGATCATCGCCAGGAGCAACCCGACCGCCAGGGCGGCGATCCCGCGCGCCGGCGAGGCACCGAACATCGCGGCCACGGTGAGGAAGGCCAGCACCGTGAGCGCCACGAAGTCCTGCGGTCCGAGCTGGACGGCGAGGTCGGCCACCGCCGGGGCCAGGAAGGTGAGCGCGATGGTGGCGATCGTGCCCGCGACGAACGAGCCGATCGCCGCCGTCGCCAGCGCCGAGGCCCCCCGCCCGGCCCGGGCCATCGCGTTGCCCTCCAGCGCGGTGACGATGGACGCCGCCTCGCCGGGGGTGTTCAGCAGGATCGACGTCGTCGACCCGCCGTACATGCCGCCGTAGTAGATGCCGGCGAACAGGATGAGCGCGGCGGCAGGCTCCAGGCTGTAGGTCAGCGGCAGCAGCAGGGCCACCGTCATGGCCGGCCCGATGCCCGGCAGCACGCCGACGGCGGTGCCCACCGTGACGCCGATCAGCGCGTACAGCAGGTAGAGCGGCTGGATGACGGCCGCGAAGCCGTCCATCAGCAGGCCGATGTCACCCAAAGAAGGGCACCCCCTCCAGCGGCCCCGCGGGCAGGAACAGCCCGAGGAACTGCACGAACAGCACGTGGACGGCGACGTTGAGCACGGCGCCGACGGCGGCGGCGCGGAGGATGCGGGCACCGAGGGCCCACGCCGTGCCGGCGAACAGCAGGGTGGCCGCGATGGGCCAGCCCAGCGGTTCGATCAGCAGCACCAGCGCGGCGAACGAGGCGACCAGCTTGGCGACGGTGACCCAGTCGGTGCGGGCGCCGGCATCGACGTCCTCGCCCTCCTCGGCGAACCCGTGCTGCCCGCGCGCCAGGCTGACCGCCAGCGCCAGGGACGCGCCGATCAGCAGCACGCCGACCGCGTAGGGGAAGGCCCGCGGCCCCAGCACGTTCGCCGAACCGGGGACGGTGATGGTCGTCGTCTCCACGAGGGTGAACACCCCCAGGGCGAACAACCCCACGGCGATGGCGGCCTCACCCCAGGACCAGGTCCGGGTCCCCCCCTCCGGCGCCGCTCCCCCGGAAGGGAGGGCGCCGGAGCCGGATGGGGTGCTCACGAGACGAGCCCGATGTCCTCCAGCACGCCACGGACGCGCTGGCGCTCCTCGGCGAGGAAGGTCTCGAACTCGTCGCCGGCGAGGTAGGCGTCCGACCACCCGCGCTCCTCGACCAGGTCCTGCCAGGCCTGGGACTCCTGCATCTCCGCCACCAGGCCGAGCAGCCGCTCGCGCGCCTCGTCCGAGATGTTCGGCGGCGCGACGACGCCCCGCCAGTTGGTCAGCTCCACGTCGTAGCCGGCCTCGGTGAGGGTGGGTGCGTCGACCCCCTCGACCGGCTCGGAGCCGGTCACCGCGAGAGCCCGCAGCTCCCCCGCCTCGATCTGCTGCGCGTACTCACCGACGCCGGAGATGCCGGCGTCGACCTGGTTGCCGAGCAGTGCGGCCAGCGACTCGCCGCCGCCGGAGAAGGCCACGTAGTTGAGGTCCTCGATCGGCAGGTCCGCGGCCTGGAAGAGCAGCCCGGCCGCGATGTGGTCGGTGCCGCCGGCCGAGCCGCCGGCGATGGCGACGCCGCGGCCCTCGCTGCGGACCGCCTCGACCAGGTCGTCGACGGTCTGGAACGGCGAGTCCGCCGGGACGACGATGACCTCGTCCTCGGTCGTGAGCCGGGCCAGCGGCGTGACGTCGTCGAGGGTGGCCTGCGACTGGTTGGTCTCGATGGCGCCGACCATCACCAGCCCCATCACCATGAGGAAGTCCTCGCTGCGCTCGTTGGCGAGCTCCGCGAGACCGACGGTGCCGCCGGCGCCGCCCACGTTGGTCACGCGGGTGCTGCCGACCAGCTCCTCCTCCTCGAGCGCCTCGGCCATGGCGCGGGCCGTCTGGTCCCAGCCACCGCCGGGGTCGGCCGGCGCCATCACCGCGAGCCGGTTGATCCGGTCGGCACCACCCGAACCCCCGCCGCTGCCGCCCCCGTCGCTGCAGCCGGTCGCGACGACGGCGACCGCGGCGACGGCCGCCACGCCCGCCGACCGCAGACGGCTGCGCGTGGCCCGGTGGACCGCTCGATGGGTGACTGTCATGGAGGACCTCCTCGTCCCGGAGCCGGTGCGGCTCGTGGTGCGGGGGACGCTAGGAGCGCCGGAACGGCGGGGACATCCTGCGGTCGTAGCGGTCGTATTGGTCGTTGTGGTCGCGGTCACATCCCTCGCTCCCGCGGTGACAATGGACCGGTGCGCCGGACCATGACCCTGGGAGCCCAGCTCCTGCTGCTGCAGGTGGGCATCGTGCTCGTGACGCTGCTGCTGGCCGGCGCCGTGGCCGTGCACCACCAGCAGGAGCAGATCCGGGACGCCTACCGCCAGCAGGTCCTCACGGTCGCCAACAGCACCGCCCGGCTGCCGAGCGTCGTGGACGCCTACGGCACCGCCGACCCCAGCGAGACGCTCCAGCCGCTGGCGGAGCTCATCCGGGAGGCGTCGGCGGTCACCTTCGTCGTGATCACCGACGAGGCCGGCGTCCGGTTCTCCCACCCCGACCCGTCCCGCATCGGTGAGCGGGTGTCGACCGATCCGAGCACGACCCTGGCCGGCGAGGTGTTCGTCGGCACCGAGACCGGCACCCTCGGCGAGTCGCTGCGCGCCAAGGTCCCGGTGCGCGACCCGGACGGGTCGGTCATCGGTGCCGTGTCGGTCGGCATCCTGGAGCGGGAGCTGGCCGCGGAGTTCAACCGCGAGGCACCGGTCGTCGTCGCCTGGTTCGGCGGCGCTGCTCTCGTCGGCGCCCTGGGGTCGGTCCTGCTCGTCCGGCTGCTGCGCCGGCGGATCTTCGGTCTGGAGCCCGAGGAGATCGCCCGGCTGCTGGAGACCCGGGAGGCGATGCTGCACGGCATCCGCGAGGGGCTCGTCGCCGTCGACGAGAAGGGCCGGGTCGTCCTGGTCAACGACGAGGCCTCCAGGCTGCTCGACCTGCCGCCCGACGCCGCGGGCCGCCCGGCCGCCGACGTCCTCGACACGGCCGTGCTCCCGCTCGTGCTCGGGGACCGGGACGTCGCCGACGAACTCGTGCTCTCCGGCGAGCGCCTGCTGGTCGCCAACCGCACGTCCGCCGTCGTCGGTGGCCGGCGGGTCGCCGAGGTCCTCACCCTGCGCGACCGCACCGAGCTGTTCGGCGCGATGCGCGAGCTCGACGGTCAGCGCAACCTCACCAACACGCTCCGGGCGCAGGCGCACGAGTTCAGCAACCAGCTGCACGTCGTCCAGGGGCTCATCGAGCTGGACCGGCGGGACGAGGCGGTCGCCTTCATCGAGCGCATCGGTGGGGGCCGCCTCCTCGGCGGGGCCCCGCTGTCCGACGTGGCCGATCCGGGCACGAGCGCGCTGCTGCTGGCCAAGGCGGCGGTGGCCAGGGAGCAGGGTGTCCGGCTGGTGCTCGCCGCCGGCAGCCGGCTGCCGGCCGGGCTCGGCGACGACGTCGTGACGGTGGTCGGCAACCTGGTGGACAACGCGGTCGACGCCGCCGGTCACGGCGGCGAGGTGCACGTGCTGGTTCGCCAGGAGGGCGACGGCACCGTGCTGGTGCAGGTCGACGACGACGGCCCGGGGATCGCCCGGGCCGACCGCGAGCGGGTCTTCGACGTGGGCGTGACGTCGAAGGGCCGCCCGGACGGCAACCACGGCCGCGGGATCGGCCTGGCGCTGGTCTCCCGCATCGTGGGCCGCCGGGGCGGGACGGCGACGGTCAGCGACTCACCCGCCGGTGGCGCCCGGGTCGCCGTGGAGCTGCCCGGGTCGAGGCGGCCCGCGCGGGACGAGCTGGTGGCTCCGTGACCGGCGGCGCCCCGGTGCGGGTGCTCGTGGTCGACGACGACTTCGCCGTTGCCTCGGTGCACCGGGGGTACGTCGAATCGCTGCCCGGCTTCGAGGTGGTGGGCGAGGTGCACCGCGGAGCGGAGGCGGTGGAGGCGGTGCACGTGCTGCGACCGGACCTGGTCCTGCTCGACGTGTACCTGCCCGACATCTCCGGCCTGGAGGTGCTGCGACGGATCCGGTCGTCGCCCGGACCGCAGCCCGACGTCCTCGCGATCACCGCCGCGCGGGAGGTGGACACGGTCCGGGGTGCCATGACCGGTGGCGTCGTGGACTACCTGGTGAAGCCGTTCTCCCTGGCCACCTTCCGCGAGCGGTTGGAGGTCTACCGCGCCCACCGCACCGAGCTGCTGCGCCGCAGCGAGGACCCGCCGGGAGGGCTGGAGCAGAGCGACGTGGACCGGATGCTGGGCGGCCGTCGGCGCGGCGGGGGCCGGGCGTCGGTCACCGACCTGCCGAAGGGGTTGTCCCCGCGCACCCTGGAGGCGGTGGCGCGCACCCTGCGCGGCAACCCGGCCGTGGACCTGTCCGCCGGCGAGGTGGCGGAGCGGTGCGGGCTGGCCCGGGTGAGCGCCCGCCGGTACCTGGAGCACCTGGAGCGGACCGGCCGCGCGGCGGTGCTGCCGCGGTACGGCGGGACGGGCAGGCCGGAGAACGGCTACCGCTGGGTCGGCTGAGCAGTCCCTTCTGTCGTAGGGGTACGGGACGCTGCCGGCATGACTGCGACCTTCACCGGCTCGGTGTTCCTCGGCATGAGCGTCGACGGGTTCATCGCCCGCCTCGACGGCGACGTCTCCTGGCTCGACGGGGGCGGGAACGGCAGCGACAGCGGGGGCGGTGGTGCGCCCGACGACGGCAGCGCGCCACTGCCCGACGACGGCGAGGGCGGGGACTTCGGGTTCGCCGAGTTCGTCGGCGGCGTCGACGCGCTCGTCATGGGCCGCAGCACCTACGAGTTCATCGCGCCCTTCGCCGAGTGGCCCTACCAGGGCAGGCCGGTGCACGTGCTCAGCACGACGCTGGCGCCGGGCGCCGACGAGCGGATCACCGTGCACGGCTCCCTCGACGACGCGGTGCAGGCGCTCGGTGCGGCCGGGTACCGGCGGGTGTACGTCGACGGCGGCCGGACGGTGCACACGTTCCTGCGCGCCGGGTTGATCGCCGACCTGACGCTCTCGCGGGTCCCGGTGCTCATCGGCACGGGCCACACCCCGTTCGGCGAGCTGGCGGCCGACATCCGGCTGGAGCACGTCCGGACGCGGTCGTTCGCCGGCGGCATGGTGCAGAGCACCTACCGCGTGCGGCGCTGACTCACGCCGGCGGCACGTCCACCGGGATCTCCTCGCCGAGGCGGGCGCCCTGCAGCAGCTCCAGGTCGTCGCCGGACCAGAAGCTGCCCGGGTCGTACCAGTTCTGCGGCCGCGACGCGGGCAGCAGCCCCATCGCCGTGTACGTCGCCGCGACCAGCTCCGCGCAGTAGACCGCCTCGGCCGAGGTCCGCCGGCGCAGCCGCCCGTTGATCCAGCCCTTCGCCAGACCGCGGGTGGTCGGGAACGGCTTGCCGTCCAGCCGGGCCACGGTGCGCAGCACGGCGTCCTCCATCTCGGGCGGCACCCCGCCGTCGTCGGCCGGGCCGACCAGCTGCCGCAGGAACGGCTGCTGGCCGTACTTCTGCCGCCAGGTGACGACGGCGTCGCGCAGGTCGTGCAGCTGCACCCCGCGCTGGTGCTCCCCGGACCAGACGTCGGGCAGCGAGCGCCCGAGCTCGGCGTGCCAGAGCAGCGGCGGCAGATCCTCCAGCACCACGGCCATCCCGACGTGGTTGACCGGCGCGTTGGTCACCGCGCGGATCGCCCGGTCGGCGACCGAGACGCCGCGGAAGATCCAGACGTCACCGGTGCGGGTCAGCTCGACGGCATCCTCGAGGGAGAGCGCAGGCACGGGGCGCTACGTTACGGACGTGCGCCCCTGGAAGCTGCTCGGACTGGCCGGCCTGGCCGGTGTCGCCGCGACCGGTGCGGTGCTGGCCCGCAGCGAGCGCCAGCGCCGTGCCCTCACGCCGGACGACGTCCGCACCCGGCTGCACGAGCGGCACGCCGCGCTGGCCGCGGTCCCCGACCCGGCGCCGCCCACGGCGGACGAGCTGCGCGCCGGCCGCACCCACCGCGCGGCCCGGTTGCTCCGCCGGCGCTGACCCCGCGCCGGCGTCCGGTCGTGCGCGACCGGTATGCGCCGGTCGGGGCCGGGTAGGGACGGACGACCTTCCGTCCACTGCTCTGGAGTCCTCATGGCCCGCAATTCGCTCTCCCGCACGCTGCACGACCTCGGGCTGTCCGCCTGGTTCGGCGGCACGCTGGCCAACGCGGTGGCCCTGAACGCCGCCGCAGCCGAGGCCGGCACCGATTCGGCCACCGGCCGCGTCGCCAACGCCGGATGGGACCGGTGGACGCCGGTGAACGCCGCGGCCATCGGCGCCCACCTGGTCGGCAGCGTCGGCCAGCTCCGCGCGAACAAGCAGCGAGTCGCCGCCCAGCAGGGCGTCGCCGGCATGTCGACGCTCAAGACGCTGGTCACCGCCGCAGCCCTGGGCGCCACCGCCTACAGCCGGGTGCTCGGCCAGCGCGTCTCGGCCGCGGGCGGGGTGCCGTCGAAGTCGGGGACCCGGCCGAGCAAGCGGACCAAGGCCGCCCGGGCCGACGTGGCCGCCGCCCAGCAGCAGCTGGACACCTTGCAGTGGGTCATCCCGGCGCTGACCGGCACGCTGGTCGCGATCAGCTCCTACGCCGGGGAGCAGCAGCGCCCCAGCGAGGTGGCCCGGGGCCTCTCGGCGACCTGACCCCGCGCACGCCGTCGTCGATCCGCCGCCCGGGCGCGGTCGACGACGGGTGCGGGGCCCGCACCCCCGGCGCGCGTCAGATGCTGCGCCAGCGGCCTTCGGTGGCGTTGCCGTCGGGCTTGCTCTCGAGGACGTTGCCGGGGGTGGGCGGAACCTCGTCCCGGGACACCGCCAGCTGCTGCAGGAGCGGGCCCACGAGCAGGTCGTAGATGCCCGGCACGATCCGGAAGCCCGCGGTGATGAGCGGGTTGAACACGCCGGCCTGCACCACCCGTCGCGGCCGGTCCAGCGTGGACAGCACCCTGCGGGCGACCCGGAACGGCGAGTAGACCGGCGGCGGCGGACGGCCGGTGTTGCCGGTCCACGACGCGGCCTGGCTGTAGATCGGGGTGTTCACTCCCCCGGGCTGCACGATGGAGATCGAGATGCCCGGCTCGTCGCGGGTCTCCAGCTGCAGCGTCCGCACCAGCCCCAGCTGGCCCCACTTCGCGGCGACGTAGCTGCCCATCGTCGGGGCGGTCACGTTGCCCAGGAGCGAGTTCACCACGGTGAGGTGGCCGGCGCGCTGCTCCCTGAAGACCGGCAGCACGACACGGGCGAGATTGGCGGTGCCGTGGAGCGCGGTGTCGACCACCGTCTCGTACACCTCGCGGGGCACGTCCTCGATCCGCCCGTAGGCCATCACCTGGGCGGAGTGGACGACGACGTCGAGCCGGCCGAAGCGACCGGTGGCGGCGGTGACGGCGGCCCGCACCGAGTCCTCGTCGGTGACGTCGCCGGCGCAGACGACGACCTCGGCCGCACCGGCGGCCCGCATCTCGGCCGCCGCCTCCTCGAGGGACCCGCGGTCGCGGGACATCAGCACGAGTTGCGCACCGCGGCCGGCGAGCTCCAGGCCGGTCGCACGGCCGATGCCGCTGGAGGCGCCGGTGACCAGCACGGTCAGCGGTGCGTCGTCGGTGGGGATCGGCATGGGTGGAAATCAGCTCCTCGGCTGGGCTGGCGCACGTCCGCGCAGGGCTACCCGGACCCAGGTCGGGTCAACCGGCGGGCGACACCTCGTCCAGGAGGGCCAGCAGCCGGCCCGGCCCCGTCGTCCGCGCCGTCGCGGGCAGCCGGGCGCGCAGCCCGCGGTCGGCGGTGACCGCCAGCACGGTGCGCCCGTCCGCGGCGAGATCGGCGGCCTCGGCGGCGAGCGCGTCATCGCCGCTGCCCGGCGCACGCACGACCCGCACCGCCGCCGGCGCCGGCACGTCCCGCGCCCGGCCCTCCACCACCGCGACCACCGCCTCGCAGGTCACCGGCTCGCCGTCGGGGCCGGGAACGGTGCGGCCGGGCAGCACGGCCAGCCGGTCGAGCAGCCGGGTCGCGGCGCCGGCGCGGTCCCGCCACCAGCCGTCCGGCCGCGCGCCCACCACGTTCGCCACGTCGACGAGCAGCACCGCCATCGTCGCCCCCTCCGCTCCGGTCCGCCGGAGTCGCCCGTCCGCCCTACCCGGCAACCGTCACCACCGCGCGCGGCCTTCCCCGGCCGGCCGGGCGCTCCTACGCTCCGGCCCATGTGCCGGAACATCCGCCCGCTCTCCAACTTCGAGCCGCCGGCGACCGACGACGAGATCCGTGCCGCCGCGCTGCAGTACGTCCGCAAGATCAGCGGGACGACGAAGCCGTCCCGGGCCAACGCCGACGCGTTCGACCGGGCCGTCGAGGAGGTGGCCGGGATCTCCGCCCGCCTGCTCGCCGAACTGGTGACGACGGCACCGCCCAAGGACCGTGAGGTCGAGGCGGCGAAGGCCCGCGAGCGTGCGGCGCTGCGCTACGGCACCTGACGTCGTCCCGTCGGGTGACCCGCCCCGCACCGATCGGTCGTGCACGACAGGAATGACCCACCGCGACGCCGGGTACCCATTCCATTCGTGACGACGTCCCAGGCCGCCCCGACCACGGCCCCCACCTCCGCGCACCCCTCTGCCTCCGGCGCGAGCCGGTGCGTCCACTGCACCGACGGTCTCGGCCAGCCCCGTGAGGTGCGCCCCGGGTCGTTCCGCGAGCGCGTGCACCGCAACAGCCAGGTCGCCCTGGCCTGGCGGATCGGCGTCTTCCTCGTCGGCCTGCTGTGCGTGGCGCTCGGCGTCGCCCTGGCCGTGCTGCCCGGGCCGCTCACCATCCCACCGGTGCTGCTGGGCCTGTGGATCTGGTCGACCGAGTTCGCGTGGGCGGCGCAGTTCTTCGCGACGTTCCGCCGCAAGGCATCCGAGGCCTGGGCGCACGCCAAGCAGCACCCGGTCAGCTCCCTGGCCATCACCGTCGGCGGCCTGGCTGCGGCCGGCATCGCGTTCTGGGCAGTCGGCCACTTCGAGCTGGTCGACAAGGTCACGACCGCGCTCGGCGGATAGCCCCTACCGCGGCTCAGGCCGGTCCGACCTCGTCGGGGTCCGGCGTCCGGAACGGCGGGTCCTCCGACGATCCGGCGACGCCCTCCCCCGCCTCGTCCGACGACGTGTCCTCGGGGCGGTCGGGCTCCTCCCCGCCGACGCCGAACCCCTCGGCGGGCGGCGGCGCACCGGCTCCCGGATCGGCGGCGGGGATGCCCTCGTCGGGCTTTCCCAGGTTCGGCTCCATCGGCGTCCACATCGACATGGCCTCGCACTACCCACGCCGCGCGGGTCATGCGCGCACGCGGCCCACCGTTCGGCATCCCGTCACCCGCCGGACACCTGCCGCCCCGGCCGATGAGTTGTCCCGCCCTCCTCCGTCCGAGCTCCCGTGCGGCCTGGCGGCCGGCGCACGAGCACAGGAGGCGCAGTGACGATCCTGGTGACGGCGGTGCGCGGCCTGATGCACGGGGAGGCCATGGCCGGCGACGTCGGCATGGTGCTGCTCTGGTCGGCGCTGCTCGTGGCGGTGCTCGGGCCGCTGACCGTGCGGCGGTACGGCAACCGCAGCCGAGGAAGGACCACCCTTCCCCCCACGCCTCGCAGGCTCGGCGCGGGACCCTGAAGGATGGCCGGATGTCCAACGCTCCACGTGATGCTGCGCCACGGCTGCGCCGGGCCCGGTTCGCCGACCTGTCCCCGTTCGAGGTGTACCGGCTGTGCCGGCTGCGGGTCGACGTCTTCGTCGTGGAGCAGCAGTGCCCCTATCCCGAGCTGGACGGCCGGGACCTCGAGCCCTCGACCGAGCACCTGTGGTTCGAGGCCGACGGCGAGGTCGCGGCCACCATCCGGGTGCTGGAGAACGGGGCCACCAAGGCGATCGGCCGGGTGGTGACCGCACCGGCCTTCCGCGGCGCGGGGCTGGCCGCCCGCCTGATCGAGCAGGGCATCGCCGACCACGGCGCCGTCCCGCTCACCCTCGGCGCCCAGGCGCACCTGGAGGGCTGGTACGAGCGCTTCGGCTTCCGGCGCAGCGGTCCGGGCTACGACGAGGACGGCATCCCGCACGTGCCGATGCGCCGCGAGCCGGACGCCCGGTGACCGACGCCGAGCTGCTGCGGTCGGTGGCCGACCGGCTCGAGGGCCTGGCGGCCCGGACGACGGCGGGCGACTGGCGGCCGGCCGGGCTGCTGGCCTCCCGGCCGGAGGTCGTCGCGCACGGTCCCGACGGCGGCACCGAGCACGTGGCCGAGGCCCGGGCGGCGTCGGCGTGCTGGATCACCGCCCTCTCCCCCGCGCTCGCCGCTCCGCTGGCGGCATGGCTGCGGGCGGCCGCCGCCGACGGCCCCGTGCACCCGACCGCCCTCGATGTCGCCCGGGTCCTGGCCGCGCGCCTGCCGTGACCGCCCTACCCGGTGTCGGGCGCCGGGTGCGATCCCCTTGACCGGGACGAACACGGCTCGCACCCTCCAGGGGGAAGACGGTTCGCCGCACCGGCACCGCACCCCGAGGAGTCGCCGTGCAGGTCCTCGAGCACGACGAGGTGAGCCTCGTCGTCCCCGCCCCGCCCGAGCAGGTCTACGACCTGGTCGCGGACGTCACGCGCACCCCCGAGTTCAGTCCCGACGTCGTCCGCTGCCGATGGCTCGGGGGCGCGACGGGCCCGGCCGCGGGTGCCCGCTTCGAGGCGGTGAACACCACCCCGGAGGGCAGGACGTGGAAGAACCGCCCGGTGGTGCGCACCGCGGACCCCGGCCGCGAGTTCGCCTTCGCCCGCACCGAACCCTTCGCCGGCACGATCCTGTGGCGCTACCGCTTCGAACCCGTGGCGGGCGGCACCCGGGTGACCGAGAGCTACGACGTCGAGCGCCCGGTCACCCGGGTCGGGTGGTTCGTGATCGAGCGGGTCTTCCGCGCCGGCGACCGGAAGGCCGCACTGCGCGAGGGCATGCGGACGACGCTGGAGCGGCTGGGCGCCGCCGCCGGCCCGCCTCCCGCCTGAGACGACCGCCCCGTGCTGCCCGGGCGCCGGCCGGTCGTCGCCTAACCTCGGGGCGTGACGGCGACCCGGGAGGACCTCGCCCCCGCGACGCCCGCATCGATCGACGGGGGCCGGCCGACCCGCTGGTCCCCGGTGGAGCTCCTCCCGCCCGCGCTCATGGTGGCGCTCGGCGTCCTGCTGCTGCTCCCGGGGCACGGGCTCTGGTTCGACGAGCTGTTCACCGCGGAGGTCGGCCGGCTGCCGCTCGGGGACATCCTGACGGCGATCGTGCGCGGCGAGGGGGTGACCAGCTACCTCGAGGGCGTCCCGCCGTCGTACAACGCGCCGTACTACGTGGTGGTGCACGCCTGGATGTCCGTGCCGGGTCTGGGCGGTGACACCTCGCTCCGGGTCCTCTCGCTCCTGGCGGCCGCCGGCGGCCTGGCCCTCATCACCCGGGCCGTCACCCGGCTCGGCGGGGCGGCGACCGGCGTCCTCACCGGGCTGCTCCTGGCCGCCGGCCCGCTGCTCGTCGTGCACTCGGTCGAGGCCCGCAGCTACGGGCTGACCGTCCTCGCGACCGGGGCGACCGCGCTCGGCCTCGTGCGCTGGCTCCAGGACCCGCCCCGGGGGCTGGTGCTCTTCGGCCTCGCGGGCGCCGGCATGGGGCTGGGCCACTGGTACGCGGTCACGGTCCTCGCGGCGTTCGTCGTCGCCGCGGCGGTGCTGCGCGGGCGCCGCGCCCTGCCGGTGGTCCTCATCGGCGCGGCCGCCGCCCTGCCGGCGTGCCTGCTGGTCGGGCTGAACGTGCTCAACGGCACCGGGTCGCGCAACGCCGAGCACCTGGACGACACCGACGGCCGGCTGGTCGGCTACGCCATCGAGGCGTGGGCCGGAGGGCGGACGCCGCTGCTCGTCCTCGCCGTGGGGCTGGCGGTGATCGGCGCGGTGCGGGGCGGCGGCCGCCGGGGTCGGGAGCTGCGGGTGCTCGGGCTGGCGTGGACCTGCGTGCCCCTGCTGCTCCTGGTGGGGGCCGAGTTCCTCCGGCCGGTCTACCACCCGCGCTACCTCCTCGCCGGCCTGCTCGGGCTCGGCGTCCTGGCCGCCGCGGGTGCGATGGCGGCGCCGCGCGGTGCCCGGGCACCGCTGGCCGGGCTGCTCCTGGCCTGCGCCCTGCTCAGCAGCGTGTCCCTCGCCGACCGCGCGCCCCGGGAGCGCGCCGACGACCTGGTCCGCACGCTCGCCGAGCTCCAGGTCGCCGGTGAGCCGGTGGTGGCTGCCGACCAGCGCGCGGCCATCGGGCTGGACCACTACGTGCGCACCCTTGCCCCGCGGCTGCGGGCCGACGTGGTGCTGCCGCCGGACGACGCGCCGACCGACGCCGACCGGGTGTGGCTGGTCCGGCGGCTGATCGACGGGGTGCCCGTGCCCACCGACGACGACGACATCCTGCGGGCCGCCGGCCTCCGGCTGGTCGAGGAGCGGACCTTCCGCGGCACGCAGACCCGCCTGGTGCTGCAGCGCTGGGAGGACGCCGGCTGAGCGACCGGCTCAGCGGCGGAACCGCAGCGCCCAGCTCAGCGAGCGCAGCGACTGGCGCAGCCGCGCACGGCCGGTCCAGGCGGACCGGCCCTCGGTGCGGAGGTCCCGCTCCACGGGGACGCTGACCGCCGGGCGACCGGCCCGGGCCACGGCGAGGACGACGCTGGGCGCGCCCTCGTCGCGCACCGCGGTGACGACGGCCTCGCGCACCGCCGGATCCATCGCCAGGAAGGCGCCGGCGTCGGCCGGCAGCCCGGTGAGCCGCGCCGCCACCCACCGGTGCAGGCCGCCGGTGAGCCGCCGGGCCGCGGACTCGTAACGGCCCCGGCGCCCGGCGAAGACCGCCGAGACGTCGCCCCGGGCGAGGCGGTCGAGCAGCAGCGGCAGGGCCTCGGGCGGGTCCTGCAGGTCCGCGTCGAGGCAGGCCCACACATCGGCGTCCGGTTCGGCGGCCAGCCCGTGGGCGATCGCCGCGTGCTGGCCACCGTTGACGGTGAGACCGCTGACCGAGATCCGCCGGTCCCGCGCCGCCAGGGCCCCGGCGACGGCCGCGCTGTCGTCGGGCGAGGCGTCGATGACCAGCCGCAGCCGCCAGTCCCGCCCCTCCAGCGCCGCGGCCACCCGCCGGGCCAGCGGGTCCAGCGTCGCCGCGTTGCCGTACACCGGCACGACGACGGCGATCCGTGGCGTCACGACTCCGCCCAGGTGCGGGCGAGCCCCCCGGCCAGGTCGACCGTGGGCGCCCAACCGAGCAGCCGGCGTGCCGCGGACGGGTCGCAGACCCAGTCCGCGGTGTCCCAGTGCCGGCCCGGATGGGCGCCGGGGGCGGTGGCGATCGGCCGGCCCGTGACCCGGGAGGCGGTCTCGACCAGCTCCTCGGTGCTGGTCTGCACCCCCGTGCCGATGTTGAGCACGACGCCCGGCGGCAGGTCCTCCTGCCCGGCGGCGCGGAGGCAGGCCTCGACGACGTCGCCCACCCACACCCAGTCCCGCCGGCTGACGTGCGGGGGCAGGGCCACGGTCCCGCCGGTGCGCGCCGCCTCGAGGACGACGGGGACCAGCCGGGTCGGGTGGTCCCCGGGGCCGTAGACCTGGAAGGCGCGCAGCACCGCCGCCCGGACCCCGCGCTCGGCAGCCGCCGCCTGCAGGAGCAGGGAGCCCGCGGCCTTCGTCGCGCCGAAGAAGCCCCGCGGCTCCAGGGCGGCCTGCTCGGTGAGCGGCGCGGCGGAGGCGGCGTACTCGGTGGACGACCCCAGCCGGACGACGGTGCGGCACCGGTCGGGCAGGGCGTCCACCAGCCACGGGCTGGTGTTGACCGCGACGGTGGCCGCCCGCTCCCCGGCCGTCGCCTTCGCACGCCCCGCGGCGAGGGAGAACACGACGTCCGGGTCGGCCGCGCGCACGGCGGCCGACGCCGCCACCGGATCGGCCAGGTCCACCTGGCCGCGACCCAGCGGTACGACGTCCCAGCCCTCTCTCCGCAGCCGGTCCACCAGGTGACGGCCGACGAAGCCGCCGCCCCCGGTGACGACCGCCCTCACGCCGGGGAGCCCGCCCCGACCGGCGCCGCGACGGCCGGCCGGGTGACCGCCAGGAGCCGCTGCCGGTTCGCCTCGGCCACGGCCGGGTCGGCGCGCCGCACGTCGTCCAGGTACCCGAGCAGCCGTGGGACCTCCACCTCCGGGTCGCGGCCCTGCATGTCGGCGATGAAGGACCGGCGCAGGAAGGTGAAGTCGGTGCGCAGCCGGACGAGCTCGGCGGCGAGCACCTCGCTGGGCACCGGGAAGCCCCCGCCGGGCAGCGTCAGCCCGCCGACGCCGAAGGGCTGGGAGACCGTGGCGCGGACGGCGTCGGCGGTGCCGTCGACCAGGGGCCGGAACAGCTGGTCGGAGCGGCGGTCGATGCGCAGGTCGTTGAGGCCGATGTAGACCCGGGACAGCGGCCGGCTCGCGATGGCGGCGGCCGCGTCGACGGCGTCCTGGGTCTCGATCAGCACGCCCAGGCCGCACCGCCCCGCGACCATGTCGAGGGTCCGGTCCACCGACTCCGCCGTGCGCACCATCGGCAGCAGCAACTCGTCCGCGCCGCGGGCGACGGCGTCCTCGACCTCCTCCGCGGTCCAGGGTCCGTAGCCGTTGAGCCGGCAGATGAGCCGGCCGTCGGTGGCCGACCGCATCCGCGTCAGGTCCTCGGGGGTGTCGGTGCTGATCTGGGTGCCCTCGCCCAGCTGCCGCCGTTCCTTGCCCCGCCGTTCCCAGTCCACGATGATCCCGGCCGCTCCTGCGGCGACGACCTCGCCGCCCCACTGGGGATCGACGGAGAAGAGAAAGAGGTCCACGCGGGTGAGCTTAGGTTGGCCTAAGCCGGGCCGGTGCGCCGCCGTGCCGGGGACGGGCCGCTCAGGCCGGAACGACCGGCCGTGGCAGCTCGCCGGTCGCCGCCGGCGGGAAGGCCTGGGCCGGGCCGCGGACCGTCACGGCGACCTCCTCGCCGGGCGCGGGCAGGTCCGCCCCGACCAGCCGCGCGCTCACCGTGCCCGCCTCGGGGAGGACCAGCCGGACCCGGGCGTCGTGGCCGAAGAAGTCCACACCGCCGATCCGCGCCACGACCGCCCCCGGCGCCGCCGACGGGTCCGACAGGCGCAGCTGCTCGGGTCGCAGCAGCACCCGCGCCCGCCCGTCCGGGTACCCGCCCTCGACCGGGACCGCCCCGAGCGCGCAGTGCGCCGTGCCGCTCCGCACCTCGGCATCGAGGACGACGGCCTCCCCCACGAACGCCGCCACGTCGAGGTCCTGCGGGCTGCGGTAGAGGGTGCGGGGGTCGGTCAGCTGCACCAGGCGCCCGTGCCGCAGCACCGCGACCTGGTCGGCCATCGACAGCGCCTCGGCCTGGTCGTGGGTGACCAGCACCGCGGTGGCGCCGGTCGCCTCCAGCGCGGCCGAGACGGCGAGCCGGGTCTCCTCCCGCAGCGTCGCGTCGAGCGAGGAGAACGGCTCGTCGAGCAGCACCAGTGACGGCTCGGGCGCCAGGGCCCGGGCGAGCGCCACCCGCTGCTGCTGGCCGCCGGAGAGCTGGTGCGGCGACCGGTCGGCGAGCGCGCCGTCCAGACCGACGAGGGCGAGCAGCTCGCGCACCCGGCTGCCCTCGCGCCGTTGGCGCCGGGGCAGCCCGAAGCTGATGTTGCCGGCCACGGTGAGGTGCGGGAACAGCCCGCCCTCCTGCGGCACGAAGCCGATGCCGCGCCGGCGTGCGGGGACGCTGCGCCCCGGGCCGCCGGCCACCAGCCGGTCCCCCACCACGACGGTGCCGGCGTCGGGGTCCTCGAACCCGGCGATGAGCCGCAGCAGGGTCGTCTTCCCGCAGCCCGACGGGCCCAGCAGCGCGGTGAAGCTGCCGCTGGGCACGTGCAGGTCCACCCCGCCGAGCACGGGGACGCCGACGGCGTAGGACTTCGCCAGGCCGGTCACGGTCAGGGAGCTCATGGGGTCAGACCTCGTCGGGCGTCTCGGGACAGCAGGACGGTGGCGGGCACCGAGAGCAGCACCATGACCACGGCGTAGGGGGCCGCCGCGCCGTACTCCACGGCGCTGCTCGCCGCCCAGAACGCGGTGGCCAGCGTGCGCGTTCCCGTGGGCGCTAGCAGCAGGGTGGCGGTCAGCTCGGTGACGACGGCGAGGAAGACCAGCGCGGCGCCGGCGCCGATGCCGGGAGCCAGCAGGGGCAGGGTGATGCGACGGAGGCGGTCGGGAGCCGAGGCGCCGAGCGACGCCCCGACGTCGTCGAACAGGGGCGGGGCCTGCTCGACGGCCGAGCGGACGGTCACGATGGCCCGCGGCAGGAAGAGGATCGCGTAGGCGGCCAGGAGCACCGGCACGGTCTGGTACAGCCACGGGGTGACCCGGATGCTCACCGTCACCAGGGCGAGGGCGACGACGATGCCGGGCACGGAGCTGCCCAGGTAGGTGCTGCGCTCGAGCAGCGTCGCGGTCCGCCCGCGGGCCCGCACCGCCAGCCAGCCGGTGGGCAGCGCCATCGCGGTGGTGATCGCCGCCGCGGCCGCGGCCAGCGCCAGCGTGGTCGACGTCGTGGAGGTGAGGTCCGCCCAGTCGAGCGCGGAGGAGGCACCGCGCGCCATCCAGTAGCCCAGGCTCCAGAGCGGGACCGCCACGGCCAGCGCGGCCAGTGCCCCGAGCGCGAGCAACGCCGGCGCGGTGAGCCGTCCGAGCGCGATCGGCCGCAGCGGGCGCGGCGCACCACGACCGCTGCGCGCGTAGCTACGCCGCCCGCGCAGCCGGATCTCCGCCAGCAGCAGCACCAGGCACAGCACCACCAGGACGCCGGCCAGCATGGTCGCGCCCGGGCCGTTGAAGGTGGCCCGGTACTGGTCGTAGATCGCGGTGGTGAAGGTCGGGTAGCGCAGCATCTGCAGCGCGCCGAACTCGGCGAGGACGTGCAGGGCCACCAGCAGGCTGCCGCCCAGCAGTGCGACCCGCAGCTGGGGCAGCTGTACCCGGCGGAAGACCGCCCACGTGGAGAGCCCCAGGCCGCGGGCGGTGTCCTCGAGGGCCGGGTCCAGCCCGCGGAAGGCGGCGACGACCGGCAGGTAGACGAAGGGGAAGTAGGAGAGCGTCACGACCAGCAGCGCGCCGGCATAGGTGTCCAGCCCGGGCAGCAGCGAGATCCACGCGTAGCTGTTCACGAACGCCGGCACGGCCAGCGGCGCGACGAGCAGGACGTGCCACGTCCGGCGGGCCGGCACCGACGAGCGCTCGACCAGCCAGGCGGCGCCCACCCCGAGCACCCCGCAGCACAGCACGGTCCCCAGCACGAGGCGGACGGTGTTCCACAGCAGCTCACCGACGCGGGGACGCAGGACCAGCTCGCGGATGCCCGACCAGCCGAGGTCGGCCGAGTACCAGGCGATGTAGCCCAGCGGGAGCAGCGCGAGCGCCGCGACGGCCAGTGCCAGCGCCAGGGTCACCGGGGACCGGCGCAGCCGGCGCCCCTGCTCCTGGGACGGCCGAGGACCCCGGGCCGCCGGGACGATCGGCGCCCCGGGGCCCGGGAGAGGCAGCGTGGGTGTGCTCAGAGCAGTCCGGCTTCCTGCATCAGTTCGGTGACCCGTTCGGCGTCCAGCGAGCCGGGGTCGACGTCGGGTGCCTGCAGCTCGGACAGCGGCGGGAGGGCGTCGGCGGAGTCGACCCCGACCCCCACGGCGTACTCGAGGGCGCTGCTCTCGGCCAGCCGCTCCTGCGCCTCGGTCCCGGTCAGCCACTCGACGAGGCGCTGGGCGTCGTCCTTCTGGTCGGAGGAGGCGAGCACACCGGCACCGGAGACGCTGACGAAGGCGCCGGGGTCCTGGTTGCGGAAGTAGTGCAGTTCGGCGTCGTCACCGACCAGGCCGTCCTGCGCCTGGTCGCGGAACCAGTAGTAGTGGTACGTGATGCCGACCGGGACCTCGCCCTCGTCGACGGCCTTCATGATCGCGGTGTTGCTCGCGTAGATCTCGGCGTTGCGCTCCAGGCCGGTGAGCCACTCGCGGGTGGCCTCCTCGCCCTCCAGCGCCAGGACTGCGCTGACGATCGCCTGGAAGTCGGCGCCGCCGGCCGCGATGGCGACCCGGCCCTCCCACTCCGGGTCGGCGAGGTCGAGCATCGAGGCGGGCAGCTCGTCCTCGGCGATCTCGTCCGGGTTGTGGATCAGCGCGGTCGACCGGGCGGCGAACCCGGTCCAGTTGCCCGACTCGGGCCGGTAGGCCGCCTCGACCTGCTCCAGGGTCTGCGGGTCGATGGGCGCCAGCAGCCCCGCCTGGTCGACGACGTCGATCGCCGGGCTGTTCTCGGTGAGGAACACGTCCGCCGGCGAGGAGTCGCCCTCCTGCACGATCTGGTTGGCCAGCTCGGAATCGTTGGCGTCACGGAACTCCAGCTCGATGCCGGTCTCGTCGGTGAAGCCCTCGAGCATCGTCCGGACCAGGCTCTCGTGCTGGGCGCTGTACACGGTGAGCGTCTCGGCGTCCGACGCCTGCGAGTTCCCGCAGGCGGCGAGCGCGGACAGGATGGTGGCGGAGGTCAGCAGAGCGGGGAGCGCCCGGCGCGGCCTGGTCACGTGTGGAAGTCCTCCTGCATCGGGCCCGGCACCCTGTCGGTATGGCAAGGCACACCTAAGCATGACGTGCCCGTGCAACCGCCGGCGCCCGGGGCCCCTCCACGCCGCAGCGGGGCACCACGGCAGCGCCGGGACGGCCGTCGCGTCAGGGCGTCGGGAGCCCGGCGGACCCGCCGCAGTCGGCGGCCCGGCCCAGCAGCAGCGCCCGTTCCCGTTCGTTGCGGGTGAGCCCGGCGGCCCGCTCGAACTCGGTCCGGGCCTCCGCGTCGCGCCCCAGCGAGTGGAGCAGGTCGCCGCGGACCGCGGGCAGGAGGTGGTAGCTGCTCAGCGCCGGGACACCGAGCAGCGCGTCGGCCAGCTCGAGGCCGGCTGCCGGGCCGTAGGCGCGCGAGACAGCGACGGCACGGTTGAGCTCGATCACCGGCGACGGCGAGAGTGCCGCCAGCGCCTCGTAGGCCCCGGCGATCCGCGCCCAGTCGGTCTCCTCGACGCTGCGGGCGCGCGCGTGACAGGCCGCGATGGCCGCCTGCAGGGCGTAGGGGCCGAGTGCGTCCCGCGCCGTCCGCTCCGCCTCCTCCAGCGCGGCCAGCCCCCGGGTGATCAGCACGCGGTCCCAGCGGCCGCGGTCCTGGTCGGCGAGCAGCACCGACTCCCCGCCAGGGCCGATCCGGGCGGCCAACCGCGACGCCTGCAGCTGCAGCAGCGCGACCAGGCCGTGCACCTCCGACTCCCCCCGCACGAGACCGGCGAGGATGCGCCCGAGCCGCATCGCCTCCTGGCAGAGCGCGGGCCTGGTCAGGTCCTCCCCCGCGGTCGCCGCGTACCCCTCGTTGAAGATCAGGTAGAGCACCTCGAGCACCGAGGAGAGCCGGGCGGTGAAGTCGGTCCCGGTGGGCATCTCGAACGGCACCCGGGCGGCGGTGAGGGTCCGCTTGGCCCGCACCACCCGCTGGGCCAGCGTCTTCTCCGGCACCAGGAAGGCCCGCGCGATCTCGTCGGTGGACAGGCCGCCGACCAGCCGCAGCGTCAGCGCCACCCGGGCCTCGCGGGAGAGCACCGGGTGGCAGGAGATGAACACCAGCCGCAGGACGTCGTCCTCCACGACCTCGTCCAGCGCGGCGGCCCAGTCCTCCTCGGCGCTCTCGTCCTGGACCAGCGAGCGGCCCAGCTCCTGCGTCTTGCGCTGCAGGTTCTGCGCCCGGCGGAAGGTGTCGATGGCCCGGTGCTTGGCGGTGGCCATCAGCCAGGCACCCGGCTTGGCGGGCACGCCGGTGTCCGGCCACTGCTCGAGCGCGGCGACCAGCGCGTCCTGCGCCAGCTCCTCGGCCAGCCCGACGTCGCCGGTCACCCGGGCCAGCGCGCCGACGATGCGGGCGGACTCCATGCGCCAGACGGCGTCGACGACGCGGTGCAGGTCCGCGGTCGCCGACGCCGTCGGGGGCGGAGGGGTGGTCACGCCTCGCGCTGGGCGCCGAGCGTGTCCCGCAGCTGGTTCTCCCGCTCCTGCAGCTCGGGCGTGAACGCCTCGCCGAAGTCCTCCGGGACGGAGAAGGGACGGATCTCCAGCTCGCCGCCGCGGAAGGGTGCCTTGCGGGCCCACTCGATCGCCTCCTCGCGGGAGGACACCTCGAAGACCCAGTAGCCCGAGACGAGCTCCTTGGTCTCGGCGAACGGGCCGTCGATCACCGTCGTCTCGCCCGTGTCGTCGAACCGGATCCGCGCACCGTGCGAGCTGGGCCGCAGCCCGTCGCCGTCGAGCATGATGCCGGCCTTGACCAGCTCCTCGTTGTAGGCGCCCATCGCCGCCAGCATGTCCTGGCTGGGCATGACGCCCTTCTCGCTGTCCTCGGTCGCCTTGACGATCACCATGAAGCGCATCGGAGTTCTCCTGTCCAGTGGAGCGGAGGCCGGTCCTCCCGACCGGCGCGGCCCCGCCACACCTTTCCGTCGATCGGGCCGCGCCGGAATCGACACGACCACGGAAAAACTTGCCGAAGCGCTCCCGCGGGGTAGGCGCACCCCATGGAGAAGCAGCAGACGGTCCACGAGGAGACCCCCGAGGCCGAAGGACTGGCCCGGCGGCTCGACAAGCCGATGGGGGTCCTCGGGCTCGTCTTCGTGCTGATCGTGCTCGGTCAGTCACTCGCCCGGGAACCCTGGCTCGTGACCACGCTGACCGTGCTCGGCTGGCTGGCGTGGGCCGTCTTCGTCGCCGAGTTCGCCTACCGCGCGGTGTCCGCGCGGGACAAGCGGCGGTTCTGGACCCGCAACTGGTGGCAGCTGATCTTCCTCGCCGTGCCCTTCCTCCGGTTCTTCCGTGCGCTCGCGTTCCTGCGGGTGGCGCGGGTCGCGCGGGTGGGCGGGGTCCTCTCCGCGGCCGTCCGCGGCTCCCGGTCGGCCGGCCGGCTCCTGTCCGGACGGATCGGCTGGCTGGCCGCGGTCACCGGCGTCGTCGTCCTCGCCACCAGCCAGCTGCTGTACGTGCTGGGCGACTACGACGACTACGCCGTGGCTCTGTACGACGCCGCGCTCGCGACGGTCAGCGGTGAGCCGCTGTCGGCCGACAGCGGTCCGGCGCGCGTTCTCGACGTGCTGCTCGCGGTCTACTCGGTGGCCGTCTTCGCCACGGTGGCCGGGGCCCTGGGGGCGTACTTCCTGGACCGGAACCGTCCCACGTCCGAGCGACCGGCGGAATAATCCCGCACGCCGCCGGGCAGGGCGGTCGCATGATGATCGACCTCCTGCTGGTCGTCGCCGGCCTCCTGGGCATCGGGATCGCGGCGCTGTCCACGCGGCTGCGGCGGCTGCCGATCTCCGAACCCCTCGTCGGTCTGCTCGCGGGCATCGCCCTGGGCCCGGAGCTCCTGGACCTGCTCGAGGTGGCCCCGCTGACCGAGGACCACACCTGGGTCCACACCGCGGCCCGGCTGCTGCTGGCGGTCTCGGTGATGGCCATCGCCCTGCGCTTCCCGTTCGGCGAGGCGCGGTCCCGGCTGCGTCCGGTCCTCCTGCTGCTGGCGGTGGTGATGCCCGCCATGGCGCTGATCACCGCGGGGCTGTCCGCGGCGCTGCTGGGCGTCGGCGTGGGTGCGGCCGCACTGCTGGGTGCCGCCCTGTGTCCCACCGACCCGGTGCTGGCGTCGAACGTCGTCACCGGCACGCCGGCGGAGGAGGACCTGCCCGCCCGGGACCGGCAGATCCTGTCCCTCGAGTCGGGGGCCAACGACGGGCTCGCCCTGCCGCTCGTCCTGGTCGCCGTGGCGGTGGCCGGTCCCCTGAGCGGGACCGACGCCGTCCTGGAGTCGCTGTGGGCGGTGCTCGGTGCGATCGCCGTCGGTGCCGCGCTCGGGTGGCTCGGCGCCAGGGCGCTGCGCTACGGCGAGCACCACGGCGCCACCGACCCGGGCCCCCAGGCGCTGTTCACCGTCGTCCTCGCCTTCGCCGTCCTCGGCCTCTCCGGGCTCATCCACGTGGACGGCATCCTCGCGGTGTTCGTGGGCGGGCTCGCCTTCAACCTGGTGGCCACCGGGTCGGACCGGACGACCGACGTGCCGATCGACGAGGCGATCAACCGGTTCCTCGTGGTGCCGCTGTTCATCGGCATCGGGGCGGCCCTGCCCTGGTCCGCCTGGGCGGAGCTCGGCTGGCAGGGCCCCGCGCTGGCCGTGGCCGTCCTGCTGCTCCGCCGGCTCCCGGTGCTGCTCCTGCTGCGCCGGCCGCTCGGGCTGGGGGTGCCCGACGCCGTCCACCTGGGGTGGTTCGGCCCGATCGGCGTCTCCGCGCTGTTCTACCTGGCGATGGAGGCGGAGCGGCTGGGCAGCATCGACCCCGTCGTGCTGGCGGCGGGCACGATGGTGGTGGCGGCCAGCACGCTGGTGCACGGCGTCACCGCGTCCCCCGGGCGGGTCCTCTACCGCCGCGCGGTCGAGCGTCAGGAGGCCGGCGACCGGTCCTGACCTGTGTAGTGGTGGGTCCGGGCGTAGGCGGCCAGGACGTCGTCGGTGCTGCCACCGACGTGCAGGAACTGCGCGTCGACGACGACGGCCAGGTCGTCGAGCGCCCTGCTCAGGAGCACCGCGGCGGTCCGGACGTCGGTGCGCGGCGCGGTCCGCCCGGCGGCCGCCAGGTCCGAGGCGACGCCGAGCATCGCGGGCAGCGACGCCTCCTCGCTCCCGTCGCGGAAGTAGAAGGTCTCCATGTACTGGGTGTGGTCGACCCGCGCCTGCGCGAGCGCGACCGCGAGGTCGGTGAGGAGCGGCGCGGCCGCGGAGGAGTGCGGGTCGTGCAGCAGCTCCTCGCGCGGGACCGCGCGCAGCAGCGCCAGCCGCACGGCCAGCGCCCGCCGCCGGGTCAGCGCCGGGTAGACCTGCAGGACCCAGGTGACCGAGGCGGTCAGGAGCGCGAAGCCGACGAGCGCCTGCACCGGCATCGCGACCCGCAGCCAGCCGCTGGCCGGCACGATGTCACCGAAGCCGAGCGTCGCCAGGGTGACCGTGGACAGGTACACCGCGTCCAGGACGTCGCTGCGCTCGCTGACGTCCAGGCCGCTCTGGAAGACGAACCCCTCGGGGATGTGCGGTGCGTAGACGAGGGCGCCGCCGCCCACCAGCAGCGTGATCCAGACGACGATCACCAGCAGCAGGGCGGTGGGCCCGGTGAGGACGCCCCCGGCGCCGCGCTCCCGGCGCCGCCGGCCCAGCCGCCACACGGTCCCCATCACCCACGAGCTGATCGAGCCTCGTCCACTGGGGTGCCACAACGTGTGGAAGATGTCCCGCAGCGCGACGAGGACGACGAGGACGCCCAGCGCGGTGATCGACCAGTCCAGCAACACCATTCCGATCACCCTGCCAAAGGAGGGGTGATCCGGCCGGACGGGGTAGGGCTGTGGGCATGTGGTTCGACTCCTGGTTCGACATCGCCCGCGTGCTCGCCGTGGGCACCGCCGCCTACGTCACCCTCGTGGTGGTCCTCCGGCTCACCGGCAAGCGGACGCTGAGCAAGCTCAACGCCTTCGACCTGGTCGTCAGCGTGGCGTTCGGTTCCACGCTGGCCACCATCCTGCTGAGCAGCGACGTCTCGTGGGCCGAGGGCGCGACCGCGCTGGCGCTGCTGGCCTGCCTGCAGTTCGCGGTCGCCTGGACCACGACCCACCTCCCGGGCGGCCGGTCGATCGTCACCGCGCGGCCCACCCTGCTGGTCGACGAAGGCCGGTTGCTCGCCGAGGCCCTGCAGGAGCAACGGGTGACCGAGGACGAGGTCCGGCAGGCGGTGCGCTCCACCGGCAGCGGCGACCTCGCCGACATCGCCGCGGTCGTCCTGGAGTCCGACGGCTCGCTGAGCGTCATCTCCTCGTCCAAGGCCGGGAACCGCTCGGCACTCGAGGGCGTGCGCCGGGCCTCGTGACCGCCGGCCGCGGGTGTGCCGGCGTGCCGGCGGGGTAGCTGCGCCCCATGGCTGACGACGGGGCATCGGGTGGGTTCGCCGGACGACTGGGCGCACGGGTGGAGGCGTCCGACGACGGGTCGGCCCGCATCACCTTCGAGGTGACCGACGAGCACCTCAACCCGGCGGGCACCCTGCACGGCGGCGTGCTCGCGACGCTGGTCGACACCGCGATGGGGACGGCGGTGCGCAGCGCCACCGGCGAGGACGACGTCCCGGCGACCAGCCAGCTGACGGTGACCTACCTGCGGCCCGGCACGACGGGGCCGCTCGTGGTCACCGGGCGGCTGCGCACCCGGGGCGAGCACCTGACCGTCTGCGAGGCCGAGGTGGAGCAGGGCGGCGAGGCCATCGGGCACGCCGTCGCCACGTTCGCCCTGCTGCACCGCTGAGCCAGGGGCGTAACGGCGCCCCCGGCTCTGGGGTCACCCGGCGAAGTAGCTCACCAGCAGGATGAACAGGAAGATCAGCACGATCGCGCCGACGAAGATCCCGGGGATGAGCAGCCGGCCGCGTCGGCGGCCTTCCTCGGTGGAACGCCCGGTGGGCTGGTCGGCGTCGTCGTGCGGGTCGTGTGCGGGCGTGGACATGGCTACTCCTCGGAAGCGGCTCCGCCGTCGGGTCGACGGGGTGTGACGGGCGGTCCGGCAGTGGCGGCGGGACCCCGATGGGGTCATGCCCACCAGCTTTGTCGTCACTCACGGGTTCCTGTGCCGCTACGTGTCGGTATCCTGGCCTCAGTCCGCACGGTCCTCCGCTGCGGTCGGCGTCCAGGAGGCACCCCGTTCCCGCTCAGCACGGACGATGCGCCGAAGCCCACCTCGGGTGCCCCTGCCGCGGGGACGCCGCGATCCACGAGGAGCGCTCCGTGGAGATCACGGAGGCCCGCGCCAAGGCACAGGACCCGGTCGAGTGCCCCGAGTGCGGCGGCCCGGCCACCCCGGTGCACATCGTCACCTGGGGGCACTGCCGGCCCTGCCACACCGCGAACTCGCGCTCCATCCAGCCGCTGCGCTGGTAGGACCCCCGGCTGGGTCCTCCCCGGCTGGGGCGTCCCGGCTCGGGGCGTCCATCGGGTGCGTCGCGCCCGGCCTCAGCGGCCGGGGCGGGTGCCGGCCAGCTCGCGCGCGGCTGCGGCTGCGGCCGCGTCGTCGTCGAGCTGGCGGTCGATCGAACCCAGGAAGGTGTCCCAGGCCTGCTCGGCGGTGACGCCCAGCGCCTGGGCGATCTGCTCCCAGTCGGCGCCACCGCGCAGTGCGGCCCGGATGCCGACCAGCCGGCTGTCGTGCGCCTTGCGGGCGACGACCTCGCCGAGGGCGAGCAGCTCGAGGGACTCGTGCACGTCGAGCTGGGTGCTGGCGTCCTTGAACGACGCCCAGGAGTCCTCGCCGTCGTCCTGGACGGTGTTGAGCGCGGTATCGCCGTTGTCGCGGCGGCTGAGGAAGTCGAGTCGGGTGGCGGCCGTGGTCAGCGTGAACTCCGCTCCCAGGGCCTCGGGGGTGATGCTCATCGTCCGGGAGTCCCCCGCTGCCCCGGCGTGGCAAACCGGGAGGGGATGCATGTCACCCGACCGGCGTCGCCGGTGCACGATCCGCACGTGCCGAGGGCCCGCACCCCTCGACGGGATGCGGGCCCTCGAGGGAACCGGTCAGCTGGAGACGCCGACGGCCTCCTTGGCCAGGTCGGCCAGGCGGGTCTGCGCGGCGCTGGCCACGTTCGACCGCTTCTTGTGGGTCTCCTCGTAGCGGATGATCACGTTGATGTCGTGCGGCGTCGAGAGCTGCTTGATCGCCTTCACGGCATCGGTGGCCGCCATCGAGTCGTAGCCCTTGATCGGCAGCTCGTCGGCAGTGACGTCGCCGAGCTCCTCGCGGGCGGCCTTGGCGGCGTCGGCGGCCTGGGTGTTGCCCTCGCGCTCGGCGATCCGCTCGGCGCGGCGCAGGCCGGCGGACCGGCTGACGATCAGCGTCTCGCGCACCGCACCGGTCAGGGCAGCGGCCCGGTCGGCCACGGCACCGAGGCGCTCGGTGGTCTCCTCGCCGGCGTGCTGCACGGTGTCGACGGCGCTGTTGACCGTGTTGTGCACGAAGCGCACCGGGGCACCCGCGGCGCGGGCGACGGTGCCGGCCACCTTCTGCAGCGGAGTGGCGACCAGCGCGGCCGGGCCGCCCATGGCCTCCTCGGCGAGCACGACGGTCAGCCACTCGACGGTGGCCTTGTGGGCGTCGATCAGCTTCTCGGCCAGCCGCTGCACCGTGGTCTGGCCGGCCTTCTCGGCCAGCACCTTCACGTAGGTGGCCCGGTCGAGCAGCTGGTGCTCGAGCAGCAGGTCGGTGAGCAGCGCCTCCTCCAGCGGGGCGGCCTGCTCGAAGGTCGCCTTGAGCGTCGCGGAGAGCCGGCCGATCGCCGGGGTGACGACGTCGGGGACTCCTCCGGCGGCGCGCAGCGCCTCGGTGATCTCGATGGTGCGGGCGGCCGCGTTGTCGGCGTTCTGGGTCAGCTCACGCCGGACGGCGTCGGTCCGCGCCTGCGAGATCCGCGTCCGGGCGACCTGCTCCTCGGTCTGCGTGAGCAGGACGAGGGCGCGCAGCTGGTTCTGGATCTTCGTGGTGGTGTCGGTCATGACTGAGACAACTCCGTGGGATCGGGGATGACCTGACTGTTCTGGTCATGCCCCGATCCGGCGGGGTGCTAACTCTTGCAAGCGATTTGCTAGCAGTGAGGCCCGTCACGGCCGCCCGGCCGCGACGCGGCTCCACGGCCACGCGATCAGACGAACGCGCCCTGCTGTCGCTCCAGCGGGGTCCGCGGGGTCACGTTGAAGCGGAGCACCGGCTGCGTGTCGTCGTCGCGCAGGTGCTGCGGCGCGAGCCGCTGCCGACGGGGCGGCAGCGGGGAGGGCGGCAGCCGCTTGCCGCAGCCGACGCAGAACCGGCCGCGCTGCTCGATCGCTTCGCAGTGTGTGCAGGTCATGGATGCCTCCCCGTTGGGCCTGGTGGAACCGGACGCCGAACACTGGCAGGACTGGAGTCGCCGCGGGCCGTTCCGGGCGAGGTGGGACTACTAGTAATCGAACCGTCATGCACGGAGCGGAGTCGGTCCGTGGCTGGGCGCGGTCGGTGCGCGCCGGGCGTGACCGGCGGAGTCGGTCCGTGGCCCGGTGCGGTCGGGGTCCGCGGCGAGGCGAGCAGCGGCGCCGGTTCGCGGCTCCGTGCGGTCAGCGTCCGCCGGACGGCGGCGAGCGGTGGCGCCGGCTCGCGGCCCGGTGGGGTCAGCGTCCGCCGACGGCGGCGAGCAGCCGGTCGAGGAACGGCACCTGCCCCCGGACCAGCTTGCTGCGGGCATCCTCGATGCCGAACCAGGCCGCCCGATCGATCTCCGGGAACTCCTGGATGCGCCCCGACCGGGGCGGCCACTCCAGCTCGAAGGTGGTGCTGGTGCACGCGGCCGCATTCAGATCGCCCTCGGCCGCCCACACGGTGAGCACCTTGCCGGAGGCGCGCAGCTCGCCGAGCGGGAGCAGGTCGGCGGCCGGGACCGGCGAGCCGAGCTCCTCGGCGAACTCGCGGTGCGCGACGGCCAGTGGGTCCTCATCCGACCCGTGCTCGCCCTTGGGGATCGACCAGGCACCGTCGTCCCTGCGCGCCCAGAAGGGACCGCCCATGTGCCCGAGGAGCACCTCCCGGCCGACGGGTGCCGGCCGGTGCAGCAGGATCCCGGCGCTGGTCCTCGGCACCGGGCGATTCTGCCGGGCGGGGCGCCAGATCGCCGCCGGACCGCCGCCGGCGCGCGGCCCCCGGTGCGCCACCACGGGCGCCGCTCCACCACCGGCGTCGCTCGACCTCTGGCCCGCTCGAGCGCTGCGCCGCTCGACCTCTCCGTCTGCGCGCGCCCCGCGGAACGCGGACCGGCCGTGCCGTCGGGTGCGACGACACGGCCGGTCGAGGTGGTGCGCGGGGCGGCTCAGCCCTGAGCGCCGAGGCTCCGCCAGTAGTCGTTGAGCGCGCCATTGCTCTTCACGAACCAGACGATCGGTCCGACGAGGATGAACATGCCCGGGAACACCCAGAGACCGGTCATCGCGCTGACCGGCTTGGCCTGGCCGCGACGGTCGTAGAGGTTGCCCACCTCGTGGCTGTGCAGGTACGGCGAGGCCAGGCCGACGAAGACGGCGAGCACGAGGGCGAGCACACCGCCGATGCCTTCTCCGCTGTGCTTCTTCATCTCCTCGTGGGTGACGTAGACGTAGTACCAGCTGTAGAAGCCCAGGGTCACGACGAACAGCAGGATCGCGATGCCGGTCGGGCGCACCGTGCCGACGGGGCCCTGCGGCGTGGCGTACTGCGCGTGCACGGGGGCGTTCGGCATGGGCTGGCCGCCGTAGCCGTAGGGCTGGCTGGGCTGCGCGCCCGGGTACGGCTGGCCGTAGTCGGGACCTGAGGAACTGCCTGGCGTGGACATGCGCCCGCTTCCTGTCTATGCCACCGGCACTTCCGGCGTCGGCGCGGAACCTAGGGGACCGGCACACGCCGCACCAGAACCCGTCGGGCGGTTCGCCGACGCCGTTCCGCCCGGGGCACAACGCCCCACTCGTCCCAGCTCACCGGCCGCGTCAGCGATCCCGGACCACCGACCGGACGACGGCTCCCAGGACAGGCGACGATCCTTGCGCGACGGTGGTGGGGCTACCGGCCGCGCCACTCCGGAGGGCGCTTCTCCAGGTAGGCGGCGATGCCCTCGCGGCGGTCCTCGCTGAGGTAGGGGTTGGGGCCGACGTCCAGGCGCAGGGCCTGCCACAGCGGCAGGTCGACGCCCTTCACGGCCGTCTCCTTCATCCGGCGGACGCTGATCGGCGCGTTCGCCGCGATCCGCTCGGCGAGGTCGAGCGCGGTGGGCAGGACGGCGTCGGCGGCGACGATGCGGTTGACCAGGCCCCAGCGGGCGGCCTCCTCGCTGGTGACGTACTCGCCGACCAGCAGCATCTCCAGCGCGATGCCCATCGGGATGCGCTTGGGCAGCACGACGGAGCCGAAGTTGGCGCCCATGCCGATGGTCGCCTCGGGCAGCCCGAGCTTGATCCCGGGTGCGGCCACGCGGAGGTCGCAGGCGAGCGCCAGCTCGAACCCCCCGGCGACGGCGTGCCCCTGCAGCGCAGCGACGATCGGCACGGGCGTCTCGGTGACCACCTCGAACAGCGAGCGACCGGGCCGGTTCATCGGCGGGCGGAACCGCTCCCCCCGCTCGTCCTTCTCGCGGATCTCCTTGAGGTCGAAGCCGGCGCAGAACGCGGGGCCGTTGCCGGTGAGCACGATGGCGCGGACCTCGCCGCCCTCCCCCGCGTCGAGCAGCTGGTCGACCAGGTCGGCCTGCACGTCGGAGGAGAGCGCGTTGCGCCGCTCCGACCGGTCGAGGGTGAGCACGCGGACGTGCCCCCGGTTCTCCACGACCAGACCCGACTCGTACCGCTGCGATTCGCTCACGGCCCATTCGTACCGGTCCCGGCTGCAGCCAGCACTGCCGGGCCCGCACCCTCCACGCGCAGGAGACAGCCGTGCGCAGCAGACAGCCGCGCGCGCAGACAGCCGTGCGCAGCAGACAGCCGCGCGCCCGAGACAGCCGTGCGCGCAGACAGCCGTGCGCCGGTCAGGCGGAGACGAGGAACGGTTCGAAGACGACGATCTCGGTGCCGTCGGGGCGCCAGGTGCGCCATCGGCCGTCGGGTTGTCGCTCCACCCGGAACCCGTGGTGGACCTTGGTGTGATGGCGTTCGCACAGCAGGGCTGAGTTGTCGAGGTCGGTGTTGCCGTCGTCGATCCAGTGCACGAGGTGGTGGACGTCGCACCAGTGGGATGGGGCGTCGCAGCCGGCGAACACGCAGTGGCGGTCGCGGGTCTCGACCGCGCGGCGCAGGTGCGGTGGGAACAGGCGGGTGTTGCGGCCCAGATCCAGCGGTTGGCTGTCGGGGCCGATGACGATGCGGGTGATGTTGCCGTCGCAGGCCAGCCAGCGGGCGCGGGCGGCGGAGATGATGCCACCGAACCCGGTCCGCCCGGCCCCGGTCCCGGCGTTGGGGTCGACGAGGTCGGCCAGGTCGATGGTCACCACGACGTGCGGCTTGTGCCCGCGCAGTGTCGGCAGGCTGCCGGCGGCCAGTGCGTTGTCGGCCAGCTGGACGAGGGCGTCGCCGCCCTGCTGGGCGCGGGTGCGGGTGTCCCCGGCGGGGCGGTCGGCCTGCCGGATCGACTCGACCGCGGCCTGAAACTTCTCCCCACCCACGGCATCGAGGGTTCCGTGGAAGGACACCGACCCGTCGGTGTGCCGGGTGATCGTCAGCGACCGCCACTCGGTGGGGTCCGGTTCGGGGCCGTCGGGGTCCAGGCGGGCCAGGTAGTGCCCGACGGCCTGGCGCAGGTCGGCGTGCGGTGCGGTCATCGCCGCCCGGGTCAGGGCCGCGTCGATCTCCGCGACATCGACGCCTTGGGCGTCGGCGGCGGCGAGCGTCTCCGGTGCGGCGACCGGGGCGATCGCGTTCACCGCCTCCGCGGTCACCGCGCCCGCGGCGGCCGCCGCGGCCAGCGTCGGGAGCTGCTCCAGTGCCCGCCCGGTGCGCACCAGCCGGCCCGCTTCGGCCTTGGACAGCCGGTGGTGCCCGCGCAGCCAGGACGCCATCGACGCCTTGCCGTCGTGCTCGGCGGCCTGGGTCAGCTCACCCTCGCGCACCGTGCGCGTCAGCTCCGCATCCAGCCTGTTCCGCGCCACCACCAGCACACCGGACCGCTCGAGCATCGCCGGCCCGAACGACGACTTCAGGTCCTGCCCGGCCAGCGCCTCCAGCGCGCCGGTGAGGCACGTCAGCGGAGTCTCGCAGTCGGTCGAACACATGTACGAATTTTACCGCTCCGACAGGTCGTCTGCCGGGGTGAATCCCCAGGTCGCAGGCGTATTCACAGAGTTGCGCAGACTCCACCGCGCGCGGTCGTCCCGTGCTAACCCGTCCCCGAGGGGGCTCCAGTCAGGGCTCCGCAAGCGGACCGGATCGAGCACCGTGGGCGCTACGCTGCCGGCCGCAACTGTCGGATGAGCTTGCCTGGCACACAGCGGCTCCTGGTCACCTGAGGTGCCGAACAGCCGGCGATCCGTCCCGACACCGCGGCCGGAGATCAGTTCCGGCGCCGCGGGGCGTCTACGTCAGGACGGCGTACGTCACGACGGCCATCGACCGGTGGCGCACACGGAAGGGCATGCGATGACCGGGACCAGGCACGACCGGACCGATCGCGACCTCCAGCCGTGGGTCGCGCAGACGTACGAGGGTCTCGCCGCCCTGCTGGCCGACGGCCCCGCCGACATCTGGGACGCCCCGACGCTCTGCGAAGGCTGGCAGGTCCGGCACGTCGTCGCCCACGTCACGATGCCCGTACACCTGACGCCGGAGCAGTTCGGCGCCGAGCTGGCGGCGGCGGGTGGCGACTTCACCCGGCTCTCCGACACGGTGGCCGCTCGGGACGCAGCTCTCCCCACCACCGACCTCGAGAACGCCCTCCGCTCCCCCGCGTTGCACGCGTGGCAGCCACCGGGCGGCGGCGCGGCCGGCGCCCTGAGCCACGCCGTCATCCACTCGCTGGACGTGGCCCTGCCGATGGACGGACCGCCCGTCGCACCGACCGAGGCAGTGACCGCCGTCCTCGACCACCTCTCCGCCGCGGAGGGGGCGTTCTTCGGCATCGACCTCACCGGCCTACGACTCGAGGCCGCCGACGCCGACTGGTCCTGGGGCGACGGCGAACCCATCCGCGCGGACACCGGCGAGCTGGTGGCCCTGCTGAGCGGACGCAGCCTGGCCGATGGCCGCCACCTGCGTCGGCGCTGACGGGCGACCGGCGTCTCAGTCGGAGGTGCCGCGCACCCGCATCGTGATCGCCGTGCCGATGCCCAGCGCGACGCCCGGCACGGCCAGCCACATCGGCCAGAAGTGCACGGGGTCGTCCGCGGCGAAGCTGACCAGCAGCCACACCGTCACGTTGATCGCCACCACGCTGGCCCAGATCGTCCACAGGATCGTGAGCGCCAGCGGGAAACCGGCCGGGCGCCGGACCACCGAGGCGCCGGCCGCCCGGGCCACCCCCGCAGCCGCAGCCGCAGCCGACGCCATGGAGTACGCCGGCACCGGTGACGACGAGCGCGCCGGGAGGTCGGTGAACAGCCGGTCGAGGTCGCCGTAGGTGACCGCCGCGTACGCCTCGGCCAGCCGCCGGTCGTACTCGGCCAGGTCGAGCCGGCCCTCGTCGTGGGCGGCGCGCAGCCGGTCGGCTGCGGACTGCCGGTCGGCGTCGCCCGCCCGGAGCTCGGGTGCGTGCGCCATGCCACCTCCGGATCGGGGACGTCGCCGTCGCCGTCATCGTCGCACCGGAACGCCCCGCTCCGGAACGACCCGGAGCCACGGACGGCCCACCGCTGTGATTCCCACCGGCTTGTCGACGCAGGTGTCACATGCGCCCCACCCGTCGGGGAGCATGGAGGGACCATTCCGTCCTACCCGGTAGACAGGTGACATGGAGAGCACTGCCGATCTCGACCTCCGCGACGCCGTGGCGCCGCAGACGGCGGCGATCTCCATCGAGATCACCTCCACGCCGGTGCTCAGCTACGCCCTGGCGCACAACGGCATCCCCGTCGTCCCGCGGCTGGCGCTGACCGCCGACCGCACCGTCCGCGGCGCGACCGTGCGACTGTCGGTGCGCGACGCCGAGGGGCCGATCGCCCGTCCGGTGGAGCTGCTGGCCGACATCGACGCCGGCCGCACGACCGTGCTCGCCGACGTCGGCCTGGTCATGGACCCGGCCGCGATGCTGCAGGTCGAGGAGCAGCGGCCCGGCGTCATCGACGTCGAGGTCCTGGTCGACGGCGACGACGGCGAGGGTCCCGTCCTCGCCGGCGAGGCTTTCCGCCCGGTGCAGGTACTGGCGGCCAACCAGTGGCTGGCCTCTCCCCTGCCGCTGGCGCTGGAGATGCTCGCCGCGCACGTCATGCCCAACCACCCCGCGGTCACCGCACTGGTCGCCGAGGCCGCCGACCACCTCGAGGCCAGCACCGGCAGCGGCGCCCTGGTCGGGTACGCCGCGACCGCCGAGCGGGTCGACGAGGTGGTCACCGCGATCACCGACACGCTGCGCGGCCGCGGCCTCCGCTACAGCGAGCCGCCGGCCACCTGGTCCGACGTCGGCCAGCAGGTGCGGACGCCGGGCGACGTCCTGACCTGGAAGGTCGGCACGCCGCTGGACACCGTGGTGCTGCTGGCCGCGGCCCTGGAGCAGGCCGGCATCCGGCCGCTGCTGTGGCTCGCCGAGGGGCACTCCTTCCTCGGGTACTGGCGGGAGGAGCGCAGCGCGGAGTCCGCGGCCACCACCGACGCCGCCGGCCTGGTCAACCTGGTCGACCTCGGGCTGATCGGCCTGGTGGAGACCACCCTGCTGACCGGCATGGGTGAGCCGGGCACCGACCTGCACCGCCCCGCCTACGACGGCTGGCTCACCGGCGAGCTCGACCGGATCGTCGGCGTCACCGACGTGCACCGCGCCCGGCGCGACGGCATCGTGCCGCTGCCGGCGCGCGCCCGGGACAGCCACGGCGTGCTGCAGGTCGTCGAGTACCGCACCGCGGTGCACAGCGTCCCCGCGCCTCCCGAGGCGACGACGACGTCGGCGCCCCGGCCCGAGGCGCCGGCCCGGGTGCAGCAGTGGAAGAACGCCCTGCTCGACCTCAGCCTGCGCAACCGGCTGATCAACTACACCGACCGCACCGGCCTGGCGCTGACCGTGCCGGAAGGCTCGCTGCCGGTGCTGGAGCGGTTCGTCCACGACGGCACCCCCATCACCCTGCTGCCCGCCGCCTTGCTGGCCGCCGTCCAGACCGAGCGCGGCCTCGCCGACGCCGGCGACCTGCCCTCGGCGCAGCTGGCCGACCTCCTCGTCGAGCGCCGCGAGGTGCACGCCGACGTCACCACCGGCGGCTACCTGCCCCGGCTGCGCAACCTCGCCTACCGGGCCAAGACCGTGCAGGAGGAGACCGGCGCCAACAACCTGTACCTGGCGCTGGGCTCGCTGGTGTGGGAGCTCGACGGACGGCCGCTGCGCTCCCCGCTGGTGCTCATCCCGGTCACGCTGACGCCGCTGAGCCGCACCGGCTCCTACCGGCTGGCGCTGGACGAGTCGGGCACGAGCACCCCGAACCACTGCCTGCTGGAGAAGCTGCGCCAGCTGCACGGGCTGAGCATCCCGACGCTGACCGAGACCGCCGACGGCACGATGGACGTCGAGGCGGCGCTGGAGGCGATGCGGGTCGCGCTGGTCGGTCACGGGCTGCCCTACCGGGTGGAGGCGACGGCGGACCTCGCCGTCCTCCAGTTCGCGAAGTACCGGCTGTGGAAGGACCTCGACGAGCACTGGGCGGACTTCGCGGAGAACCCGCTGGTCTCCCACCTGGTGCACGCGCCGACCGAGCCCTTCGTCGACCCGGCGCTGGACACCGGCGCCTTCGTCGACCTCGACGACCTGGCGGGGCAGCTGCCGGCCGCCGCCGACTCGTCGCAGCTGCGGGCCATCGCCGAGGCGAGCGCCGGGCGCACCTTCGTGCTCGAGGGCCCGCCCGGGACGGGAAAGTCGCAGACCATCACCAACCTGCTCACGCGTGCGGTCGCCGAGGGCAAGCGGGTGCTGTTCGTGGCGGAGAAGCGGGCAGCCCTGGACGTCGTCGCGCGCCGCCTGGACGCCGTCGGCATGGGCATGTTCGCCCTGGACCTGCACGACAAGGGCAGCCGCGCCTCGATGGTGCGGGCGCAGATCCGGCTGGCGCTGGAGCACGCGGTCGCCGTCGACGAGCAGGGACTGGCCGCCGACTCCGAGAACCTGCGCTCGGCCCGCCGCCTGCTGGCCCGCTACGCCGACCGGCTGCACACCGAGAACGCCGCCGGGCTGTCGCTGTACACCGCCCGGACCGCCGAGCTGACCGCCGGCACCGACGTCGAGCCCCTGCCGATCCCGCTGCCCTTCGTGGCCAACGCACCCGCCGAGGTGCTCACCCAGCTGCGCCGCGCCCTGGCGCTGCTGCCCGAGATCGCCGACCTGACCCGGCCCTCGCTGCGCCACCCCTGGGCCTTCGTCGACTCGCCCGCCATCGACCTGCCCGCCACGCAGGCCGCGGCCACCGCGGTGGACGCGGCGGTGCGCGCGGTCGTCGGCCACCCCGAGCTGACCCAGGTGCTGCGGCACGCGCGCACGCCGGAGGACTTCGCCGCCCTCGGGCACCTGCTCGCCGGTCCGGCCGTCGGTCTCGACGTCCTCGACGAGACGTTCTCCGGCCGGTGGACGACGGCGACCGGCGCGGTCCTCGGTGAGATCGCGGCGTTCCTCGCCTTCCGGCACCCGGGCATGGAGCTGGTCGACCCCGAGGTGCTCGCGCTGCCGCTGGCCGACATCTACGTGGCCGCGCAGACCGCCGCGGCCTCGTCCTGGTGGGGCCGCCGGCGCCGGCTGATCGCGGTGCGCGACCGGCTCGCCCCGCACCTGCGCGCCGACGCCACGGTCAAGCCGAAGGACGTCCCCGCGCTGGTGGAGAACCTGTGGCGGGTGCAGACGGCGGTGCAGCAGATCGCCGGCCGGGTCTCGGCGCTCCCCGGCATGGAGGCGCCGGAGGACTGGAACCCGTTCGTCGACCCGCAGGAGCCCGAGCGCCAGGTCACCTGGCTGCGCCGGGCGGGCCAGGCGGTCGACGGGTCGTCGTCCTTCCACGTGGCGCTGCGCAAGCTGATCGTCGCCGGCATGCCGGTGGGCCCGGAGGCGGCCGCGGCCGTCGCCCGACTGCACGACTCGGTGACGACGCTGCTGACCGTGTGCGGTGCGAGCGCCGACCAGCTCGCCGCCTGGACCGGGGACGACGGCTTCACGCTGCGCTGGTCGATGACCCGGCCCGAGCGCGGCTCTACTGCTCCGCACGGGTCCAGCGGGCCCGGCTCGGTGCTCATGTCGCTGCGCCGCTGGGTCACCTTCCTCGACACCCTCGAGCCGCTGCGCTACGCGGGGCTGTTCGACGCCCGGCGCCTGCTGGTGACCGGCGCGATCCCGGCCGACGACGCCGTCCGGGCGCTGGACCGCGGGATGGCGATGGCCTCGGTCACCGAGCGGCTGGACGCGACCGGCCTGGACCTGTTCGACGAGGGCATGCATGAGTTGGCGATCGCCCGCTTCACCGCCGCCTCGCGAGCCGTGCGCGAGCACCTGACCCAGGCCCTGCCGGCGGCGGTGCTGGCCTCGCGGCCCTTCGACGCCGCGGCGGGTGCCGGCCAGGTGGGTGCGCTGCAGCGCGAGCTGGCCAAGCAGCGCCGCGGGCTGGGGGTGCGCCAGCTGCTGGCGCAGTACGGCGAGCTGATCACCTCGGTCATGCCGTGCGTGCTGGTCTCGCCGGACTCGGTGGCCCGCTTCTTCCCGGCCGCCGCCGCACAGTTCGACCTGGTGGTCTTCGACGAGGCCTCGCAGATCCGGGTGGCCGACGCGGTGGGTGCGCTCGGTCGCGCGAAGGCCGCCGTCGTCGTCGGTGACTCCAAGCAGATGCCGCCGACGTCCTTCCTCGAGCCGACCGCCTCGGTCTCCGACGACGTCGTCGAGGTGGAGACCGCCGTCGAGGACGAGGAGTCGATCCTCAGCGAGTGCGTGCAGGCGCGGGTGCCGCGGCACTGGCTGTCGTGGCACTACCGCAGCCAGGACGAGTCGCTCATCGCGTTCTCCAACGCCCAGTACTACGAGAACCGGCTGTCGTCGTTCCCCGCCCCCACGCACGGGCGTGCGTCGTCGGAGCCGGACGGCCGCGGCGTCTCGCTGGTGCGGGTGCCCGGCACCTTCCACCGGTCCGGCGCCGGGCGGCTGCTGCGCACCAACCCGATCGAGGCCAAGGCGATCGTCGCGGAGATCCGCCGCCGGTTCGACGCGGTGCCCAAGTGGGACGGCGTGGACGCGGTGCCCTCCATCGGTGTGGTCACCTTCAACGCCCAGCAGCGCTCCTACATCGAGTCGCTGCTGCGCGACGCCGACGACGAGCGGCTGGCCGCGGCGCTGGACCGCACCGACGGCGAGGGCCTGTTCGTCAAGAACCTGGAGAACGTGCAGGGCGACGAGCGCGACGTCGTCTTCTTCTCCACCGGCTTCTCCCCGACCGCCGACGGCACGCTGCCGCTGAACTTCGGCCCGCTCAACCGCAGCGGTGGCGAGCGGCGGCTCAACGTCGCCATCACCCGCGCCCGGCGGCAGGTCGTCGTCTTCTCCTCCTTCGACCCGGCGCAGCTGCGGGCCGAGGAGACCAGCTCGGTGGGCATCAAGCACCTGCGCGCCTACCTCGACATGGCTGAGCGGGGCACCGACGTGCTGCCGCGCTCGCCGCGGTCGGTCGCCGTCGTCGACCGGCACCGCGAGGAGATCGCCGCAGTCCTGCGCGACCGCGGGCTGGTCGTGCGCACCGACGTCGGGCTGTCGGAGTTCCGTGTCGACCTGTCGATCTCCCGACCTGTCGACCCGGAGACCCCGGTGGCGGCGGTGCTGCTGGACGGCCCCGCGTGGGCCCGCCGTGGCACGGTCGGCGACCGCGACGGGCTGCCGGTCGAGGTGCTGGGCGGGCTGCTGCGCTGGCCGGTCGTCGAGCGGGTGTGGCTGCCCTCGTGGCTGCTGCGCCCGTCGGGGGTGATCGACCGGCTGGTCGAGGCGGTCGACGCCGCACCGGCCCCGTCCGCCACCGCCCCCGCGCCCATCCCCCTGCCGACGGCGGCGCTCGAGTCGTTCAAGGGCGTGGCCGCGCTGCGCTCGTCGGTGACCGCGTCGGTGGCCCTGCCGACGACCGCGGCGGCCAAGGCCCCCGTGAAGCCGGTCGCGCCGAAGCCCGCCGGGCCGGTGGTCATGGAGGGCGAGACCGCCTTCGTGCCGTGGATCCCAAAGGTCGCCGGGGAGAAGTCGGTGCTCGACGAGCTGCCGGCGTCGAAGGCGGCCCGTGTGGTGCGCCGGGTGCTCGCCGCCGGCATCAAGGCCGAGGGCCCGATCCACGTCGACCGGCTGGCCAAGCTCACCGTGGGGGCGTTCGGGCTCAACCGGGCGACCGAGTCGCGGAGGTCGATGCTGCTGTCGCTGCTGCCGCCGTCGGCCGTGCAGGGCGAGCACCTGTGGCCCGAGGGCGTTCCGCCGGAGACCTACGAGGGCTTCCGTCGGCAGGTGTCCAGCACCGACCGGCCGATCGACCAGGTGGCGCCGGAGGAGATCGCCAACGCGATGGCGGCGCTCTGCCGGTCGTCGGCCGGGATGGGCCGCGGCGAACTGCTCACCCAGACCGCGGCGGTGTTCGGGCACAAGCGCCGCTCGCCGGCGGTGACCGCGGTGCTGGAGAAGGCGCTGACCGCAGCGATCGACCGCGGCAAGCTCACCGAACAGCCCAACGGCCTGCTGACGATCTGACCCCGGACGCCCGTCCACCCCCGAGCTCGTCCCTCGGCGCCGTCCGCAGGGCCGGGAGGCCCCGGCGCGCTAGGTGTCGCGACCACGGACGTTGTTGACAGTCGGCGTGGTGGCTTGATCACGAAGGAGACCTCCGGAAGGAGTGGCGATGTCTGACGTCGCTTTTCCCAACCGGAGGTCTCCGTGGCCCACGCTA
>NZ_JAVREI010000018.1:0-87109 GCF_031845325.1 Blastococcus goldschmidtiae | reverse complement strand
AGCGCACCGCCGCCCTGGACAGCTGGCTGGAGCACTACAACACTGCCCGCAGCCACTCCGCCCTCGGAGGCCGCCCACCGGTCAGCCGCCTCGCCGCGTGAACAACCTCTCCGGTCGCGACACCTAGCGCACCGCTCGTTCGCCCGATGACTCCCGCTCATGGCGGTGCCGCTGGAGGACCTTCTCGCGTCCATTCGTCCGCACCTGCGCGCGGCCAGCAAGGCGCCGCGGACGAGCTGCACAGCCAGAGCGTCCGCTACTTCAGCCACTGGCTGGCCGAGCACGACCGACCCGAGACCCTGGACCCGGCTCCTCCACGCGGACCCGCCTCTGCGGGGCGACCGGCTGCCTCAACGCCGTGGCGGGGTGCCCGCTGCCCGCCGGGGCGGCGGCACTGCGCTCCGAGCTCGAGGACTGGGTGCAGCGGCACCCCCCCGGCTCGAGGGACATCTCCCCGTGATCGGGAACGCGACCGTCGCCGGCAACATGGCCATCGGCGCAGCATGGCTCCCGATCGAGAGCAGCCTCTACAGCTGAGCCGGTCGTCGCGACCCGGGCCGCAGCCCCGGCCCGAGCCGGCCGTGGTGGTCCGCGTCGGTCGTGGGCCGGGTCAGTCGTGGTCAGGTGCGGCCGACGGGTGCCCGAGCGGCAGGCCCGAGGCCCAGACCCGCCCGTACGCGGACAGGTCCCGCACGTAGCCGGTGATCTCCTCGGCGTCGTACCCGGTGTCGTTGTCCACCCACCAGGACAGCACGCCGACGAGCTCGCCGGTCCAGGCCTGGGCGAGGACGTCGACGGGCACCCGAGGGGTGACGCCGAGCTGGTCGGCGCGGTCGCGGAACACGCGTTCCACCCGCGCGCTGGTGAGGTAGACGAACTCGCGCAGGGCACGGCCATCGCCTTCGCCACGGAGGACGACCTGGTAGACGGGACGCTGCTGCTCGGCGTGCTCGAAGATGTAGCGGACGGGCAGCCCGGTGAAGCCCTCCGACCGGGCCTGCTCCACGGCGGGCAACAGCCGTTCGCGGTCGGCGGTGAGGTCACGGACGACGTCGATCAGCAGCTCCTCCTTGTCGCGGTAGTGCGCGTAGAACGTGGCGCGCGCGACGTCGGCCCGCGCAGCGACCTCGTCGATGGTGACCGCGCCGAACCCCTTCTCCAGCGTGAGTTCCACCAGCGCCGAGCGCATCGCCCGACGGGAGCGGCGGACACGGCGGTCCTCGACGGATGTCATGAGCCGAGTATCGCGGTTCGGACGTTGACGGCGACACTGGTGGGACCTATGGTTCCGTACGAATTGTCCGAAACAAGACAAGATGTCCACCGGAGTCGCTGTGAACCTGGGCCGTTACGTCCGCCGAACCGCCTCGCACCAGCCCACCGCCGAGGCCTTGGTCTGCGGCGACACCCGGCTGACCTACGCCGAGCTCGACGAGGCCAGCGATCGGCTGGCCACCGCGCTGCAGGCGCTCGGGCTGGTCCGCGGGGACCGGGTCGCGACGCTCGCCGGCAACTGCGCGGAGCTGGTGGTCACCGAGGTCGCCCTCTACAAGGCCGGTCTCACGCGCGCGCCGATCAACTTCCGCCTCGGGGTAGAGGAGGTGGCGCACCTGCTGCGCGAGTCCTCGGCCCGCGTGCTGCTCGTCGACGCCGGCCGCCTCGAGGTGGCCCGCGCGGCGCTCGACGGCAGCACGGTCGAGACCGTCGTCTGCTACTCCGGGCCCACCGACCTGGGCCCGGGCTACGCCGAGCTCCTCGCCGGGGCCCCGTGGACGGCGGTCGACGTCGAGTGCGACGCCGACGACCTGGCCGTCCTGCACTTCACCTCCGGCTCCACCGGCAAGCTCAAGGCGGCCATGCAGACGTACGGCAACCGCATGGCCCTGATGCGCAAGACCGTGATGAGCCCGAGCACCCGCATCAACCCCGGCTGCCGGCAGATCCTCGCCGGACCGGTCACGCACGCCTCGGGCATGCCGCTGATGGGCATCTTCTTCGCCGGCGGGTGCGCGGTCGTGCTCTCCCGCTGGGACGCGGAGGCATTCCTGCGGCTCATCGAGCGCGAGCGGGCCACCCACGCCTTCGTCGTCCCCACCATGATCAACACGGTCCTGGCGCTGCCGAATGCCCGGGACTTCGACGTGTCCAGCCTGCAGCAGCTCACCTACGGGGCGGCGCCGATGTCGGCGCAGCGGATCCGGGAGGCGTGGGACCTGTTCGGTCCGGTCCTGTCCCAGGGGTTCGGCTGCGGCGAGACGACGTCCGGGGTGATGTTCCTGTCCACGGAGGACCACCGGCGGGCGATCGACGGCGAGGACGAAGAGCTGCTGCTGTCCTGCGGCCGGCCCGGCAGCGAGGCCGAGGTCCGCATCGTCGACGACGCCGGCGTCCCGGTGCCCGACGGCGCGATCGGCGAGATCGCGGTCCGCGGACCGGACGTCGTCCCCGGCTACTTCAACGAGCCGGAACTCACCGCCGAGAACTTCCAGGACGGCTGGTTCCGGACCGGTGACCTGGCGCGCCGCCGGTCGGACGGCTACGTCTTCATCGTCGATCGCAAGAAGGACATGATCATCACCGGCGGATTCAACGTGTACGCCGTCGAGGTCGAGTCCGCGCTGCTGCAGCACCCTGACGTCTACGAAGCGGCGGTGGTGGGCGTCCCCGACGAGAAGTGGGGCGAGGCAGTCAAGGCCGTCGTCGTCCGGCGTCCCGGGGCGGAGGTCGACGAGGCGGCCCTCATCGACTTCTGCGCCGAGCGCCTGGCGAGCATGAAGAAGCCGCGGTCGGTGGACTTCGTGCCGGATCTCCCGCACAACCCGAACGGCAAGATGGACCGCCGCAGCGTTCGGGACCGCTACTGGAGCGGCGCCGAGCGCCGCGTGCACTGAACAGGATCCCGATAGCCATGACCTTCTCGCTCGAGCCCGACTACGAGGACCACCCCCGCCTGCAGGGGATGCTGGTCGATCTCCGCCGCTACCTGACCGAGGAGCTCATCCCCTTCGAACGGGAGCACGGCATCACCAAGGAGTCGCCGCTGGACCGGGCGCTCCTGGAGCAGGTCTGGAAGCGCAGCCGGGAGCTGGGCTTCTACGGCGCCAACCTTCCGGAGGAACTGGACGGCAAGGGGCTGAGCCTCTTCGAGCTGTGCGTGCTGAAGGAAGAGCTCACCGCGCACGGTGCCGCGCTGGGGCACTCCGTCCTGGGCGACATGGGCGGCCCGCTGCGGGCCGGGGCGATCCTGCGCTATGCCACACCGCACCAGCTGGAGAAGTACCTCCTGCCCGTGGTGCGCGGCGAGCGGGCCTGCTGCTTCTCCCTGACCGAGGACGACGCCGGCTCCGACGTCCGCCGCATGACCACCACGGCGGTCCGGGACGGGGACTCCTACGTCCTCACGGGCAAGAAGGTCTTCAGCTCCGCCGCACCCATCGCCGACTTCTCCATCCTGGTGGCCCGGATGGAGGGCGAGGGCGAGGTCTACAGCGCCTTCCTCGTCGACCTGGACTCGCCCGGGTGCCGCGTGGAGGACGGTGCGGTGCCCATGTCGGGTCAGAAGATCGAGGGCGACATCGTCCTGGAGAACTGCCGGGTGCCGGCGGAGAACCTCCTCGGGGAGATCGGCCAGGGCCTGCGCATCGGCATCGGCCGGATCACCATGAACCGGCTCCTGCACTGCCCGACCCTCATCGGTGGGGCGCGCCGCGCCTGGGACCTCTCCGTCGACTACAGCCGCAACCGGATCGTGGCCGGCCAGCCCCTGCTCGCGTTGCAGGCCATCCAGCACAAGCTCGCCGACATGGCCACCGACATCTACGCCGCACGATCGATGGTGCTGGCCACCGCGGCCAAGGCGGACAAGGGCGCCGACATCAGCGTGGAGGCGAACATGTGCAAGCTGTTCACCGCCGAGAACTGCTTCCGGGTCGCCGACCAGGCCGTCCAGATCCACGGGAAGGCCGGCCTGACGCAGGGCCACGAGGTGGAGGGGATCTTCCGGTCCCTGCGGATGTTCCGCATCGTCACGGGCACCAGCGAGATCCACCGGAACGCGATCGCCAAGGCCCTCGCCTGAGCTGAGTTGCGGTTCGCCGTCGATCCCCGTCGGTCCGGCCATCGGACCGACGGGGGCGCACTCCTCGCACGGGTGCCGCCACGTCCGCCCGCAGCTCGTCCGCGTCGATCACGAATCCGCCGCCGACGGAGAAGTAGGTGCGCTGACGGACCATCCGCCCCTCCGGGCCGACAGCGGTGAAGACCATGCCGTTGGGGTGACCGGGCAGCACCTGCCGTGGGGGCCTCCGGCAGTCCACCGATGCAGACCAGTCGTTCGGTGACGCGCTGTCACCTCGAGCCGTACAAAGCGGAGTCTTCTGGCTTTGCACTCGATGCGATCGTCAGCGAGGACCGAAGGACTGTCGGAGACGTCGAGCGCTGGACCAGTGACCGACGTGCGGACCAGGTGCCGGCGTGGGCAGGCACGATCGACCGGCTGCTTCGTCGCGACGGACCGTCCGATGTGGCGGGCCGCCGTCAGACATGGATGAGCGGCGAGCTCAGGCAGATCGCGTCCCGACCAGCGTGGCGTAGGCGACGACGTTGTCCGCGTAGCTGCGGGCCGCGGGATCGAACTCACCGCCGCAGGTGATCAGCCGCAGGTGCGGGGGTCAGGGCGCCGAGCTCGAAGAAGACGCCGGGGCCGTGCTCGGCGGAGTCGACGTGACCCAGCACGACCGCCGGGCCGATCGCCCCGGGCGCCGGTGACCGGCAGTACCACCCGGCCCGGTCGACGGCGGCCGGCGGCGGGACCTCCACGGTCCCGCCGGGCTGGAGGCCGAGCCCCATGCACCGGGGCCGTGGCTCGATCGCTCGGTCACGGGGTTCCTGCTGCGTCCGCGGCGGCCGGGGTCACGGGCCGGGCCCGGCAGAGCAGTGCCGCGCCGGGCAGACGGATGCCTGCCCGGCGCGGCGTGTCCTGCTGGGATCAGGCCTGGTCGGCGACCTGACGACGGCGGTACGCGACGGCACCGGCCGTGGCCGCACCGACGGCGGCGAGAGCGCCGACACCGATCGCGGCCTGGTTCTCGATGCCGCTGGTCGCACCGGCACCGGTCTCGGCACCGCCCATGGGCATCTGGCCCATCTGCGAGGCGTTCAGCACGCCACAGGCGGCCGGCGCGGTGGCCTCCAGCGGCAGCGACGGGTCGAGCGAGCTCTGCCCCGCCTCGGCGTCGTACTCACCGTTGCCGTTCACATCGATGCCGTGGACGACGAGCACCGCGTTACCCGCGGCGAAGGCCTCCTGCGTGGCCTGGTCGATCGTGAAGGTGCGCTCGTAGGTGTAGCTGTTCCCGTCGGGGGTCGGGAAACGGTCGACGGCCAGGCCGCTGTCCGCGCCGGTGTCGCCCGTGGTGGTCAACGAGGTGCCGATCATGCCGTAGAACGGCTGGCCGTCAGCCGTGGTGATGATGCCGTCACCATCCGAGTCAGCAGACGCCGGCGGGCAGACACCCTGGGCGCCGATGTGGAAGTGCTGGGCGTGCGGGGCGCCGGCGACGACGCCGTTCGCCTCGACCGTGACGGTCGCCTGGTCACCGTTCAGCGTCACCATGCTGGTGCCGGTGACACCGGAGTCGTTGAGCGCACCGAGGGACGCCTGGTAGCTCCCGTCGTGGTCCGCGAGGGCCGTGCCCATCGTGAGCAGCGGGAACGCCGCGGCGGCGAGAGTGACGGCCGGAACTGCGAATGCCTTGCGCATGGAGACTCCCTTGTCTGCGCGCCACCGTCCGTAAGGACGGAAGCATCGGAGGCGGTTGTCAACCGGCTCCGGGGTGATGGAGAGGCACGCTGTTGCACCACCGCCCATCGAGGCATCGACCCCGAAGTGGCGAGCGGGTCCCCCCGGCTGCGAACGCAGCGCCAGATCCCGCGCCTCCGTCTGACGCTTGATCACATGCCCGCGTCGGCCTGGCCAACAAACCCCTCACAACCGCATTGCGCGTTACGGTTTCATGACGCCCATGACGGAGCCCGAGCGTGGGCTCGCCGGCAGTAGCCAGTCGGCGACCGTGGTCCTCCTCCGCCGCGATCCGTCGATCTGCTCCTCGATGTGCATGGCCAGCCGCCTGCTCGCCACCGGCAGTGGCCGCCGAGGTTCACGACCGCACGGGGCATGGGCTCCGGATCGGCGAGCGATGGAGCACACCCTGTGCGACTTCCCGTGAGGAAACAGCCCGTCGGCCGTCGGGCGGCCAACGTCCGACGGCAGCTCCATCCCTGACGGCAAAGATCATGACCTCAGCCTGTCGGCCCAGGCCGACAGGCTGTTGCGCTGGCTCCATCTGGTCGGCGCCGGATCCCCCGTCCTCGTTGTGCCCAGCCTGTTCGACCTCCGCGGTGCGACGCGCGTGCACGCCGTCTCTCCGACGCACTCGGGTCGTGCACCACCGACTGCCTCAGCTCAGGTCGCGCAGCACCGCCCGCGCGGCTGCCCGACCACTCGTCCCGGCGATGCCGCCCACCGGCGCCGTCCCGGCCCCCGCGACGACCAGGCCTCGGACCGGCGTCCGGTGCCGGGCCAGCCTGCGGGTCGGCCGGAACGGGCCGAGCTGGTCGGGGTTCAGGTCGCCGTACATCGGGTGGGCGCCCGGCCAGCGCAGGTCGGCCGCCATCTGCTCGGGGGTGTAGACCGCGCGCCCGGTGATCGTGGCGGTGAACCCGGGTGCCCGGGCCTCCACGGTCGCAATCATGCGGTCGGCGAACTCGTCGGCGACGGCGGCCCAACCTCCGCGCACGCGGTACGGCGCGCACGGGCAGGCGAGGTACACGGTGTGCCGGCCGGGCGGGGCCAGTGTGTCGTCGATCGCGCTGGGGGTGAACGCGTAGGTGGGCACCGGGTCGTCGGGCAGGTACCTGGCACCGGCTGCGGCGAACCCGTCGGCGAGGGCATCCAATCGGTCCACGAACGACTGCAGCCCGGACCAGTCTCCCGGGCGCGCCCCCGGATAGGCCGGCAGGGCGGTGGCCGCGACGTGCACCAGCATCTGGACGACGTTGCTGCGGGTGGTGCTGCGCAGCCGGTCGGCCTCCGGCCCGTCCAGCGGGGGGTCGAGCAGCTCGAGCAGCGCCGTCCGGGGATCGAGGGCGGTGAGGACGGCGTCGGCGGGCAGCCGCTCGCCCGACTCGAGCTCTACCCCGGTGGCGCGGTCGCCCTGCCGGGTGATCCGCCGGACCGCCGCGGCGGTGCGCCAGGCCCCGCCCAGTGCGGCCAGGCGAGTGGCGAGCGCATCGGTCAGCCCCTGCGAGCCGCCGACGGCGTGCCACTGGCCGACCTGGTGGTAGAAGGCCTGCCACATCGCGAAGGTGGCGCTCCCCGGGCTGTCCGGAGCCGCGGAGGCGTGCGCGGCGAAGGCCGAGACGGGCGCACGGACCAGGTCCGAGGCGAATCGCTGCTCCAGGAGCTTCCCGTACGGGGAGAGCAGCAGCTGCGCCAGACCGAGCGGGCCACCGTTGCGGGCCACGGCCTGCAACCCCGCGAGTGCCCGACCGGGCAGCCGGGACGGCCGACCGTCCAGCGCCCCGCGCATCGCGGTGACCACCGGCATGGCCTCCCGCATCCATGCGGCGTAACGGCGGGCCTCCTCCCGGTCGACCTCGGCGATGGAGTCGACGGTTGCGCCGACGTCCCGGAAGAACCGGACGATCGGCCCGTCCCGGAAGACCGCCACCGAGAACGGATCCATCTCGCGATACTCCAGCCCGGCCTCGACCAGGCCGAGATCCTCGATGATCCCGGTGGCCTGGATGATGTTGTGCGCCACGGAGTGTGTGTCGAAGCGGTGCCCGGGGAGGACCTCCTCGGTCCGCGCACCACCGCCGAGCCGGGCGGACTGCTCCAGGACGATCACGTCGGCACCACCCCGGGCGAGGTAGCAGGCCGCAACCAGCCCGTTGTGCCCCCCGCCGACGACGAGGACGCGCCGGGCGGGACTCATCGCTGCGCCAGACGGGCGGCGGCCGCGGCGCTGTCGGCCTGCAGCGCCGGCGTGGGCCGTGGTGGAGGCGCCGCTGAACGGCGCGCCGGAGCACCGACAGCGGTACGACCGAGGCGGCATGCGGACCGATCTCGGCCGCGATCGTCTGTCGCCGGGCGCGTCCACGGCTCCCGTGACGGCGGATCGCAGCTCCCCACCCACTCCTGGCTCGCTGGACACACGGCTCGCGGATCTGGCATGGGATGCGCGGGAGGCCGAGAACGGGAACGAGTCGTCGTCTCAGCGCCCACGCAGGCTCCGCCACGCCCGACGGGCCTCGGGCAGCGCGAGGGCGAGCGAGACGCCGGAGATCGCGGTGGCCGCCTGGCACCAGGCACACAGCGCCTTGTTCTCCTGCCACTCCTCTCCCGCGAGCTTGATGTCGACAGCGACGTCGGAGGCCACCTTCGCGGCCATCAGCAGCGGCAGGAACGGCCTGTGCCTGGGCCGATCCGGGCCCCCGGCGCCGGCTAGCCACGCCGTCAGCGCGTAGGTGACGATCATGATGAGCCCGTCGGGCGTCGAGGCACGCTTGTAGGCATACTCCGCGGCATCGACCCGGTCGGAATCGAAGGGACCGACCGGCGGGTCCGGTAGGTGCCGGAGGATGCCCGTCTGGTAGGCCCCCACGACCTGGCCGATGGTCACGCCTGCCAGCGACAGGCCGACCAGCCAGCGACGCCGGCGCAGGTCCGGGTCGGACCCGGTACGCAGGTACCGCGACAGCTGCGCCGGGCTCGGGTCGCTGCCGCCGTAGCGGGGGTCCGAGGCGCTCATCGGTGCAGGCGCGTCACGACGCCACGCACACGGTCGTCACCCTCGACCGCGCCGTAGAGATTGATGCGGCCGGTGGGCGCTTCGGGATCGTGGCTGCGCTGCAGGCGGAACGCGGTGGCCGGAGCGAGCACGTCCATGACCTTCTGGCTGACGACCCCGGCGACGTGTGCCCAGGTGTCGATGCAGCCGAAGCGCTCGCTGCCGAAGGCCGCCAGGTCGCGCAGCTGCTGGGCGTCATCGACGTCCGCAACGTGGACGTCGACCTCGCCGGGACCGGCCTCGTCGGCGAGGGACCGCAGCCCCTCCTCGCCGCGCGCGGCGGCGACGACCTTCGCACCGGCGGCCAAGGCGATGGTCCGGCCGATGCCGCTCGCCGCGCCCACCACCACGAGCACCTCCTGATCGAGCTGCACATGTCTCATCTCGAGGTTTCCTTCTCCCTGTCGGCAGACCGGCGTCCCCTACCCGCTCGCGGAGGCGGGACACCCCTCGCGGCTACGTCCCGCGCCGTCGGGCTCTGCGGCGGACCCGGCATTCGAGCGTCCCGTATCCCCGAACCTCGAGTCGCTCGCCGAGGCCCGCCCGGGCCGAGGACGGTCGGGGTGCGCGGCGAAGCAGGTGCTCGAAGCGATCGCGACGCCGGGTTCCGTGCGGCGGGGCATCCCGGTCCCACCCAATCGCCTACCTCGACTGGCAGGTGCGTGACCCGGCCCGGCCTCACCGTCAGCGAGGCCCGCTTCATCCCAAGCGATATCGAGCAGCGCATCGCAGCCCTTGTCGCTGAACTCCACCCGGACGCGTCAAGGTCTAAGCCCTCGGCGTCTGTCTGACAGAACCCGCGCCGCGACCCGACGTGGCCACGACATGCAGTGCCGTGGCTACTTGGTCGCTTGGCCAAACTGTGACCTCGCTGACACTCTGCCGTATCGGCCGCTGACTCAGCGAGACTGTGGCGGGGGCGCCGCGGCGGGCGGCGGGCAGTCAGGGGAATCGCGAGCAGATGAGCAACGACGGCGGCGATGCAACCGAGCCGGCCTTGTCACATTTCCTCGGTGACGAGGACGAAGCACATCGCACCCTGCTGGACCTGGCCGTGGCCGCCGCCGGGATCGGCACCTTCGACTGGGATCTGACCACCGGATCGCTCACCTGGGACGAGCGGCTGTTGGAGTTGTTCGGGTACGACCCGACCGAGTTCGCCCAGACGATCGAGGCCTTCAACGCGCGGTTGCATCCCGACGACCTCGATCCGGTCGCGGCCCTGCTCCAGAAGGCCATCGACACGTGCGGGGACTACTCCGCCGAGTACCGCGTCGTCCTGCCCACCGGCACCCTTCGGTGGGTCGCTGCCCGGGGCCGGGCTCTGTGCGACGAGGCCGGCAACACCGTGCGCCTCCTCGGATCCGCATGGGACATCTCCGAGCGACAAGCAGGCCAGGACCGGATCGCGCAGATCATCGAGCAGATGGCCATCGGGTTCATCGCCATGGATGACGACTGGGTGATGACCCATGTGAACGCCGAGACCGAGCGCGTCACCGGCATCGTCCGCGACGAGCTGATCGGCCACTGCTTCTGGGATGTGTTTCCCGCTGCCATCGGCACGGAGTTCGAAACCCGGTACCGGCGAGCCGTCAGCAGTGGTCAGTCGGAGGTCTTCGAGGCCTTCTATCCCGAGCCGCTCAACGTCTGGGTCGAGGTACGGGCCACACCCAGCCCCGAGGGGCTGCTGCTGTACTTCGTCGACATCACCGAGCGCCGCGCAGTACAGCAGCGAGCCGAGCGTGCGTCGGAGCGCGAGCGGCTGCTCAACCTCATCACCGAGGAACTAGGCGGTGAGCTGGACGCCGACGGCGCCGTCGGCCGTCTGACACGGCTGGTCGTCCCCGCTGTCGCGGACATGTCGATCGTGACGCTGATCGACGATGACCGCGCTGCTGGCACCCATCGCGGTCTGCGCAGCTCTGTCTCGTGGCACGAGGACCCTGGCCTGCGCGCGGCAGCCGACGCCTACGCCCAGTCCAGGCTCAGCGACAACGCGGTCATCGCTCAGGCACTCGAGACCGGGCAGACCCAGCTGCTCAACGGCAACGCAACAGCACAGGCGATGGACGTGCTGCGACCGGGACCGATGCGGGACGCCGTCTCCGCCCTGGCACCGGAGGCGGTCGCCGTTCTCCCGCTCCCGGGCCGCACCGGACCCGTCGGGATGCTCACTCTGGCCAACGGCGCAGAACGCGGCCCCTTCACCTCCGAGGATCTCGCCACGATGCGGCACGTCGCGGCCCGTGCCGGCCTGGTCCTGGACAACGCCCGCCTGTACCGGCAGCAGCGCGACCTCGCAGAAGGCTTTCAGCGGTCCCTGCTGACCCCTCCCCCGGAGCCGGACCACCTCCAGATCGTGGTCCGCTACGTTCCCGCCGGCCAAGCCGTCCAGGTGGGTGGTGATTGGTACGACGCACTGATGCAGCCCTCGGGCGCAACGGTGCTGGTCATCGGTGACGTCGTGGGTCACGACGTCGCGGCCGCAGCCGCGATGGGACAGATCCGCAGCATCGTGCGCACCATCGGCGCTCTGGACAGTGAAGGTCCCGCGGCCGTGATCCGGCAGACCGAGCGCGTCATGGCCACGCTGCGGTCAGACATCTTGGCGACGGCCATCGTCGCCCGGCTCGAGCAGACCGAGCAAGAACGGGCTCTGGGTCTGACGCGGCTCCGCTGGTCCAACGCCGGGCACCCACCGCCGGCCGTCATCTCATCGGACGGCGCCGTGCGCCTGCTGACCACAAGCGTCACCGATCTGATGCTCGGCGTCGACCCCGACGCGCTCCGCCACGAATCCCAACTGACTCTGGAGCGCGACGCAGTCGTCCTGTTCTACAGCGACGGGCTGATCGAGCGACGCAACCAGCACCTCGATGACGGGCTCGACCGGCTGCAACGCACGTTGGCCGGGCTCGCCGGTCGCGATCTGGATGACTTGTGCGACGAACTCCTGGCACGGATGCTGCCGGACGCCCCGGATGACGACGTCGCGCTGGTCGCCGTGCGCCTCCACCCGCAGGACCGTCCCCGGCCGGCACAAGCCGGCCCGAAACGAGTGCCTCTTGGCCTCTCGCTCGACTGACCTCGTCAGCCGCCAGACCTCCGCGGTGTTCAGTTCGAACAGCGCCGCCCGCTCGGCCGGCACGCCTTCGGCCGGGATCAGTGCGCCCGTCCGTCCTCGAGCAGGGTGTGGCGCACCAGGGCGTTGGCGTGCCCGTGCCCCAGGCCGTGTTCGGTCTTGAGCCAGTTGACCAGGTCCAGGTGCTTCTGCAGCGGGCTGGCGCGGATGAGTTCCTGCCACTCGGCGATGGGGCGGCCGTACTTCTTCTCGATCGAGGGGAAGTAGGACGTGGGACCGTTCTGCTGCTGTGACATGTCTGCTCCTTCGGGATGACCGGGTCAGCGGGCGCGGGTGGCCAGGACGTGCTGCATCAGTTCCTGTCCACCGCCCCCATGGCGCCCGAGCAGATCCGCCACGCCCTGCTACGCATCACGCGCTGAGTCGGCTCAGCGGCCATCCTCGTCCCGGAGCGTGCTTATGTCCGTGTCCGCACGCGCCGCCGCACCGCGGCTGCGCCACGCCCGCGCCGCGGTCTCCGCGGTGTTCTTCGTCAACGCGGTGCTCTACGGCAACCTCGTCCCGCGCCTGCCGGAGATCAAGGATCGCCTGGACCTGAGCAATGCCGCATTCGGCACCGCGATCGCCGCGATGCCGGCCGGCGCGCTGCTCGCCGGGCTGCTCGCGCCGTTGTTCATCAGGTGGTTCGGCTCCGCAAGGGTCGCCTCGCTCGGGCTCCTCGCGCTCGGGCTCGCGATCGCGGGCTTGCCGTTCACCGACGCGTGGATCGCCTTCGCGGCGCTGATGCTGGTCGTCGGCGGTCTCGACGCGGTCGTGGACGTCGCACAGAATGCGCACGGCTTCCGCGTGCAGCGCGCCTACGGGCGCTCGATCATCAACGGTCTGCACGCGTTGTGGAGCATCGGCGCGGTCGTCGGCGGCCTGCTCGGCTCCCTCGCCGCCGGCCTCGACGTACCGCTGACCGCACACCTCACGACGTCGGCCATCGTCTTCGGCGGCGTGGCGATCGTCGCATTGGGCTTCCTGCTCGGCGGACCCGAGGACGCCGAACGTCATGCGCCCGCCGGCGGTGTCCTCGAGCCGACCGCCGGTCGACGCCGCCTCGGCCACCTCGTCGGCCGGACCGTGCTACTGCTCGGCGTGCTCGGCGCCCTTGCGGCGTGCGAGGCGTTCGTTCAGGATGCCGGCGCTTCCTGGGGCGCCCTCTACCTGCGCGGCGAGGTCGGCGCCACTGCCGCCGTCGGCGGACTCGCGTTCGTCGCGCTGCAGGTTGCGATGACCGCCGGTCGGATCGTCGGAGACCGCGTGGTCGACCGGTTCGGGCAGCGCCGCGTCGCCCGCGTCGGCGGCGCCGTCACCGCCGCCGGCATGATGCTCGCGCTCGCCGTCCCCGCGGTCGGCACCGTCCTCGTCGGCTTCGCGTTGGCCGGCCTCGGCGTCGCCACCCTGGTCCCGGCCGTCATGCACACCGCGGACGAGCTGCCCGGCCTGCCGCACGGTGTGGGGCTCACCGTCGTCGGCTTCCTGCTCCGTTTCGGCTTTCTCGTCTCGCCGACGCTCATCGGCCTGCTCGCTGACCTCGCCAGCCTCCGCGGCGCCCTGGTCAGCGTCGCCGTCGCCGGGTTCGTCGTGCTCCTGCTCGGCCGGGTCCTCGTCACGACCGCCACCCACCCGGCCGACGACGAACAGGGCCTGCTGCAGCCAGGCGCACCGGCGGCAGGTCCGATGCCGACCAGCCCGTGAGCCGAACTTCTCGGCTCGAGGCGTCCTTCAAGTGAACGGGCGGCCGACTTCGACTGCCAGGTGTGCGTTTCGAGGCAGACAGCCATCGACGCGGGCGAGCCCGTCCGCGTCGGGTCGGCCGCAGCGCGTGGCCGAGGTCGTCGGCGTGGACCTCAACGATCCAGACCCGCCCGACACTCCAACGAGGAGTCATCCCTCCCATGACCCCGACTTCGACCTCGACCGTCGCGCCTTACCGCATCCGTGAACGGCCCGGCCGATCAGCGGGTGCTCAGACGAGGCCGCCGACCAGATCCGAGACTGAGCCCGTGGAACTCCGCGACCACCCAACCCGGTCACTGTGATTTCTCGGAGCTGATCGCCATCCTCATCAGCCCCGTCGGCCTGCCGGCTTCCACCCCGGGATCGAGGTCACCGAACCAACTCTGGCGGCGGCACCTCCCTCGCAACCATGCCGCTTGCCTCCGACCCCCTTGTGGCAACCAGCCCGGAAGCTGCCCGGCCAGGACTACCTCCACCACGTACTTGTCTCCCAGTTGTGCCGCCTCTCTACCTACGGGGCTCGGGAGCAGACTCGGGGACCATGCCCCGCGGCCCGGGGCCGCCGGCCGACATGAGGCGCCGCTTGCGGGACGGCGTCTCATGTTGTCGGGCGAGCCGTCTACCGGGCGGCTGGGACCGGCTCCGGCGCGGTCGCCGCACTCCTCGGATCGATGAGGATCTTGGCGTGCGACTCGGGGTCGGTGAGTGCGTCGAAGGCGTTTGCCACCCCGTCCAGGCCCACGGTGCCGGTCACCATCGGCCGGGGGTCGAGCGTGCCGCCGGCGATCATGTGGAGGGTGTCGCGGAACTCCAGCGGCGTGTAGCCGACGACGAACCGCAGGTCGATCTCCTTGTTGATCGCCAGCACCGGCCGGATCGTGTCCGGCGTCATGCAGACCCCTGCCACGACGACGCGTGAGCTGAGCGGCGCGTTGGTGATGATCTCCTCGAGCATGCCGGGAACGCCGACGCACTCGAAGATCACCGGGCGCTGGGACGCAGTCTTCCCGAGCTTGTCGAGCACCCGCCAGACGGTGTGCCACGGCAGCGGGGACGCGCGCAGCTTGCGCATCGCGCCGATACCCATCTGCACCTTGGCGGGGATGCTGGTCACGAAGCCGCGGTCACCCGCCGCCTGGTAGGGCGAGGTCTCGCGGGGATCGACGACGACGTCGGCCCCGAACGTCGCCGCCAGCTGCCGCCGGCGGTCGGACAGGTCGCTGGCGACGACTGTCCGGACTCCCTGCGCCTTGAGCACACCGATGATCGCCAGACCGACCGGACCGCACCCGATGACGATGGTGACATCACCCTTGGCCACCTCGGCCCGCTGGACGGCGTGGTAGCCGATCGCCATCGGTTCGGTCAGCACGGCGGCCTCCGGGGCGAGGCCCTCGGGGACCGGGAACATCATCGCCTCCTCGACGACGACCTGCTCGGCGTAGGCGCCGGGGGCCGAGGCGGAGATGCCGATGGCGTGCACGTCCTTGCCCGCGCGCACCACCGGCATCGCCACGACCAGCGTGCCGATCGGGACCTTCCCTGCGCACTCCGGCCCATAGGCTGCGACCCGGCCGACGAACTCGTGCCCCATGACGACCCGCTGGTCCGACCGCATGGCTCCGTCGTAGCCGGCCTCGGCCAGGGCGTCGGCCTGCTGGTCGGCGTGGTGACGGGCGTGCAGGTCCGAGCCGCAGATCCCGCAGCTCTCGACGTCGAGCAGCACATGGCCCTTCCCCGGCCGCGGCGCCGGCACCTCGACGACCGCCAGCTTCGTCCCGTGACAGACGACGGCCCTCATCGAGGCAGCATGGTGGCGTCATCGAAGGCCGGGATCGGCAGGATGTAGGGGTCGAGCAACTCCCGGGCCTGCTGCGCGGTCAGCACGTCGGCCGGATCGAGCTTGACGTACTCCCGCACCGAGGGGTCGAACTCCCACACGTCCTCGCCGAGCAACAGGCCACGGTGGTCGTAGGGCCAGATCATCGCGATCGCCGACTTCGACAGGTACATCGCCTCGGGATCGACGTCGATCCCCGCGTCGGCCGGCAACTCGGACCCAAGCGTCTGCTGCCAGCTGATCCCCCGGCCCATGACGACGTGATCACCGACCGCGACCTGCTCGTCGGACACGTAGAAGACCGCCTGATCGGTGTCGGTCCAGTGCTTGTACAGGCCACCGATCTGCTCCTTCCCGCGCAGCTCGAAGTACGGCTGGCGAGCGAGGGAGAACCGGTAGTGCGGCTCGTCGACGGTCAGCTCGGGGTCGAGGATCTCCTCCCAACGGCCGGCCGACTCGAGGTAGCGGTGCCGGAGGTAGACCTGCAGCAGGTACCTGTGGCGCGGATTGTCGGTCTGCTCGAGCGTCTTCTCCACGGCCGCGTTCTGCTGGGTGATGTCCAGGGTCGTGTCGCCTATCCGAACCATGGGGATGCCTCCGATGTGTAAGTAACGGTTGCGTTAGTAACGGGTGCGTAACTTACGCTTGCAGCTGTGACGACGGCAACAGGTCCGGCCCGCCGGATGCGCGCACCCGCCCGCCGCGCCCAACTCATCGACGTCACCGCACGGCTCGCCGTCGAAGAGGGTTTCCACGCGGTGTCGGTGGAGGCGATCGCCCAGCGCGCCGGCGTCACCCGCGCGGTGATCTACCAGCACTTCCCCGACCTCCACGCCCTGCTCGAGTCGGTCATCGACCGCGAGATGACGCTGGCCCAGGCGCAGGTCGCCCACACCACGCCGACCGACCTCGGCACAGGTCAGGCCAAGGAACTGCTGCTGCACAACCTCGCGGCATTCCTCACCGCAGTGCGCGAGAACCCCATGACCTGGCGGCTGGTGCTGCTGCCGCCCGAAGGCGCGCCCGCCCTGCTCCGCGAACGCATCCAGCACGGCCGCAGCATGGTGCTCGGGCAGCTCACCCGGGCGGTACGGCGTGGACTCCGGGTCGAGGAGTTCGGCGATGCGGAGCTGACCGCCCACCTCCTGTCAGCGATCGCCGACGAGTACGCCCGCCTGGTGCTCACCGATCCCGAGCGCTACCCACCCGACCGGCTCCTCCAGCACGCGGACCGCTGGCTCGACCGGGACGCCTTCGGCCTGTGACACGGTGGGGCACCGCCGAGCAAGGGCGGGCGCCCCACGCATCGTCGGACCGGTAGGGCGCGGAACCGTGCAATCCAGGTGCCCATGCTGCGATGAGGAATCACCGGACCGGAGGCCTGGTCATCGCTGCTCGCCCTGTCGCGCTGTTGCCACCCATCGCCGACTCGCGCACGACTGGGCCGACTCTCCCAGTCGACCTTCCAGGACTTGTCGAGCCGCGTCACTGTGCGTCCCAGGGCCACGTCTTCCATCAGCTGGGGACCCGTCTCGACGCTGAGGTGCTGGCGGCATCTCGGCACCGGTCCGCACAGCTTCCGCGTGGGACGTCTCGTGGTCTACCGGCGCGCTGACGTGACCGCGTGGCTGCATGAGCAGGCGGAATCAGGGCGGGCTGACCGAGCGGGGTGAGCGGCGGGCGTGAACGCCGCCCCGCGCTTCGCCGATCCGACAGCCGGTGGCAAGCATGTCTGGTCCCGGGTTCAGTGGAGGCTCGGAACTGACGCAGCGACGGTAGTCGCCACGGGGTTGTGCGGGTAGAGGTCGTCCTCGTGCTCGACCGGTGGGACCAGTCCGATCTCGCCGTGCAGTCGTCGGTGGTTGAACCAGTCGACGTACTCGGCGACGGCGATCTCGAGGTCGTCGATGCTCTTCCGGGGGCCGCGGTTGCGGACCAGTTCGGCCTTGAAGAGGGAGTTGTACGCCTCAGCGAGGGCGTCGTCATAGGAGTCGCCGGTGGAGCCGACCGAAGCCACGGCGCCGGCGTCGGCCAAGCGCTGGGTGTAGCGCACGGCGACGTATTGGACGCCCAAGCCCCGAGTGGTGAACGAGCCTGCCGAGGTCACGGCCGGCGCGCCGGCGGGTCCAGATGCCCATCTCCAGGGCATCCACGGCGAGGTCGGTGCGCAGCGACTTTGACAGCTGCCAGCCACGACCCGGCGGGAGTAGACGTCGATGACGAAGGCGGCGTAGACCCAGCCGGTGAACGTCCGGCAGTAGGTGATGTCGGCGACCCACAACTGGTCCGGGCCGGTCGCGGTGAACGCCCGATCGACCAGGTCGGGCGGGTGTCGGTGCCAGCGCCGGGCACGGTGGTGCGCGGGCCCTTGGCCCGCGTGGTGCCGCGCAGCCCGGCGGGGCGCATCCGCCGCTCGACGGTGCAACTGGCCACGGCGTGGCCTTCCCGGCGCACTTCGGGAATTGGCTTACCGGCGACACCGAGCAACTCAGGCTTCGCGCTTGCAGCGCTCCGCTCGGCGGGACGCGACCACCGGCCGGGTCGCCAGATACGGAACGGCCGCTACCGTGGAAGGGCCGCCCCTTCCGAGCGTGAGCGGCAGGACATGGGGGTTGGACGCGTTGGGCCTCGGACCTACGGGTGGCATCGATGACCCCCGTAGCGCGGCCGGCGCCGCGCCGGGTGGCTGCGTCGGGCCGGGCTTCCGGCATGACGCGCTGATCTACGACTCGGTCGAGGACCTGGTCGACGTCGCCGCTCCATTCCTGCTCGAGGGGCTGGCCGGCGGTGACGGAGCGGTGATCGCCGCCGGTTCGGACGCCACCGCCGCCCTCCACGACGCGGTCGGGAACAACCCGCTGGTGCTGGTGCTCGAGCGGCACGCGCTCTACCGCGCCCGGACGCCGACGGCGATCACCACCTTCCGTGGGCTGAGCGAGCAAGCCCGCCCGGGCCGGCGAGTCCGGGTCGTCGGCGAGGTCGACTTCGGCACCACCGCCGCGGACTGGACCGAATGGCAGCGCTACGAGGCCGTGATCAACGCCGCGTTCGCGCCCGCGCCCCTGTGGGGGTTGTGCGTGTTCGGCGCCGGGTTGCCCGAGCCGCTGCTGGCCACCGCCCGGCACACCCACCCGCACCTGGTCAGCCGCACGGGCCGGCTGGCGAACGCCGACTACGTCGACCCGGCGGCCTACCTGGCGCACCTGCCGGTGCCCGACGAGCCGCTGGAACGGGCGACGCCCGCGCTGGCCGTCGACGACGTCACCGACTTCATCGCGTTGCGGCGCACCATCCGCGGCTACCTGCGCACCGTCCCGGGACCGGCCTACCTACTGGAGGACTTCCAGCTGGCGGTGGACGAGATGACCTCCAACGCCATGCGGCACGGCAGCCGACCGGTCAGCCTGCGGCTGTGGAGCGCACCCGGACAGCTGGTGTGCACCATCGGCGACGCCGGAGCCGGGCCGGTCGACCCGTTCGCCGGGTACGGCCCGGCGCACGGCGAGGACCTGTCTGCCGGCGGCATGGGGCTGTGGCTGGCCCGCCAGCTGTGCGACCACGTGACGCTGCGCCGTGACCCGCACGGCAACAGCGTCCGGCTCACCTCCCACTGGGCCTGAGGAGGCCTTCCACCGGCTGGGTCGGTCAGTCCAACGGGAAGCCCGGCGGCACCCGGTTGGGGCCGGCCTCGGCGGGGCGCGGCCGGTCCTGCGGGTGCAGCCGGACCGCGATCAGGGCGACGTCGTCGTCAGGTGCGTCGGGCAGCATTCGGGCGAGCAGCTCATCGCACAGCTCGTCCAGGTCCCGGCCCGCGAGGTCGGCCAGCGCTGCCTCGAGCCGCGCCGTCCCCGCATCGAGGTCGGAGTTCCGGCGCTCGACCAGTCCGTCGGTGTAGAGGATGACGACTGCGTCCCGTCCCAAGGTCACCTGTGACTCACGGCGGGGTGCGTGGGCGTCGACCCCGAGGTGCCCACCTGCCCGGCGTTCAGCGCCAGCGCCCACCGAGACCGGTCGATCTCACGCTCGGCAAGCAGTTCCCGCGCCTGCGCTACGGCTCGGTCGGCACGCTGCTGGGCCGCCCGCAGATGCAGCTCTGAGACCCCATGGCCTTCGGCCGCCTCGAACGGTGGAAGTCGCCGACTTCCTTCACAGCTGCATGCGCCGGCCAGATCGGTCAGCACGGACAGGTCCTCGTCCGACCACTGGCGCGGGCGGCTGTCGATCGCGCACAGCGAGCCGACCAGCGTGCCGTCGGTGTCGGTGATCGGTACGCCGGCGTAGGCGACGACGTGCAGGTCAGGGATCGCCAGGTTGTCGGCGACCAGCGGGTCCGTGCGGGCATCGGGGATGAGCAGCGGCGCAGCCGAGCGCACAACGTGCTGGCAGAAGGAGTGGCTCAGCGGCGTCCGGCGGGTCGACTGCCATGGCTCGGGCAGCCCCGGCGCGCCGGGAAACACCTGCTCGTCGACGGACACCATCGTCACCAGCGCGACGGGCACGTCCAGCTGCGCGCGGACCAAGCGGACCGGCGGGCAACGAGCCGGTCACCGGGTCCCCCCGGAACAGGGGAACGACGGCGTCGTCCCTCCGAGTCAGCGCGACGACGATACCGGCCTGTTGCTCAAGCCTTAGGTCATCGGCCTCTTTCAGAAGGCGCCGCCGGCTGCGCCGACATCCTCCGACTCGGCTCGCCGGCTGGCCAGGGGGCAGCCGGATGCGATCTGGCCGGCCGGCGATCAATCTCGCCGGCGACCGAAAGGCACCGCGCCCGTCTCGGTGAGCTCGCGGGCGACGTCAGCCAGCTTTCGGTTGACCTCCTGGGACGCACGTGAGAGCACTCCGAAAGCCTGATCGGCGGTCAGCTTGTACCGCTCCATCAGGATGCCCTTGGCCTGCCCGATGACGTCGCGGGTACTCATCCCCGAGCGCAGGTTCGACTCGTGCTCGGCGCCGGCGAGGGCAACTGCGGCATGACTGGCGAAGATCTGACCGATGTCCTGGCACTCGTCGTCGAAGGCCCCGGGATTGCTCGCGTAGAGGTTCATGGCGCCGAGTTGGTCTCCGGCGACGAACAATTGGAAGCACATCATGCTGCCGACGCCGAGAATCGGTGCCTCCCTGGCGAACTCCGGCCAGCGGTCGTCAGCGCCGACGTCGTCGACCCGGACAACTTCGGACTCCCAGACCGCGTCCAGACACGGTCCCTGCTGAAGTCGGTCCTGCAGTGCGTCGACCTGCCTGGGCAGGTCGCTGCTCCAAGCGCGCGGCTCCACCTTTGCACGGCCGATCACGTAGGTGATGCCGCACTCGTCGGCGTTCGGCACTGTCGCAACCGCCCCGGCGGTGATGCCCTGCAGCGTGCCCTCGACGTCGCCGTGCTCCTCCTGCAGCTGACGAGCGACGCGGCTCATCACATCGCCAAGACCGAGCGTCGGCGAATGGTCGCTGTCGTCTCGAATCGCCCTCATGCCCAGACGCTACCGCCGTCGCCGCGCAGGCCCGCTGTCGTTCCCCGTGCCCGGGGCCGGCGGCAGCGCGGACCTGGGCACCCAGGTCCGCCGACACACCTCACCTGCGCACACCGCCGTGGCGTTACCGCGCCTTGGTGCGTGCCGTGCCTTGGTGCGTGCCGCAATCTATCCCTCGCTTCGAGGGCAGCCTTCCTCGCGATCGAGACAGGCCCGAAGTCGCGTCGGCGCTTCTCCCGACGACGGAAGGCTTGGCGCGGCGGTTCACCTCGACCGGAGCTGTAAGGCCCATCTGGTCGGGCGCCGTCGCATGCCGACTCTCGCTGAGGTGTCAGCAGACGGCTCCGAACAGCGCCTTCTCCCGGGAAGAGCGACTACTCACCAGCGGAGCAGGGATGTGCGGTCAGCGAGGACGACGGACAACGGCAGATCCTGCGCTGGCACCGCCCCACGTCTCTGCCGCTTGCGACGGCCCGCTTCCGTCCGTCGTCGACAGCTATGGCGGCGACGCCCACCGGCTGCTCACCGACCTGGCCGGTCTCATCGGCGCCAGCGTCCCCTACGTCGACCGGCCCACCGTCGAAGCCCACCTCGAGCGGCCCCCTGTCCGATCGAGAGTGGGCCGCGACCACGCAGCAGTTCACGGCCGTGGCCTTCGACGACCACGTGGGAGATGCCGGCAGCCTCCGCACCGACTGGATCCAGGACGTCCTGGCCCGGGCCGACGTACCCGGTCGTGGCCGCACCGGTCAGCCGGTCGCCGTATTTCCATTGGGCGAAGCATGATCACCGGCCGGACGTGCCCGACCTGCGGCTACAGCGGCACGTACGCCAGCGACGCCCTCGCCGACGTCCACCACACACGCCATTCCGGTGCCAAGCACCGCCGGGCCATCGAGCGGGCACGTCGCCGTGTCCAGCGCGCCCAGGGTCGGGTGAGGCGGAACTGCACTCATCCGCGTGCCCGGCACGTGCACGGAACGCGCGTCGCCTATGTGAGAGATCGCCGCCGATGCACCGAGTGCACTGCTGCCAGAACCGCGGCGGGCCGTGCCGTGCATCGCGCGCAGACCTTCGGCCGATGGCGGCCGTTCGTAGACGCTGCCCCGGTGCGCGAGCGCATCCGCGCGTTGCGCTCCGCCGGCATCGGCGTCGAGCGGATCGCCATGCTCGCGGGCATCTCCACCAGCCACGTCCGCGACCTGGCCGATCCTGGACGCGACGGCAACCCAGGCATCCAGCGGGTCCGGCCCGAGACCGCCCAGCGGGTCTTGCGCATTCGGATCGACCACGCCAGGCGGGCGCCGGCAAGTCACGTAGCCGCCAGGGGTACCCGTCGCCGGCTACAGGTCCTGAACGCCGTCGGATGGCCGCACCACGAGCTGGCCGCGAAACTCCGCCGAACCCCGCAGGCCTTCGACGCAGGATGCGCAGCGACCACGTCACCGCGCAGACCGCGCAGGACGTCAGCGCCCTCTACGAGCAGCTGTGGAACCTGCGCCCGCCGCAATGCACCGGCGACCAGCGCACCGCTACCGACGCCGCGCAGGCTCTCGCCGCTGAACGCGGCCGGCTCCCGCCGCTGGCCTGGGACGACATCGACACCGACACAGATTCCCGCCACCACACTGAGCGTGTGGAGACGGGCGACGACCTCGACGAGATCGCCATCGAGCGCGCTCTCGCTGGTGACGGCGTCCACTTCGAGCACCTGACCCCGGCCGAGCAGGATGACGTCGTCCGGCGCCTCACGGAGCGCGGCAGGTCGATCCGCGACATCGCTCAACAGCTCGCCACCACCACACGCACGATCTCCCGCCGGCGCACATCCATCAACGCCGCATGACCGAGTGAGCACCCGCTTCGTCGTCTTGTCACATGCTTGGTCCGCCTCACACACCGATCACGCGCATGGGGCACGTCTCTGCCTCCACCGAGGCGCTGCTCGACGCCGGCATCGCCGAATCCGTCGGTCGGTCGGCGCGAGCAGACCGTGGCCGTCCGTGACAGCTCCTACGCCACGATCCGAAGCACGTGGTCGCCTGCACGAGACGGGAATTCGCTCCCACCACGAGGCCGGCCGCGGTTCACCGGCACATCAGGGGGCATGGTCCTGAGCAACCGACCACGGGAGGACGGACATGCGGACGACAACGGAACGAGTGCACCCGGCCGGACCGCCGGCGGCGTCGGTTCGGCCACGGTCCGGAGGGGTCGGCCGGTCGAGTTCCCCGGCGGCGGAGCGGGTGAGCGACGACCTGCGACGCGGCACCGGTAGTTTCCTGGAGCAGAGGCGGCGGGTGGCGGGGCTGACATCCCTGGCCGCAGCCGCGCTGGGCGTGGTCGGGCTCTACCAGTTCGGGCTGTTGCGCCGGGTGCCGGAGTTGTCGCTGCCATTCCTCGACGCCGATGCGGTCGACGCCTCCGGCGAGGCCTACCAGGAGCTGAAGACCCCGGACGCCGCCCTCGGCCTGCTGAGCGCCGGGGTCACCCTGGCGCTGGCCGGAATGGGCGATCGCGACCGCGCCCGGACGATCCCGTGGGTGCCGCTGGCGCTGGCCGCGAAGACGGCCGCGGACGCCGGCGGCGGCATCTACCTGTTCGCCGAGCAGGTCACCAAGCACCGCAAGGTCTGCTCCTGGTGCACCGTCGCCGCCGTGGCGCAGGTCGCCACCTTCCCGCTGGCGCTGCCCGAGGCGCGCGCCGCCCTCCGTCGCCTGCGGGGACGGTCGTGAACGGCCTCGGCGGGCACCTGCACGAGGACCTGCTCGACGGCGAACCGATCCGCTGGCTGGAGCACGGCGAAGGCTCCCCCGTCGTCCTCCTGCACGGCATCCCGACCTCTCCCCGGCTGTGGCGCCACGTCATGCCCCTCGTGAGCGGCCGTTCCCTCGCGCTGGAGATGGCCGGGTACGGCAGCTCCATCCCCGACGGCGAGGGCCGCGACCTCGGCCTGTCCGCCCAGGCCGACCGACTGCTGCGTTGGCTGGACATGGTCGGCGTCGAGGCGCCGGTCCTGGTGGGGCACGACCTCGGCGGCGGCGTGGCGCAGATCGCCGCCGTCCGGGCGCCCGGCCGGTTCTCCGGCCTCGTGCTCACCAACGCGGTCTGCTACGACTCCTGGCCGATCCCCAGCGTCAAGGCCATGCAGCGGGCCGCGCCCGTCCTTCGGTTCCTGCCCGAGACCGCCCTCTACCCCTCGTTCGTCCAGCTGATCCACCGCGGCCACGACGACCGGGCACGGGCGCTGGAATCCCTGGGCGTGCACTGGCAGCACTACGTCGCCCATGGCGCCGCCCGCAGCCTGATGCGCCAGGTCAGCGCGCTGCACGTGGAGGACACCATCGCCATCAGCGACCAGCTGCCTTCCCTGGGCCTGCCCGCCCGGGTGGTGTGGGGCGAGGCCGACCGGTTCCAGAAGGTCGAGTACGGCCGGCGACTCGCCGCCGACCTCGGTACGACCCTGCAGCCCATCCCCGGGGGCAAGCACTTCACGCCCGAGGACCATCCGGAGGTCATCGCGGCAGCCGTCGACGAGCTGCTCGCACCACCCTCCACGGACACCGCACCGGGACGGGGCGAGATCCATGGCCGGTGACGCCGCCGGGTTCGTGGGCTACCCGATGGTCGAGGAGGCCGACGCCACCGGCGTCGTGGCCGGGGTGTACGCCCGCCTGCTGGAGGACATGCCGTTCGTGCCGAGCCTGTTCAAGTCGCTCGCGCTCTGCCCCGGCTACCTGGTCCTGGCCCACGAGCAGGCCGTCCCCGTGCTGGCCGACGACTCGTTCGGCTCCGCGGCGCAGCAGCTGGTCACCTCGGTGCGGGACATCGCGACGCCACCGGTGGACGCCGAGGTCCGCGGCGCGTTGGCGGAGTTCACCGGGCCGCTGAGCCGGATGCTCCTGCTGGCCGCCGGCCTGCGGCTCACCCTGGACGGCGAGCTCGACCTACCGCCCGCGCCCGGGCGTTCTCCCGCACCCGGGCCCGTCGAGCCGGAGAGCCCGGCACCGTCCCCGCAGGACGCCCCGGCCCCGCGGTTCTACGGCGAGATCCGCGCCGCACTGGCGACGCCGATCATCAACAGCATCTGGCGCAGCCTGGCCGACCGCGGGTTGCTGGACGCCGCCTGGACCGCACTGCGTCCCCAGATACCCGCCACCCTGCCGGCCGCCGATGAGCTACGGGAGCGGGCGACCCAGGCCGCCCGGCACCTGCCGTGGCAGGTCGCTGCCACACCGGCCGCCATGGAGGGGGCGGGGGTCAGCGATGCCCGCCCGGGCATGGCAAGCGTCCTCGACGCCTACGTCACCACCCTGCCCCGGGTTCTCGTCCTCGTGGCCTCCAGCAACCAGCCCGAATGACCTCGCCACCGACCTTCCGTGAGATCTCGATGAGCACCTCGCCGTCCGTGATCGTCTTCGACGTCAACGAGACCCTGTCCGACATGAGCCGATGGCCCGGCGGTTCACCGACGTCGGAGCAGACGCCTCGCTGGCGAAGCTCTGGTTCGCCACCCAGCTTCGCGACGGGTTCGCCCTGACAGCGGCGGGCTCCCCCACCCATTCGCCGAGCTGGGCGTCGAAGCGCTGCACACGGTGCTGCGGGACGTGGACCTCGACCGCGACCTGGACGCGGTCGTCGACCATGTCATGAGCGGCTCCGGGCAGCTGCCCGGGCCGAGCTGGCCGCGGCAGAGGAAAGCGTGCGCAGTCGGAGACGGCGGTACTCAGCAACCGCCGCACCGGCATGGCGATCGGTGTCCTGATGGCGTCCGCGAAGGTCACCGCGGAGGGCGCGTTCCACCTGCTTCGCGAGGCCAGCGGCTAGCGCAACGTCACGCTGTGCGACATCGCCATGAGGTCGTTCTCAGCGAGGAGCTCGTCGTGGTGCCGGTCGACGCCTGACCGGCGGGGTCCGCGTCGGAGTGGTCGCGTCGGTCAGTGCCCGTGTCCGCGGGGCTTGGGCAGCCGCGGTGCGGCGTAGTCGTCGCTTCCGGCGGTGAAGTCGATGCGCGCCCACACGTGCCTGCGGTCGTGGTCGGTCATCCAGCCGTGGGCGGTGCACAGCCCGGCGATGAGGTACAGGCCCAGGCCGCCGTAGGCGGCGTCGCGGCCGACGGCCGGGGCGGGCGGCCGTTCGACGGCTGCGTCGGTGACGTCCAGCAGCCATCCGCTGTCGGTGCCCTCGACGGTGACCCGCACCGGCGGCCGGCCGTGCCGCAGCCCGTTGGACACCAGCTCCTCGAAGACGAGCATCAGCCGCTCGATGTCGTCGTCGGTGGCACCGGCCGGTCGGGCGCCGTCGAGCAGGGCGGCGTACAGGCGCAACCGCAGCGCGGTCAGCTCCGCGACGGTGGCCGGCGCCCCCTCCCACCGCCCGAGCGCGGACTGGGTGTCAGCCTGCGGCAGTGGTCGGCAGGCCCACAGCGTCTCGCTCATGCACTCCGCTCCGCACTCGTTGCGCCGCACTCTGCGGAGCCGGTGCCGACTGTGAGCCCTCCACCGTCGTGGTGTTCGGCGCGAACGGGCTGCCATCCGGAGTGAGCAGGTGTCCTGACCGCCGACCGGCGACCACGAATGTCGCGGCCGGCAAGCTCGCCACCGTGACGTGCGCGGCAGCGACGCCACGGCCGACCGCCGCTGGCCATCGGCTCAACGCCGCCCACAGCGGGTGGGGGCTTCGGTCTGGTGGGACGGCTCATCACCACGTACGGCCGGACCGCTCAGGCCGGTCACAAGCACGGGTGAGCATTGCCGACGGCGGCCGTCAACGCTCCCGCGGGTGGGGCATCAGCTGGCGAGCACCTGCGGCGAGGTGACCTTCAGGTGGGAGTTCGCCCAGCGTGCAATCCGCAGGGTCTCCGGATGGCAGCGCTCGGCCACGTCCAGCAGCTCCTGTTCCTTGGCGCCCTGGGCCCCCTGGGCGAGCAGTTCCCAGTCCACCGAGGTGCCGGCCGCCTCGCGGTAGAGGTGCCGGAGGTCGGCCAGTAGCAGCAGTCCGGGCACGGACCGTCGACCGGTCAGCTCGGAGGCCCGCTGCTTCATCGTCTCCAGTACGGCCGGCTCCCCCGACGCCTCGGATTCCAGTCTCAGCCCGAAGTCCCGTCCGACACGGGCCAGCTCGGCCACGTGCTGCCGAGACCACTTCGCCATGTCCCGGCAGACGTAGAAGACCTCGTGGTCGGACTTGTGCTTGTCCGACATGGACGTCAGCACGGTGACCAGGTGGTTCTCGGAGCGGTGCAGTTCCTCGATCGCCAAGTCCAGCTTCATGGCCGACCCCCCGTGATGATGAGTTCCTCGGACTGCGCTGCGTCGCCGCCTGTGGTGGCTGGTACGTCAGCGCCGCTGACCGGGGCGGAGGCGGTTGTCGTCGGCGCCGCGGAAACCTGGCCCTCGGCCTTGGAGATCCGCTGCACGGCAGCAGCCGCGGTCTTGAAGATTGGTTGCTTCGATACCGGGTCCCAGTCGGTCAGGGTGAGTTCGTTGGCCGCCCGGCCATCGTGCTTCTTCTTCGGCTGGGAGCCGTCCTCGGCGTCCCAGTAGCCGTAGTGGAACGGCAGGAAGATTGCCCCGGGCCGGATGCCACTGATCCGAAGTCGCGCCCGCACCCGGCCGCGTGGCGTGCTGACCTCCAGCAGGTCACCTTCGGCGAATCCGCGATCGCTGGCGTCGCTCGCCGACATCTCCACCCAGACCTCGGGCGCCGCGGCGTTCAGCTGCGGCGCCCGGCCGGTCTTGGTGCGGGTGTGGAAGTGGTACAGCGTGCGGCCGGTCATCAGCTGGAACGGGTAGTCCTGGCTCGGCAGCTCGTGCGGGCCGATGTACTCGGCCGCCTTGAGCACCGCCTTGCCGGTCGGGTTGAGCGCCTTGTACTCGGTCTTCTCGACCGGCGCCCCCGTGATCATGTCCCGGCCGTAGCTCTCGCAGTAGTCGGGTTGAGCCCAGAACTTCCCGTCGACGTAGATCCGTTCGGTCCCGTCGGGGTGCTCCTCGTTGCACGGCCACTGGATGCCGCTGCCACCTCGTAGCTTGTCGTAGGACATGCCGGAGTAGTCGCACGGCCGGCCGCGACTGCACTCCTTCCAGCCCTCGAAGGCGCCCTCGGGGTCGGTCCACTTCACCAGCGGCTGGCCGTCCTTGTCCTCGAGGCCCATCCGTTGCGCGAAGTCGATGAGGATGTCCAGGTCAGACCTCGCTTCACCGGGCGGCTCCACCGCCTTCTCCGACAGGTGCACGGTGCGGTCGACGTTGGTGAACGTCCCGGTCTTCTCTCCCCACGTCGCGGCGGGCAGGACGACGTCGGCCAGCTGCGCAGTCTCGGTCAGGAAGATGTCCTGGACGACGAGGAACAGCCGCTCCTGGGCGAGCAGCTCCCGGATCCGGCGCAGCTCCGGCAGCGAGACCGCCGGGTTGGTGGCCGTCACGTACATGAAGCGGATCGAGCCCTCTTCGATGTAGCGCAGCTGCTGCATGATGTGCGTCGGTGGCGAGTAGTGCGGGATCTGCATCGGGTCGATGTTCCAGACCCGGGCGAGGTCCTTGACGTGCTCGTCGTTTGACCAGTTGCGGAACGCCGGCAGGTCGCCGTCCGCCCCCGCCTCCCGGGTGTTCTCCGCGGTGGGCTGACCGTTCATCTGCAGGATCCCGCAGCCCGGCTTGCCGAGCATGCCCCGGATGACGTTGATGTTGTTGACGCTCACCGCGGCCGCCGATGCCTGGTGCGCCTGGTAGAAGCCCTGCAGGACGGTGGAGAGCAGCCGCTCCGCCGTCCCGATGATGCGGGCGGCCTCCCGGATCTGCTCCGCAGGGACGTCGCACACCTCTGCAGCGACCTCGGGGGTATAGCCCTTCATCTGCTTCTCGAGCTCGGCGAAGCCGACGGTGTGCGCCTCGATGTAGTGCCGGTCGATCCAGCCATTGGCGATGATCTCGTGGATCAGGGCGTTCATCAGCATCACGTTCGTGCCCGGCCGCGGGGCCAGGTGCACGGTGGCGGCGCGGGCGACCGGCGTCTCCCGCGGGTCGACGCAGATCACCTTCGGCGGGTTGGGGCCGGCGAGCCGGTCGAGCACGCGGGTCCAGAGCACTGTCTGGGTCTCGGCCATGTTGTGCCCGTAGAGCGCGATGACGTCGGCGTGGTCGATGTCGGTGTACGAGCCCGGTTGCCCGTCGCAGGCGAATGTCTCCTTGAGCGCCGCCGCCGCGGTCGCGGTGCACAGCCGGGTGTTGCCGTCGACGTGGCTGGTGCCGATGCCGCCATGGGCGATCAGGCCCAGCGTGTAGTACTCCTCCAGGAACAGCTGCCCGGTGGTGTAGAAGCTGATCGCACTGGGCCCCTGCTCCTCGAGCAGGTCCTTCGCCCGGCCGACGACGGCGTTCATCGCGGTGTCCCAGTCCGTCTCGACGAGCTTGCCGTTCCGCCGGATCAGCGGCTTGGTCAGCCGGTCCGGGGAATTGTTGGCCTGCCAGCCGAACAGGTCCTTGGGCCCGAGCCGGCCGTGGTTGACCCGGTCCACCTCGCGACCGCGGACGCCCACGATCCGCTCGTCCTTCACGGCGATGTCCAGAGCGTCACCGTTGGAGTGCAGAATCGTCGCCGACTGGACCCAGCGGTCGATGTCCTCCTCGGTCAGCCCGTCGGCCAGGTAGGAGTCAACCCTGCTCGGCCAGGTCTCCCCCGGCCCGTACGGCGTGCGTGTACCCCACGGACCCGCGATCCGGTCGACCTTCACCATCGGTACTCCTCCATGTGGTCTCGTCGCATCACAGCGCTGTACAGGCCGGCCATCATCGGGTGACCCTCCACCCCTTGCCGCTCAGCCGCCACCTATGCGCCGGTGCACGTGACCGTTGAATGACGAACGCGAGCTCGGCAAGCGCGGCGGGTACCGCGCCGCGCCCGACGCCCGAGCTGCACCGACGGGGCATCGTCTCGGTCATCCCCGAACCCCGCGACCAGCAAGGCCACCGCAAACGCCGGGGATCCGCGGGCGGACGCCCCGTCACCTACGACCCCGCGACCTACAAGGGCCGCAACGTCGTCGAACGAGCGTTCTGCCTGCTCAAGCAGTGGCGCGCCCTGGCCACCCGCTGCGACAAGCACGCGGTCAACTACCGCGGCGGTGCCGTCCTGGCCGCCATCCTCACCTGGCTCCGCACCGACCGAACGAGCGAGCCGGACCCGACCACCCGCCGTCCGCGTGGCACACGATGAGGCATGCACTTCATCGAGATGCAGGCCACGGCACGCGCAGTGCGAGCGAAGTACGCGCAGGTAGAGAGCGAGCGATACGGACGCTCGTGGACGGCCGAAGAGATCATGCTGGGCTTCCTCGGGGACGTCGGCGACCTCGCGAAGCTCGTGCAGGGCAAAGCCGGCGTGCGGCCACGCGACGACCTCGACGACGCGTTGGCCCATGAACTGGCGGACTGCCTATGGGCCATCCTCACCCTCGCCGACACCTACGGCGTCGACCTGGAAACCGCCTTCGCCGACACGATGCACGCCCTCACACAACACCTCGACGACTTGCGAGACACGCCCTAGGTGTCGTGACCAGGGACGTTGTTGACAGTCGGCGTGGCGGCTTGTCCACGCGGGAGACTGCGGACGTACTCGGTGTGTCTGAGACGGACTGCACCGCAGGTCTCGTGTCGCAGATCAAACCGCAACTGTCGGTCCAGGACGCTGGTTGCTGCTTCAGCACGTCATGTCGGGTCGGCCGGTGGTGCATGTCCCACCGACCTGGGCGTCAGCCACGCCACCGGCTGCACGTGGCGGCGCCGGTGGTGTACCGAGGCATCGCGGGACTGTAGAGCCGCTCGAGCCGCCCGAGAAACGTCCCCACCAGCAAGCCCGGAAGGTTCGAGCAGCAGGTGCTCGCGATGCGCCGCGAACGGCAGCTCGAATGCCCCCCAGGTCAGGCATGCGACACCGCCGCCCGCCTCTCCCTGTTGAGAGCGGAGCTTCCGGTCGTGCGTGCCAAGCTACGACGCGCCGCACGAGCGGCATGGCGGCGGTTCTCCAGGCGTCCGCACCGGGAGGATCCGTCACAGGCACGGTCGGCGCGGTTGCCCTAGGCGTTCGCCCGACAACCTGCCGACTTTCGCTCACTGACCACCTGCGTCTTTGCAGGTCAACACACCGATTCCCGGGTCTGCACCCCGAAGATGCCGGGCGAACCGATGCGCGTGCAGCCCAGCCGGGCGCAAGGCCGACCCCGTGGACGGCTGACCGGTCACTCGGCCAGGGCTCGCTCCTCCCGCAGCGCCTGGAAGACGCGCCGGCGCAACTGGTCGGCGTCCCGGTCGTCGACGTCTACGAAGCTCAGGGAGATGAGCCAGCGCGGCCCGTTGGCCTGCTGCCGCACGACGTCTGCGCCGAGGTGGAGGACCTCGTCGGTCAGCGTGAGGCCGATGTCCAGGCGCGTTCCCGGCTCCGGCGGGAGGCCCCAGCCGTCGACCAGCACGCGCACGCCGGCCTCGCTCAGGTCGACGGTCTCACCGACCAGCTGTCCGTCGACCCACGGGAGGTACACGGGCAAGGTCACGCGCCCGCGCACCGCCTTCCGCCGCTGGCTCCGCTCGGCCGGCCCGGTGGCCACGAGGTGCCAGCGCACCTCCTCGCCGGGCTCCACCTCGACGATCTTCGCGGGCAGCGTGCGCTCCTCGTTGGCGCCGATCCAGTACAGCGCCACCGGGTCGCCGTCCTTGACCGAGGTCTTCCACGCGGTGCCCTCGCCGTCGGGGCGCACCACGATGGTGAACTCGGTCGAGACGTCGACGCTCGCGGTCACCGTGACACCGCGGGCGACGAGCGTGACGTCAGCGCGCGAACTCTCCTCCGGCCTGCTCGCGTCCTGATCCGTCATGGGGGCTTCCGCTCGGAACCAATGTGTAGCGACCACACCGTGTCGCCGACCCTCCATCGGTCCCTCCGGCAGGAACTTGAGCGGAACTGGCCAGGACCGCTCATAATTCTTCCGCAGTCCGGGTCCCGGCCACGGCGCTACCTCTGGCCGCGGACTGGCCCGGTCAGCCGGCCAGCAGGTAGCCGGGGGCTCCACGCAGCGACTGCGCGGCCGAGGCCGCGGCGGCGCGCAGTGCGACGGCGGACTCGGCCAACCGGTCGGCCAGCACCAGGTCGAGGTCGGCGTCCTGCAGGTCGTCGATGGTCCACAGCGGCACGAGTGCGCGGTCGTCGGCGGCGGAGGCGGGGGCTGCGGCGAGGGGGTGCATGGGGGCTCTTCCAGGAGTGGGGGCGTGCCGGTTCACCGGCGGATCGACAGTCCGTCCCGCACCACGAGCCAGCCCCCACGCAGCCGCACGAAATCCGCAAGACCGGTCCGACGGGCCCATCCGTACCCCGTCGGGGTGAGGGCCGGCCCCGGAGCCGCCTGTCCCGCTGCATACCGGGCAACGCTGGTCGAAGGCAGGACGTCGGTGTCGGGACGTCGGACCAGCGGAGGAGGCGGGGATGAGGCGTGCACTGGTGGCGTACGGGGTCGCCCTCGTCGTCCTGATCATGCTGACCCGCGAGTTCGAGGCCGCCGGCTGGCAGGACGTGGGCGCGCTGGAGGTCACCGCGGCGCTGGTCGACTCGCTGCTCGTCCTGGCCGTCGCCGCCGGCCTGCTGCTGGCCGGGCGCCTCGGTCTGGAGCGCTGGGCGCGGTCGATGGCGAGATGGCGCCGGCAGCGGGCCCTCGCCGAGCACCTGGACTGGGCGGACGCCGAGGTCGTCGGCGTCACCTCCTGGCGCACCGTTCCACCGGAGCCGCCGGCGGAGATAGGCCCGGCGCCGACCGCGGCGCAGCCGGCACCGGCCGGGTTCACCTACGTCGGTCCCTCCTACGGCGACGACGTCCGGCCGACACCACCGTTCCCGGAACGCCCCGGCCGCCGGATCTGATCACCAGCGGCGCCGGACGACACATCCCTGGTCGCACGGGCGGTCGAGCCGCTAGGCTTCTCACGTCGGGAAGGCCCTGCGCTATGGCAGGACCCCGATGCACCACCTCAGCTAGGAGCGAGCAATGCCCGAAGGAACTGTCAAGTGGTTCAACGCCGAGAAGGGGTTCGGCTTCGCCACCCCCGACGGCGGCGGACCTGATGTGTTCGTCCACTACTCCGCCATCCAGTCCAGCGGGTACCGCTCGCTCGATGAAGGCCAGCGGATCGCGTTCGACATCGAGCAGGGCCAGAAGGGCCCGCAGGCTGCGAACGTCACCCCGCTCTGATCATCTGATCAGCACGTGCAGCGCCCCCGCCCGGTACACCGGGCGGGGGCGCTGTCGTTCGCGGTGCCGGCAGGTCAGCGCGCGCGGGGCACGTACCCGCCGATGAGCGCCGACATGAGCAGCGCCCCGTCGTGCGGGCCGACGGCGGCCGCCGCGTCGGAGAACGCCCGCCAGCGCTGCCGCTCCACCTCGGTCGGGGTTCGCTCGGCCCGTGCCGCCAGCTGCTCGAGCAGCCGCTCCCACTCCCCCTGCGGCGTCGGCCAGAGCCCCGCCAGCCGCCGCGCCTCCGCCGAGATCGCGGTGATGCGCACGATGTCGCCCGCGTGGTTGGTCAGCGGCTCGATGTAGCCCGCGGACGCCAGGGCCTTCGCCGCCACGAGCACGTCGGCCTTGGGGAGCCCGCTGGCCGGGACCACCGCGCCGAGCAGGTAGGGCGAGCCGCCGTGCTCGGGGGCGTCCACCAGCCGGGCAATGGCCCGCAGGACGGGCAGGTCGCGGGTGAACCAGGTATCGGGCAGAGGGGCCGGCGGGGAGGTCACCGGCCCAGTCTCCCCGCCCGGGCGCGCACGGCGGTGCCCCGCCTCCCCGGACGGGGGACGGGGCACCGACGGGAAGGCCCTCAGCGGTCGCGGACGCCGGTCAGCTGCGGCCGGACGGCGAGGATGACACCGAGCGCCGTGTAGCCGACCAGCAGGTGGGCCGCTCCGACGAACGACCCGACCTCGACGCTGGCCAGCCCGGAGACCGGCAGCATCACCAGCACCCACGTCTCGGCGACCGCCGGCCAGACCCGTGCCGGACCCCGCCACCGCCCGGCGATCGCGATGCGGATCCCGATCGCCGCCATGCCCAGCATCGACAGCGGCCAGAACGCGTCCAGCGCCAGGAAGAACGGGTTCTCCGAGAGGTCCGGGGCGACCATCCACTGGATGGACGCCGCGATCGCCAGGCCGAGCATCACGTGCTCGGCGTGCAGGAAGCCCCGGGCCAGCCGGCCGGTGCCGGTGGCCTGCGTCCGCAGCTGGACGGCGACGAGCGCGACCAGGCCCAGCTGGAAGAGCAGCGAGCTCGCCTTGTACGCCAGCGGGTACTCGCCGGCGACCGGGTCGATGTCGTAGGTGAGCACGGTGCCGAGCGCCCAGGCGGCCGCACCGGCCGCCATGGCCAGCCCGCCCAGCCGGACGAGCAGGGTCGGATCGGTGGCCGACGGGGCGGACGCCACCACGGTGTCGGTGCGGGCGGGCGGCGGGCTGGTGTTGATGGTCATCGGTCCTCCGGAGAGCCAGGGCGCGATGCCCCGGTGGCACCGCCGGGGAGAACCGTCGTGGGCCGGCGTCCCGGGCTGCCAGGGCCGGCGCGCGCGATCTCTCCCGGACGGTGTCCCGGATGGATCGGGACGCCGCGACCCTGGTCGCCGGGACACCCGTCCCGGCATGATCCCCGCCGTGGAGGTCCGGGAGCCCGTCGTCGCCGCGCCCGCGGCGGACTCCGCCGACGCACCTCCGGAGCGGCCCCCGGCCGCACCCGCGGCAGGGTCGCCGGCCGCGCCCGGGCGCGGGTCACCGGTACGGGGCCGGGTCGTGCCCGCCCTCGGCTGGATCGTGGCGGCCGCCTCGATCGCCGCCGTCGCCGGCAGCGCGGCCCTGGACCTGGCCACACCGCCGGAGGCGCGCGCGGCGGTCGACTCGGGAACGGGCTGGGAGATCGGGCTCTCCGGTCTGCTGCTCGCCGTCCCGGGTGCGCTGTTGCTGAGCCGCGCACCGCGGAACGCCGTCTCCTGGGTGGTGGCCGGTGCCGCGCTCTTCTGGGCGCTCGACGGACTGGCGTCGTCGTGGCTCACCTACGCCGTGCAGAGCGACCCTCCGCTGCCCGGTGCCTCGTTCTCGTTCTGGTTCGTGCAGCGGTTCGGCGCGTTCCTGCTGTTCGGCCTGCCCCTGCTCCTGCTGCTCTACCCGGACGGCCGGCTCCCCGGCGGCCGCTGGCGCACCGTGTCCTGGGTCGCGATCGGCTGCACCGCCCTCCTGCCCGTGCTCGTCGTGACCACGCCGGCCGCCGTCCTCGACGAGCGGGCCGGGACGCAGCTCCCGGAGGTCTTCAGCGGCCTGGCGGTGGACCCGACCAGCCTGCCGCTGCCCGAGGCCGTGGTGCTGCCGCTCCTGCACCTGGCCTTCCCGCTCAGCGCCGTCGGGATCCTGCTGCCCCTGGCCGTCGTCGTGCACCGGCTCCGGGCGGCCACCGGCGAGGATCGGCGACGGATGCGCTGGCTGCTGTGGGCCGGCGTCGTCGACGCGCTGGTCATGGTGGTCGCGCTGGCCTTCCCCTCGACCACCGTCAGCATCGACCTCGCCGTGGCCGTCGGCCTGACCGGTCTGGCCGTGACCCTGGGCATCTTGCGGCCCGGGGCGGTCGACATCGACCGGCTGCTGGGCGGCACGCTGGTCTACGGCGGGCTCGCCGCCGGCGTCGTCGTCCTCGACCTGCTCGTCCTCGGCACCGCCGGGATGCTCCTCGGCGACCGCTTCGACGAGCGCAACGCCCTGCTGGTGACGCTGTTGGTCGTCGCCGTCGGCTACGTGCCGCTGCGGGCGGCGCTGTGGCGGATCGTCCGGCGGTGGGCGCTGGGCGAGCGGGAGGACCCCTACCGGGTGGTGTCCGGCCTGGCGGAGCGGCTGGAGCGCAGCGACGGGCCCGATCAGCAGCTCATGGCCGTCGCGGCCGCGGTGGCCGAGGCCTTCCGGTCGCCCTACGTCGGGGTCGAGGTCACGTCCGCCGGCGGTGAGCGCCTGCTGGCCGAGCACGGCCGCCGCCCGGGAGCGGTGCAGTCGCTGCCGATCGCCTACCGCGGGGAGGACATCGGCCGGCTGCTGCTCCCCCGGCACGGCGTGCGGGCCCAGCTGCTCTCCCGGGACGAGCGGCTGCTCGCCGACGTGGTCCGGCAGGCCGCCGCCGCCGCGCGCGCCAGTTCCCTCGCCGCCCAGCTCCAGGCCAGCCGCGAGCAACTGGTCGCCGCTCGCGAGGAGGAACGCCGCCGGCTTCGCCGCGACCTGCACGACGGTCTGGGGCCCAGCCTCGGCGCGGTGGTGCTGCGGATCGACACCGCCCGGAACCTGGCCGCCGGCCGGCCGGAGGATGCGGACCGGTTGCTGCGGCAGGCGCGCGACGACGTGGCCGCCGCGCTGGCCGACGTGCGGCGGCTGGTGCACGACCTGCGCCCGCCCGCGCTCGACGACCTCGGGCTCGCCGGGGCCGTGCGCCAGCAGGCGGAGCGGGTCCTCCCCCCGCAGGTGACGGTGACGTTGACCGGGGACGGCGCCGGGGCCCACCTGCCCGCGGCGGTCGAGGTCGCCGCCTACCGCATCGCGTCCGAGGCGCTGGCCAACGTCGCACGGCACGCACGGGCCTCCCGGGTGGAGGTCGCGCTCGAGCGGGACGCCGGCGCGCTCGTGGTCTGCGTGACCGACGACGGGGCCGGCATCCCGCAGGACGCCCCGGCCGGCGTCGGCCTGGTCTCGCTGCGCGAGCGGGCCGCCGAGCTGGGCGGATCGTGCACGGTCGAGTGCCCGGCCGACGGCGGCACGGTGGTGCGGGCGGTGCTGCCCGCGGGAGGTGGGTGAACGTGGACGAGGAACCGCTGCGCGTGCTGGTCGTCGACGACCACCCGGTGTACCGGGACGGCCTGGCGATGCTGCTCGGCTCGGTGCCCGGCCTGGCCGTCGTCGGCACCGCCGCCGACGGCGCCGCGGCGGTGCGGTGCGCCCGGGTGGAGCAGCCCGACGTCGTCGTCATGGACGTGCAGATGCCCGGGATGGACGGGATCGCCGCCACCCGGGCCATCACCTCGGAGTCGCCCTCGATCGGCGTGGTGGTGCTGACCATGAGCGAGGAGGACGGCACCGTGTTCTCCGCCGTCCGCGCCGGGGCCCGCGGCTATCTGCTCAAGGGCGCCGACCAGGACGAGGTGGTCCGGGCGATCACGACGGTGGCCGGCGGTGGCGCTGTGTTCGGCGCCGCCCTCGCCCGCCGGATCGCCGAGTTCTTCAGCGCCGGCCCGACCGGCCCGGAGACGGCCTTCCCGCAGCTCACCGCCCGGGAGCGCGAGGTGCTCGACCTGGTCGCGGCCGGGCGGTCCAACGCGCAGATCGCCGCCGCGCTGTACCTGTCGCCGAAGACGGTCCGCAACAACGTCTCCAACGTGCTGGCCAAGCTGCAGGTCACCGACCGGGCCCAGGCGATCGTGCGGGCCCGCGACGCCGGGCTCGGCCGCTGACCGGCGGGAATGGCGGTCCGGCGGAGTCCGTTCTCCTGGACATGACGACCTCCTCCCAGCAGCCCCAGGTGCAGAAGACCGACGAGGAGTGGCGCGCGCAGCTGACGCCGGAGGAGTACGCGGTGCTCCGTCAGGCCGGCACCGAGCGCGCCTGGACCGGTGAGTACGTCGACACCAAGACCGTCGGCGTCTACGAGTGCCGCGCGTGCGGCGCCGAGCTGTTCACGTCCGAGACCAAGTTCGATTCCCACTGCGGCTGGCCTTCGTTCTACGAGGCCTCCAACGAGGACAACGTGCTCCTCCGCGAGGACCGCAGCTACGGGATGCTCCGCACCGAGGTGCTGTGCGCCACGTGCCACAGCCACCTGGGCCACCTCTTCGACGACGCCCCCCAGACGCCGACCGGTGACCGCTACTGCATCAACAGTGTCAGCGTCCGGCTGCAGCCCGCCACGACATCGTGATGCTCCGGATCACACCGCGGCCAGGAGCCGTTCCCCGGGTGCGCTGAGCGCGTCCGCGATCGGCGTCGGGAGGCCTCCGGCCCCCGCGACGCCGATCGCCAGACCATGGACGATTACGCCAGATCGGCGACCAGTTCGGCGATCGGTTTGCGGACGCCGGTGTAGAACGGGATCTCCTCGCGGACGTGCCGGCGCGCGCGGCTGGCCCGCAGGTCGCGCATCAGGTCCACGATCCGGTGCAGCTCGTCGGCCTCGAAGGCCAGCATCCACTCGTAGTCGCCCAGCCCGAACGAGGCGACCGTGTTGGCCCGCACGTCGGGGTAGGGCCGGGCCTGCATGCCGTGCTCCTTGAGCATGTCCCGCCGCTCCTCGTCGGGCAGCAGGTACCACTCGTAGGACCGCACGAACGGGTAGACGCAGACGTACCGGCGCGGCTCCTCGTCGGCGAGGAACGCCGGGATGTGGCTGCGGTTGAACTCCGCCGGCCGGTGCAGCGCCATCTGCGACCAGACGGGGTCCAGGTGGCGGCCGAGCTCGGTGCGGCGGAGGCGGGTGTAGGCCTCCTGCAGCGCGTCGGGGGTCGAGGCGTGCCACCAGACCATGACGTCGGCGTCGGCCCGGAGACCGGCGACGTCGTAGACGCCACGGACGACGACGTCCTTGCCGGCCAGCTCCTCGAGCAGCGCGGTCGCCTCGTCGGCGGCGGTGGTGCGCACGTCGTCGGCCATCTGCCGGCTCAGGCGGAACACCGACCACATCGTGTAGCGGATCATCGAGTTCAGCTCGTTGGCCCGCTTCCCGATGCTGCGTTCCTCGGTCTGCGCGTCGGTCTGCTCGGTCATGCGCCCATCATCCCCCGTTCCGCGGACCCGCCCGCGACCCGGTCGGCGCTCCCCGCAGGACGCCGCGAGGGCGGGTCCCGGGACCTCGAGCGGTTCGCGGGGCCCGGGTTCCCCGCCCTCGTCGTCTCCGGGTGCTCAGCGGTCGGCGGAGGAGCTCCGCCGGCCGCGGAGGAGGCCGGCGTGCTGCTCGCGGCAGTCGTCGCAGGCGGCCAGCCAGACGTGGTGGCGGAGGCAGCGCGGGGTGGGATGGGATCGGGGCGCGGTCGGGCGGTTCTGGTCGTGCTGGGTGCTCACGCCCGGTTCAACACGGGGGCGCCTCCCGGGATGCCCGGCGACGCCCGTGGCGCCCGCCACCCGTACCGGTCAGCGGGGCACCACCACGAGGGCAGGACGGGTGCGCCCGGGACGGCACGCCAGCGCCGCCAGCGCCACGGCCACCGCGTCCTCGACCAGCGCCGCCGGCAGGGCCGGCAGCCGGCCGGTGGCCCACCGGCGCCAGGCCGCGCCGGCCACGGAGCCCGCCGCCGCGGCGGCCGCACCCACCGTCGCCGGGAGCGCCCCGTTCGCGCCCGCCCTGGTCGCCAGCCGCGCACCCCCCTCGGCGCCACCCAGCAGCCTCGCCGGCAGTCCCGCGCCGCTGAGCCGGGACGGCGCGTCGGGCTGCTTGTCGGCCCACAGCTCGAGGGCGACGGCACCGGCCGTCCCGACCTTGGCCGCCCGGCCCGAACGCCCCGGGCCGCGTCCCCGGGGTGCGGTGAGGACCGGCCCGGCGAAGCCCAGGCTGCTGCGGCTGCCCGCGGCCAGGCCCAGCAGGGCCGAACGCAGCAGCACCCCTGCCCCCGCCGGCCGGCGCGGCGTGCGGTTCTCCCGGTCGGTGGGCGCCGACTCCAGCACCGCCTGCACCGCCGTCCCGTAGGCCAGGTGCGGCACGGCGTCGGCCGCCCAGTCGCCGGCCGACCAGGTACGCGGGTCGCTGATGCCGAGGCCTGCGACGGTCAGGTCCGTGGCGGCCGTCGACGCCGCGCCGGCGAGCACCGCACCCACGGGGGCCGGGAAGCGCACGCCGTACGAGCGGACGGCGCTGGCGAGCACGCCGACGCCGAGCCCGTTGGCGAGCCCGGCCAGTGTCGCGAGCGCGGACCGGCGCGACTCCCGGGTCGCGCCCGTGCCGGGCACCGGGCGTCCGATGCGCTCGGCCACGGCGTCGACGATCTGCCCGGGCACGGGGCTGGCGGGGCGACCGCGCACGACCATGTCCAGGTAGCTGACGGCGTCGAGCGCGACGGTGCCGGCAGCGCCGGCCGCCAAGCCGCGGAGAAAGGTCCCGGTCATGACCCCGACCCTCGTCGCGCGGGGCGGAGTCGGCAACCGGCGGTCCGCCCGGGTCAGCCGAGCAGTGCGGTGACCGCGCGCTGCGCGTCGCGGATGCAGGCGGGCACCCCCACGCCGTCGAAGGCGGCGCCGGCGACCTCGAGGCCAGGTACCTCGGCGACGGCCGCACGCACCGCGGCGACCCGGCCCGGGTGGCCCACCAGGTACTGCGGCAGCCCACCGCCCCAGCGGACGAGCGCGGTCTGCAGCGGCTCGGGACGGGCGAGGCCGAGCAGGTCGGCGACGTCGTCCGCCACGGCGGCGACGAGCTCGTCGTCGTCCCGCTGCAGGTCGCTCTCGGCGCGGAACCGGCCGACCGACGAGCGGACCAGCAGGGCCGCCCCGCCGGCCAGGTGCGGCCACTTCGCCGACGAGACGGTCACGCCCTTGACCAGCCGGCCGGTCACGGGGGGCACGAGCAGCCCCGACCCGGCGGCGACCTCCTGCGCCGGGAAAGCCATGGCGACCACGGCCATCGACGCGTACGGGATGCCCCGCAGGGGCTCGACCGCGCCCGGCACGACCTCGCGGAGCAGCCGGGCCGCCTTGCCGGCCGGGGCGGTGACGACGACGGCGTCGGCGGTCAGCCGCTCGGGCTCGGCGGCCGAACCCACCGAGAGCTCGAAGCCGTCCGCCGTGCGCCGCAGGCCGTGCGCCGGCGTGCGCAGCCGGACCTCCGCGCCCGCGGCGGCGACCAGCGCCGCCGGCAGCGAGCCGATGCCGTCGGAGACGGTGACGAACACGGGGCCGTCGGCGTCCCCCCGGCTGCGGGTCCCCGCGTCCCGGGCGGCGGCCGCGGCTCCGAGCACGGATCCGGCCGCCGGCAGGTGCGCGGCGAGGGCCGGCATCGTGGCCTGCAGCGAGAGCTCGTCGGCCCGGCCGGCGTACACCCCGCCGAGCAGCGGCTCGACCAGCCGGTCGACCACCTCGTCGCCCAGCCGTGCACGCAGGAGGGTGCCGACGGCGACGTCACCGTCGGGCCGGACCGGCGGCAGGTCGGCCTCGGCCCGGACCCGGGCGACGCCGTCGGCGGACAGGAAGCCCTCGAGCCCGTCGGCCGAGGCGGGCACCCCGAGCACGGTGCCGGCCGGCAGCGGATGGCGTCCGTCGGGCAGGACCACCGAGGCCTGCGTGGTGGCGGGCGCGACCAGCCGGCCGCCGAGCCCCAGCGCCTCGACCAGCGCCACCGCCTCCGGGACGCGGGCCAGCATCGCCTCCGGGCCGGTGTCGTACCAGCGCCCGGCCAGCTCGATGCGGTGCAGCTTGCCGCCGATCCGGTCACCGGCCTCCAGGACGACGATCTCGTCGTCCGGCCGGCGGCGCCGCCACTCGAACGCAGCGGCCAGGCCGGTGATGCCGGCCCCGACGACGACGAGACGGCGACGGGCCGTCATGAGGCGGTCAGCTCGTGGACCAACTCGGCCACGTGCGTGAGCACACCGGGATCGGTGTCGGGCAGCACGCCGTGGCCCAGGTTGAAGATGTGCCCCCGGGCGGCCTTGCCCTGCTCGACGATCCGGCGCACCTCGCGGTCGACGGTGGCCCGGTCGGCCAGCAGGACGGCGGGGTCCAGGTTGCCCTGCAGCGAGCGCTGCTGGCCGACGCGGCGGGCGGCCTCGTCGAGCGGGATGCGCCAGTCGACGCCGACGACGTCGGCACCGGCGTCACCGATGAGCGGCAGGAGCTCGCCGGTGCCCACCCCGAAGTGGATGCGCGGGACGTCGCGCTCGCCGCGCTCCCGGTCGCCGAGCCCGTCGAAGACCGCCCGCGAGTGCGGCAGCACCCGCTCCGCGTAGTCGGCCGCCGACAGCACGCCGGCCCACGAGTCGAACAGCTGGACCGCGGCCGCGCCGGCATCGACCTGGGCCCGCAGGAAGATGGCCGCCGACACCGCCAGCTTGTCCAGCAGCCGGCCCCAGGCCTCGGGCTCGGCGTACATGAACGCCTTGGTGCGGGCGTGCTCCTTGGAGGGGCCGCCCTCGATCAGGTAGGTCGCGAGGGTGAACGGCGCACCGGCGAACCCGATCAGCGGGGTGGCACCCAGCTCGGCGACCAGCTGGCGCACCGCCGTCTGCAGGAAGCCCAGCGCCTCGGGCTCCAGCGACGGCAGCGCATCGACGTCGGCCACCGAGCGGACCGGCTCGTCGATCACCGGGCCGATGCCCGGCTTGATCTCGACGTCCATCCCGGCCACCACCAGCGGCAGCACGATGTCGGAGAAGAGGATCGCCGCATCGACCCCGTGCCGGCGGACCGGCTGCAGGGTGATCTCGGTGACCATGTCGGGGTCCTGGCAGGCGTCGAGCATCACCGTGCCGGCGCGCAGGCTGCGGTACTCCGGCAGCGACCGGCCGGCCTGGCGCATGAACCAGACCGGGGTGCGGCTGACCGGCAGGCCCCGGGCGGCGCGGACGAGGTCGGACTCGGCCGGGGACGTCGGGGGGACCGGGGCGGGGGCGAGGCTCACGGGGGTCGATCCTCCCAGACGGCCGCCGGGCACGTCCCCGGCGCGTCGACCGGGAGTCGGGCGCCTCTGCGGCGCGTCGGACGCGATGTGCTAGACGGCGACCTACCCTGCGCACGTGGAGCCGCATCTCCTGGCCAACGCCGGGAACAGAGGCAAGGACGGGCACGGGGACGAGGTCCCCGTGGCGTTCCGGGCCGCCCTGGAGGCGCTGGCGCGGGTCCGCGCCCGCCCGGAGATCGTGCTCGAGAGCATCCCGGCTCCCCAGCGGCTGGCCCCGTACGCCCACGCCGTCGGCGCGTCGGTGAGCGAGCGGGACGGAGACGAGGACGTCGAGATCGCCAGCGCGCGGTTCATCGTCCTGCACGACCCGGCGGGCCACGAGACGTGGCAGGGGACCACCCGGTGCGTCGGGTACCTGTCGGCGGAGACCGACGAGGAGCTCGTCGACGACACGATGTTCTCCGAGGTGGCCTGGAGCTGGCTCACCGACGCGCTGACCGAGTCCGGCGCCGTGCACACCACCGTCGGCGGCACGGTCACCCGCACGGCCTCCACCCGGTTCGGCGAGCTGGCCGGCCCCGAGCACTCGGTCGACGTCGAGATGCGCGCGTCCTGGACGGCCGGGGACACCGCACTGGACCAGCACCTGCAGGCGTGGCTCCAGGTGCTGGCCAACGCGGCCGGGCTGCCGCCGCCCGGGGTGCACCTGCTCGGGCCGGGTGGGGAGAGTCGCTGACCGGTCCTGCGGCGGGACTCTCTAACATCGGTTCCAGCAGACGGGCCCCCGCCCGCACGGACCGGCGAGAAGGTGGACGGCAACTGAGCACCGAGCCCACTCCCCGGCCGGCGACCGACGACGCCGCGGAGGAGTCCACCGCCGTCCCGCTGCTCGCTCCCCGCGACGGCCTGCCGCCGACCATCGAGAACTCCACGCAGCTGGTGGAGTACGCCCAGGCGCTCCGCGAGGGGTCCGGGCCGGTCGCCGTCGACGCCGAGCGCGCGTCCGGCTACCGCTACGGCCAGCGGGCCTACCTGGTGCAGCTGCGGCGCAACGGCTCGGGCACCGGCCTGGTGGACCCCGTTCCCCTGCCCGACCTGTCGGTGCTGCAGGAGGCGATCGCCGACGCCGAGTGGGTGCTGCACGCGGCCAACCAGGACCTGCCGTGCCTCGCCGAGATCGGGCTGGTCCCCGCCAAGCTGTTCGACACCGAGCTGGCCGCCCGGCTGGCCGGGCTGCCCCGCGTCGGGCTGGGCGCGGTCGTGGAGTCGCTGCTCGGCTTCTCGCTGCAGAAGGGCCACTCGGCCGCCGACTGGAGCACCCGCCCCCTGCCCGAGGAGTGGCTGGTCTACGCCGCCCTCGACGTCGAGGTGCTGGTCGACCTGCGCGACGCGCTGGCGGCGATCCTCGCGGAACAGGGCAAGACCGAGTGGGCGCGCCAGGAGTTCGAGGCGATCCTCGCCGCCGGTCCCCCTGCGCCCCGGGTCGACCCCTGGCGGCGCACGTCCGGGGTGCACGGGCTGCGCAGCCGCCGCCAGCTGGGCATGCTGCGCGCGCTGTGGGAGGCGCGCGACGAGCTCGCCCGCCGTCGGGACGTCGCCCCGGGACGCGTGCTGCCGGACTCGGCGATGGTGTCCGCGGTGCAGGCCGACCCCCGGAACGAGGGTGCCCTCCTGGAGCTGCCGGTGTTCCGGGGACGGGCCAACCGGCGGCTGGTCGCGCACTGGTTCCAGGCGCTGGTCCGCGGCAAGGAGGTCCCCGAGGACGAGCTGCCCCCGCACAGCCGGACCGGCGACGGCCCTCCGCCGGTGAACCGGTGGGCCGACCGCGATCCCGCGGCGGCCACCCGGCTGCAGGCGGCACGGGCGGGCCTGGCCGAGGTGGCGGAGAAGCACGCCGTCCCCGTCGAGAACGTGGTCTCCCCCGACCTGGTGCGCCGGCTCATGTGGCACCCGCCCGAGCCGCGCGATCGCGACGCGGTCGTCGCGGCGCTGCGGGCCGGCGGGGCGCGGGAGTGGCAGGTCGACCTGACCGCCGACCTGCTGACCGACGCGGCGACCCGCGCCTGACCGCCGCTGGGATCAGGTTCCCTGATCCCAACGCGTCCTCCCTCATGGTGCACGGTGAAGGAGGTCGCTCCACCGTGAGGGAGGACGACGCCGTGCGGCCGTAACCATGGACGGCGCCGCTCCGCTGATGGCGAAGCCCGCTACGACACGGCGAGGATCCCTGCGCCGTCAGCCGCCCGGTTCGGGCGTCAGCGGAACTTGTGGGTGAGGCTGTCCATCGTCCGGTTCACCGAGGCGACCTTGATGTGCGAGAGCCCGCCGGTCGCGCCGGCGGCGACCATCGCCTCGTGCGCGGCGCGCAGGGTGGCCCACACCTGGTCGGCGTCGCCCTCGAGCGTGGTGCCCAGCGCCCCGACCTCGTACCGCAGGCCGGACGCCTGGATCACCGCGATGGCCGCCTCGACGTGCGCGTGCGGGTCGTCCGGCGTCCCGGGCGGCGACGGCGCGACCTGGATCTCGGCGATCATGTGACTCGTCCCTCCTGTCGGACGGCCCCGTTGCAGGGGCCCGCCGCGAGCCTGCGAGTGGCGGGGGGCAACGGGGTCCTCTTACTGCTGCGCGCCGTCCACCCGCTCGGCCACCGCGGTGTCGCTGCGCTCGCCGAGCTTCGCGCTCCACTCGGCGATCCGGCGCGCGACGTCCTGCTCGGTCAGGCCGACGTCGGCCAGCACCTGCCCGCGGCTGCCGTGGTCGAAGAACTGCTGGGGCAGACCCAGGGCCCGCACCGGCACGTCGACGTCGCGGTCCTGCAGGGCCTGGCTGAGCGTGGTGCCCACTCCCCCGGCGCGGCCGCCGTCCTCGACGGTCACCACCAGCCGGAAGTCACCCGCCAGCGCCACCAGCTCTTCGGACACCGGCAGCACCCACCGGGGGTCGACGACGGTGACGTCGATGCCCTGGTCGGCGGCGCGCTCGGCGGCGGCGAGGCAGAGCGGCACCATGGAGCCGACGGCGACCAGCAGCACGTCGTCAGTCCCCCCGCGACGGAGCACGTCGACCGGGCCGCGGCGCTCGAGCGCCGGCACGTCCGGCGGGAGCACGCCCTTGGGGAAGCGGATGACGGACGGGCCGTCGGAGATGGCGACGGCCTCGCGCAGTGCCTCGCGCAGGGTCGCCTCGTCCCGTGGCGCGGCCAGGTGCACGCCGGGCACGACGGAGAGGATCGACATGTCCCACATGCCGTTGTGCGAGGCGCCGTCCTCACCGGTCACGCCGGCGCGGTCGAGGACCACGGTCACGGGCTGGCGGTGCAGGGCGACGTCCATGAGCAGCTGGTCGAACGCCCGGTTGAGGAAGGTCGAGTAGACGGCGACGACCGGGTGCATGCCGGCCATCGCCAGGCCGGCCGCCGAGGTCAGCGCGTGCTGCTCGGCGATGCCGACGTCGAAGACCCGCTCGGGGAACCGCTCGGCGAAGGCGGCCAGCCCGGTCGGGTGCAACATCGCCGCGGTGATGGCGACGACGTCGGGCCGCTCGGTGCCGACGCGCACCAGCTCGTCGGAGAACGCGTCGGTCCACGGACGGCCGGTCTTGCGGACGCTCGCGCCGCTGTCGGGGTCGAAGATGCCGGTCGCGTGCCAGGCGTCGATCTGGTCGGTCTCGGCCGGCGCGTAGCCGAAGCCCTTGGTGGTGACGGCGTGCACGATGACCGGGCCGCCGAACGACCGGGCCCGGCGCAGCGCGGACTCCATGACCTCGATGTCGTGCCCGTCGACGGGGCCGACGTACTTCATGCCGAGGTCCTCGAACATGCCCTGCGGCGACAGGACGTCCTTGAGGCCCTTCTTGATCGCGTGCAGCGCGTCGTACAGCGCCGTCCCCACGACCGGTGCCCGGTGCAGCGCCTGGCGCACCTGCAGCAGGGCGTTCTCGTAGCCGGGGCGCAGCCGCAGGGTGGCCAGCGCGTCAGCGACGCCGCCGATGGTCGGCGAGTAGGAGCGGCCGTTGTCGTTGACCACGATGACCACCGGGCGGTCCTGCGCGGCGGCGATGTTGTTCAGCGCCTCCCAGGCCATGCCGCCGGTCAGTGCGCCGTCGCCGATGACGGCGACGACGGGACGCGAGTCGCCGCGGATGGCGAAGGCCTTGGCCAGCCCGTCGGCGTAGGACAGCGACGTCGAGGCGTGGCTGTTCTCCACCCAGTCGTGCTCGCTCTCGGCACGGCTCGGGTAGCCGGACAGACCGCCGCGCTGGCGCAGGCGCTGGAAGTCCTCGACGCGCCCGGTGAGCATCTTGTGCACGTAGGACTGGTGGCCGGTGTCGAAGACGATCGGCTCGCGCGGGCTGTCGAAGACCCGGTGCAGCGCGATGGTCAGCTCGACGCAGCCCAGGTTCGGCCCCAGGTGCCCACCGGTCTTGGCCACGCTGGTGACCAGCGCGTCGCGGATCTCCGCCGCGAGGACGGGGAGCTGCTCGGGGGGCAGGGCGCGGAGGTCCTCCGGGCCACGGAGCGATCGCAGGAGCGGCACGTCGCGGCGGGTCCTTCCTGGCGTCGGGAGCACGGCGCGACTGGTCGCCGCCGCTCAACCGTACCCGCGTGGCCGGGACCCGACCGGAAAGCGCGATCCCTCACAGGCGGGGGACCCAGCGCTCGCCGCGCAGCGCCCCGGCGACGACCTCCACGCCCCGGGCGGCGGACGCCAGCCGGGCGCCCTCCCGCTCGTAGGCCCGCATGGCCGCCTCGATCGCCTCGGCCGGCAGCTGGTCGGCCAGCTCCACCCGGACGGTGCGCCAGCCCGCGCGGGCCGCCTCCAGCCCGGCGGCGACGTGGTCCGCCGCGAACCGGGCCAGCAGCACCGGGTAGCGGCGCAGCACCTCGTGCGCCCGGTAGTCCGGCGGGACGAGGTCGTAGAGCCAGGCGACTGCCGTGTGCTCCCAGTCAGGGGCGCCCGGAGGCCGGACCTCGTCCGGCCAGCCCGGCGGCACCGTCGCATCCACCGCTCCAGTGTGGCGCATCCGTCGAACATCCGTTCGACGGACACGCGACGCCTCAGGCGGGGGGTCGGGCTTCGCTCTGGCGCTTCAACCAGAACTGCTCGAAACCCCAGGTACCGGCGCCGCTGGAGTGGTAGCTGACCAGCTCCCACCCCTCGGCGCCGAGCTGGTTGAGCACCGTGCTGGTGTCGCCCTGCTGGCGTTCCGACGAACCGCCGGGGAGCTTGACGCTCACGCCGGCCCGCTGCGACTCCGCATCGTTGGCAGTGATGACCGAGGCGTATTCCCACGTGGGCACCCCTGAACGGTAGCCAACCGGCTGCGCGGGGGTCATCCGGGGACGGAGACGACGCCGGAGCGCACGCCTGCGCCGGCTACTCGGTGAAGGAGACCTGGGGTCGCGCGGAGCGGCTCCCGCCGGGGCGCTGCTCCTGGCTCATCCCCCGCAGCTTGCCGGCGCGGAGCGCGGCGACGTGCTCGTCGCACAGGCGCAGCTCGAGGGGCCGGATCGGGAGCTCGACCACGCCCACCTGGGTGGCGCGGCGCCCGCAGTCGGAGGCGTCGCACTGGCGGCCCGGGTCGGTCATGGCCCCAGTGTCCCCCACGCCGCGAGCTACGGCTCCGGCACGAGCAGCGCGACGCACTCCACGTGGGCGGTCATCGGGAAGGCGTCGAAGCCGCGGATGCCGGCGAGCCGGTAGCCGGCCTCGCCGAAGGCGGCGACGTCGCGCGCCAGTGCCGCCGGGTCGCAGGCCACGTAGACGACGGCCCGCGCACCGGTGCCGGCCAACAGCCGGCTCACCGCCTGGCCGGCGCCCGCCCGCGGCGGGTCCAGGACGACGACGTCGGGCGGGGTGCCCAGCTCTTCGAGCAGCTCGCGCAGCCCGTCGGCGTCGACCTCGCCCTGCCAGACCTCGGCGTGCGGCAGGTCGGCGAGGTTGGCGTCGGCAGCGGCGCAGGCGCCCGGGTCGGACTCGACGCACACCACCCGGCCGGTCTCCCCCACCGTCGGTGCCAGCGCACCGCCGAACAGTCCGGCACCGGCGTAGAGGTCCAGCACCGTCTCGCCCGGGCGGACGGCGGCGAATCCGGCGACCGCCCCGACGAGGGCGTCCGCGGCGGCGGGGTGGACCTGCCAGAAGCCGGTACCCTCCACCTCCCAGTCGCGCCCGCCCGCACGCCGCTCGGCCCGCGTGACCGGCTCCTCCGGCAGCTCGCCGCCGGCCCGGACGACGCGGCTGGACGTCGCCCGCCCGCCGCGGTCCAGCCGGCTGGTCGTCACCGCACCCGCGGAGTCGATGGAGACGTCGACCGCACCGGCGCCCGGCCACCGCCGGGAGAGCACCGCCTGCGCGGCCGGCTCCACCGTGATCGGGCAGTCGTCGAGGACGACGACGTCGTGCGAGCGGTGCCGGCGCAGCCCGGGCGCCCCGGTGCGGTCCACGGCGAACCGGGCCCGCGAGCGCCAGCGCAGCGCCCCGCCCGGGAGCTCCTCCACCGTCACCGCGACGTCGGCGAGGCCGGCCAGCCGGGTGAGCTGCTCGCGGACCACGGCGGCCTTGAGCCGGCGCTGCTCGGCCGGGTCGACGTGCTGCCAGTCGCAGCCGCCGCACCGGCCCGGTCCGCTGTAGGGACAGGGCCGCTCCACCCGCGCCGGTGACGCCTCCAGGACCTCGATCGCGTCCGCTCGGCAGAAACCGGGGTGCCGGTCCTCGGTCACCCGCACCACGACCCGCTCGCCGGGCAGGCTGTGCCGGACGAAGACGACCCGCCCCTCGTGCCGGGCCACGCAGTGCCCGCCGTGGGCCACCGGGCCCACCGTCACCTCGAACTCGGTGCCGGTCCAGCCACCGCCCCGGTCGGGCCGGGGCTGCGCGGTCCGGCGCCCGCCGTCGGTGCGCGCGGGGCGACCCGGGCGCCGGCCGCGACGGTCAGCCATACGGGACCGCGTCGGAGTCGTCGGTGAGCCCGCGCCGCAGGTCACCGGGCGCCGGCCCGCCGCGCCCGTCGTCGTCCCGGCCGACCGAGCTGGCCAGCTGCCAGGGCACGGTCGTGATCATCACGCCGGGCTGGAACTGCAGGCGCGCGCGCAGCCGGAGCGCGCTCTGGTTGTGCAGCAGGTTCTCCCACCAGTGCCCCACGACGTACTGCGGGACGAAGACGACGACCAGCTCGCGGGGGCTGCCCCGGCGGATGTTCTTGACGAAGTCGACGACCGGCCGGGTGATCTCGCGGTAGGGCGACTCCAGCACGGTCAGCGGCACGGGGATGTCGAACCGCTCCCAGTCGGCCTGCAGGCCCCGGGTCTCGGCGTCGTCGACGTTGACCGTCAGGGCGGTGAGTTCGTCGGGCCGGGTGGCCCGTGCGAAGGCCAGCGCCCGCAGCGTCGGCTTGTGGACCTTCGACACGAGGACGACGGCGTGCACCTTGCTGGGCAGCGTGCGCGCGTCGGTGTCGGGCACCAGCTGCTCGGAGACGTACGAGTAGTGCCGGTTGATCGCCCGCATCAGGACGAACAGGACCGGCATCGACACGATGACCAGCCAGGCGCCGTGGGTGAACTTCGTGATCACGATGATCACCAGGACGATGGTCGTGAGCGTGCCGCCCAGGGTGTTGATGATCTGGGAGCGGCGCATCCGGCGGCGCTCGGCCGGATCGGCCGTGCTCTGCATCTCCCGGTTCCAGTGCCGCACCATGCCCCACTGGCCGATGCTGAAGCTGGTGAAGACGCCGATGATGTAGAGCTGGATCAGCCGGTTCACGTCGGCGTCGAACGCGACGATCAGCAGGACGGCGAACCCGGCCAGCAGCAGGATGCCGTTGCTGAACACCAGCTTGTCGCCGCGGGTGTGCAGCTGGCGCGGCATGAACCGGTCCTGGGCGAGGACCGAGCCCAGCAGCGGGAAGCCGTTGAACGCGGTGTTCGCGGCCAGGATCAGCACCAGCGCCGTGGCGGCCTGGATGTAGAAGAAGCCGAGGGAGGTGTCCCCGCCGAACGTCGCGGCGGCGAGCTGGGCGATGACCGTGCGCTGCGGCTCGGTCTCGCAGTCGGCGAAGCCCACCAGGTCGCAGGGGTGCTCGACGTACTTCACGTCGGCCAGCAGGGCCAGCGCCGTCACCCCGGCGAACATCGCGGCCGCGATGCCACCCATGAGCGCGAGCGTGGTGGCCGCGTTCCGGCTCTTCGGCGCCCGGAACGCCGGGACGCCGTTGGCGATGGCCTCCACCCCGGTCAGTGCGGTGCAGCCGGACGCGAAGGCGCGGAGGGCGAAGAGCAGCAGCGCCAGCCCGGCCAGGTTCTCGTACCCGGGCTCCGGCGTGACCGAGTACTGCGAGGTCTCGGCGACCAGCCCGCCGTCGGTCACGAACCAGCGGATCAGCCCGGTGACGATCAGGATCCCGATGCCGGCGATGAAGAGGTAGGTCGGGGCGGCGAAGGCCCTGCCCGACTCGCGGACCCCGCGCAGGTTGGCGGCGGCGAGCAGGGAGACGAGGCCGACGGCGATGAGCACCCGGTGCTCGTCCAGCGACGGGAACGCCGAGATGATGTTGTCGGTACCGGCCGACACCGACACGGCGACGGTGAGCACGTAGTCCACGAGGAGCGCGCTGGCCACGGTCAGCCCGGCGAACTGCCCGTGGTTCTTCATCGCGACCTCGTAGTCGCCCCCGCCGGAGGGGTAGGCGTGCACCACCTGGCGGTAGCTGAGCACCACCGTGATCAGCAGCAGCACGACGCCGACCGCGAGCCACGGGGCCAGGTACAGGAAGGCCGTCCCCGCCAGCGTCAGGACGATGAGGATCTCCTGCGTGGCATAGGCCACCGAGGAGAGCGGGTCGCTGGCGAAGATGGGCAGCGCGTACCGCTTGGGCAGCAGCGACTCACCCAGGCGGTCGCTGCGGACGGCACGACCGAGGACGATCCGTTTCGGGAGTTGTCCGAGGTCGGACAGCGTGGGCACGGCGGCGATGGTACGGACGGCGGGGGACGGATCGCCGTCGCCGGGCTGTACTACTCCTCACGCGGGTGAGGCGCCCCGGTTCGGGCGGGAACACCGCGGGGACGGGTGTAACTTCGCGCCCGGATGCGCGGGCGGACGGCCGCCGGCGCGACGCCTTCCGGAGGAGACCTCGTGCACGTGGTCGTCATGGGCTGCGGCCGGGTCGGCTCCGCCGTCGCCCGCCGGCTCGAGGAGGTCGGGCACAGCGTGGCGGTGATCGACCAGGACCCCGCCGCCTTCCGCCGGCTGGGGCCGGACTTCGGCGGCCGGCAGGTCACCGGCCTCGGCTTCGACCGGCAGACGCTGCTGGACGCCGGCATCGACTCCGCCGGCGCCTTCGCCGCCGTCAGCAGCGGCGACAACTCCAACATCATCAGCGCCCGGGTGGCCCGCGAGACGTTCGGCGTCCAGCACGTCGTGGCCCGCATCTACGACTCCAAGCGCGCCGAGGTCTACGAGCGGATGGGCATCCCGAGCGTCGCCACCGTGCCGTGGACGGTCAACCGGCTCATCCGGGAACTGCTCTCGGTCAAGGTCAGCGAGCTGTGGCGCGAGCCCACCGGGAAGGTGTCGCTCATGCGCGTCACCGTCACCGAGGGCTGGGTGGGCCGGCGGCTGGCCGAGCTGGAGGCCGCCACGGCGGCCCGTGCCGCCTGGCTGGTCCGCTTCGGGGAGTCCCAGCTGCCGACGGCGACCACCGTGCTGCAGGACGGCGACCAGCTGGTCCTCGCCGTGACCGACGAGATCACCGGCCGGGTGCACGACGTCGTCGAGCGCGGGCCCAGGGCAGGCGAGCACTGATGCGGGTCGCCATCGTGGGTGCGGGCGCCGTCGGCCGGTCGATCGCCGGGGAGCTGCTGGGCAACGGGCACACCGTGATGCTCATCGAGAAGGACGGCCGCAAGGTGCGCACCCGTTCGGTGCCCGGTGCGGAATGGGTCCAGGCCGACGCCTGCGAGGTCTCCTCCCTCGAGGAGGCGCAGCTGGCCACCTGCGACGTCGTCGTGGCCGCCACCGGCGACGACAAGGCCAACCTCGTGGTCTCCCTGCTGGCCAAGACCGAGTTCGCGGTCAACCGCGTCGTCGCGCGGGTGAAGGACCCCCGTAACGAATGGCTCTACACCGAGGCCTGGGGCGTCGACGTCGCCGTCTCCACCCCGCGGGTGCTCGCGGCCCTGGTCGAGGAGGCGGTCACCGTCGGCGACGTCGTCCGGCTGATGAGCTTCCGCAAGGGCGCGGCCAACCTCGTGGAGATCACGCTCGCCGAGGACACGCCCTGGGTGGGCCACGCGCTGCGGGAGGTGCCGCTCCCCCGGGAGACGGTGCTGACGGCGATCCTCCGCGGCGAGCGGGTGATCACCCCGTCCCCGGACGAGCCGCTGGAGGCCGGGGACGAGCTGCTGTTCATCACCCACGCCGAGGTGGAGGACCAGCTCAAGGTCATCCTCGCCCCGCCGAAGGCACCCGGGCAGGCCTGAGCGCGTCCCCTCAGGCCGACGGGCGCTCGTCGGGTTCCGGCGGCGCGGGGTCGATGACCGACCGGTGGCGGTGCAGCCGGGAGACGACCCAGAGCGTCACCAGGATCTCCACGGCGGTGACGGGCACCCCGAGCAGGAGGGAGACGACGCCCAGATCGGTGGCGTCGGTGTTCTCGCTGCCCAGGTAGAGGTACCCCTGGACCGCGGCCCGGACGAGGAAGACCGCGGCCCACAGCACGGTCAGCCACCCGTAGGCGCGCAGCAGCCGCGGGTCCTCCCGCCAGGGCCGCTCGGGAGGCGGGTCGGGCAGGCCCCGGCCGGTCGCCGGGGCGGCCGCGCCGGGCGGGTCCAGGACGACCGGGTCCACCCGGCCACGCAGCCGCGGCAGCGCCGCACCCGGCGTCGACATGGCGCCCAGGTGGCTGGGGGCGAGGAACTCCGCGATCACCCCGACCAGCGGCCGGCGCACCACGATGGAGCCGAGCAGGACGACGGCGAGCGCGGCGTTGCGGATGATGCCCGGGACGTAGAAGTCGCGGGCCTGCCCGGTGGCGGCCGCGATGGCGACCGCGACGCCGACGGCGAACAGGCCGCTGACCGCCTGCTGCACGCTCTCCCGGCGGGTCAGCCGGAGCCCGAAGATCAGGACGGCGGCGCCGAGCGCGGCCCAGATGCCGGGGCGCAACCCGGCGATCCCGTTGGCCACGATGAACGCGATGGTCGGCACCGTGGCGTCGACCATGCCGCGCCAGCCGCCCAGCTGGTCGAGCACCAGGTGCCGGTCGAAGACGAACGACGACTCACCGGCGTCGTCGTCGGGCCGGTCGGCACCCGTGCCGGCCGGCCGGCCGCCGTCCGGGGACGGCGCCGCGCCGTCCGGACCGGTCATGTCGCTCGCCCGCTCCATCACTGCGCCCTCCCCCACGTCCACGCTGCCGGCAGTGGACCGCCGGCTCCGTCGTACCCACCGTCCCCGCCGGGCACGTCGTTCCCGCACGCAGCGGCTCTCAGCAGGAACCCAGCTCGTACCAGGGGTTGTAGATGACCCGCTTGCCGTCGAAGGCGGCGAACCGACCGCGTGCGGTCAGCGTGCGGCCGGGCTCGATGCCGGCGATGCGCCGGCGGCCCAGCCAGACCAGCGTGACCGACCCCGAGCCGTCGAACAGCTCGGCCTCGAGCGTGGGCACCGTCTCCCGGGGGGTGTAGACGACCGACTTCAGCCGCCCGGTCACCGTCACGACGGCGCCCTTGCGGCAGGCGCTGAGGGGCTCGCAGCCGGCGCTGGCGGACTCCGCGCGGAGCTCCTCCGCGTCGATCGCCTGGTCGTCGGCGGTCAGTCGCTGCAGGGTCCGCGACAGCCAGCCGACGGGACGGGTCTCGGTCACGGACCCAGCGTAGTGCCGCCGGGGGCGGGGGCGGCGCCGGCGCTCCCCCCGGCGGGTGGCGTCCGGGGCGCCGTGCCCCCCGGCCCGCCGGTGGAGGGGGTCCTGGGTGCCGCGCCCGCCGGCCGGGCGGCCGCCGCCTCCTGCTGGGCGGCGACCCGTGCGGCCGCCTCGGGCGGCAGGGTCAGCGGGAGCGCCTCCCGCACCGGCATGGGCTCGCTGCCCCGGACGACGACGATGGCGCGGAAGGCGTCCTCCAGCGCGGCCGCGGCCTCCGGGCTGGAGGCGGCGGAGCCGCTGATGGTGCCGCGCAGGAACCAGCGCGGGCCGTCGACCCCGAGGAACCGCGCCGGACGGCGGACGGGCTCGGGCGCGGGCTGCCCGGGCTGCGCCGGCGGAGCGGCGACGACGGTGCCCGCCAGCTCGATGCCGAACGGCCCCTCGACCTCTCGCAGCGAAGCGCCCTGCCCCGACGCCGTCCGGACGATGTCCTGGCGGACGTCGTCCCAGATACCGGCGGCCCGCGGCGCGGCGAACACCGAGACCTGCAGCAGGGAGTCCCCCGAGCGCAGCGTCGCCCCGATCACCTGCTGCTGCTGGTTCAGGTCCACCCGCAGCTCCATCCCGGGGCGCGCGGGCAGCCGCAGAGCGCCGAGGTCCAGCCGGGTGATGCCGTCCTCGGGTGCGTCGGCGACGTCCCAGGGCCCGGTGGTCTCCTCCACGTCGCGCTCGCGGACCTGCGGCTCCGGCGGCACGCCGCGCTCGCGCAGGCTGCGGTCGATCCGGTTGCGTCGTCGTCCGAACGGCATGTCAGTCCTGCTCCTCGTCCACCGTGGTCATCCGCCCCGAGAAGCCCCCCGTCGAGCCGTGCCCGCCCGTGCCGCGTGCACTGTCGGGCAGCTGCTCCACCGGCACGAAGCGGGCCCGCACCACCGGCTGCACGACCAGCTGCGCGATCCGGTCACCGCGGCGGAGGGTCAGCGGGGTGGCCGGGTCGTGGTTGACCAGGATCACCTTGATCTCCCCGCGGTAGCCGGAGTCGATCGTGCCGGGGGCGTTCACGACGCCCAGGCCGTGCCGGGCGGCCAGCCCGGAACGCGGGTGGACGAATCCGGCATAGCCCTCGGGGATCGCCACCGCCACCCCCGTCCCGACGACCGCCCGCTGCAGCGGAGCCAGCTCGACGTCCTCGGTGAGGGTCAGATCGGCGCCGGCGTCGCCGGGCAGCGCATAACGCGGCACGGCACCTCCGGCGGACAGCAGGGAGACCGGCACGTCCAGCTCGGACGGGGGGAGGTCGGGCACGTCGGCGACCCTAGCCGCGCCCGGCGGTCCGGTGGTCACGCCGGCCCTGGGCACACGGTCAGGCTCCGCCGCGGAGGTCGCGCAGCACTCGCGCGGCCAGGCCCTCGGTGGCCCGCCGGTTGCTCCGCCCCGCCAGTGCGGCGCCGAGCAGGAGCGGCGCCGCCGTCGGCACGTTGCCGACGAGCCGGCGCCCGACGCGCCGCCGCAGGGCGCGCATGCCTGCGGCCCCCAGGACCGATCCGAGGCCGGAGCCGCTCGACACCGCGCGCTGCGCCGACCAGCTGGACAGGTAGGCCGCCCCGCGCTCGCGGGCGTCCCCGGGTGCCGGCCGGCCGTGCAGCTCGTGCAGCTCGCCGATGAGCACCACCTCGACCGCGGCCGTGAGGACCGTCTCCGCGCCCAGCTCCAGCGGAACGGCGAGCAGGGACGGCGGCGCGAACCAGTGCGCGGCGGACAGGCCGCCGGTCGCCGCACCGATGCCGGAGGTGGCCCGGGCCGCGCGGGCGACGAGGGCGGCGGTGATCTCCTCGTCGGAGGAGCCCGGGTAGGCCGCGCGCAGCCGGGCCGCGTTCCGGATGGGAAGCCGCGGCGCAGCGGCGGCCAGCAGGTCGCCCAGCACCGCCCCCGGGGACCGGCCCGCCCCGGCAGGCGGCTCGTCGGCCAGGCCCGTGGACGCGGTGGGTGCACCCGCACCACCACCGAGGGAGGCGCCCACCGCCGTGGCGACGGCGCCGAGCACGTCGCGCAGGCCGGTTCCGGCGGTCCGCCCGGGAGCCTGGTCCGCGGCCGGACCGGGAGCCTGGTCGGCACCGCCGACCAGGCCGGCGACCGCCTCTGCCACCGCTCGCGCGGCGCGGCCCAGCCCGCCCTCCTCGGCCGGGACCGGCACGGGCGCGACCGGACGCGGTGGCGGGACGTCGCGCGGGGCGGCCGTGCGCGACGAGTCCTCGTTCATCACCCGCTCCTCGTCATCCGGGTCACCAGGACCGGCCCCCTGCGGGCTCCCGCCGCGATCCTGCGAGCGGCGGGGGCAGAGGGTCGTCCTCAGGCGCAGTCGCGGCAGTACAGGTCGTCGCCCTTGGTGGCGGCCAGCCGACTGCGGTGCTGGACGAGGAAGCAGCGCGAGCAGGTGAACTCGTCCTCCTGCTTCGGCAGCACGCGCACGGTCAGCTCCTCGTTCGAGAGGTCGGCACCGGGCAGCTCGAGGTTCTCGTTGAAGTCGGTCTCGTCGACGTCGACCGACGAGGACTGGGCCTCGGCACGGCGTGCCTTGAGCTCCTCGAGCGAGTCCTCGCCGAGCTCGTCGGACTCGTTGCGGCGCGGGGCGTCGTAGTCGGTGGCCATGGGGTGCCCCTCCTGGTTCTCGCGGGCGTCGGGCCCGCTCTTCTGACGCGGTGCCGGGTGGGCTCCGTCGTCTCGGCCGGTCGCCGGTGGGCGATCGGTGTGCCTTGTGCCGGCGGCCCGCGTGCGGGGCCTCCGGTCCGTGCCGGTCGCTCGCTGCCGTCCGGGTGGACGGCGGACGGGTCCGGCAGCCGCCCAACGCCCTACGGGCCCGGTTTGTGCCCGCGGGATCACGGGCGACACATCGGGCGCACGGACGGGCGTCGGGGCGGCGGAGCGGCAGAGGTTACCCTGCCGCCGTGGCGACTCCCGTGGGTGCTGATCCGACCGTCGTGGGCCCTTACCTGGCGCGTGCGCTGGGCGACGAGCGGTGGCAGGAGGTGACCGTCGAGCTCATCGCGGCCGGTATGTCCAACCTCACCTACGTGGTGACCCCGCAGGGCGGCTCCGCCGACGACTCGGTGATCCTCCGCCGGCCGCCCACGGGCGCCGTGCTGGCCACCGCCCACGACATGGCCCGGGAACACCGGGTGATCTCCGCGCTGGACGGCACGCCCGTGCCGGTGCCGCGCACGCTGCACATGTGCACCGACGAGTCGGTGCTGGGCGCGCCGTTCTACGTGATGGAGCGCGTCGTCGGGATCCACGCCGTCAACGCTTTCCCGTCCGGGTACGCCGACGAGCCCGCGCAGCGACGCGCCGTCGGCGAGGGGCTCATCGACGTCCTGGCCGACCTGCACTCGGTCGACCACGAGGCCGTGGGGCTGGCCGACTTCGGCCGGCCCGAGGGGTTCGCCGCGCGCCAGGTGCGCCGCTGGACCAAGCAGTGGGACGCCACCCGCGACCGCGACCGCCCGGACCTCGACGCCCTGGCCGCACGGCTCGCCGAGACGGTGCCGACCACCCAGCGCTCGAGCATCGTCCACGGCGACTACCGGCTGGACAACTGCCTGCTCGACCCGCAGCAGCCGGGCCGCATCAAGGCCGTCCTCGACTGGGAGATGTCGACGCTCGGCGACCCGCTCACCGACATCGGGATGATGTTCGTCTACTGGCCGCAGGCCGGTGAGGACCGCGCCTCGACCCAGAGCGCACTGACCACGCTGCCCGGTTTCCCGACCCGCCTCGAGGCGGCGCAGCGGTACGCCCAGCGCACCGGCGTGGACCTGGCCGACCTCAACTGGTACGTCGGCTTCGCGTTCTTCAAGTTCGCCGCGATCATCGCCGGCATCGTGGCCCGCTCGGCGGCCGGCGCCATGGCCGGCAAGAACACCAGCGGGTACGCCGAGCGCATCGACCCGGTCGTGGAGCTCGGACGCGCCGCGCTCGAGGACGGTGCGATCTAGCCGGCCGGTCCGGCTCTAAGCTCGACCCCGACCGACCCACCGTCGCGCGCCCGGGCCCCCCGGCCGGTGCGGGCACCCGGGTCCCTGCGAGGAGAGTGACAGTGACGACGTTGCGCACCGAACGCCCGACGGTGCGCGCCCGCAGCGGGCGTCGGCCACTGCCGCCGCTCATCTTCCTGCTGGTGCTGGGCCTGGTCGCGGCGGGCGTCTGGTGGAACGTCTTCCGGCAGGACGCCGAGCTCCAGGCCGAGCAGGACGCGGCCTGCGAGACCGCCGAGCCCGCACCGGCCGCCCTGGATCCCGCGACCGTCTCGGTGCGCGTCTTCAACGCCTCCGACCAGGCCGGGATCGCCCAGGCCGTCAAGGAGAACCTGGGCGCCCGCGGGTTCACCATCGCCGAGGTCGCCAACGACCCCACCGGCCGCGAGGTCACCGGGGTGGGCGAGGTGCGCCACGGCGTCGGCGGCAAGTCCACCGCCGCCTTCCTGGCGCTCTACCTCCCCGGCGCCGACCTGTACCAGGACGTCCGCGCCACCCAGCAGGTCGACCTCGTCCTGGGACCGGACTTCGTCATCGGCGAGAGCCTGGCCACGGACGAGGCCGTCGACGCCGCCCTGGCCGAGGCCGAGGAGGCCGCGAACGCCTGCTGACCGCGCGGCCGTCCGCGGGCCGGCGAAGCGCCGGCCCGGCCGTCGCTAGGCCGGGTGCAGCTCGGCCAGCAGGGCGAGCAGGTCCTCGGCGATCTCCGGGGCGGCGGCCACGACCAACGGGTCGCCGACGGGCCGGCCCGGCAACCCGGCCACCACCAGCCCTGCCTCGGCGGCGACGAGCGCGCCCGCCGCGTGGTCCCACGGCTCGAGACCGGCCTCGTAGTACGCATCCACCCGCCCGGCCGCCGCGGCGCACAGTTCCAGCGCCGCGCTGCCGTGCCGGCGGATGTCGCGCACCCGGGGCAGCAGCCCGGCCACGACCGCCCCCTGCGCCCGCCGCCGCTCGACCCGGTACCCGAAGCCGGTGGCGACCAGGCTGTGCTCGAGCGAGGTCGCCCGGCCGCCGGTCAGCCGCACCGGGTCCGGCGCCGTCGGGGTCGAGAGGAACGCCCCGCCGCCGGCCACGGCCGTGAAGAGCTCACCGGTCGCGGCGTTGAGCACCACGCCCACCGCGGCGACGCCGTCGACCTCGGCGGCGATGGAGACGGCGTAGGCGGGCAGGTCGTAGAGGAAGTTCACCGTGCCGTCGATCGGATCGACCACCCAGCGGACGCCGCTGGTGCCGGCCCGCTCGGCGCCCTCCTCGCCCAGCACGCCGTCGTCGGGCCGGGCACCCAGCAACCGCCCGACGACGAGGTGCTCGCAGGCGGTGTCCACCGCGGTCACCACGTCCACCGGACTGGACTTGACCGCCACGTCGTCCCCGGCCGTGGCACGTCCGCTCCGGACCAGCTCGCCGGCCTCGCGAGCGGTGGCCACGGCCAGCGCCAGCAGCGATTCGGACTCGGGCAGCAGGGTCATGCAGCGATCCTCCCCCGGCCGGAACACCCCGGCTCCGTCGCAGGGTCCCGGCGCGTGCGGAGCGCGTGTTGGGGGGCGACGGGGTCCTCTTACTAACCTGGCCGGATGCAGGGCTTCGGTGTGGACATCGGCGGCAGCGGCATCAAGGGGTGCCTGGTGGACCTCGAGAAGGGGCAGCTCCTCGGCGAGCGGCTCCGGATAGAGACCCCTCAGCCCGCCCTGCCCGACCCCGTCTACGACGCCGTGGGCCGCATCGTGACGCACTTCGGCTGGACCGGTCGCCTCGGTGTCACCTTCCCCGGCGTGATGAAGCACGGCGTGGCGCACACGGCGGCCAACGTCGACCCGAGCTGGATCGGCACCGACGTCGACGCCGGCCTCGAGGCACGCATCCCCGGCACGGTGGCGACCCTCAACGACGCCGACGCCGCCGGGATCGCCGAGATGCGCTACGGCGCCGGCAGGGACCGGGACGGCGTCGTCCTGATGCTCACGTTCGGCACCGGGATCGGCAGCGCCCTGTTCGTCGACGGGCGCCTGGTGCCCAACACCGAGTTCGGCCACATCCAGGTCGACGGCGAGGACGGCGAGCGCCGCGCCGCCGCGTCGGCCCGCGAGCGCGAGGAGCTGAGCTATCCCGAGTGGGCCGCCCGGGTCGACCGGTACCTCGACGTCCTGGAGGCCGGGCTCTGGCCCGACCTGATCATCGTCGGCGGCGGCGTCAGCAAGAAGGCGTCCAAGTGGGTGCCGCTGCTCAGCACGCGCACGCCCGTGGTCCCGGCCCAGCTGCAGAACGCCGCCGGCATCGTCGGAGCGGCCCTGGCGGCGCACGAACGCCCGGAGTCCTGACCCGGGGGCGACCGGCCACTCGCCCGGCGGAACGGGCAGGAAAGGGCAGTGGAATCGCCGGGGCCCGTCGTTACAATGGCGGTGCCCCAGCCCGCCGCCCTCCAGCCGTGAGGGATCCCCCACCCCAGCGCGGTCAAACACCGCACCGGTCTGCCGGGACTCCCCCGACGACGAGGGCGAGAGCCGGAGCCGCTACCCGAGGATCACACGGTCCCCTGGCGTACGTCCCCAGCACGGGAAGGAACCTGAGTGCCCGCCGACCAGCCAGCACCGGAAGCAGCCGACGCGAGCGCCCGCACGCGCGCCAGGACGGTCGCCGCCGGTACCCGCGCCCCGAGGGCCACCGCCGCGGTCCCGGAGAGCACCGGCACGGCGGCGCCGGCGAGGAAGGCCGCGGCGAAGAAGACCGCGAAGGCGCCCGCCAAGGGGAAGACGAAGCCGGCGATCACGCCCTCCACCCCGGCCGGCGAGGGCGCCGTCCTGACCGCCGTGGCCGGCGAGGGCACCACCGTCGCCGTGGTCGACGGCGGCTCCGAGGGGCTCACGCTCGACGAGACGGTCATGACCGGCAAGGACGGCGTCGAGGTCGCCCCGGCCGAGGACGAGGCCGCCGAGCCCGGCACGGACTTCGAGTGGGACGAGGAGGAGGAGTCCGAGGCGCTGCGGCAGGCCCGCAAGGACGCCGAGCTCACCGCCTCGGCCGACTCGGTCCGCGCCTACCTCAAGCAGATCGGCAAGGTCGCGCTGCTCAACGCCGAGGAGGAGGTCGACCTCGCCAAGCGCATCGAGGCCGGGCTCTACGGCTCCGAGCGGCTGCGCCAGGTCGAGGAGGAGGGCATCAAGCTCTCCCCGCAGATGCGCCGCGACCTCAACTGGATCGTCCGCGACGGCGAGCGCGCCAAGAACCACCTGCTGGAGGCCAACCTCCGCCTGGTCGTGTCGCTGGCCAAGCGCTACACCGGGCGCGGCATGGCGTTCCTGGACCTGATCCAGGAGGGCAACCTCGGCCTGATCCGCGCCGTCGAGAAGTTCGACTACACCAAGGGCTACAAGTTCTCCACGTACGCCACGTGGTGGATCCGCCAGGCGATCACCCGCGCGATGGCCGACCAGGCCCGCACCATCCGCATCCCGGTGCACATGGTCGAGGTCATCAACAAGCTCGGCCGCATCCAGCGCGAGCTGCTCCAGGACCTGGGCCGCGAGCCCACCCCGGAGGAGCTGGCCAAGGAGATGGACATCACCCCGGAGAAGGTGCTGGAGATCCAGCAGTACGCCCGGGAGCCGATCAGCCTCGACCAGACCATCGGCGACGAGGGCGACAGCCAGCTCGGCGACTTCATCGAGGACTCCGAGGCGGTCGTGGCCGTCGACGCGGTGAGCTTCACGCTCATGCAGGACCAGCTCACCAGCGTCCTGCAGACGCTGTCCGAGCGGGAGGCCGGCGTCGTCCGGCTGCGCTTCGGCCTGACCGACGGCCAGCCCCGCACGCTCGACGAGATCGGGCAGGTCTACGGGGTGACCCGGGAACGGATCCGGCAGATCGAGTCCAAGACGATGAGCAAGCTGCGCCACCCCAGCCGCTCCCAGGTGCTGCGCGACTACCTCGACTGAGCACATCGTCGTCCTCCGGACGACACCGCGGCCACGTGCCGGGACCGGTCCCGCAGAGCGTGTCCGTCGCGCCTGCGCGGACCCCTCCGAGGCCCACTCGGCACGACCAGACAGAGCCCCCCACCCCCCGGACGGGGGGCGCGCGGGTTGGCGCCGACATCTGTCGGGTAGACCGCGTAGCGTGTGGGTCGTCAGAACAGCAGCGGACCCACCGCCGCACCGGTCACCCGACCGGCACGGCGAGCGACACCAGCACGTGCACGACCGGTACCACCCCAGTGACGTCCCCTGCTGAACCCGAACCACTGCCGGTACATCACGGACTCATCTCGATCGGTGAGTCCTGGTTCGCCTACAGCGGAGCGGGAACACGAGGGGCCATCCTGGCGCTGTGCAGGAGGCCGATCCGCAGCCGCGGATCCGTGCGGTAGAGAGCGAGTGATGAGCCAGATGACCCAGACGCTGACGACGACCCCGCCCACCGATGACCTCGTCGTTCCCTTCCACTGCGATCGCTGTGGTGCTCTGGCCAAGGTGCGAGTCGTGCTCGCCAGTGGCAGCGACCTCGTCTTCTGCGGGCACCACGCACGGGAGTACGAGGGCAAGCTCCGCGACATCGCCGTCGACATCATCGACACCGAGGGCGAGCAGCACGTAACTGCCTGAGAGACCGGCTATCGTCGCGCCCGCGATGACAGCCTCACCCGACGACGCCGCCGGCTCCTCCGTACCGCCTCGTGCGGATGGAGGGCCGGCGGCTCCGTCGTTCCCGGGCACTCCCGGTCGACGGCGACCGGAGGATCCCCCCATGTCCCAGCAGCCCCCCGCGCACGACGAGACCGTGCGCCTGCGCGGCGAAGGGCCCGACAGCCGACCACCGGTCGAGCCGTCGCGGCCTGCTGCCGACGACGGCGACACGCCCGAGCTGCACAATTCTTCGACGCCCCCGGGTGAGGTCGACGACACCCGGCCGGTGTCACGGGACTGGCTCAGCGGCGCGCCGGAGAACGGCACCGGGACCACCGCCCAGCACGGCGTCGCCGACGCCCCCGCCGCCCCCCAGGACCACGTCCCGCCCGCGGGCCGCCCGGACGACGCCACGGGCCGGCTGGAGGCCCCGGCCGTCCGCGGCTCCGGCGCCGGTGGCGACGGAGCACCTCCCGCCGACGGTGACGAGAGCGGGGGCTCCCCGTGGTGGCGGCGCCGAGCGGTGCTCGTACCTGCCGGCGCCCTGGCCGTGCTCGCCGCCGCCTACGGCGTGGACCTCCTCGCCTCCTCCGGCAGCGTCCCGCGGTCGACCGTCGTCGCCGGCGTCGACATCGGCGGGATGGCGCCCGCCGCCGCCGTGGACCGGCTCGACGCCGAGCTCGGCGACCGGGTGGCCGCCGACCGCCGCATCGTCGCCGACGACGTGGAAGGCGTCTTCTCCCCCGCCCGGGCCGGCATCCGGCTCGATGCCGAGGAGACCGTCGACACCGCGGACGCCCAGCCGCTGAACCCGTGGACCCGCCTCACCACGCTGTTCGCCGACCGCGAGGTCCAGCCCGTCGTCGAGGTCGACGAGTCGACGGTCGCCGACGAGCTCGGCTCCTTCGACGCCCAGCTGGAGACCTTCGCCGAGCAGGTCGACCGCGCGCCGGCCGACGCCACGATCGCGATCGAGGGCGCCACCCCCCGCGTGGTCGAGCCGGCCGACGGGCGGACGCTCGACCGCGACGGCGCCGAGGAGGCGATCACCGCGGCCCTCACCCGCGAGGTGGACCCGGCCACCCCCCTCGAACTGCCCGTGGACGTCGATCCCGTCACCGTCGGCACGCCCGAGGCCGAGCGCGTGCTCGCCGAGACGGTCGAGCCGGCCCTCGCGGCCCCGGTCACGGTGACCGGCGGCCCCGGCGGCCCGACCGCCGAGGTCCCGGTCGGCGCCCTGGCCGCGTCGCTGACCTTCACCCCGACCGAGGACGGCGAGCTGGAGGTCGGCATGGACCCGGCCGCACTGCAGACCGCCCTCGGGGACGAGCTGGCCGTCTTCGGCACCCCCGCCGAGGACGCCACCTTCGACGTCTCCGGCGGCTCGGTGCGGGTCGTCCCCTCGGTCGACGGCACCGGGATCGACCCGGCGCACCTGGTCGAGCAGCTCCTGCCCGTGCTGGACGACCCCGCACCGCGATCGGTGACCGCCGAGCCCGGCCCCGTGCCGGCCGAGTTCACCACCCAGGAGGCCGAGGCGCTGGGCATCCGCGAGGAGATCAGCAGCTTCACCACGAACATCAGCAACCCGGCCAGCGGCGAGAACATCCGCGTCGTGGCCGCGGAGGTCGACGGTGCGCTGATCCTGCCCGGTGAGACCTTCAGCCTGAACACCTTCACCGGCCCCCGCGGGACGGCCCAGGGCTACGTGCCGGCCACCGTCATCAGCGGCGGCGAGCTGTCCACCGCGGTCGGCGGGGGCATCAGCCAGTTCGCCACCACGATGTTCAACGCGGTGTTCTTCGCCGGGCTCGAGGACGTCTACCACAAGCCGCACAGCTTCTACATCAGCCGCTATCCCGCCGGCCGGGAGGCGACGGTCTACGAGGGGGCGATCGACCTCCAGTGGCGGAACGACAGCGACACCGGCGTCTACGTCGACACGCAGTGGACGCCGCGCTCCCTCACCGTCACCTTCTACGGCACCAAGCGCTACGAGATCGAGTCCATCAGCAGCGAGCGGCGGAACCCCAGGGAGCCGGCGGTGATCGAGAAGGTCGACGACGGCGACTGCATCCCGCAGTCCGGCGTGCCCGGCTTCGACATCACCGTGACCCGGGTGTTCAAGGACCTGGCCACGGGCGCGGAGCTCGACCGGGAGGACTTCCGCACCCGCTACAACGCCGAGGCGGTCATCACCTGCGTGCCCCCGGCCGACCCGCCGGAGGGGGCCCCCGCTCCCCCGGACGGAACGGCTCCGACCAGCGCTCCCACGTCGGGCGGGCGCCGCCCGGCTGACCGGCACCCCGGGAACGGTCGTGCCGGCCGCCGGCGGGTGCACTGAGCGGCTCCACCGGCGGGGATCCCCCGGACGAGCGGGTGCCGCTGCCCGGGCCGGGGCGCGACGTGGAGACTGACCGGATGAGCGCTGTGCTGCCCGGCGATCCGCCGGCGCAGGCCGACGCCCCACCCCCCGACGCCCCACCCCCCGATGCCCCGCCACCCGACGCCGGCGACCATCCGGCCGGAGGTCCCGCCCGGCAGCGGCCCGATGCAGGTGCCACACCCGTCGGAGACCGGAGCCCGGGCCGGCTGGACTCCTGGCCGGCGTTCGTCCGCGTACCGCTGCAGGTCCTGGGCCGCACGCTGGCGAAGGCGTGGCAGGACCGGATCCTCGGGTTGTCCGCAGAGGCGGCCTTCTGGCAGATCCTCTCCGTCCCGCCGCTGCTCATCGGGCTGCTGGGCTCGCTGGGCTACCTGAGCGACCTGATCGGCGCCGACTCGGTCCGGCAGATCGAGGACTACCTGCTCAGCTCGTCCACGGAAGTGCTCACCCCCGACGTCGTCGACTCCCTGGTCGCCCCGACGCTGAACGACATCCTCAGCTCCGGGCGGCTCGAGGTCGTCAGCCTGGGCTTCCTGATCTCCCTGTGGGCCGGGTCATCGGCGACGGCCACGTTCATGAACACGATCGTCATCGCCTACGACCAGCGGGACGTCCGCGGGCCGATCCGCACCCGGCTCAAGGCGCTGTGGCTCTTCGTGGTCGGCATGGTCATCGCCGTCCTGACCCTGCCCCTGCTGGTGCTCGGCCGCGGCGTGCTGGTGGCGCTGCTGCCTGCCGGCTGGCAGCCGGTCGCCACCGTGCTGATCAACGGCATCTACTGGCCGCTGGTCATCATCGGGTTGCTGCTGGCGCTCACCAGCTTCTACAACGTGGTGCTGCCCAACCGCCTGCCGTGGAGCCGGCACCTGCCCGGCGCGGTGCTGGCACTGGCCTTCTTCATGGTGGCCGCCCTGCTGCTCCGGACCTACGTCGCCGACGTGCTCACCGCGGCCCTGCCCTACGGCGCGCTGGCCGCCCCGATCGGCATCCTGCTGTTCTGCTTCTTCTTCGGCATGGCGGTCCTGCTAGGGGCCGAGCTCAACGCCACCATCCAGGCCCGCTGGCCTGCGCCGCTGCGCCGCCACGACCCTCGCCGGCGGGCGAGGCGTGAGGCCAAGCTCGCCGCGGAGGCCCGCCGGCTGGGGCGATGACAACGCGACCCTCCGGGTGGCACCGCGGCCACGAGCCGTCCCCCTGCTTCGCTGAGCGCGTCGGTCGCCCCTGCGCGGACCCCTCCGGGGCCCACTCGGGACGACAGAGAGCCCCGCTCACTCCTTCTTGAGCTGGTTGTAGACCTCCTTGCAGGCCGGGCACACCGGGCTGCCCGGCTTGGGGGTCTTGGTGACCGGGAAGACCTCCCCGCAGAGCGCCTCGACCATCGTGCCCATGACCGCGCTCTCGGCGATCTTGTTCTTGCGGACGTAGTGGAAGACCTCGTTGGCGTTGCCGGTGTCGGCGTCGCGGACGTCCGGCCGCTCGAGGATGTCGCTGCTGCTCACGGGTTCTCCTTCGTGGTGTGCGTCCGGGGTCGCGACCCGGGAACCGGGCACCCGCCGGGCCGTGTCCATGATGACAGGCGGCGAACGTGATCTTCCCGTGATGGACAGCCGCGCCCCGCCGCCCTAAGTTAGGCCAGCCTCACCTCATCACGAACTCCACTGGCTCTGTCGGCATGCTCCCTCGGCGGCCCTCTCCAGCATGCCGCCCGGTCTCCGTACCGCGCGCCGCCGGGCAGGGGCGCCACCGACGGACCGGACGCACCGCGCTGCGCCGCAGCGCGGCACGACGCTGGAAGGACACCATGCACCGCGCACCACGACTGGTCGCACTCACCGCGGCCACGCTCCTCATCGGTGGGCTCGCCGCCTGCGCCGACTCCTCCACGGACACCGAGGAGGCGAGCTCCGGCGACTTCGCGCCGGTCACCATCGAGCACGCCCTCGGCACCACGACGATCGAGTCGGAGCCCGAGCGGGTGGCCACGGTCGCCTGGGCCAACCACGAGGTGCCCCTGGCCCTGGGGGTCGTGCCGGTCGGCATGGCGGCGGCCAACTTCGGTGACGACGACGACGACGGCCTGCTCCCCTGGGTCTCCGAGCGCCTCGAGGAGCTCGACGCCGAGGTGCCGGTGCTGTTCGACGAGACCGACGGGATCGACTTCGAGGCGGTCGCCGACACCGAGCCCGACGTCATCCTCGCCGGCTACTCCGGGCTGACCCAGGAGGACTACGACACGCTGAGCGAGATCGCGCCGGTCGTGGCCTACCCCGAGGGCCCGTGGGCGACGTCGTGGCGCGACATGATCGAGATCAACTCGGCCGGCATGGGCATGGCCGACGAGGGCGAGGAGCTCGTCGCCGACCTGGAGCAGGAGATCGAGGACACCGTCGGCGAGCACGCGCAGCTGGCCGGGAAGAACGCGATGTTCCTGACCCACGTCGACACGACCGACCTCAGCGAGGTCAGCTACTACACGCCGTTCGACACCCGCGCCGCGTTCTTCGAGGACCTCGGCCTGGCCACCCCGCCCAGCGTCACGGACGCCTCGGGCGACCCCGACCAGTTCTCCGGCACGATCAGCGCCGAGCAGATCGACACGCTGGACGACGTGGAGCTCATCGTCACCTACGGCGACCAGGAGCTGGTCGACGCGCTGACGGCCGACCCGCTGCTGTCGCAGATGCCCGCGGTGCAGAACGAGGCGATCGTGCTGCTGCCGAACACCCCGCTCGGCACGGCCGCGAACCCCACGCCGCTGGCGATCTCCTGGGTGCTCGAGGACTACGTGTCCATGCTCGCCGAGGCCGCCGACAAGGCCCCGTGACCCTGCTGCCAGTGACGGCCCTCCCGTGACCTCGCTCCTCCCCGTCCCGACCCCGGACGCCGCCGCGCGGCGGCGTCCGGGATCGGTCCGGTCCCTCTGGCTGCTCGTCGTCCTGGTGGTCCTCGCCCTGCTCGTGGCGGCCTCGGTGGCCATCGGTTCCCGCGGCGTCGGCTGGTCGGACATCCTCGCCGCGCTCGGCGGGTCCTCGGAGACCATCGAGGAGGCAGCGGTCACCAAGCGCATACCGCGCACGGTCCTGGCCGTGCTGGTCGGCGCGGCGCTCGGGCTGGCCGGCGCGGTGATGCAGGGCGTCACCCGCAACCCGCTGGCCGACCCCGGCGTCCTCGGCATCAACATGGGCGCCTCGCTGGCCGTGGTGGCCGGCCTGGCGTGGTTCGGGCTGTTCACCGCCACCAGCCGGATCTTCGTGGCGATCGCCGGCGCCGCCCTGGCCGCCGTCTTCGTGTACGCCGTCGGCGCGCTGGGCCGCGGCGGGCCGACGCCGCTGAAACTGGCGCTGGCCGGGGCTGCCACGTCGGCGGCCCTGACGTCGTTCATCACCGCCATCGCCCTGCCCCGCGGCGACATCGCGGCCAACGTGCAGTCCTTCCAGGTCGGCGGCGTGGGCGGGACGACCTTCTCCACCATCACCCCGGTGCCGCCCTTCCTCGCCGTGGGCCTCGTCATCAGCCTGCTCTCCGCCCGCGGCCTGAACTCCCTGGCCCTGGGGGACGAACTGGCGGCCGGGCTCGGCGAGCGGGTGGCCGTCGCCCGCGGCGTGGCCGCCCTCGGGTCGGTGCTGTTGTGCGGCGGGGCGACCGCGGTCGCCGGTCCCATCTGGTTCGTCGGGCTCGTCGTCCCGCACCTGTGCCGGCTGCTGGTCGGGGTCGACCACCGCTGGCTGCTGCCGTTCTCGGCGCTGGCCGGGGCCTCCCTGCTGGTCGCGTCCGACGTCGTCGGCCGCATCGTCGCGCGTCCCGCCGAGCTCGACGTCGGCATCATCACCGCCCTGATCGGCGCCCCCTTCTTCATCGCGGTCGTCCGCCGGCAGAAGGTGCGCGAGCTGTGACGGCCCTCCTCCCCGCGCGGACCGCCGACGTCGACGCGGTCGCCCGCAACCGGGTCCGCCGGGCGTCGCGGCGCCGCTTGGTGATCACCGCGCTGGCGGTGCTGGTCGTCGCCGTCTTCGTCACCACGCTGATGGTGGGGCGGACGTCCTACCCGCTGGGCGACGTCGTGCGCGTGGTCCTCGGCGAGCGGGTGCCGGGGGCCTCGTTCACCGTCGGGCGGCTGCGGCTGCCCCGCGGGGTCCTGGCCGTCGCCGCCGGGCTGAGCTTCGGGCTGGCGGGCGTGACCTTCCAGACCATGCTCCGCAACCCGCTCGCCAGCCCCGACGTGATCGGCATCAGCTCCGGCGCCAGCGCTGCGGCCGTCGTCGGCATCGTGATCATCTCACTGAGCGGAACGGCCGTGTCCACCCTCGCGGTCGCCGCGGCCCTCGGCGTCGCACTGCTCATCTACGGCCTGGCGTTCAAGGGCGGGGTCGCCGGTACCCGGCTCATCCTGATCGGCATCGGCATCGGCGCCATGCTCACCAGCGTCATCAACTACGTGCTCACGAAGGCCGGGCAGTGGGACTACCAGGAGGCGCTGCGCTGGCTGACCGGCAGTCTCAACGGCACGACCTGGACGGCGGTGCTGCCCGCGCTGATCGCCCTGCTCGTGCTGGGCCCGGTGCTGCTCGGCCAGACGAAGAACCTCTCCGCGCTCCAGCTGGGCGACGACACCGCAGCCGCGCTGGGGGTGCGGGTGGAGCGCACGCGCCTGGTCGCGATCGTCGCCGCCGTGGTCCTGGTCGCCTTCGCCACGGCCGCCTGCGGGCCCATCGCGTTCGTGTCGTTCCTCGCCGGCCCCATCGCGGCGCGGATCGTGGGACCCAACGGCTCGCTGCTCGTCCCGGCGGCCCTGGTCGGGTCGCTGCTCGTGCTGGTGGCCGATCTCGTCGGCCAGTTCGCGTTCGACACCCGCTTCCCGGTCGGCGTCGTCACCGGGGTGCTCGGCGCGCCCTACCTGATCTACCTGATCATCCGCACCAACCGGGCCGGAGGCTCGCTATGACCCGCTCCCACACCCTCGCCGCGGAGGGGCTGACGCTGGCGTACGGCGAGCGCACCGTCATCGAGGAGCTCGACCTCGCCGTGCCGGCGGGTCGCATCACCGCGATCGTGGGGGCCAACGCCTCGGGCAAGTCGACGCTGCTGCGCTCCATGTCCCGGCTGCTCGCCCCGCGGGCCGGGCGGGTGCTGCTGGACGGCAAGGAGGTGCACCGGATGCCGGCGAAGGAGCTGGCGCGCACGCTCGGTCTGCTGCCGCAGTCCCCCATCGCGCCCGAGGGGATCACCGTGGCCGACCTGGTCGGGCGCGGTCGCCACCCCCATCAGGGCATCTTCTCCCGCTGGAACAGGGAGGACGACGCCGCGGTGGCCGCCGCGCTGGAGGCCACGCAGACGACGGCGCTGGCCGAGCGGGCCGTGGACGAGCTCTCCGGCGGGCAGCGCCAGCGGGTCTGGATCGCGATGGCGCTCGCACAGCAGACCGATCTGCTGCTGCTCGACGAGCCGACGACGTTCCTGGACGTGAGCCACCAGATCGAGGTCCTCGACCTGCTCACCGACCTCAACCGGCTGCGCGGCACGACGATCGTCATGGTCCTGCACGACCTCAACCTCGCCGCCCGCTACGCCGACCACCTCGTCGCGCTGGAGGCCGGCCGGATCCACGCGGCCGGGGATCCCGCCGGCGTGCTGACCGAGGACTGCGTGCGGGCGGTGTTCGGCCTGGAGAGCCGGGTGGTGATCGACCCCGTCTCGAGCAAGCCGCTCATGCTGCCGATCGGGCGGCACCACGCCGAGGCGCCGGTGCCCGCGCAGGGCTGACCGGGCGGCTCAGCCCTCGATGACCCGGTGGGGGCGGCTCTCCAGCTGACGGTCCGGGCCGGCCACGTAGCGGTGGACGTGCTGCTTCTTCTTCGGCGGGCGGTCGTTGGCCATGATCACCGCGAACCACGGGAGGATCGTGCCGAGGACGGCGAAGATCAGCATCAGCCAGACGACCTGGTAGAAGACGGCCGCCAGGACCAGGCAGATGCTGCGGACCAGCATGGTGATCGCGTACCGCTTCTTGCGCGCGGCGTGCTGGTCGACCTGGCTGACCTGGGCCTCGGTGATCAGCACCGGCTCGGCGCGGCGCGGCCGCGGGAACTGCTGGCTGGTGGCCACGGATGTCCATCCCTCCGGTGTCCGGTGCGGCGGGGGCGAACGCCCCGGTACGCCCGGTCCGCGCCCCATGGTGCCACCGCCGGAGGGGGTCGTGCAGGCGCGGGAGGAGTGCTCCGCGTCCCACGTCGGCGTCGACAGGCCTGGTGGGGTACGACTGGTACGTCGTGACGGGAGGTGGCCGATGTCCGGTCCGCAGGTGTCCGCAGCGGGGCGGGTCGTCGTCGGTGTCGACGGCTCCGCCTCCTCCACGCAGGCCGCCGCCTACGCCGCCGGGTGCGCGCGTCGCCGTGGTACGGGGCTGCTCGTGGTGCACGTGACGCCACGGAAGGCTGCCGACGGGGCGGCGCCGATGGCCGACCGCGACATCAGGGAGCAGTTCGCGAACAGCGCCACCCGCCTGGTGCAGGCCGCCGCCGACGGCGTCCGGGAAACGACCGGGCTGACCGACGTGACGGCGTCGGTGGTCGAGGACTACCCGGTCGACGGGCTGCTGGACCTGTCGGCCGACGCGGCGATGGTCGTCACCGGGCGCCGGGGCACGGGAGGGCTCCCCGGCCTGATCCTGGGCTCCACCGCCGGTGCGCTGGTCCAGCACGCGCGGTGTCCCGTCATCGCGCTGCCCGACGACTGCGCGACGCCCGACGGTCCTCCCCCGTCGGTGGTCGTCGGCGTCGACGGGAGAGGCGGGGACGACGTCGTGCTGGCCTTCGCCGTGGCCGAGGCGGCCGCGCGCGGTGCCGACCTGCGGGCCGTGCACGCCTGGCGCGACGTCCCGCTCGAGTCCGCCGTCGGCGCTTTCGGACCGCTGGTCGACTGGAGCGGCGTCGAGGCCGGGGCGCGGCGGCTGCTGACCGAGGCGGTCGGTCCGGTGCGCCGCGGGAGCCCGGGCGTCCGGATCCAGGAGGAGGTGCTGCGCGACACCCCGGCCACGGCCCTGCTCACGGTTTCGGCCGGGGCGGACCTGCTCGTCGTGGGCCACCGGCACCGCGGCCGGCTGGCCCGCCTGGGCTCGACCACCAACGGCGTCCTGCACCGGGCGGCCTGCCCGATCGCCGTCGTCCCGATCCCGGGGTGACCGGTCAGGTCGGCGTCCGCTCCTCGGCCTCCTCCGACCGGGCCTTCTGCTCCGCCCGGCCGGGCTCAGGCATTCCGCACCCGTCGCAGGCCGTCATCGTCCAGCAGCTGGATCGAGCCGTAGCCGAGCGCCACCAAAGATCGCCGCTCGAGGTCCTTGAGCACCTTGTTGAGGGAGGGTCGGGCCACGCCGAGCATCGCTGCCAGGGTCCGCTGCGGCAGCCGGACCGTTCCCTGGTCCGACTCGTCGAGGAGCAGGCCGGCCACCTGGGCCACGAGCGGGCGCCCGAGCAGGGAGATCAGCCTGCCGTGGCTGGTGGCCAGCCGCTGGGCCACGCTGGACAGCCAGCGCCGGGCGACCGCGGGGTGCCGGGCGAGCAGCGACTCGAAGTCGGTCGGTGACAGGTAGAGGCAGACGACGTCGTCCATCGCACGGGCCGAGTACGGCACGGGGATCCCCAGGAGGAGCGGGAGATCACCCTCGACGTCGCCGGGTCGGAGCACACCGACGACCACCCTCCCCCGTGAGGTGGCGACACCGAGTTCGACGTGTCCGCTGCGCACGATCCACACGCCCGGCCGGTCGCCGGCTCCGGCGCCGAAGAGCAGCTCGTCCTTGCGGAACTCGGCAGGGGTGATCCGCTCGGCGAGGCCGGCGACGTCCTGGGGGCCCAGCGGGGCCGCCGCGCCGCGTCCCACGCAGCGGGCGATCCACGCGGCGTCCCGGATCTGCGTCTCCCGCGAGGTCAGGTTCGCCGCGTCGGCGCGGAGCAGCGCCGTCCATCGCCCCAGATCCACGAGGCGGATCCTCTCAGCAGACCGGACGGCGCCCGACGGGAAGCTGCGGCTGCCACCCGGAACCGTCCCGACCCGCAGCTGGAGTGCCGTCCCCGGCGCCCGAGGCGGTTGACGTCCTGCAGCACCGCCTCCAGCGGCGTCCACCGGCTCCCAGGTCCCGGCACCCCCGTGGGCTCGGGCGCGCCACGTTTCCGACGGCACTGTCGCCGAGCTGACCATCCGGGATGGAGAGCACCTCCCTTCCCGGCTTCCCCCTGCGTCCGTACGCCGAGCACGAGGAGACCCCCTCCATGACCCGCATCCCCGTCCACTCCGTCCCCGACGCCCCCGCCGAGAGCCGCGACCCGCTCAAGGCGCTCGAGGCCAGGTTCGGCAAGGTCCTCAACATCCACGGGGCGATGGCCCACGCGCCGGTCGTCCTCCAGAGCTATGCGGCCCTGCAGGGCGTCATCGCCGACCACGGCACCTTCGACGCCGCGACCCGCGAGGCGATCGCGCTGGTCGTCGCGAACGTCGACGAGTGCGGCTACTGCCAGGCTGCCCACACCGGCGGCGCGAAGGCCGCCGGCCTGAGCACCGAGCAGACCGTGGCCATCCGCGCCGGGTCCTACGACGAGGACCCGAAGCTCGCCGCGCTGCTCGCGCTGGTCCGCGAGTCCACCGGGAACGCCGGCTCGGTCGGCGACACCACCTGGCAGGCGGCGCTGGACGCCGGCTGGAGCGACACGGAGCTCACCGAGGTGTCGGTGCACATCGCGCTGAACCTCTTCACCAACCACTTCAACCACCTGGTGCAGACCGACCTGGACCTCCCGCCGGCCCCGGGTCTCTGACCCGGGGGCAGGTCCTCCGTCGGAGGGCCTGCCCACGCCCGTGGACCCACCACGGGACCGCTCCGAGGCGCTGCTGTCGGTGGAGGACGCCGACATCTGGACGCCGGCCCGCGCCGCCTACGAGTGCGCCGCCCGGACCTGCGGCACCGATCCGGCCGACATGCTGCTGGTGGCCGTTCACCCGTGGGGGACATCGACGGCACCACTCGCGCCGGGCTGGGCACCGCGTGGATCGACCGCGCCGGGACCCCGTACCCGGAATCCTTCACCGGCCCGTCGCTGCGCGCCGCCAGCCTGACCGACCTCGCCGGTCAGCTGAGCTGAGGATGGGTCAGGAGCCGACCTGCACCTCGACGCCGTCGCCATCGCCGTCGAAGCAGCGGTGGCCGGCCGCCGGCAGAGCCTCCAGGAGCGGCTCCGGGTAGTGCCACGCCACGTCCTCGTACCGGCGCCCGTCCACGGTCACGTGCTCGTAACCCGCCACCCCCTTGTAGGGGCAGACCGAGGTGGTGTCACTGGCTCGGAGGACGCCGTCGCGCACGTCGGCCTCCGGCACGTACCAGCGCACCGGCAGGCCGGTCTCGAAGATCCCCACCGGGCTGCGGGTCTCGGCGACCACCTGTCCGCCGACGCGGACGACCACGTGGCGCGATGAGCGGCGCGCGTCGACCCGGTGGAACGGGTCGCGCGGGTGGCCGAGCATCTCCTCCTCCTCGATGTACCAGGTGTCCAGCCGCTCGAGGTAGAAGGAGACCAGCCCGGCCAGCGGCGGACAGCCGGCCACCGGGTCGGGGTAGGACCAGGCGGCGTCGTCCACCCGGGAACCGTCGACGTCGAGGTGCCAGTACCGCGCCTCGCCCTTGAACGGGCAGGTCGTGCGGGTATCGCTCGGCTGCAGCAGGCCGGGGGCGACATCGGTCTCGGGGAGGTACCAGCGCGGTAGCAGGCCCGTCTCGTGCAGCAGCACCGCGCCGGTCGTGTCCACGACGGTGCGCCCGCCGAGCACGCCGCGGATGCGCTCCCCGACCGGGTGCAGGTACAGCGCGTGCGGGGGAGCGACCGACCACAGGTCGGCGTTCAGCTGTCCTGTCGAGGGCCGGGCGAGGGGGCCGGTGCCGAGAGTCAGGGACATGGTTCGACCGTAGGCGCGGTCGCCGTCTCCCGCTCGGCCCTGATGCGGGGGCCGGTCGGGCGGGCGCTGGCCGTCAGGGGGCCGCGTAGACCTCGATCTCCGCGGCACCGGTGTTGCCTCCTGTGGTCTGCACGGCGTCGATCCTCAACACCTGGCCGGTGAAGTCGGTGTCGTTCACCACGGCTGTGGTGCCGGCGTCGAACGGCCCGTAGGTCTGCCCGTCATCGACGGTGATGGTGAACGTCTCCACGACCGACGAACCATCGCTCATCGACCGGCTCCGCATCGCCACGCCCCGCACCTGGACCTCGCGGCCCAGGTCGATGGTGATCCATGCGTCGTCGCCGTCCATGTCGCTGGACCACTCGGTGCCCAGGTTCCCGTCGACCGCCCGCACGGCGGCGAACGACTCGGAGAACTCGGAGCTGACGTCGACGACCTCGGCGTCGAGCGCCACGTTGTCGCCCGGCGTGGCGGCGACGTCTGCCGGTGAGGTCCGGAAGCTCATGAGCCGGCTGCGGTAGAGGTTCCCGTCGGCTCCGGACCCCTGCACCCGGTAGAAGTACTCGGTGTCGGGCTCCAGTCCCTGCATGACCGCCCGGTGATCGGTATGCGCTCCCCCGCCCATGTCGGCGTCCGTGGCGATCCCGTCACCGAGGGACTCGTCGCGTCCGAACACCACCGCGCAGGCCATGTCGATGTCCGTGGTGACCTGCAGGGTGGCGGACGTGCCGGAGGCATCGGGCAGCACGACGGGCGTCTCGACGAACACCTGCTCCGCCGCCAGCACCTGTTGGCCGTCGGCAGTGGTGGCCGCCGGATCGGCACAGCCGGCCAGGACAGCCACCACGGAGATGACAGGCAGCAGGGATCGCAGCGGATGGGACCTCATCGCCTCACCAACGGGGAGGCAGCGATGCTGCTCGCTGAGGATCGAGATGCGATCGGCTCTCCGGTCACGACGGGTACCTCCGACATTCGCAGGACTACTGGGGACATCGCCCGTTCCCTGCCCTGTTCGCCCTCCCCGTACCGTCGAACGTCACCTCGCCGACAATGACGGGCCGACATCGGGGCTTCGCAGCGACGGCCGACGTGTCCGTACGCCGCTGCAGATCGGATACCCAGGAGACCGATCAGTCCGCCGGCGGCTCTGCGCGGACCGCGCCATCTGCGCGCAGGGGGACGTCGGTCGCCGCCACTCCCCCAGGAGGCTCCGCGCTCACCATGCGCTGGACCCGGTCGGTGCCTTCGTAGATCTCGGTGATCGTCTCGTCCGAGCCCGAGGCGGCTCACCCGATGGCCGCCCAGGGGTGGACCTGATCCGTCAGGCCGGCGAGGCCCGCTCCCGCTGCTGGGCTTCGGACTCCTTCGCCAGGGCCTTCTGCTCCTGCTTGAACCGGCGCACCTCGGCCAGGGACTCCGGCCCGGTGATGTCGGCGACGGAGCGGCGGGCCCCCTCCTCGCCGTAGGCGCCGGCCGCCTGGCGCCAGCCCGGCGGCGTGACCCCGTACCGCTTGCCGAGCAGCGCGAGGAAGATCGACGCCTTCTGCGCCCCGAAGCCGGGCAGCTCCTTCAGCCGGCGCAGCAGGGTCGTCCCGTCCGCGGCGTCGGCCCACAGGTTCTCCGCACGGCCCTCGTAGCGCTCGACGAGCACCCGGCACAGCTCCTGGGCCCGGCCGGCCATCGACCCCGGATACCGGTGCAGCGCCGGAGGGCCCTGGAAGACCCGGGTCAGCTCGTCGGGGTCCATGCCGGCCAGCTGCCCCGCGTCCAGCTCGCCGACGCCGAGGCGGTCGGCGAGCAGCCGGGGTGCGGCGAAGGCGCGCTCCATCGGGAACTGCTGGTCCAGCAGCATCCCGATCATCAATGCGAGCGGATCGCGGCTCAGCAGCTCGTCGGCGGCGTCGTCCTGGGCGATGCGGAGGGTCGGCACACCGAGATCGTGCCGCAGGACGGGGTGGTGGCACCCACCCACCGCCGCGGCGACCCGCCTGCTGCGCCGTCAGGCTCGCCGTAGGCGGTACCAGCACGGCGCGGTCCGCTCGAGCGGGCCGGGCATCCCGCTCACGTCGGCGGGCTCCTCGTCCGTGAGGATCCAGCCGGGGAAGGCGGTCTCCACGTCACCGCGTCCGGCGCCGCGCGGAAGGAGCAGTCGCCGTCCGGGCCGGAATGCCAACAGCAGCAGCGTCGCACCGGGGGCCGCGACGGCGGTGACCTTCTCCCCCATCGCCGCCCGCTGGCCGTCCTTCAACCCGTGGAAGCATCCGACGTCGAGGAAGAAGCCGACCTCGCCCACCGCGTCCGGCCGCAGATCGGTGACGTCGCCCTCGAGGAACCTGATGTCGGCCCCCTCTTCGGCAGCCCGGGCCCGGGCCCGGTGGACGGCGGCACCGACGGCGTCGATCCCGATCACCCGCCACCCCCGCTCGGCGAGCTGCAGGGAGTGCGTGCCCGTTCCGCAGCCGAGATCGAGAGCCGGTCCGTACGGCGGGTTCCGCCCGGCCTCCTCCCGGGAGACGAGGGCGGTGAACTGGGCCGCGGCGCCCCGTCCGGCGCGCTCCCACGGGGTGATGCCGAGGCGATAGGCGAGGGCGTATCCGGTGCTCATGCGGCACCTCTCATCATTTCGGTCCTAGTTCGACTAGGACGAATAGAGGTAGCGTGCTCGTCATGGCGGAGCCTGTCAACCGGCGGTCCTACAAGTCGCCGCTGCGGGCCGAGCGGGCGAGGCGGACACGTCGCCGGGTGATCGCGGCGGCCGTCGAGCTGTTCCTCGCTCGGGGCTACGCCGGCACCACCCTGGTCGCGGTCGCCGCCGGGGCCGAGGTGTCGGTCGACACGGTGTTCCACCTGTTCGGGAACAAGCGCGGGCTGCTGCAGGCGGCGATGGACACGGTGATCGGTGGTGACGACGCCGACGTCCCACTGCTGGAGCGACCGGATCCGCAGGCCATGCGAGCCGAGACGGACCCGCGTCGGCAGATCGCGCTGTTCGCCCGCGGCATGCTCGGCCAGCTCGAGCGGATCGCGCCGGTCGACGGCATGCTCCGCAGTGCTGCGGCGGTCGATCCCGACGTCGCGGCCCTGCGCGAGGATCTGCACCTGCGCCAACGGCGACGGGCCATGACGACCGTCGCGGGTTGGATCGCATCGAGCAGCCCCCTCCGGGACGGGATGCCGGTCGAGGAGGCAGCCTCCATCCTGTGGACCCTCACCAGCCCCGAGGTGCACCACATGCTCCGGGTCGACTCCGGCTGGCCACCCGACCGGTACGAACGCTGGCTGCGCCGCACGCTGGAGGACAGCCTGCTGCCCTGACGGGCTGACGGGCTGACGTGCCGGGCGGTGGTTCATCGACCCGCGCCGATGCCGGATGACGAGTGCAGCGGCATCGTCCCGACCGCCCCGGGCGGCGGCAGGGGACCCTCAGCTGCCCGGGCGGTCCGGGGTGGTCAGAGCCGCGGCCAGGGCACGGCGCTCGAGACGCGCCTGGAGGAGCAGGACGGCGGTCACCACGAGGCCGGCACCGACTGCGAGGGCGACCATGGGGAGGGCGCCGTCGTCCGGGGCGAGCAGCCCGCGGTCCTCGTGCTGCCACGGCCACAGCGCGCGGAGCGATCCCGCCATGAGGCCGGTCATCAGGGCCAGCGTCAGCGCGTGGTGCCGGCTCAACGCCACCTGCAAGGCCCGGACGAACAGCCCCAGCCCCAGCGCGGCGCCGGCCGCGAAGGCGCCGAGGTAGGCCAGGTCCCGCTCGTTGACCGCCGACAGAGTGGGCTGGTAGAGCCCCAGGGTCAGCAGCAGGAACGAACCCGACACCCCCGGCAGCACCAGGGCGCAGATGGCCACCGCCGCGGCGAGGACGACGACCGCGAGTGCAGGCTCCACGTCGTCCGCGGGTGGCAGGCCGGTGAGCCCGAACGCCACGACGGCACCGACCAGCGCGACGGCGACGTCCCGCGGCGCCCACCGGCCGACCATCCGTGCCGGGACGACGATCGAGAACAGCACCAACCCGAAGAAGACCGCGCGGGCGCCGACCGGGTGGTCCTCGATCAGGGGCTCGAGGGACCGGGCGGCGACGAGGACGGCCACCACCATGCCGGCGAGCACCGGGATGATCGTCGTCCAGTGGGCCCGCCGCAGCTCCTCCCGGGCCTGCCCGACCCGCCCGGTGACCGACAGCCGCAGTGCCGTCACGACGTGCCCGATGCCGTCGATGAGCCGCTCGTAGACGCCGACGACGAGGGCGACGGTCCCCCCGCTGACCCCGGGCACGACCTCCGCGACGCCCATGGCCATCCCCCGGAGGACGTGGCCCGGAGCGGCCGCGAGGCCCGATTCCGGAAGGGGCGGGACGGTACTGCCGGACTCCTCGGGGCGCATCGGGCCGAGGTTACCGCCGGCCGGCGGACCGCCACCCACCGCGACGCACGCACCAGGTGCAGGCGTTTCTTGACTCCTTCAAGGAAGGCGCGGCAGGATGTGCCCGTGCCCGACCACGCCGAACTCGAACGCGATCTGCGTGCGGTGGGGCTGCGCGTCACCCGCCCACGGCTTGCGGTGCTGGACGCGGTGCACGCCCATCCGCACCTGGACACCGAGGCGCTCATCGGGGCCGCGCGCACCCGCGTGGACGCCATCTCCCACCAGGCCGTCTACGACGTGCTGCGTGTCCTCACCGACACGGGCCTCGTCCGGCGCATCCAGCCGCAGGGCTCGGTGGCCCGGTACGAGGCGCGCGTGGGCGACAACCACCACCACCTCGTCTGCCGCGACTGCGGCGCGATCGTCGACGTCGACTGCACCGTCGGCGCAGCGCCCTGCCTCACGCCGTCCGACGATGCCGGCTTCGAGGTCGACGAGGCCGAGGTCGTCTTCTGGGGCCGCTGCCCGGCGTGCACCGCTGCCTGACCCTCCGACACCCCCCTTCCCCCCGCCCCACACCAGAGAGGCCCACCGTGAAGGACGAGACCGACAAGGTCCAGACCGCCAGCACCAGCGAGAGCGAGAACCCGGCGATCTCCTCGCCGACACAGGTCACCAACGGCCGCCCGCAGAGCAACCGGGACTGGTGGCCCAACCAGGTCGACCTGTCGGTGCTCAACAAGCCCGCCAAGGACGCCGACCCGCTCGGTGACTCCGACTACCGGGCCGAGTTCGCGACGCTCGACGTCGACCAGCTCAAGCGGGAGGTCGCCGACGTCATGCGCACGTCGCAGGACTGGTGGCCGGCCGACTGGGGCCACTACGGCCCGCTGTTCATCCGGATGTCGTGGCACGCGGCCGGCACCTACCGCATCGCCGACGGCCGCGGCGGTGGCGGCGAGGGCGCGCAGCGGTTCGCCCCGCTCAACAGCTGGCCCGACAACGCCAACCTGGACAAGGCACGCCGCCTGCTCCTCCCGATCAAGCAGAAGTACGGCCGGAAGCTCTCCTGGGCCGACCTGCTCGTCCTGGCCGGCAACGTCGCGCACGACGACATGGGCCTGAAGACCTTCGGGTTCGCCTTCGGCCGCGAGGACAGCTGGCAGCCGCAGGAGGTGTTCTGGGGGCCGGAGGACACCTGGCTCGGCGACGAGCGCTACGCCGACCAGGCGGCGCTCGACCTCGACGACGGCCACCTGGCCGCGGTCACCATGGGTCTGATCTACGTCAACCCCGAGGGCCCGAAGGGGCAGCCGGACCCGGTCGCCTCCGCGCACGACATCCGCGTCACCTTCAGCCGCATGGGCATGACCGACGAGGAGACCGTCGCCCTCATCGCCGGTGGGCACACGTTCGGCAAGACGCACGGCGCCGGCAACCCGGAGCTCGTCGGCCCGGAGCCGGAGGGCTGCCCGGTGCACGGCAACGGCCTGGGCTGGATCAGCCAGCACGGCACCGGCAAGGGGGCCGACACCATCACCAGCGGCCTCGAGGGCGCCTGGACCCCGACGCCCACGCAGTGGGACAACACCTACTTCGAGATGCTGTTCAGCTACGAGTGGAAGCTCACCGAGAGCCCCGCCGGCGCCAAGCAGTGGAAGCCTGCGAACCCCGAGGCGCAGGAACTCGTCCCCGACGCGCACATCGAGGGCAAGAAGAACCCGCCGATGATGGCGACCACCGACCTCGCGCTCATCATGGACCCCGGCTTCCGCGAGATCTCGGAGCGCTTCTACCGCGACCCCGAGTACTTCGCCGACCAGTACGCCCGCGCCTGGTTCAAGCTGCTGCACCGCGACATGGGCCCGAAGAGCCGCTACCTGGGCCCCGACGTCCCGGCCGAGGAGCTCATCTGGCAGGACCCGGTCCCCGCAGTCGACCACGAGCTGGTCGGCGAGGCGGAGATCGCCGACCTCAAGCAGCGCCTGCTCTCCTCCGGCCTGACCGTGTCCCAGTTGGTGCACACGGCGTGGTCGGCGGCCGCCTCGTACCGCGGCACGGACAAGCGCGGCGGGGCCAACGGCGCCCGGCTGCGCCTCGAGCCGCAGATCGGCTGGGCGGTCAACGAGGGGGTGCGGGACGTGCTGCCCGTGCTCGAGCAGGTGAAGGCCGACTTCGAGCAGACCGGCACGAAGGTTGCGCTGGCCGACCTGATCGTGCTGGGCGGCACCGCTGCGGTCGAGAAGGCCGCGGCCGACGCCGGCGTGCAGATCACGGTGCCGTTCACGCCGGGTCGTACGGACGCCTCGCAGGAGCAGACCGACGTCGACAACTTCCGCTGGCTCGAGCCGCGGGCCGACGGCTTCCGCAACTACCTCCAGCCGGGCAGCAAGCTCGAGCCGGAGACGTTGCTGGTCGACCGGGCGTACATGCTGGAGCTCACCGCCAAGGAGATGACGCTGCTGGTCGGCGGCCTGCGCGTGCTCGGCGCGAACACCGGCGGCGTGACGCACGGCGTGTTCACCGACCGGCCGGGGGTCCTCTCCCAGGACTTCTTCCGCAACCTGCTCGACCTGGGCATCTCGTGGCGCACCTCGGCGGACGCCGAGGACGTCTACGAGGGCCTGGACGCCGAGGGCACCGTCGTGCGGACGGCCACGGCCGCCGACCTGGTGTTCAACTCGAACTCCATCCTGCGCGGCATCGTCGAGGTCTACTCCGCCGACGACGCCAAGGAGAAGTTCGTGCGGGACTTCGCCGCCGCGTGGGTCAAGGTCATGGAGCTCGACCGCTTCGACCTGCGGTAGGCACTCCCGTCCGGACGCCCCGGTCCGCCTCGTGCGGCCGGGGCGTCCGTGCGTCCACCCGCCGTCACTCCTCGTCGGGGGCCGCGGCCGCGAGGACGGCCAGCTGCCGGAGGCAGTGGTCGCGCAGGGGCTCGGGGAACCCCTCGCCCAGCCGGTAGTACACGACCCGCCCCTGCTTCCGGTTGGCGACGAGCCCGGCCGTGCGCAGCAGCCGGAGGGCATAGCCGACGGCGTCCTCGGTGGCCTCCAGTGCCAGCGCCAGGTCACCGACGCAGAGCTCCTCGACCATGTCCAGGGCGAACAGGACCCGCGCCCGGGTCGGATCCGCCATCAGGTTCAGCACGCTCGTCAGCCGTGCGGTCTCCTCGCGCCCGGGGAGCCGGGCACGGGCATGGGCCACCCGCTCGGCATCGACCGGATGCGCATGGTCGGGCTCGGCCATCGGAACACCTCCGCGGCCGTCCTTGCCCGCACGGTCGCCGGGGTATGCCCCGTCCGCGGGGACGTCACCGACCGGGCGACGTTTGTCCGGACGACCGTACGGGCATGCGGACGGCCCTCCGCGCATGGTGACGCACCACCGGCCCCCGAGCGGGCGGGTGCCCCTGCGGGCCGTGCAGCCGGCGACGTCGCGGCAGCCGCGGGACGACGAACGGACGACCCCCACACCGGACGACGACAGACAGGGAGCCCCCACCATGGCGACGAAGCGGAACGCCGACACCGACGAGCACGGCCACGACGGCGGCATGTCGCATCAGACGAAGATGTACCTGCGCTTCGCGGCCATGATCACGACGGCCATGGTCGTCATGTACTGGACCATGTTCGCGGGCACGTGGGAGTGGGACCACGTCCGGTTCAGCGAGAGCCGCGTGTTCATGGCGCTCACCATGGGCGGCACCATGGGGCTGGTCATGCTCGCCTGGATGCTCAACATGTACAAGAACGTGACGGGCAACATCGCCATCGTGGCGGCGAGCCTGCTGCTCTTCGGCGGCGGTATCGCCTTGGACCGCACCCAGGCCACCGTGGATGACGTCAACTGGATGCAGGCCATGATCCCCCACCACTCGCTGGCCATCACCCGGTCCGAGCGCGCCGACATCGACGACGTCCGCGTGTGCCGGCTCGCCGTCGAGATCATCCGGGCCCAGGAGCGGGAGATCGCCGAGATGGAGTGGCTGATCCAGGACATCGAGGAGAACGGGGAGGCGACGACGCTCGAGGAGGCACAGGCCCGCCCCGTGCCCGAGTTCGAGGGCTCCGCCCTGCGCGACTGCCCTCGGTCGGACTGATGCGGGAGCGGTCTGCCGAAGGCCATGGGGTCTCAGAGCGCGAGCAGCAGGGCCGTGAACACGAGACAGGCGGCCCCGAACACCGGAAAGCTCACCCGCGCCGTGCCGGGTAGCTGCTGCTTGAGGCTGGTGAGGATGATCGAGCCGACCAGCAGCGCGGAGAACACGTTCACGGCGGCGTCCCCGAGGTCGACCGCCGCGCCGAACCCCCATCCCGCCAGGACCGCTGCGGCCAGGATCCACCGCCCGAACCGGTCGTAGACGCGAGGGTCCTGGTCGCGCAGGGCGACCTCCCCCGCGAGGTACCGGGCGGCCAGCGCGACCGTGTACAGGACCAGCTCCGTGACGCCCGGCCGCACCTGGTGCACGAGCAGGTACCCGACGAAGAGGTTGAACACGAGGTACAGCGCCACGCTCGCCCAGAACGGCCAGGGAGTCGGGGTCCCGCCCGGCTCCCGCTGCTCCCGGCGGTCCTCGTCCTGAGCCCAGTCGAGCACCGCGTAGTACGCCACGAGGCCGGCCAGCGCGACGAGGAACGCATGCCGCTCCAGCAGCCCCAGCGGCCCGTCCGGGAGGTCGGCGGAGGACGCCGTGGCGGGTTGCGCCAGACCGGGCAGCAGCCGGGCGAACACGTAGGCCACCGCCAGTCCCCCGGCCAGGGACTGGAACCGGGTGGACCGCGGGGACACCCGGCGGCGCACCTCGGGTACGAGCAGTTGCACGAGCACGAGGGCAGCAGCAGCCGCCAGCGCCGCGATCGGGACGCCGCTGGTCGTGGTCCCGACGGCGGCCGGCATGACAACAGCTCCTCGGGATCCAGGGACGGGACGACGACGCGGACCCGGACACCTTGCCCGAGGCTGCGCCGCCGCGCGCGTGGGGCCGTACGAGGGTCCGGCGCACGGCGCCCGCGGGATCGGGGAGAGTGTGCGGCGTGCGCGCCGTGGTCAGCAGGGTCAGTACAGCCGCTGTAAGCGTCGACGGCGCCGTGGTCGGGGAGATCGGCCCCGGCCTGCTGTCACTGGTCGGAGTGGGACGCACGGACGACGCGGACGCCGCCCGGGCGCTGGCCCGCAAGATCCACGAGCTGCGGATCCTCCCCGGCGCGGACGGCATGGTGTCCGCCGCCGATCTGGGCCTGCCCGTGCTGGTTGTCAGCCAGTTCACCCTCTACGCCGACACCCGCAAGGGCCGGCGCCCCTCGTGGTCGGAGGCGGCGCCCGGCGAGACGGCCGAGCCACTGGTCGACGAGGTGGTCGCCGAGCTGCGGCGGCGGGGTGCCACCGTGGCCACCGGGGTCTTCGGCGCACGGATGCAGGTGGCCTCGGTCAACGACGGACCGATGACCTTGCTCCTGGAGGTCTGATCCCGCTCCCGGCTGGGTAGCACCGGTGAGCGGCAACACTTCCTGCGGGTTGCCTGTGAACCCTGCGCTCGCGGAACACGCACCCCGCTCCGAACCGTTGTGCATCACGTACCACACCGGACAGAAGAGCAACGGGGACGGTCCGGGCACCCCGGAATCCCCATCGACGCCCCGGATGTCAGCGCCGCCGCGCCACCGACGACCGGCGGATGCATCCGAATCGAAGGCAAGGACGAAGAAGCATCGTGACGCTGCTGCAGTCTTCCCCCAACGACACCCTCGAGGTGCGCTCGCGGACGCCGCGCCGTGAGCCCGACACCACCGGTCTGGTGTCCACCGACCTCGTGCGCGTGTACCTCAACACGATCGGCAAGACCGCGCTGCTCACGGCCGAGCAGGAGGTCGAGCTCGCCAAGCGGATCGAGGCGGGTCTCTACGCCGACCGCCTGCTGGCCGAGAAGCCGGAACTCTCGGCCGCCAAGAAGCGCGACTACAAGATCCTCGCCGTCGACGGCAAGGCGGCCAAGGCACACCTGCTCGAGGCCAACCTCCGGCTCGTCGTCTCGGTGGCCAAGCGCTACACCGGCCACGGCATGACCTTCCTCGACCTCATCCAGGAGGGGAACGTCGGGCTCATCCGCGCGGTGGAGAAGTTCGACTACACCAAGGGCTTCAAGTTCTCGACGTACGCCACCTGGTGGATCCGCCAGGCGATCACCCGCGCCATGGCCGACTCCGGGCGCACGATCCGGCTGCCCGTCCACCTCGCCGAGCAGGTGAACAAGGTGGTCCGCACCCGGCGCCGCATGCACCAGGAGCTGGAGCGCGAGCCCACCCCCGAGGAGATCGGTCTCGAGCTGGACATGACCGAGGAGCGGGTGGTCGAGCTGCTCGAGCACAGCCGCGACCTGGTCAGCCTGGACCAGACCGTGGGCGCCGACGAGGAGTCCCGGCTCGGTGACTTCATCGAGGACGCCGACGCCGCCGTCGCCGAGGACGCCGTCGCCTTCCAGATGATGAAGGGCGACGTCCGGAACGTGCTGGAGACGCTGGAGGACCGGGAGCGCGACGTCGTCGTCCTCCGCTTCGGTCTCGACGGCGGCCAGCCGCGCACGCTGGAGCAGATCGGCAAGCAGTTCGGCCTGTCCCGCGAGCGCGTGCGGCAGATCGAGCGCGAGACGATGAACAAGCTCCGCGACCCCCAGCGCGCGGACGCCCTGCGCGACTATCTCGCCTAGGTGTCGCGACCACGGACGTTGTTGACAGTCGGCGTGGTGGCTTGATCACGAAGGAGACCTCCGGAAGGAGTGGCGATGTCTGACGTCGCTTTTCCCAACCGGAGGTCTCCGTGGCCCACGCTAACGCCCGCACCACCGTCTACGCCCGCAAGCTGATCGTCGCCCGCGTCCTGTCCGGACATCGGCCCGGCGAGGTCGCCAAGCAGCTCGGGGTCAGCCGGCAGACGGTCTACAAGTGGGTGCGCCGCTGGCGCGCCGAGGGCCTTGCCGGGCTGGCCGACCGCTCCTCCCGGCCGCACCGGATGCCCCGCCGAACCACGGTGGAAGCGACCGCGGCGATCGTGGCCGCCCGCCGCGCCCACCACGCCGGACCAGTACGGCTAGGTGTGATGCCCAGCCAGGTTGTTCAACCTGGTGATGGGTGGCAGCTTCCCGACCGCTGAGTGGGGCCGATGGTGGTTGTACTGGTGGACCCATGCTGGCAGGGCCGCGAGCCGCGCTGACTCG
>NZ_JAVREI010000017.1:0-89060 GCF_031845325.1 Blastococcus goldschmidtiae | reverse complement strand
AGCACCGGGGCCTCCCACGCATGTCGGATAGGCCGAGCAGGCGCCTCCTGCCCGGCAACCCACGAAACTTGCGTGAGCGAGGCCCCGGCCCGCAACGGCCCCCAGGCCGTCACGCCATACCGTCTAGGCCCCGTCCGGAGGCTCACCGCGAGCCTGCGAGTGGTGAGAGGGACGGGGTCCTTCTTCAGGGGGCGTTCTTGCGCGTCGGGTCGCCGTCGCCCTTCTCCGGCTCGGCCTTGGCCGGGAGCGTGTCGGCCTTCACGGCATCGCGCTCGCCCATGGGCATCGGCTCACCCGAGGTGGTGTCGTGGCCGGTCTGGTGTTCGGCCTCGGAGTTGATCTCCGCGCCCAGGAGCACGAGGTAGCAGGTGAGGTACAGCCACAGCATCAGCACGATGACCCCGGCGATCGCCCCGTAGGTGGCGTCGTAGGAGCCGAAGTTGTTCACGTAGAAGGTGAAGCCGAGGCTGACCACCGCCCAGACGACGGTGACCAGCACCGAGCCGAGGCTGACCCAGCGGAAGCGCGGCGCGTCCCGGTCGGGGGCCACCCGGTAGAGCACGGCGAGCGATCCGGCGACGACGAGCAGCAACGCCACCCAGCGGCCGACCTCCGCCAGCACGGTGCCGACCGAGCCGAGCGGCAGCACGTCGATGACCACCGGAAGGACGGCGATCAGACCGATGGTCAGGACGACGAAGACGACCGCCCCGAGCGTGAGCACCAGCGAGAGCGCCCGGAGCTTGACGAAGTTGCGGGTCTCGACCTCGTCATAGGCGATGTTGACCGCCTTGACCAGGTTGTTCACGCCGCCCGAGGCGCTGAAGAGCGCGCCGAACGTCGAGAGGACGAGGCCCCAGGTGAGGGCCCCGCCGGCATCGGCGATGTTGGCGACCTGGGTCTCGATGAGCGTGCGGGCGTCCTCGGGGAGCCCGGTGGTCAACTCCTCGACCTGGGCGGCGGCCTGCTCCGGGGAGACGATCAGGCCGTAGATGGAGATCAGCGCGATCAGCGCCGGGAAGACCGCCAGGAAGCCGAAGAACGCCACCCCACCGGCGATGATCGGCATGTTGTCGGCGTTGTTCTCCGCCCACGCGCGCTTGAGGACCTGCTTCCAGCCGCGCGCGGGGATCTGGGTGGGGGAGCCGGCGTCGATCCCCGGCAGCTGTTCCGGCGCGGGGGCGCCCGGCGGAAGCCGGTTCGGGTCCCCGGCCGGCCCGCCGTCGGCCGTCGTCCGGGCCGCGGCCGCGCGCCGGGCGGCCTTCTCCTCGACCCGCTGGCGGATCCGGTCGACGGCGCTCTCGCGCGGCCGCGTGCCCGTCATGCGTCTTCCCCCCCTGATCCGTGTCCTGCCTGAGTCGTCTCGCCGCCGGCCCCGTCCGGAGGCTCGTCCCGAGCATGCGAGGGATGAGTGGGACGGGGTCCTCTTTCAGTCGCCCGGCCAGGCGCCGGTCAGCTGCGTGAAGCCCCGGGCGCCGGCGCGGTCGACCGCCGCCTTCGTCGCGGCGAAGATGGCGCCCTGGATCGCGGCGGCCAGCACGACCTCGCGCATCCGGTACTCGCTCTGCAGCGCCGACGGGGCCTCCTCCTCCTTGGCCACGAGCTTCCAGACCTGCTTGAACAGGATCCCGCTCAGCGATCCCGCCACCAGGCCGCTGATGAGACCGATGGGCCGGTAGGCGAGCTTGGCCCCCGTGCTCTTGCGCGCCTCGCCCTTGTTGCGCTTGCTCACCGCTTCCTCCTCCTGGCCCGGCGGGCCTTCGTCTCGGCCCGGCGGGCCTGCTTCTCGGCCCTCGCGGTGGCCTTGCGTGCCGCGGCCTGTCGGGCGGCCAGTTCCCTGCGTGCTCGCCCGGCCGTGCGACGGCGACCCGTGTGGACGCCCATGACGAGCTCCTCGGTGGAGGCCGCGCGCCGCGTGCGCCGCCGGCGCCAGAGGACGAGCCCCATCAGCGCGGCCAGCCCGGCGCCGACGCCGGCGAACGCCGGAGGGCTCTCCCGGTAGGTCTCGACGGCGGTGTCCTTGGCCCGCGCCGCGCTCTCCTTCGCGCGGGCGGGGACGTCGAGGCGCTGGCTCAGCTCGTCGACGGTGCGGCCCAGCTGCTCGCGGGTCGCCTCGATGTCGGCCCTGATCGCGTCGGGGTCCGTGGGGCCGTGGCCGGCTGCCTGCTGCGCCTGCCCGTCTCCGGGGCGGTCGCCACTCGGGGTACTCACCGGCGCGCACTCTCCTTCACGGTCGCGATGTCGGTCTTCATGCTCGCCATGGCCTCGGTCGGCACGGGCGGGGACCCCTTCTCGACGTCCTTCTTGCCGACGAGGGCGAGCACCCCGGCGATGGCGAAGAGCACGACGGCGACGATCAGCGCCGCCAGCCAGGCCGGCAGCACCAGGTCCAGCGCCAGGACGGCGGTGGCGACGAGGACGGCCAGGCCGAGGAAGGCGAAGAGGCCCGCGCCACCGAACAGCCCGGCGCCGACGCCCAGCCGCTTGGCCTTCTGGGTGACCTCCGCCTGTGCGAGGCGGGCCTCGTCGCGGACCAGGCGGCTGATCTGCTCGGTGAGCTGGCCGATCAGCTGCCCGGTCGATGTGTTCTCGGGTGCGGGCTGCTGCTCGGCGCGGGTGGCGCCGGTGGCGTCGTGGTCACGGGGTGCGGTCATCGGTCCTCCGGGTGGACGTGTCGGTGGACTGCCATGCCCGGCCGACGACGGCGGTAACCCGGATGATGATCACGTCACGGCAACGAGCGCACTAGCCTGCGGGCATGAGCTGGCACTGGCGCCTGGAGGACCCCGCCGGGGCGACCGTCGAACCGTCGTCCATCGGGGTCGAGATCCCGCCCTCGGACAACCAGGGCGATGCGGAGTCGTGGCTGGGGGAGAACTGGCGCGAACTGCTCGACCGGGGCGTCGCGACGGTCACCCTGTTCGAGGACGAGCGGAAGGTCTACGGCCCGATGGGGCTGACGTCTGCCTGACCCTCCACCTCAGGTGGAGGGTCCACCTCCTGGTCTCCCGCAGCGGGGAGACCAGGAGGGAGCGGCTCAGGCGCCGCGCTGGACCTTGGCCGGATCCCGCTCGACGACGTCGCCGAGCGCCTGGTCGATGCGGGCCAGGACGTCGGCGTCCAGCGTGACGCCGGCCGCCTTGACGTTGTCCTGCACCTGCTCGGGCCGGCTGGCGCCGATGATCGCCGCGGCGACGTTCTGGTTCTGCAGCACCCAGGCGACGGCCAGCTGCGCCATGGACAGGCCCAGGTCCGCCGCGATCGGGACCAGGTCCTGGACGCGGGTGAGGAGCTCCTCGTTACGGAGGAACCGCTTCATCGACCCACCGGCTTCGGCGTGGCCACCCCGCGAGTCGGGCGGTGGCTGCTGACCGGGCAGGTACTTGCCGGTGAGGATGCCCTGCGCCAGCGGCGACCACACGATCTGCGACAGGCCGTGCTTCTCGGACGTGGGCACGACCTGGTCCTCGATCACCCGCCAGAGCATCGAGTACTGCGGCTGGTTGCTGATCAGCTGGATGCCCAGCTCGCGCGCCATCTCGGCGCCGGCGGCGATCTCCTCGGCGTTCCACTCCGAGACGCCGATGTAGTGCACCTTGCCCTGCCGCACGAGGTCGGCGAACGCGGTCATCGTCTCCTCGAGCGGCACCGACGAGTCGTAGCGGTGCGCCTGGTAGAGGTCGACGTAGTCGGTCTGGAGCCGCTTCAGCGAGGCGGTGCAGCTCTCCATGATGTGCTTGCGGGAGAGTCCGCGGTCGTTCCGGCCGGGGCCGGTGGGCCAGTAGACCTTGGTGAAGATCTCCAGTCCCTCGCGGCGCTGCCCGGCGAGAGCGCGGCCGAGGACGGACTCGGCCTTCGTACCGGCGTAGACGTCGGCGGTGTCGAAGGTGGTGATGCCTTCGTCGAGGGCGGCGCGCACGCAGGCGTGGGCGGCGTCCTCCTCGACCTGGCTGCCATGGGTCAGCCAGTTGCCGTAGGCGATCTCGGAGATGGTCAGGCCGGAGCGGCCGAGGCGTCGGAATTCCACGCTCGCCGACGTTAGGCCCCTCCGGAGCCGGCCGCGCGTCCGCCCCGGTCAGACCGTCGCGGAGCGCCGGGCGGGATCGATCTGCAGCTCCGCGCCGTCGGGCAGCACCCGGGCACCGTGCTCCGCCAACCGCCCGGCCAGCAACCCGGCAGGCGGGTTGTGGTGGCTCAGGTGCACGGCCACCACGTCGGTGCCGTCGGTGACGGCGCCGGCAGCGCGCAGCCGGGCGAGCTGGGCGGGGAACGTGGCGAGATCGAGGTGCTGGGTGCCGTGGTCGAGCCGGTCGCCGAAGGTCTGCTCGAGCAGCACGACGTCGAACGCGGCCCCGCGCACCGCCTCGACCGCCGCCTCGGGCAGCGGACCGGTGTCGGTCGCGTACAGCAGCCGGGTCCCATCGGGGCCGGTGACGTCGTAGAGCACGGCCGGCACCTCGTGGTCGGCCGGCAGCACCCGGACGTCGTAGCCGCGCAGGCGCAGCGTGCACCCCGGTTCGACCACGACCAGCTCGACCGGTGCGTCCGGCGCCAGCCAGGGGCGGCACTCCGCCAGCACGGGGGCGGGGCCGGCGATGGTCAGCGGCCGGTCGGCGGCCACCCAGTGCCGCCAGAGCAGGGCGAAGGGTGCGCAGTGATCGGGGTGCGCATGGGTCACCAGGATCGTGTGCACGCCGGCCAGCGAGACGCCGCCGGGCGGCAGCGCGGGGGAGAGGTCGAGCAGCACGGCGTCGTCGACGAGCACCGACGTCTGCCGCCGGGACTCACCGCGCGCGCGGGCGTCCGAGCAGGAGGCGCAGGAGCACCACGGGTTGGGCCAGCCGTCGGCCGCACCCGTACCGAGCAGCCGGACGTGCACGGACGCCGGCGCTCAGACGTCCGCGCCGACCGGGACCTCGGGCTTGGGGAAGCGCCAGCGGCGGATCATCGTCGCGCGGGTGATGCCGTACCACACGGCGCCGCGGGTCTTCTCGGTCCCGGCGGGGAACCGGTCGGCCAGCGTCCGCTTGATCTTCCGGCCCAGGACGACGGAGTCGACGATCAGCAGGATGAAGAAGCCGAACAGCAGGAAGCTGGCGTACCCGCGCACCGCCGTGCTGGGCACGAACGTGCCGACGAGGGCGACACCGGCGATGACCAGGAACCAGCTGCCCACGTTGCGCCGGCTGTCGACGATGTCGCGCACCGTCCTGCGGACCGGGCCCCGGTCGCGCGCGGGCAGGAAGGCGTCGTCACCGCGCGCCGCTGCGCCGCGGGCGTCCGACCGGCGGGCGGCCTGCTGCTCGCGCATCCGGCGGTAGGCCTCCTTGCGCGTGGTCGGCGGAGGCGGGGGCGGCCCCGGGCGGCGGCCCTGTGCCTCGTTGCGCCGGGGAGTGGGTCGCCCCTTGCCCGAGACCTTGACGACGTGCGCGGCGTGCGCGCCCGCGTCGGCCGAGGCGGCGGTGTCGGTCGTCTCGGCGGCGTTCCGGCGGCCGGGCAGGCGGAGCTTCACAGGGCGGGAGTCTACGTGGACCGCCGCGGGCCCTCGGGAAACGTGCGACGGCGCCGTACAGTGGAAGAAGCTCCGCCACGGCGGCGTTGGTCTGCCGCAGATGGTGCGCAGTGGACACCTCGGATGCAGGAGGACATGGATATGACGGTGCAGGACACCACGACTCTCGACGGTGGCACGGCCGGATCCACGGGCGTGCTGCTCAGCGACCCCGCGGCCGCCAAGGTCAAGGCGCTGCTGGACCAGGAGGGCCGCGACGACCTGCGTCTGCGCATCGCCGTCCAGCCCGGCGGCTGCTCGGGCCTCCGGTACCAGCTCTTCTTCGACGAGCGGTACCTCGACGGGGACCAGACCTACGAGTTCGGCGGGGTCGAGGTCATCGTCGACCGGATGAGCGGCCCCTACCTCGGCGGTGCCACGATCGACTTCGTCGACTCGATCGAGAAGCAGGGCTTCACGATCGACAACCCGAACGCCGGTAGCTCCTGCGCCTGCGGGGACAGCTTCAGCTGAGTGATCTGTCGTCCTCCGGACGGCAACCGGCGCCCGGTTTCCCACGAGGGGAACCGGGCGCTGCTGTATCTGGAATGTCGTGACGAGTGGAGGCCCGGAGGGTCTCCGCGAGGAACGACGAAGCGGCTCCACGCATCAGGGGAACGGCAATTGGCCGCGGTGCGATCCGGAGGATCGCAGTGTCACAAGCGGACGGGGTAGACCGTCTGCGGGATCTCCGGGCGGATGCGCCCCTCGACGAAGATGCCGTGCCAGATCATGAAGACCAGCAGCGTCCAGAGCTTGCGCGAGTAGTCGACCGGGGAGCCGTTGCGCTGGTTCTGCCGGTGCGCGGCCAGCATCGCCAGCACCTGAGAAGAGTCCAGCCACTCGTCGGTGTGGCTGGCCTCGACCACCGAGCGCGCCCAGTCGTGCAGGTCCTCGGCCAGCCAGTGGCGGGTGGGCACCGGGAAGCCGAGCTTCCGGCGGTTCAGCACGTGGGCCGGCACGATCTGCTCCAGCGCCCGGCGCAGCGCGTACTTCGTCGTCTCCTTGGTCACCCGCTGGTCGACGGGAAGCGTGCCGGCGACCCGGAACACCTCGGGGTCGAGGAACGGCACCCGCAGCTCCAGCGAGTTGGCCATGGTCATCTTGTCGGCCTTCACCAGGATGTCGCCGCGCAGCCAGGTGAACAGGTCGACGTACTGCATGGCGGTGACGTCGTCGTAGCCGGCGGCGCGCGTGCGCTCGTACAGCTCCCGGGTGACGGTGACGTGCGAGAGGTCCGGATCGTGCGTGCGCAGGAGGCCCAGCTCGTCGTCCCGGAACAGGCGGGCGTTCCCGTAGTAGCGCTGCTCCAGCGGGATCGACCCGCGGCGCAGCAGGTCCTTGCCCCGCATCCCGTCGGGCAGCTTCGCCGACAGCGTGCCCAGTGCCCGCCGGACGCCCGACGGGAGCTTCTCGAACGCGGCCAGCGAGAGCGGCTCGCGGTAGATGTTGTAGCCCCCGAAGAGCTCGTCGGCGCCTTCCCCCGACAGCACGACCTTCACGTGCTTGCGGGCCTCGCGGGCGATGAAATACAGCGGCACCAGTGCGGGGTCCGCGACGGGGTCGTCGAGGTACCAGACCACCAGCGGGATGGCGTCGGCGAACTCCTCGGCGCTGACCACCTTGGTGATGTGCTCGACGCCGATCGCGGCGGCCGACTCGGCGGCGACGTCGATCTCGGAGAAGCCCGAGCGCTCGAAGCCGGTGGTGAACGTGAGCAGGTCCGGGTTGTAGCGCTTGGCCAGGGCGGCGATGGCCGTGGAGTCGATCCCGCCGGACAGGAACGACCCCACCGTCACGTCGGCGCGCATGTGCACGCGCACCGAGTCGTCGAGCACCTCGGCGATGCGGTCGTAGAGGGCCTGCTGGTCGTCCTTCGCCACCGGCCGGATCGGGAAGGTGGGGTGGAAGTACCGCGTCGTCGTCAGCTCGCCGTCGGCGACGGTGAAGCTGGTACCGCTCTCGATGCGCCGGATGCCGCGGTGCAGCGTCGCGGGCTCGGGGACGTACTGCAGGGTCAGGTAGTGCTGCAGCGACGCGGCGTCGACCCCGCCCGCCGCCGCGCTGCCGCCGAGCAGCTCCAACAGCGCCTTCTTCTCCGAGGAGAAGGCGAGCGCGCCGTCGGCCAGGCGGGTGACGAACAGCGGCTTGATGCCGAACGGGTCGCGGGCCCCGAAGACGGTCTGCTTCTCGGTGTCCCAGATGAGGAACGCGAACATGCCGCGCAGCCGGTGGACGACGTCCTCGCCCCAGAGGTGGAACCCGGCGACGATCGCCTCGGTGTCGCCCTCGGTGGCGAAGGTCGCGCCCGCTGCCTTCAGCTCTTCCCGGAGCTCCAGGTAGTTGTAGATCTCGCCGTTGAAGACGATCCGGTAGCGGCCGTCGGCGTAGGGCATCGGCTGGTGGCTGTGCTCGATGTCGATGAACGAGAGCCGGTTGAAGCCGAACACCGCGCGGCCGTCGGACCACTGCTCGGTCTCGTCGGGGCCGCGGTGCCGCAGGCAGTGCTGGGCCTGCCGCACCGCCGCAACGGTGGTGTCGTCGACGCGGTCGGCGTCGGTGGAGAAGTAGGCGAGCAGGCCGCACATGAGGGGCAGGTCTCCGGGGATAGCAGGGGAAGGGCAGGGCCGGCGGGGGTCAGACCCGCTCGCCGGCGCGCATCTTCGCCGTGGCGCGCCGCTCCGCGAAGAAGGAGAGCACCGGCACCGTCCCGGCGATCACCGTGAGCAGGAAGCCCTTGAGGGTCCACTTCGCGCGCAGCGCGAGGTCCACCGCGGACAGGAAGAACAGGCCGTAGAGCCAGCCGTGCGCGGTGCCGAGGACCGTGGACGGCTCGGGGACGTCGGCGAGGTGGTTGAGCGGCACGGCGACGAAGATGAGGGCGATGAGCAGGACGCCGACGACGGTCGCCATGACCCGGTAGCGCAGCATCGCCTGGCCGATGGCCTCGTCGGAGTTGCGCGACGAGAGCGTGCGCTCAGCGGGCACTGCTGCTCCGCTGGCCGAGCGCCCGCTCGTTGAGCTCCGCGAGGTAGGCGTTGTAGGCGGCCAGCTCGGGGTCGCCCGTGGTGTCGACCCGGGGCCGCTGGTACAGCACCACGGCGCGTCCCGGCAGGTCCTCGTCCGGGTCGCGGCGCAGCTCGTCGCGCACCATCCGGATGTAGAACCACAGGCCCATCGCCCCGTAGAGCGGCCACTGCAGCGCGTAGCTCCAGTTCACCGCCCCGCCGCCGGCCTCGGCCTTGGTCAGCTGCCAGTACCCGAGGAAGAAGGTGGCGACGAAGAGCGCGGCCACCAGCAGATGCAGGAGCACCCACTTGGGGGTGAGCAGGCGGTACCACACGCCTCGACTCTAACCGCCCCGATGGACCGGCCCCGGCCTCGCGGGCGCGTCCTCGGCCACAGTGACCGCGACCCGCCGGGTGCGTGTCTCCGGTGGTCGACCGCCGAGCCCCGTCGGCTAGGCTCGGCACACACTGTGATCGGCGTGGACGCCGCCTGCCGAAACCGGCTCGTGGACCCGCTGGAAGGACCGTCCGGGCGCACCGGACGGAGGACGAGGAGGCAACGAGCAGTGGCTCGAGGCAGCAGGCTCGCGCGGCTGGCCGCGCTCGGTCTCCTGGGGGTGTTGACCCTCAGCGGGTGCGACATGCCCAACAACGAGTTCTGGCGATTCGGGTGGCCCGAGGGCATCACCGAGGAGTCCGAGGCGATGCGCGAGTTGTGGACCGGTTCGGTCATCGCCGCGCTGATCGTCGGCATCGCGGTGTGGGCGCTGATCTTCTACTCGATGGTGGCGCACCGGAAGCGCAGCGACGAGCTGCCCCGGCAGACGGCCTACAACCTGCCGTTGGAGATCGCGTACACGATCGCGCCCTTCCTGATCATCGCCGGCCTCTTCTTCTTCACCGTGGTGACCCAGAACGAGGTGCTGGACCGCAGCGAGGACCCCGACGAGACGATCGAGGTCAACGCCTTCAAGTGGAACTGGCAGTTCGTCTACCCGGACACCGCCGGCGAGGACGGCGAGCCGGTCGACACGATCGGTACCAGCACCGAGATCCCGGTCCTGGTCCTGCCGACCGACCGGGTGATCCGCTTCGAGGTCGCTTCCGCCGACGTCATCCACTCCTTCTGGGTGCCCGAGTTCCTCTTCAAGCTCGACGTCATCCCCGGCAACGAGAACGGCCGCGACAACGTCTTCGAGGTCACCGTCCGCGAGGAGGGTGCCTACGTGGGCCGCTGTGCCGAGCTGTGCGGGACGTACCACGCGTACATGAACTTCGAGGTGCGCGCGGTGTCCGGGGACGAGTACGACGACTACCTCGATGCGCGCGAGTCGGGGCTGGGCACCTACGAGGCCCTGGTGGCGATCGGGCAGCCCGGAGCCGCCACGTCGACGACGCCGCTCGAGCTGTTCCAGGAGAAGAACCTCGACCAGCTGCGAGAGACCGATGGCTGACCGTCGGATGCACCCGGTCCGGACCGTCACGACGCCTGAGGAGGCACGGCCGTGAAGGTCGAGGCGATCATCTTCAACATCATCGCGTTCTTCTGCGTCGTGGCGGCCGTGGTCTACGGCGTGTGGGCCAGGGAGCCGATCGGCACGACGGCGCTGGTGCTCTCCGGTGGCCTGACCGGCATGATCGGCGCCTTCTTCTGGTTCGTGTCGCGGCGGATCGACGCCCGGCCGGAGGACCGCAAGGACGCCGAGATGGCCGACGGCGCCGGCGAGCTCGGCTTCTTCAGCCCGGCAAGTTACTGGCCGTTCGCGCTCGCGCTCTCCGTGGGCCTGACGGGGCTGGGGCTGGCCTACTGGTACTTCTGGCTGATCGCCATCGGTGCGGTCGCCGTCCTGTGCACGGTCGGCGGACTGCTGTTCGAGTACTACGTGGGGCAGAACGCCACGCAGAGCTGAGTCCAGCTCGGTCCGAGAGCCCCTTCCGCTGCGGCGGGAGGGGCCCTCGTCCGTCGTGGGTGGCGTGTCCAGGCCGGGCCCGGACGAGCGGCGCTGGGCCGGAGCGGCGCTGGTCCGTCACGCGCGGCTCGGGAAGGCCGACGGGGGCGGACGGCGCGGGCCGGTGAGGCCGCCGGCAGGTAGCGCGGTCGGTGAGGCCGCCGGGGGCGGACGGCGAGGCATCCGGCCGGACTCCCGTCGCGGCGTGGGCCACTCGCGTCCGCACCGCCTCGGTGACCGCATGCCGCGCCGGCTGCTGCTCGGCCGCGGCGTGCCGGTCGCGCACCGGTGACCTCGCCCACCACCACGTGCCGACCAGGCTCCGTGCCGGCTCCATGACCTCGGGGCCGCCACCCGCTGCGGACGCCGGTGGACCACGCGACCGATGAACCCGGGCAACCCATCACGCCGCCGGTCGTGGGTCGCCTGGGTTCAACGGTCCGACGGCGGCCGTTCGAGGAGGCGTCCGCGTGAGGGGCCGCGACCGCACGAGCCCAGGGGGCTCCCCGGAGATGGTCGTCGGACGACCGCTGGGTGGGGTGGATCCTGCGCCGGGGTAGCGCTGCAGAGCCGCAGAAGCGCGAGGAGCACCCCAGATGTGGGGCGCCCGCGCGAGGCGTCGCTGCCGCTGCTGCGGCTCGAGCATCGACGGTCTGCATGGCGGCCAATGCCTGAGGAGGGCGGCCCGCGCTCCGTTGGCGCACGGGTCCAGTCGGCGTGCAAGTCCACGGTGGCGCGCCGGGTCCAGACGGCGTGTACGGCCACAGCGGCGCCGGGTTCAGCCGGCGACCGCGGTCACGGCGGCGCCCCGGGTCCAGCCGGCGAGGGCAGCCACGGCGGCGCAGGCGCGCGGGTGGGGTGCGGCGCGCCGGGAAGGTGTTCCGGATGGGCGGCGGGAGCACGGTCCGGGAGATCGCCGGTGCGGGCGGATCTCGCCCACGAGTTCCGAGGCTGCACGCCGGGGGAGTGCTCACAGGCTGCCGGAGCTCGGGTGTGGCCCTGGATGCCGGGGGGAGAGCGGGGATGGGCGAGAGCGCGACCCCGACATGCAGCAGGGCCCCGGTGGACGGATCCACCGGGGCCCTGCCTACGTGCGATGCCGACGTCAGTCGCGCGGTTCCTGCGGACGACCACCCTCGGAGGGCCGGCCGGAGGAGGTGAGCTCCCGGCTCTCGTCGGCCGCCAGGCCACGGCCTTCGCGACGCTGCTCGAGCTCGACCTGGGCCGGCTCCTCGATCGGTCGGAAGAAGCCGCGGATCGCGCGCCGTGCGCCGCCGATCTGGTTCATCTTCTTGGGCACCGGAGCACCGCCGTAGGCGAGCGCCCCGTGGCCGTGCTCGTCGACCGGGCCGAGCGGCTGGTGCACCTCGATGAACTCACCGTGCGGCAGCCGCCGGATGACTCCGGTCTCGATGCCGTGCTCGAGCACCTCGCGGTCGTGCATCTGCAGACCGAGGCAGATCCGGTAGGTGAGGACGTAGACCAGCGGCGGCAGGACGATCACGCCGAGCCTGCCGAACCAGGTCATCGCGTTGAGGCTCACGTCGAACTTGTCCGCGAAGACGTCGTTCCCACCGGAGAGCATCAGCACGCCGTAGAAGGTCAGCCCCATCATGCCGAGCGATGTCCGCACGGGGACGTCGCGGGGGCGCTGCAGCAGGTGGTGCGCGGCCGTGTCGCCGGTCAGCTTGCGCTCGATGCTCGGGTAGAGCGCGAGCACGGTGAACATCGCACCGGCGATGACGACGGTCGGCCAGAACAGGGCCGGGATCGTGTAGTCGCCCGGGAGGTTGATGTCCCACGCGGGGAAGATTCGCGTCGAGCCGTCCAGGAACAGGATGTACCAGTCCGGCTGCGATGCGGCCGAGACCTGCGCCGGGTTGTACGGGCCCCACAGCCAGACCGGGTTGATCTGGACGAGGCCGCCCAGGGCGGCGATCACGCCGAACACGATGAACAGCAGCCCGGTCGCTTTCGCCGCGAACGTGGGGAAGAGCCGGTTGCCGACGACGTTGTGCTCCGTGCGGCCGGGGCCGGGGAACTGGGTGTGCTTCTGCTTCACCAGCAGGAGCAGGTGCACCGCGATCAGGGCCAGCAGGATCGCCGGGATGATCAGCACGTGCGCGATGTAGAAGCGCCCGATGATCAGCTCGCCGACGAAGTCGCCCCCGAACACCGCCCAGTGCGCCCAGGTCCCGATCACGGGGATGGACAGGATGATCGCGCTGATGATCCGGAGCCCCGTACCCGAGAGCAGGTCGTCGGGGAGGGTGTAGCCGGTCACGCCCATGAGCAGGGCGAGCACGAGCATGACCACGCCGATCAGCCAGTTCGTCTCCCGCGGACGCCGGAAGGCGCCGGTGAAGAAGACACGCAGCAGGTGGAGCACGATCGAGGCGACGAACAGCAGCGCCGCCCAGTGGTGGACCTGCCGCATGAACAGGCCGCCGCGGACGTCGAAGGAGAGGTTCAGCGCCGAGTCGTAGGCCGCGGACATCTCCACGCCACGCAGTGGGGCGTAGGAGCCCTCGTACACCACCTCGCGCAGCGAGGGGTCGAAGAAGAACGTCAGGTACGTGCCCGACAGCAGCGCGATCAGGAACGAGTAGAGCGCGATCTCGCCGAGCAGGAACGACCAGTGGTCGGGGAAGACCTTGTTGAGCGTCCGCCGCAGGGGACCGGCGACGATCAGCCGGTCGTCGATCTCGGTGGCGGTCTTGCCGATCCGGGTGGTCGGAGCTCCCGGGGCCGTGGCGGTAGCTGCCATCAGATGCGCTCCCGGTTCCAGTACGTGGGGCCTACGGCTTCAGGGTAGTCGCTGCGGGCGACGAAGAAGCCTTCGTCGTCGACCGTGATGGGCAGCTGGGGGAGGGCGCGCGTCGCCGGGCCGAAGACCGGCTTTGCGCCCTCGGTCACGAGGAACTGCGACTGGTGGCACGGGCAGAGGATCCGGCCGGTCTCCTGCTCGTACAGCGACACCGGGCAGCCGGCGTGCGTGCAGATCTTGGAGTAGGCGACGTAGTCGCCGTACCCGTAATCGGCCTGGCCCTCGCGCGGCACCTGCTCGTCCAGCTGGGCGGGCCGGAGGCGGATCAGCATCGTGGCCGCATCGGACTGCCGGTTCCCGCCGGCGACGGCCGGGAAGACGGTCTCCAGGGAGCCGGGCTCCTGGTCGCCGGGGCGGATGGGGCTGCCGTCCTCGCGCACCAGCCGGACGCCCTCGGCCCACGCGGTGCGGCCCAGGGGGTTGCCGGTGTTCGGGTTCTTGATCAGGCCACCGAGTGGCATGAGCAGCATGAGCCCCAGTCCACCGCCCATGAACGCGAGCGACCGGGTGATCAGCTTGCGCCGGGCGAGCCCGCTGTTGTGCAGCCCGCCGACGAGCGTGGCGCCGGTGGTGACCCGGTCGAAGTGCGACCCGTCGTGCTTGTCCTGGACGGCCGTCTCGTGCGGCAGCAGCTTCTTGCCGTAGACGACCAGCCCCACGCCGACGAGCGCCAGGGACAGGCCCATCGTGGCGCCGAGCAGGGGGGTGAAGACGGTGCTCCAGCCGGTGTCGACGACATCCCACTGCCAGTCGGGGAAGAACCAGCCCGATCCGACGTAGACGACGACGAACGCGAGCGCGGAGAGCCCGGCGAGGGTGAACAGCAGGCCGACCTGGCGCACCGCCCGCTTCTCCATCGGGGAGCCGGGCTCGGGGCCCGGGTCGACGTGCAGGATCTCCACCCCGTCGTACCGGGCGCCGAGACGGTCGAGGTCCTCCCGCGGCATCGCCGCGAGCTGCTCGGGCGTGTAGTCGTCGTCGGGACCGCCGTGCAGCGGTCCCGACGTGTCCGCGCCGCCGGCAGAGCCGGGACGGGCGTCGTGCGTGGTCACGCCTTGCTCCCCATCCAGAAGATTCCGAACATCAGCACGCCGACTCCGACCACCCAGATGACCAGGCCCTCGGCGACCGGGCCCATCCGGCCCACACCGGCACCACCGGGGTCGGCCTGGTTGTTCACCGTCTGGACGTAGGCGATGATCGAGCGCTTCTCCTCCGGCGTCAGCTGGTTGTCACCGAACACCGGCATGTTCTCCGGCCCGGTCAGCATGGCCGTGTAGATCTCGAGGTCGTTGGAGTCGTTCAGGCTGGGCGCCGCCTTGCCCGAGGACAGGGCGCCGCCCTCGCCGACGAAGTTGTGGCACGACGCGCAGTTGAGGCGGAACAGCTCGCCACCCTCGGCGATGTCCCCGTCGCGCAGGTCGCCGCTCGGCAGGCGGGGGCCGCCGCCGTTGGCCTGGATGTAGGCCATCAGCTGGTCGATCTCCTCGTCGGAGAAGACCGCGGGCTTGTCGGCGGCGTCCGCCTCCTGGCGCGCCAGCGGCATGCGGCCGGTGTGCACCTGGAAGTAGACGGAGGCCGCGCCGACGCCGATCAGGGAGGGCCCGCGGTTGGGCACGCCCTCGAGGTTCTCGCCGTGGCAGGTGATGCAGCTGCGGGTGTACAGATCCCGGCCGGCCGCCTCGGCGGCGGACTCGCTGGCGCCCTGGGCCGGGGCGGCCTGGGCGGGGCTGAACACCGAGTACAGCGCACCGGTGAGGATCAGCCCGGCCATCAGCGCGGCGACGTTGGCGACGCGGCGGCGGTGCTTGCTGCGCCGGCGGGCGCGGGCCCGGGCGAGCGGGCTGGTGGTCGCGGTGTCGACGACGGAAGACTCGGCGTCGGACTGCGGGTGCGTGGTGGACACCGTTCCCCTAGCGGATCAGGTAGATCGTGGCGAAGAGCCCGACCCACACGACGTCGACGAAGTGCCAGTAGTACGAGACCACGATCGCCGCGGTCGCCTGTGCCGGCGTGAATCGGCCCATGGTGGACCGGATGAGGATGTAGACGAAGGCGACCAGGCCGCCGATCACGTGCAGCGCGTGGAATCCCGTCGTCAGGTAGAAGACGGAGCCGTAGACCGACGACGAGATGGTCGTGCCGTGCTCGGTCACCAGGACGCGGTACTCGTTCAGCTGGGCCAGGACGAAGACCAGGCCCATCACGAACGTGATGGTGAACCAGCGCCGGAGGCCGTAGACGTTGCCGCTCTCGGCCGCGAAGACGCCGAACTGACAGGTGAACGACGAGGCCACCAGGATCAGCGTGAAGAACGTCGCGTACGGGAGGTTCAGCTCCGTCGGCTCCGGCGGCCACCCGTCGATGGCCCGGGCTCGTGCGGTGAAGTACATGGCGAACAGGCCGGCGAAGAACATCAGCTCGCTCGAGAGCCAGATGATCGTGCCGACGCTGACCATGTTCGGTCGGGTCAGGGAGTGCACCCGCGAGGTGTCGAAGGTGCTGCTCGCCACGGGGGCCGTTGTCACCCGGCCATCATGGCATCGGGTGCCGACCGTTTCGACCTCGGGTCGGCCCGGCGTGGCGCGCACGCGGACCTCTCCCGGTCGCCGCCGCGGCTGCCCTCCCCGGAGCCCGCCGGGCCAACCACTAGGCTCGCCCGCGTGAGCCCAGCCGGAACCCCCGACGCACCGGCCACCGTGCTGGTCTACAGCTCCCGTGGCGAGACCCGCGACGCCGTGCGCACGGCCGTGGGGCGGCGCCCCGCGCCCGACGTGGGCCCGCTGACCTGGATCGAGTGCGCCACCGCCGACGAGGTGGTCGCGGCGGTCGACGGCGGCGGCATCGCGTTGTGCATCCTCGACGGCGAGTCCCAGCCGACCGGTGGCCTGGCCCTGGCCCGGCAGCTGGACCAGGAGGTCCCCGACCGCCCGGCCGTGTGCGTCCTCATCGCCCGGCAGCCCGACCGCTGGCTGGCCCACTGGTCGCGCGCGGAGGGGACGCTGCCGCTGCCGGTCGACCCGCTGCACGCCCCGGCCCTGGTCGCGGACCTGCTCCGCAGCTCCGCCCGGCGCCCCGCCGTCCGGTGACTGCGCGGTGACCGCCGCTCCTCCTTCACCGACCTGGCCGGGGCTGCTCAACCGTCTGCTCGCCGGGCAGGACCTCGCCGCCGACGAGACCGCCTGGGCCATGCGCGAGGTGATGACCGGCCAGGCGACGCCCGCGCAGATCGCGGGCTTCGCCGTCGCACTGCGCGCCAAGGGCGCCTCGGCCCAGGAGGTCTCCGGTCTGGCGGCCGAGATGCTGGCCCAGGCGACGCCGGTCGTGCTGCCGCTGGCGTGCGTGGACATCGTCGGCACCGGGGGCGACGGCGCGCACACGGTGAACATCTCCACGATGGCGGCGGTCGTCACCGCCGCCGCCGGGGCGCCGGTCGCCAAGCACGGCGGCCGCGCGGCGTCCTCCTCCTCGGGGGCCGCGGACGTGCTCGAGGAGCTGGGCGTGGTCATCGACCTGCCCGCCGCCGGGGTCGCCCGCTGCGTGCACGAGGCCGGCATCGGATTCTTCTTCGCGCCGGTGTTCCACCCCGGGATGCGGCACGCCGGTGCGCCGCGGCGGGAGATGGGCATCGCCACGGTCTTCAACTTCCTCGGGCCGCTGACCAACCCCGCGCGTCCGGTGGCCGCTGCCATCGGCTGCGCCGACCGGCGCATGGCGCCGGTGCTGGCCGAGGTCCTGGCCGCCCGGGGTGGCCGGGCGGTGGTCTTCCGCGGGGACGACGGCCTGGACGAGCTGACGACGGCGACGACGTCTTCTGCGTGGGTGGTCCGGGACGGCGTCGTCGTGCCCGACCGGGTGGACCCGGCGGCCCTGGGGATCCCGGCCTCGGCTCCCGACGCGCTGCGCGGCGGGTCCCCGGCCTACAACGCGGACGTGTTCCGGCGGGTGGTGGACGGCGAGCGAGGGCCGGTGCGGGACGCCGTCGTGCTGAACGCGGCCGCGGCGCTGGCCGCCTTCGACGAGCACTCCGACGGCCTGCACGAGGGGCTCGCCGCCGGGCTGGCCCGGGCGAGCGCGGCCATCGACGACGGCCGTGCCGCAGCCCTGCTGGACCGTTGGGTGACGGTGAGCTGCGCCGTACGCGACGCCGGCCGGCCGTAGCCCCGCGGCCCCGTCCGGAGGCCCACCTCGAGCCCGCGAGGGGTGAGGACCGGGACCTCCTTCAGTCGGCCGACTCGAACCCGATCGCGAACGCCGACTCGAGGTCGTGGCGCGAGTACGCCCGGAAGGCGATGTGCGTCTCCGTCTCGAGCACGCCGGGGACCTTGCTGATGCGGCCGGCGATCACCTCGGCGATCTGGTCGAACTCGCGCACCCGGACGAGGGCGATGAGATCGACCTCGCCGGCTGTGGAGTAGACCTCGCTGACCCCGTCGAGGTCGGCGATCGCCGCAGCCACCTCGGGGATCGAATCGGTGGCGGTATCGATCATCACGATGGCGGTGATCACGCCGGCGATGCTATCCGGCTCCGCGGAGCGGTGCCTCCGCCCGTGGAGATCCGGTCCGGCCGCGCTCGCGTGCCCAGCGAGCGTCCGTCGGCGAACGGGTCGCGGCCGGCGCCGCTGCCGTCGGCCATCGCGAGGAACCGGCTGAACGGGCCGGTGCCCGGTGCCGGGCTGGCGAGCGTGCCGTCCAGCTCGACCAGCCGGGTGCCCGGCTTCTCCATCCAGCGCAGGACGAGCTCGGTCTCGTCGACCGACGCCGCGATCTCGCCGTCGGGACCGAGCGGGGTCTCCGCGGTGCCGAGCAGGCCGGCCAGGGTGGCGCGGACCGACGCGCCCCGCGGGGCCACCCCGGCGGACACCAGCCGGCCGCGGCGCACGACGGACAGCTCCCAGCCGCCCGCGCCGTCGGGTCGGGCGAGCACGAGTTCGGTGACCGCGGCGAGCGACTCCAGCCGTTGCCGCCGGCGCACCGCCCGGAGCAGGACGGCCACGCGATCGCGGAGGACGGCGGCGTCCTCGTAGCGCTCCTCCGCGGCCAGGCGCTCGACGCGGTCGAGCAGCGGGCTGACCAGCGCGGTGGGATCGCAGGCGACCGCCGCGCGCAGCACCGCGGCGACGTCGGCGTACGCCGTCACGGACTGGGCCCCCGTGCAGGGGGCACCGCAGCGGCCCATGTCGAACAGCGCGCAGGCCGAGCCGGCGGGGGCGCGCGCCGGGATGCGGGCGGTGCACTGCCGCAGCGGCAGCGCCTCGTGCACCGCCGCGACGGCGGCATCGGCCGCCCGCCGGTCCGGGAAGGGCCCGAGGAAGACCCCGGCGCCCGGGCGCACGCGGCGGACCACGGAGAGCCGAGGGAAGGGCTCGTCGGTGAGCCGGACCCACAGGGCGCGCTCGGGGAAGCGGGACCGGCGGTTGTACCGCGGTTTGTGCTCGGCGATCAGCCGCAGTTCGCGCACCGCCGCCTCCAGCGCGTGGGCGCACGGGATCGCGTCCACGCGCTGGGACAGCGCCACCATCTCGGTGATCCGGCTGCGCTGCTCCCCGGAGGTGAAGTAGCTGCGCACCCGGGTGCGCAGATCGGTCGACGTGCCCACGTAGAGGGGCTCGTCGCGCGGGCCGCGGAAGAGGTAGACGCCGGGGCCGTGCGGGACGGCGTCGGCCAGGTGGCGCTTGCGCCGGCGTTCGGGGTCGACCTGCCGGGTGAGCCCGGTCAGCTCCTCGAGCGAGGAGACGCCGAGCGGGCCGAGCCGTTCGAAGAGCCCGTGCAGGACGTCGACGGTGGCCCGGGCGTCGTCCAGCGCGCGGTGCGTGGGTGAGGTGGTGGCGGAGAAGAAGGGCGCGAGGGTGGCCAGCTTGCAGTTGGGCACCTCGTCGCGGCTGAGCAGCCTGCGCGCCAGCACGGCGGTGTCGACCGACGCGGCCGGCGGCCACAGCACCCCGCTCGCCGCGCACGCCGCCTTGAGGAACCCGAGGTCGAAAGGGGCGTTGTGCGCGACCAGCACCGCGCCGCGGGCGAACTCGAGGAACGCGGGCAGCACCGTGGCGATCCGGGGCGCGGCGGCGACCATCGACGTCGTGATCCCGGTGAGCACGCTGATGTAGGGCGGGATCGCCCTGCCGGGGTCGACCAGCGTCTGGAACTCGCCCAGCACCACGCCGCCGCGCACCTTCACCGCCCCGATCTCGGTGATCGCGTCGTCCTTCGGCGAGCCCCCGGTGGTCTCGAGGTCGACGACCACGAAGGTGACCTCGGCCAGCGGCGTGCCCAGTTCCTCGATCGTGCCCTGCACGTAGGGCGGAGGGGTGGGGGAGGAGCTCACGGGCCGGACGGTAGGTCGGGGTGCCGACAGTCCCGGGACGCCGCGCCGACCCGATCCGCTCCGGTAGTGCGGCACGATTCGCCCGCCCGGGCACAACAGGGCCGCTCACCTGGCGCTTCGCGGGTGATCGGGACAACATTCCAGCGGTGGGCGACCAGGCCCAGATCCGCAAAGGTGGTCCGATGTCCCCCCGCTCCCCGTGGCGCTCCCGGCGGCCCGGGGCTCCGCGTCTGGCGCGCGGCCGTCCGGCGCGGCTGCTCGTGCCGCTGGCCGTCCTCGCGCTGGTCGGGACCGCGACCGCTGCGTCGGCCGCGCCCAGCGACCAGCCGGGAGGCACCTCCGGCGTCCTCGACAGCCGCGCGCTCGACGAGCTGCAGCAGCGGGCCTCGGAGGTCCAGCGCGGTCTCCAGGAGCAGCAGGGCGAGGTGGTGGCCGCGCGCGAGGCGCTCGCCGCGGCCCAGGACGCCGTGGCCGATGCCGAGGCGGTGCTCGGCGACGCCGAGGGGGAGCTGGTCGGGCACCAGCGGCTCGTCGCCCGGTACGCCTCGGCCGTCTACCGCGACGGCGGGGCGCTGACGCCCCTGACGCTGCTGCTCAGCGGCGGGGGTCCCGGCGACGTGGTGTCGGCGCTGAGCTTCCTCGACGTCGTCGACCGGCACGCCGCCGCGGTGATCGGTGCGGCGGAGGAGCAGCGGCGGGCCGCCGTCGCGCAGCAGCAGGAGGCCGCGGCCGCGCTCGAGCAGGCGCGGGTCCGCGCCGACGAGGTGGGGGTCAGGGTGGCCGAGCTCGAGGCGGCGGCCTCGGCGGTGACCGACGAGCTGGACGCCGCGCTCGGGGCGGTGGACCGCCAGCTGGCGCAGCTCCAGCGCGAGCAGGTCGAGGTCAACGACAGGACGGCGGCGAGCTGGCGGGGCTACCTCGACCAGCTGACCACCGCCGGGATCGTCCGGCCGCCGTCGGCAGAGCTGGGCGATCCCGCCGCACGCCTGCCCGAGCGCCTGGTGCCGGTCGGTGCCGCCGGCGGCGGTGCCCAGCGCGGGGCCGCCCAGCTGCCCGGCCGGCCCGCCTCGCTCCTCGTGCTGCCCGCCGAGACGCTCGCGGCGGTGACCGCGGCCATGGAGGCGCTGGGACTGCCCTACGCACCGGGGACCGCCGGTCCCGAGTCCTGGGACTGCGGCTCGCTGGTGCAGTCGGTCTACGGGCGGGCCGGCATCGCGCTGCCCGGGAGCCAGGCGGAGCTCTTCGCCGTCACGGCCCCGGTCGCCGCCGCCGACGTGCTCCCGGGTGACCTGGTCTTCCTCGGCACCCCGGAGGCCGGTCTCGGGCACGTGGGGATCGCACTCGACCCGCGCACCATGCTCGCCGCCGACGCCAGGGCGGGTGCGGTCGTGGTGCGCACCCTGCCCAGCGGCCAGGTGCTCGGCGTCGGTCGGCCGAGCCTCGGCCGGCGCGCACCCGTGCCGGCGCCCGGCCCGACCGGGGGCGCGCTGCGCGTGGAGTGCGGCAACGCCGTCTACCCGCCCACCTACGGCGGGGCGCGTCAGTGGGGCGGGTACCCCAACGGGCTCATCCCGCCCAGTGCGATGTGCCCGCTGGGCGCGGCTGGGCACTCGCTGCGCTGCGACGCCGCCGCGGCCTACCGGGCCATGTCGGCGGCCTACGCCGCGGCGTTCGGCAGGCCGCCCTGCATCACCGACTCCTACCGGACCTACGCCGGCCAGGTGAAGCTCTACGGCGAGAAGCCCGCGCTGGCCGCGGTCCCCGGGACGAGCAACCACGGCTGGGGGCTGGCCGTCGACCTGTGCGGCGGCATCGAGACCTTCGGGACGCCGCAGTACGGCTGGATGGTGACCAATGCCGGGCGCTTCGGCTTCCTGCACCCGACGTGGGCCGATCCCGGCAACGGTCGCGAGGAGCCGTGGCACTGGGAGTACGCAGGGAGCTGACCGTCCGCGACGGGATTGTCGGTGGCCGCTCCTACCGTGCGCATGACTCACGGAGGAGAGACATGCTCATCGACTGCGATACCTGCACCGTCCGGGGCACCGGCTGCACCGACTGCGTCGTCACCGTGCTGCTCGGTGCTCCACCAGGCTGGGAGGGCGTCGACCCGGTCGTGGTGCCGATGGCCGGCCGCGCCCGCAGCGGCGGGCCGACGCCGGCCGCCGAGGACGTCGTGGTGCCACCGCCCGGTGTGGTCGTGGAGTTCGACGACGTCGAACGCCGGGCCGTCCGCGCGCTGGCCGAGTACGGGCTGGTGCCGCCCCTGCGTCACCGCGACGGCTCCGAGGCGGCCGACGACGGCGGCATCTCGCCCGATCGACGGACCGGCTGACGTCCTCACGGCGGGCTCGAGGGCGGACTCGAGGGCGGACTGGAGGGCGGGCTCGACGGCTCCGGACCGTGCTTCTACCCCTACGCAGGGCTTTCATCGGGGAGGCGCGCGGAGCGCGGCGAGATTCTCGTCACAGGTTTACCGCCTGCCTCGGTTTGTCACACCAACATCACGAACGTATGGTCGTCGCCGTCCGACCGGGTGGTCGTCATCCGCCAAGGGGTGGCCTCGGCCGGACACCGCCTAATCACCGCACGACGGCCGACGGTCGTCCGAGGTGAGCCGGGGACCCACCGCAGTTCCGGGGTGAGTTCCCCTGTGGGGCCGGTTCGCCGGTGAGCAGGGGATAGGGCCAGTCTTCCCAGCCCGAACCCGTCAGCTAACTCGGTAGGCGGTGAAGAGGAAGAAATGGAGAGCCGCCGCTCGTGGCGACCCCGCACGCTTCATCGACGCATGTCCTCGCACCCTTCCGCCCCGATCCTCCGGCCGGCCCCGTCCGCCGGGTGGGCCGCCTCCGCGCCGGCCTGCTCATCGGTGCCACCACCGCGCTGACCTTCACCATGGTCCCGGGCACCGCCTCCGCGGAGCCGGGCCGCGCCACCAGCACCGCCGAGGCGGCGCAGCTCGTCGCTGCGGCCAGCCGTGAGCTGGAGATCGTGAGCGAGGAGCTCAACGAGGCGAAGGTGCAGCTCGAACGCCAGCAGGCGGCCGTGGAGAGCGCTGAGCTCGCCGCCTACGCGGCCGACCTGGAGCGCACCGCCCTCGACGGGCGGATCCGCCAGCTGGCGCGGACCGCCTACACCGGTGGCGGCCGATCGCTCACCCAGCTCGACGTCATGCTGACCAGCGACTCCGTCGACGATGTCATCTTCCAGATGGGCACGCTCGACGCCCTCGCGGGACGCAACGACGCCGCGGTCGGCGAGGTCGCCAAGGCCACTGCGCGGGCGAAGGACGCCAGGGCCGAGGCGGGGGAGGCCCGTGAGACGGCCGAGGCGAGCCTCGAGCAGATCGAGGTGAAGCAGCGCGACCTCGAGGTCAGGATCGCGGACTACCAACAGCAGTACGCGGCTCTCGATGCCGCCGAGCGCGCCGCCGCCGAGCGCGCCGCCGCGGAGCGCGCCGCCGCGGAGCGCGCCGCCGCGGAGCGCGCCGCCGCGGAGCGGGCTCAGGCCGACGAGCAGATGGCCCGGGCCTCGCGGTCCCAGCGCACCGCTCCCTCGTCGGCGGCCGCCTCCTCGGCCGGTCCCTCCTCGACCTCCAGCGCCCCGGCGGCACCCGCGCCGACGGCTGCGGCCGCGCCCAGCGGCGCCGCCCAGGTGGCGGTCGACACCGCGCTGGCGCAGGTCGGGGACCGCTACGTGTGGGGCGCCGGCGGTCCGGACGCCTTCGACTGCTCCGGCCTGACGTCCTACGCCTACCGCGCCGCGGGCATCTCGCTGCCGCACTCCAGCCGCAGCCAGTCGCAGCTGGGCCGGCCGGTCTCCCGGGGCGAGCTCCAGCCGGGCGACCTGATCTTCTTCTACAGCCCGGTCAGCCACGTGGCCATGTACATCGGCGGCGGCAAGATGGTGCACGCATCCACCTCGAGCCAGCCGGTGAAGGTCGACAGCGTCGACTCCTTCCCGAGCTACAACAGCGCTCGCCGCATCGTCGGCTGATCGCCCTGCGGTAGACGTCGCGGGTCGACCGCGGCGGCGACGTCCGACGACGGGCCGGTGCTCCTCCCGAGGGGCGCCGGCCCGTCGTCGCGTCTCGGGTCGCGCCCGGTCGGGCTCCCGGGCGCCCACCTAGGATCGACGCGGCGGGCGTCGGTGCCCGCTGCCCATGACGGTGCCGCCGCGGTTGTCCGCCGTTCCCGAGGAGGTCGGATGACCGGGCGTCGTGCGGCGCTGGCGACCGCGGTCGTGCTCCTCGCCGCCTTCGCCGTCGTCGTCGCCGTCGGCACCCCCTGGCAGGCGCTGCCGGAGCCGCCGGGCGGGGCCACCGCGATCGATCCGACGGCCGGGCTGTCGGCCGAGCAGGTCGATCGCGCAGAGGCCTTCGCCGCCGCGATCCGGCCCGCGTCGCTCGCCTCCCTGCTGCTGGGGCTGACCGTCTCCGCCGTGCTGGGACTGACCCCTCTCGGCGCGCGCCTGGTGCGCGGGCTGCCCGCCCCCCGGCGGTGGCGCTGGAGTTGGCAGGTGCTGCTCGGCGTGTTCGCTCTCGCGGTGATCGGCCGGCTGGTCACGCTGCCGCTGTCGGCCTACGGCGAGGTGGTCCGCCACCGGTACGGCCTGTCCACCCGCAGCTGGGGGCTGTGGGTGCGGGACGTGGCGACGTCGACGGCGATCGACGCGGCCCTGACCGCACTGGCGCTGGTCGCCCTCGTCTGGCTCGCCCGCCGCGCCTCGCGCCTGTGGTGGGCGCTCGCGGCCGCCGGTGCCGCCGTGCTGGTGGTCGTCGGCTCCTTCCTGTGGCCGGTGCTCGTCGAGCCGGCCTTCAACAGCTTCGAGCCGATGCCGGCCGGACAGCTGCGCAGCGATCTGCTCGCCCTGGCCGAGGAGAACGGGACCCCGGTCCAGGACGTGCTGGTCTCCGACGCCTCGCGCCGCACCACCGCCCTCAACGCCTACGTCTCGGGCTTCGGCTCCACCCGCCGCATCGTCGTCTACGACACGGTGCTCGAGCGGCTGCCCGACGAGCAGATCGAGTCGATCACGGCCCACGAGCTCGGCCACGTGGCCGCCGACGACGTCCTCACCGGCACCCTCCTCGGCGCGCTCGGGGGTGCCGGCGGGGTCGCCCTCCTCGGCTGGGCGCTGACGTCCCCGCGGCTGCTGCGCCGGGCCGGGGCCGAGGGCCCGGCCGACCCGGCGGTGGTGCCGTTGGCCCTGCTGCTGGTCGCGGTCGGCACGCTGGTGGCGACGCCGGTGCAGAACCTGGTCTCCCGCCAGATCGAGGCGCGGACCGACGTGGCCGCGCTCGACCTCACGGAGGACCCCGAGGCGTTCATCGCCATGCAGCGCGGCCTGGCCGGCAGCAACCTGTCCGACCCGGACCCGCCGGCGGCCTGGCACTGGTTCTTCGGATCGCACCCCACGGCGGCCCAGCGGATTGCGCTGGCGCAGGACTGGGCCCGCTCGGAGCGCGAGCCATGACCCGGACGCTCGTCGTCACCAACGACTTCCCGCCGCGCCAGGGCGGTATCCAGACCTTCGTCGCCGCGCTGCTGGAACGCCGGCCCCCTGACTCGCTGGTGGTGCTCGCCTCCGACCACCCCGGGTCCGCCGAGCACGACGCAGCGCTGCCCTACCCGGTGGTGCGCCGACCCACGGGCATGCTGCTGCCCACGCGGGCCACCGCCCGGGCCGCGGTCGACCTGGTCCACCGGTACGACTGCGACAGCGCCTTCTTCGGCGCCGCGGCGCCGCTGGGCCTGCTCGCCCCCACGCTGCGCCGGGCCGGCGTCGGGCACCTGGTCGGCGCCACGCACGGGCACGAGACCGGCTGGGTCGCGCTGCCCGGGAGCCGCCAGGTCATGCAGCGCATCGCGGACGGGCTCGACGTGCTCACCTACCTCACCGAGTACACCCGAGGACGGCTCGCCCCGGCGCTCGGCGGGCGCACCCGGCTCGCGCAGCTGTCCCCGGGGGTCGACGTCGACCGGTTCAGCCCGGACGTCGACGGCACCGCGGTCCGGCGTCGGCACGGCCTGGGGGAGGCCCCGGTGGTCGTCTGCGTCTCCCGGCTGGTGGCCCGCAAGGGGCAGGACGTGCTGGTCGAGGGGTGGTCGCAGGTGCTCGCCCGGCATCCGTCCGCCCGGCTGCTCCTGGTCGGTGGGGGACCCGACGAGGCGGCGCTCCGGCGCGCTGTCGCTGCGCGCGGCCTGGCGCACTCCGTCGTCCTCACCGGAGGGGTGGACCCCGCCGAGCTCCCGGCCCACTACGCGGCCGGGGACGTGTTCGCCATGCCGTGCCGCACCCGCCGCGCCGGGCTCGACGTCGAGGGCCTGGGCATGGTCTTCCTAGAGGCGGCCGCGTGCGGACGGCCCGTCGTGGCGGGGACGTCGGGCGGCGCGCCGGAGGCGGTGCGCGAGGGGGTCACCGGGCACGTCGTCGACCCGCGGTCACCCACCGCGGTGGCCACCACGATCGCGGACCTGCTGGACGACCCGGCGCGGGCCCGGGCCATGGGTGCGGCCGGGCGCGCGTGGGTGGAGCAGAGCTGGTCCTGGACGACGATCGCGGCGACCTTCGCCGAGCTGATCGAGCTTTGAACGCAGAGACGCCTGAACGCAGCGAGGCCCGCCCCGCGGTGCGGGGCGGGCCTCGGTGCGGCGAGTGCGTCAGCGCGTGTAGAGCGCCTCGACCTCGTCGCCGAACTCCTTCATGACCACGGAGCGCTTGAGCTTCAGGCTCGGGGTGAGCATCCCGTTGTCCTCGGTGAAGTCGGTGCCGAGGATGTGGAACTTCTTGATCGCCTCGGCCTGCGAGACGGCCTTGTTCGCGTCCTTCACGGCCGCGTCGATCTCGGCCTTCAGGTCGGCGTCCTCACGCACCTGCTCGACCGTCTGGTCGGCGGGCTTGCCCTTGGACTCCAGCCACTGGGGCAGCGCCTCGTCGTCGAGCGTGATCAGCGCCGCGATGAACGGCCGCTGGTCGCCGACGACGATGCACTGGCTGACCAGCCGGTGGGAGCGCAGCCGGTCCTCGAGGACGGCGGGGGCGACGTTCTTGCCACCCGCGGTCACCAGGATCTCCTTCTTGCGGCCGGTGATCTTGAGGAAGCCGCCCGAGTCGAGCTCACCGATGTCGCCGGTGTGGAAGAAGCCCTCGGAGTCGATCGCCTCCGCGGTGGCGTCCGCGTTGTTCCAGTAGCCGCGCATGACGATGCCGCCCTTGATGAGCACCTCGCCGTCGTCGGCGATCCGGAACGTGACACCGGGCAGCGGCTGCCCGACGGTGCCGATGCGCAAGGCTTCGTCGTGGTTGACCGAGGCGGCCGCGGTGGTCTCGGTCAGGCCGTAGCCCTCGAAGACGGTGACCCCGATGCCGCGGAAGAAGTGCCCGAGCCGCTCGCCGAGCGGGGCCCCGCCGGAGATGGCGCCCAGGCAGCGGCCACCCAGCGCGGCGCGCAGCTTGCCGTAGACCAGCTTGTCGAACAGGGCGTGCTGGACGCGCAGGCCGATGCCGGGGCCGCCGGTGTCCTGGGCCCGCGACCAGTCGATGGCGACCTGGGCGGCCCTGTCGAAGATCTTGCCCTTGCCGTCGCCCTCGGCCTTGGCCTTGGCCGAGTTGAAGACCTTCTCGAAGACGCGGGGCACGGCCAGCACGAACGAGGGCTTGAACTCGCCGAGGTCCTCGAGCAGGTTCTTGACGTCGGGGGTGTGCCCGATGACGGTGCGGTTGTAGATCGCGCCGACCTGCATGACGCGGGCCAGGACGTGCGCCAGCGGGATGAACAGCAGCAGCGAGCCCTGCACGCTCATGAACCGGTCGAGCAGCGTGATGCCGTTCTGGATCTCGAACAGGAAGTTGCCGTGGGTGAGCTCGCAGCCCTTCGGCCGGCCGGTGGTGCCGCTGGTGTAGATCAGCGTCGCCAAGCTGTCGGCGTCCAGCGTCGCCCGGCGGGCGTCCAGGTCGGAGTCCGGGACGTCCTTGCCGGCCGCGATCAGGGCGCCGACGGCGTCGTCGTCGATGACGTGGACGGACATCAGCGCCGGCGCCTGGCCGCGCACGGACTCGACGGCCGTGGCGTGCTCGGGGCTCTCGACCACGATCGCCGTGGCGCCGGAGTCGGAGAGGATCCAGGCGACCTGGTCGGCGCTGCTGGTCTCGTAGACGGGGACGACGACTGCGCCGGCTGTCCAGATCGCGAAATCGAAGACGGTCCACTCGTAGCGGGTCTTCGCCTGCAGGGCCACGCGGTCGCCGGCGGCCACACCGGAGGCGATGAGGCCCTTGGCGACCCCGCGGACCTCGTCGCCGAACTGCTGCCACGTGACATCCCGCCACTGGCCGTCGCGCCGTCGCCGCAGACCGACCTCGCCACCGTGCCCGGCCACGTTCTCGGCCAGCATGTCGGTCAGCGCAGCGTCGCGTCGCACCTCGGTGGTCACAGGAACGGTGAACTCGCGCACGCCTGGTCCTCTCCTCCCTGGCCGCCGCCGGGCACCGTCGCCCACCGGTCCATGACCAGGATCGTTCCGGCCAATCTAGCGGGCGGGCCCTACCGGTGAGTAGCGGAACGGGTGACGGACCGTCTCAGCGGCGATCCCGAGCCGCTAGCCTGCTGACCATGGCCGAGCAGTCCACGCAGTCGATCGTCGTCGAGGCCCCCGCTGCCGACGTCATGGCCGTCATCGCCGACTTCCCCGCCTACCCGCAGTGGGTGTCCGCGGCCAAGCAGGTCGAGGTGCTCGACGAAGGCCGGGACGGACGCGCCCGCCGGGTGCACTTCGTGCTCGACGCCGGCGCCGTGAAGGACGACTACGTCCTCGACTACACCTGGGACGGCGACCGCAAGGTCAGCTGGACGCTGGTCAGCGGGCAGATGCAGAAGCGCCAGGACGGCTCCTACACGCTGGTCGAGACCGGTGGCCGGACCGAGGTCACCTACTCGATCACCATCGACCTCTCCATCCCGATGCTCGGCATGATCAAGCGCAAGGCCGAGAAGGTCATCCTGGACACGGCTCTCAAGGAGCTCAAGAAGCGCGTCGAGGGCTGACCCGGCGTGCACACCCTGATCCTCACCGGCCCCGGCGGGGCCGGTACGTCCACCCTGGCCGCGGCCGCCGCGGTGCGGGCGGCCGGCGCGGGACGCACGACCTTGCTGCTCACCCGTCAGCCGTCACCGGTCGCCGGCCTGGCCGACGTGCCGGGGCTCGAGGTGCGCACGGTGGACGCAGGAGGAGCGGTCGAGCGGTTCTGGGGAGCGGCGGTCGTCCCCGCGGCGGCGACGCTGCCCCAGGTCACGCTGCCCCCGGCGTCCTCGGTGGCGTCGCTGCCCGGGACGGCGGAGCTGGCGCTCTTCGCCGAGCTCGGGCAGGCGAGGGCGGAGCTGGTGGTCGTGGACGCGGGCTCGTCGGAGCAGGCCGCCGCGCTGCTCGCGCTGCCGGCGACCCTGCGCTGGTGGCTGGACCGGCTGCTGCCGCCCGGGATGCGTGCGCTGGGCGCGCTCCGGTCGGCGGCGGTGACCTCCGGGGCCGCCCGCCGCGGTCCGGTCGACGCCGCCCTGGCGCTGGTGCCGGAGCTGGAGGCGCTGCTCGCGGCCGACCGGTTGGCCGACACGACCGGCACGGTCGTGTGCCTGGCGGCCGTACCCCGCGCCGGCACCGCGGCGCCGCTGCGCGGGCTGGTCACCGCGCTGGGCCTGCACGGCCTGCGGCCGGCCGCCGTGCTCGCGCGAGTGCTGCCGGAGGACGACGCGGGGGAGTGGTGGCGCGCCCGGCTCGAGGAGCAGACCGCCGAGCTGACCTCGCTGGAGCAGCTGGCCCCGGTGCACCGGGTCCCCGAGGGCGCCACCGGACCCGCGAACGTCGAGGGCGTGGCCGCGCTGCTCGAGGACGTCGTGCTGCCGGAGGACGGCGGCCTGCCCGCACCCGCGACCGAGCGGCTGGACGGCGCCTGGCAGCTGACGGTCCCGTTGCCGTTCGCCGAGCGCGGCGCCGTCGGGCTGACCCGCTGGGAGGACGACCTGGTCGTCACCGTCGCGGGCACCCGCCGGTCGCTGCGGCTGGACCCGTTGCTGCGCCGCTGCGAGGTCACCGGTGGGCGGCTGGCCGACCCCGCGAGCGCGGACGCCCGGCTCGTGGTCTCCTTCCGACCCGACCCACAGCTCTGGCCGGCGGAGCTGCTGGCCTCGGTGAGGAGGAGCTCATGACCACCGGTGCCGACTGGGCCGACTCCGCCCGCAGGCTGCTCGACGTGCTCCGCCCGCCCGCAGGGGCACCGGCCGGACCCGCCGAGGACTCCGCCGCGGCGGGGCCGGCCCACGCGCCCGACTGCCGCTGGTGCCTCGTGTGCCAGGCGTCGGCGGTGCTGCGCGGCGAACGCCCCGAGGTGACCGCCGCACTCGCCGACGTGCTGGCCACGACCGCCTCGGTGCTGCGCGATCTCGCCGGGGAACCGGTCCGCTCCAGCGGTCCGGCGGCCGCTCCGGGTGCACCGGGTGCACCGGATGCACCGGGCGCTCCGGATGCACCGCGCGAGCGCGACGACCGGGGCGACGACACCGCTCCCGGCACGGGAGCGGTGCAGCGGATCGACATCGCGTGAGCGAGCTTGCGAGCTCACGCATGAGCAGAGCAGCCCCGCGAACGCGCCTGACGAGCGCCAGCGAGGAGGGCGCGTGAGCGCCGCGGCACCCGGGACCCTGGCCGCGCTGGGCATCGACATCGGCGGCACCAAGGTCGCCGGCGGGGTCGTGGCGCCCGACGGCACCATCCTGGCCACCGCGCGGCGGGCCACCCCCGGGGCCTCGGTGTCCGACACCGAGGACGCCATCGCCGCCGTCGCCGAGGAGCTGGCCGCCGGACACGACGGCGAGCTGGTGGGGGTCGGCATCGGCGCCGCGGGCTGGTTCGACCGCACCGGTGACACCGTGCTGTTCAGCCCGCACCTGGCCTGGCGGCACTCCTCGCTCCGCAAGGACCTCACGGCGCGACTGCAGCGCCCGCTGTGGGTGGGCAACGACGCCGACGCCGCGGCGTGGGCCGAGTACCGCTACGGCGCCGCACGCGGGGCGGACCTGGCGCTGATGGTCACGCTCGGCACCGGCATCGGCGGCGGGATCGTGATGGACGGCCGGCTGCAGCGCGGCGCGCACGGTGTGGCGGGGGAGTGGGGGCACATGCGGGTCGTCCCCGACGGACGGCTGTGCGCCTGCGGCAACCGCGGGTGCTGGGAGCAGTACGCCAGCGGCACGGCGCTCGGGCAGACCGCTCGCGAGGTGGCGAGCACCTCGCCGGCCGCCGCAGCGCTCCTGCTCGAGCGGGTCGAGGGCCAGGCGTCCCGCCTGACCGGCGAGGACGTCGCCCGGGCGGCCTACGACGGCGACCCGCTGGCGCTGGAGCTGGTCACCGAGGTCGGGGTGTGGCTCGGTCAGGGGATCGCCGACCTCGCCGCCGTCCTGGACCCCGAGGTCGTCGTCATCGGCGGTGGCGTGAGCGTGCTGGGCGAGATGGTCCTCGGGCCGGCGCGGGCCAGGCTCGACCGGGCGCTGCCCGGGCGTGGCTTCCGCCCGGGCCCGAGGATCGTGGCCGCCGAGCTCGGTGCGCAGGCGGGCATGGTGGGCGCCGCCGACCTCGTCCGCAATGACATCGTCGCCCTCCGGGCGACACCGCGACCAGGAGCCGTTCCCCCGTCGCGTTGAGCCCCGTCGTCGTCGCTGCGCGGAGCCCTCCGGGCCCCACTCGCGCCGACACCCCTCACACCACGGCGCCGTCGTCCCCGTCGTGCTCCGAGCGGTCGCGCATCCTGGAGACCAGCATCGCCGCACCTCCGGCGATGGCGGCGACGCCGAGCACCAGCCCGAGGTCCGCGGACAGGCGCAGCGAGCCCGGGGTGGCGATGAGCACCAGCCCCAGCAGGACCAGCAGCCCGGCGTAGAGCGCGTGCGGTGCGGGGACCGGCACCGGCGGGGGCGGGGGCGGTTCGTAGTGCTCCTCGGGCAGGTCGAGCACCGAGAGCTCGTGCGGCGGTGGCGGCGGCGCGTCCGAGGGCTGCTCGTCGACCACCGCCGCGCCGTGCTCGGCCTCGTAGGCGGCCACGATCCGCGACCACTCGGCGTCCTCGTCCAGGTCGGCGCGCACCGGGACGGGCTCGGCGGGCCGGCGCGGGTGCTCGTCGGCGTACCGCTCGACGAGCACGCGCGCCTCGGACTGGCGGCCGCGGTCGACGAAGAGCCGGTCCGACGGGGGGCTCGGCAGCGAGACCTCCCGGGTGTAGGGCCCGACATCGGCCGACGGGTCCAGGTAAGCGGCGATGCCGGCCGCCTCGAGCACGTCGAGCAGGTGCTCACCCACCCGCGGGTCGACGTCGCGCAGCGGGCTCCAGGACGTGGCCGGCAGCCCGTTGTCCCGCCGGCCCCTGCCCCGCGTCACGACGGGGCGCTCCCGGGTCGGGCGGCGGGGGTGCGCTCGCGGATCCAGGCCGCCGACCGCTCGAAGATCTGCGGGGCGTCGTTGTCGAGGGTGGCGACGTGATAGCTGTTCCCGAGGACGACCTCGGTGGTGTCCCGGCTGGCGATGGAGGCGAGGAGCACCTCGCTGTTGGCCGGCTCCACCACGTGGTCCTCGATGCTGTGGAAGACGATGGTCGGCACGGTCACCCGCTGCAGGTCGGCGCGGGTGAGCGCCCACAGCCGGCGGAGCTGCAGCATCGCCCGCAGCGGCAGCCGCGGGTAGGCCAGCTCGGTGATGCCCGGCTTCTTGATGTCGCTGGCGATGGGGGCCCAGCTCGTGGTCAGCCGGGCGAGCAGCGGCAGCGCCTTGGCGTCGCGGCGCTGGGTGAACAGAGCCGGGTTGACCAGCAGGAGCCCGGCGAGGTCGCCGGAGCGCACCTCGGCCAGCCGGGTGGCCAGCGTGCCGCCCATGGACAGGCCCGCCACGAACACGCGGTCGCAGGTGGTGGCCAGCTCGTCGAAGGCCCGCTCGACCGCGGTGGTCCACTGCTCGTGGGTGCTGATGTTGCAGTCCTGCCAGCTGGTGCCGTGCCCGGGCAGCAGCGGGCAGCTCACGGTGAAGCCCTCGGCGGCCAGGTGCTCGCCCCACGGGCGCATGCTCATGGGCGTCCCGGTGAAACCGTGCACCAGCAGCACACCGGTGCGCCCCTGATCGCCGCGGCCGGGGAACCGGAACGGCTCGGCCCCGGGCAGCACCGCGGGCGTCGGCGCGAACGTTGCGGGCACGGGCTTCTCCTGGTGGTGGTGCGGCGGCTACTGCGAGTGATCCCTCGCACTGGACGCACCGATTGTCCTACGGCCCCCAGGCTCCCTAGTCTGGCAGTCCGCGAAGGAGGCGTGTTGTTCTACTGGTTCCTCAAGTTCGTCGGCATCGGCCCGGTGGTGCGCGTGCTCTTCCGTCCCCGCGCCGAGGGACTGGAGCACGTCCCCGCCAGCGGTGCAGCCATCCTGGCGAGCAACCACCTGTCGGCGGCCGACTGGATCTTCATGCCCCTGTCGGTCAGGCGGCGGGTCACCTTCCTCGCGAAGGCGGAGTACTTCACCGGCACGGGCGTGAAGGGCTTCCTCCAGCGCTCCTTCTTCTCCGGTGCCGGGCAGGTGCCCATCGACCGCACCAGCGCGTCGGCCGCCGAGGACGCCATCCAGACCGGGCTGCGCATCCTTCGGGACGGCAAGCTGCTGGGCATCTACCCGGAGGGCACGCGCTCGCCGGACGGGCGGCTCTTCCGCGGGAAGATCGGCGTCGCGCGGATGGCGCTGGAGACCGGTGTGCCCGTCGTCCCGGTGGCCATGTGCTACTCCGCGAGAAAGCTGCCGTTCGGCAAGAAGGTCATGCGGGTGACGGTGCGCTTCGGCCAGCCGCTGGACTTCACCCGCTACGAGGGCCTGGCCGGTGACCGCTTCGTCGAGCGGTCGATCACCGACGAGATCATGTACGAGATCATGACGCTGTCCGGGCAGGAGTACGTCGACGTCTACGGCGCCACGGTGAAGAAATCGATGACGGCGGGCAGCTCGAGCGCGGCGGACGCCGTCGCCACCCTCCAGCCGCCGGTGACCGAGGCCGCGGACCGCGCCCCCACGTCCCTGGCGGGCTGATTCCCGGCCGCGTGCGACGGCGGCGTCAGTAGCGCATCCCCATGGCCGTGCGCACCCGGTCCAGGGTGTGCCCGGCGATCTCGTTCGCGACCGCATTGCCCCGCCGCAGCACCTCCCGGACGATCGTCGGGTCCGCGGCGAGCTCCGCCCGGCGGGCGCGGAGGGGACGCAGCCGCTCGTTCACCGCTTCGGTCACCGCCGTTTTGAGGCCGGTCGCGCCACCGCCTCCGATGGCCGCGGCGAAGTCCTCCGGCGCCTCGCCTCGGCACAGCGCGCCGAGCAGCACCAGGCCGGACACCTCGCGCCGGCGCTGCGGCTCGTAGGTGATGGTCCGTTCGGAATCGGTGACGGCGCGGCGGAACAGTTGTGCCGTCGTGTCCTCGTCGGCGCGGAGCGAGACCGCGTTGCCCCGACTCTTGCTCATCTTCGTGCCGTCGGTACCGAGGAGGAGCGGGGCGTCGCCCAGCAGTGCCTCGGGCTGGACGAATACCGGGGCGTAGCGGTGGGCGAACCGGCGGGCGACCGTCCTGGTCAGCTCGAGGTGCGGTAATTGGTCGCGTCCCACCGGGACCAGGTTCGCCCCGCAGAAGAGGATGTCGGCCGCCTGGTGCAGCGGATAGGTGAGCATCAGCCCCGACATGGGCCGGTCGCCGGTGGCCGCCGTCTCCGCCTTCACTGTGGGATTCCGGTGCAGCTCCGCGACGGTCACCAGGCTGAGCAAGGGCAGCAGCAGCTGGTTGAGGGCGGGGACGGCGCTGTGGCAGAAGAAGGTGGTGCGCTCCGGGTCGAGGCCCGCAGCCAGTTGGTCGAGAACCAGCTCGGTCACCACCTCGGGCAGGTCCTCGCCGCGGTCGCGATCGGTGATCACCTGGTAGTCGGCGACCAGGACCAGAACCTCCACGCCAGCCTGTTGCAGGCGGACCCGGTTGAGCAGGGTGCCGAAGTAGTGGCCGAGGTGCAGCGGACCGGTCGGGCGATCGCCGGTGAGGACGCGGAACGACTCCGGTGCCGCGGCGATCGAGCGCTCCAGCTCGGCGCTGCGCGCCTGCACGCGAGCGAAGGAGTTCTGGTCCGCAGCCAGGGTGAGTGGGGGTGTCATGGGATCTCCTCGGGAAGGAGAGCCACCCCACCGCCGTCCCCGACGGGTGGTGCGCCGCCGAGCTGCCGTCGAGGGGCAGCTCGGGACGCGTCAGGTCACAGCCGCCGGGACGACGGCTGCCACCAGGTGCGGATGATCAGCACGGGCCGAGACTATCGGACCAATCGGTCCAGGACGTCGCGCAGCAGCTCGAGTAGTTCGGGCCGGCTCATCGTCGGCTCGTCGGCCCAGGAGCCGACGAGGTCCTCGGTGAAGGCGAACCAGGCGAGCACCAGCTGCCGGCGCCGGGCGTCGTCGGGCAGCTCCAGCGCGGTCAGCGCGACCTCGACCAGGCGGTCCCGCGTCTCCTGGTAGACCTCGGCGACCCACGGGTCGCCGCCGCTCGCGCCCCGCACGAACGCCAGGTGGCTCTCCCGGAAGGTCTCCACCCACCCGACGTAGCGGTCCAGCATCCCGGTGACCTGCTCCTCCGGCGACGTGCCGGGAGGGGGCAGGAGGTGGTCGAGCATGAAGTCGGCCGCCGCCCGGGTGACCGCGGTGTAGTACTCGCGCTTGGACGCGAAGTAGTGAAACAGCAGGCTGCGGCTGATGCCCGCCCGGCGGGCCACCTCGTCGATGGTCAGCTCCTGCACCGGGGTGGTCGGCAGCAGCTCGAGGCCGATCCGGACCAGCTGCGCCCGGCGGTCACCCGCGGTGCGGCGCAGCCGGGGTGGGCCGGGCGTGGAGGACGCCGCCATCACCGGGCGGTCAGGCGGCGTGCCGGCCGGCGGTCGCGGCGGCCAGCAGCCGCTCGATCGCGTCGGCCACCAGGCGCGGCCGTTCCTGGATCAGCATGTGCCCCGTGCGCTCCGCCACGTGCAGCGCCGCACCCGGCAGCGCCTCGGCCAGCTGCCGGCTGTGCCGCTGGGGCGTCAGTTTGTCGCTGTCGCCGACGAGGACCTCCACCGGCACCCCCGTCAGCGCCTTCAGCTCGCTGCGCTTGTCGTGCTCGCCCAGCGCCGGGTAGAACGCGGCGAAGGCCCGCACGGTCGAGGCGTGCATGATCTCGGCTCCCGCGATGACCATCTCGTCGGTCGCGTCGGCCCCGTACAGCAGCTCGCGGACGATCTTCCGGTGCCGGGGGTGCGACGGCGGTACCAGCTGACGGATCCGATCGACGGCCCGCGCGCCGCCGATCGCGGCGGTCACCATGCCGGGGGCCAGCTTGAGCTGCAGCCGCTCGGCGAGCTTCTCGCCGGACGGGGCGAGGTCGCCGGCCGACGTCGACACCAGGGCCACACCCCGCACGCGCTCGGTGAACAGTTCGGGCCGGGCCGCGGCCAGGCACATGATGGTCATGCCGCCCATGGAGTGCCCGCCCAGCACCACCGGACCGGTCGGGACGAGCTGGTCGAGCAGGTCGCCGAGGTCGGCGCCGAGCTGGTCGATCGAGAGCTCGCCGACGTCCTTCGCGTAGCGGCCCCACGTCGACCGGCCGTGGCCGCGCTGGTCGTAGCGGATCACCCGCAGCTCGCCGGCGGCGACCTCCGGGGTCAGGAGCTGTGCGACGTCGTCCCACGACGCCTGCGCCAGCGTCCAGCCGTGAGCCAGGACGAGGGTGACCGGTGCGTCGTCGGACCCGTCGACGACGGCGTGGATCAGCGCGCCGTCGCCGGTGCGGACGGCGGCGACGCGACGGAGCACGGTGCCCGCGCTCATGCCGCCACCTCCGGCGTGCTCGCCGGGGCGCCGGCCGGGACGCCGACGTAGTTCTCGCGGTCGAGCTTCCTCGTGAGCTTGCGGAACCGGAAGGTGAAGTCCGGCCACAGGGTGGTGTTGTGCCCGTGCTCGTCGAGGTACCAGCTGGAGCAGCCACCGCCGAGCCACACCGTGCCCTTCGACTTCTCGGCGATCAGCGCGCGGTAGGCCTCCTGCGCCTCGCGGGTGGTCTCCAGGACCTCCAGGGACTCGGCGTCCATCGTCTGCAGGGCGTCGTCGACGTAGTTCACCTGCGACTCGATCATGTAGACCATCGACGTGTGGCCGACGCCGACGTTCGGCCCGACCAGCAGGAACATGTTGGGGAAGCCGGCGACGGTGGCGCTGCGGTTGCTCAGCATGCCGTCCACCCAGACCTCGGCCAGGCTGCGTCCGTCGCGGCCGCGGATCTTCTCCGCGATCGGCAGGTCGGTCACGTGGAAACCGGTGGCCAGCACGATCGTGTCCGTGGGCCGCTCGACGCCGTCCCTGCTCACGATCGAGCGCGGGTGGACCTCGCTGATGCCGGCGGTGACGAGCTCGGCGTTGGGCGCCGCGACGGCGGGGAAGTAGTCGTTGCTGATCAGGATGCGCTTGCAGCCGATCGTGTAGTCCGGGGTGAGAGCCTTCCGCAGCTTCGGGTCCCGCACCTGGCGCTCGAGGTGCGCCTTGGCCAGCTTGGCCACCGGCTTGAGGAATCGCCGCCGCTTGGCCAGCCCGATGACGAGGAACTCGCGGAACAGGTAGAGGCCGGCGCGGACGGCCTTCTGGAAGCCGGGCACGCGCCGGTAGAGGCGCTGCACGAGCGGCTTGACCGGGTGGTCGGTGCGGGGCACGACCCACGCGGGGGTGCGCTGGTACACGGTGATGCTCTCCACGACCGGCTGGATCGCCGGGACCACCTGGATGGCCGAGGCGCCGGTGCCGATGACGGCGACCTTCTCGCCCGCGAGGTCGTGCGAGGCGTCCCAGCGCGCGGAGTGCATGACGGTGCCGGTGAAGGTGTCCAGGCCGGGGATGTCGGGATAGGTGGGGTCGGCCAGCGCGCCGGCGGCGGAGACGAGGATGCGGGCCCGGAACTCACCGGCGGTCGTCGAGACCAGCCAGCGACGCGCCGCGTCGTCCCACCGGGCCGCGGTGACCTCGGCGCCGAAGACGCAGTGCCGGCGGACGTCGAAGTCCTTCGCGACCCGCTGCAGGTAGGCCTGGATTTCGGGCTGCTCGGAGTAGGAGCGCCCCCAGTCGGGGTTCAGCGCGAAGGAGAACGAGTAGAGGTTGGACTGCACGTCGCAGGCCGCACCCGGATAGGTGTTGTCCCGCCAGGTGCCGCCGACGTCGTGCGCCCGCTCCAGGAGGACGAGGTCGGTCTCGCCCCGTCGCTTCAGGGCGATCGCCATGCACAGGCCGGCGAAGCCCGATCCGATGATCGCCACGCCGACGTCGCGGACGTGCCCGGAGGGCTCTCCGGTGGGCGTGGACTGGGTCTCGAGCGTGCTGGTCACCGATCGGCTCCTTCTTCTGCCTGTGTCGCTCCGGCTTGCTGAGCAACGCTCAACAAGTTACAACGACTACTGAGCAGTGCTCAACACGAGCGCCCGGATCCCGAGGAGCCGACGATGGCCTTCCGCACGCAGCGCAGCCGCACGTCCCTGACCGGGAAGTCGGTGCTGATCACCGGCGCGGCGCGCGGCATCGGCGCCGCCCTCGCGCGCAAGGCCGCCGGACGCGGCGCCCGCGTCGCACTGGTCGGCCTCGAGCCGGACGAGCTGGCCCGCGTCGCGGACGAGCTCGGGCCGGAGCACCTGTGGGTGGAGGCCGACGTCACCGACCCCGAGGCGCTGAAGGCAGCCGTGCAGCGGACGGTGGACACCTTCGGCGGGCTGGACGTCGTGGTCGCCAACGCGGGCATCGCGCCCCTGACCACGGTGATGAAGTCGTCGGCCCACGCGCTGGCCCGAACGATCGAGGTCAACCTGACCGGCACGATGCTGACCGCGCACGCGGCGCTGCCGGAGATCGCGAAGCGCAAGGGGCACGTGCTGCTGGTCAGCTCCGCCGCGGCCTTCACGGTGCTGCCGGGCATGAGCGCCTACTGCGCGTCCAAGGCCGGCGTCGAGCGCTTCGGGGACGTGCTGCGGCTGGAGGTGGCGCACCGCGGGGTGACCGTCGGCAGTGCGCACCCGACCTGGATCGACACCGACATGGTGCGCGACACCGAGGCCGCGCTGCCCACCTTCAAGGCCGTCCGCGCGCAGCTGCCCGGGCCGCTGGGCGCGTTCACCTCGGTCGAGGCGGCTGCTGCGGCGCTGGTGGAGAACCTCGAGACCCGGGGCCGCCGGGTGTTCGTGCCGCGCTCGGTCGGCACGGTCGCGGCGCTCCGTCAGTTCGTCACGGGCACGATCGCGGAGAAGATCGTCATGAGGGCCGCGGCCACGCAGGTGCCGCAGCTCGAGCAGGACATCGCCGCGCTGGACGGCCGCGAGTTCGGCACGAACTCCGTCGGCGACCGCCGCGCATAGCCGTTCCGGCCTCCCTGCAGGGCCCCGCCGGGGAGGTCCGCTTTCAGCTGGTCCAGGAGCCGGCGCGGCCGACGGCGTCCTTCCAGCGGTCGTGCCGGCCGTCGTCCCGGAGGCCGTGGGTCGGTTCGAACCGGCGGTCCAGCGCCCAGGTCTGCGCCAGCTCGTCGGTGGAGCCCCACACCCCGGTGCCGAGCCCGGCGAGGAACGCCGCGCCCAGCGCCGTCGTCTCGGTGATCTTCGGACGACGCACCGGCACGCCGAGCTGGTCGGCCTGCAGCTGCAGCAGCAGGTCGTTGGCGCTGGCGCCGCCGTCGGCCGAGAGCTCCGGCACCGAGAGGCCGGCCTCGTCGACCATCACGTCGACGACGTCGCGCACCTCGAAGGCGAGCGCCTCGAGCGTGGCCCGTGCGATGTGCGCCCGGGTGGTCCCGCGGGTGATGCCGAGGATCGCGCCGCGGGCGTGCGGGTCCCAGTGCGGCGCGCCCATGCCGGTCAGCGCGGGCACGAAGACGACGTCGCCGGAGTCGGGCACGGTGCGCGCCAGCCCCTCGATCTCGGCCGCGGAGTCGATGAGCCCGAGCCCGTCGCGCAGCCACTGCACCGCGGCACCGGTCACGAAGATGGCGCCCTCGAGCGCGTAGACCAGACCCTGCCCGAGGTCCCAGGCCACGGTCGTCAGCAGGCCGGCGTCCGAGCGCACCGGCGTCGAGCCGGTGTTGGTGAGGACGAACGAGCCGGTGCCGTAGGTGCACTTGCTCATGCCGGGGGAGAAGCACGCCTGCCCGAACAGCGCCGCCTGCTGGTCACCGGCCATGCCGGCGATCGGCAGGGACAGCCCCAGGAAGGAGTCGGGGTCGGTGGTGCCGACGACGCCGGAGTTGGGGACCAGCTCGGGCAGCGCCGACCGGGGGACGTCGAACAGCTCGCACAGCTCGTCGGACCAGGCGCCCTTCTCCAGGTCGAACAGCAGCGTGCGGCTGGCGTTGCTGGGGTCGGTGACGTGCGCGGCGCCGCCGGTGAGGCGGGCGATCAGGTAGGAGTCGACCGTGCCCAGCGCCAGCGCGCCGCCGCGCACGTCGGACCAGAGCCGGGGCTCGTGCTCGGCGAGCCAGGCGTACTTGGTGCCGGTGAAGTACGGGTCCAGGCGCAAGCCCGTCAGCCGGGAGACGCGTTCCTCGTCGCCCCGCAGCCGGTCGCAGATGCCGGTGGTGCGGCGGTCCTGCCAGACGATCGCCGGGCGGGGGGAGTGCAACGTGCGCCGCTCCCAGACGACGGCGGTCTCCCGCTGGTCGGTGATCCCGATGCAGGTCGGTGAGTCCTCGGTGCCGGCCAGCGCCTCGCGGCAGGCTGCGACCGTCGCCGTCCAGATGTCGTCGGGTTCGTGCTCGACCCATCCCGGGCGGGGGAAGAGCTGGGCGAACTCGCGGTAGCCGCGGGAGAGGACGTCGCCGTCCTCGCCGACGACCAGCGCCGTCACCCCGGTGGTTCCTGCATCGATGGCCAAGACCGGCATGGCGGCGAACCTAACGCCTGAGCCGGGGGCCGGGCACACCGCTCCGGACGACACCGCCCCGCCGGTGACCCATGATCGACGCCGTGACCACAGGCATCGAGCTCGTCCGCCCGCCGACGCTGAGCCCCACGGCGCCGTACGCGTACGCCGCCGTCACCGACCCCGGCCGCATGGTCTTCACCGCCGGCGCCTGCCCCCTGGACGCCGACGGTGCCACGGTGGCCGTGGGCGACGTCGCCGGCCAGGCACGGCAGGTGATGACCAACCTGACGACGGCGCTGGAGGCCGCCGGTGCGGGGCTCCCCGACGTCCTGAAGACGACGGTGTACGTGGCGACCACCGAGCGCGACGACCTCCTCGCTGCCTGGCAGGTGGTGCGGGAGGCCCTCGGCGACCACGACGCGCCCAGCACCCTGGTCGGCGTGACCGTGCTCGGCCATCCCGACCAGCTCGTCGAGGTGGAGGCGGTGGCCGTGCGCGACAGCTGGAACGAGCCGGCCCCGCCGCACGACGGCGACACGGTGACCGGCGCATGAGCGTGCGGCGCTTCTTCTACGACACCGAGTTCATCGAGGACGGCACCACCATCGACCTCGTCTCCATCGGGGTGGTCGACGAGACGGGGCGGGAGTTCTACGCCGTCAGCACCCAGTTCGACGAGCGCAAGGCCATCCCGTGGGTGCGGCGCAACGTGCTCGACCAGCTGCCCCCTCCGGCGGACAGGGCGTGGCGCAGCCGCGAGCGCATCCGCGAGGATCTGCTGGCTTTTCTCACCGGCCCGGGCGAGGAGATCGAGCTCTGGGCGTGGTTCGCCGCCTACGACCACGTCGCGCTGGCCCAGCTGTGGGGCGCGATGCCCGCCCTGCCGCGGTCCATCCCGCGGTTCACCCGCGAGCTCCGCCAGCGCTGGGACGACGGCGGGCAGCCGCCGCTGCCGCCCAAGCCGGAGGGAACGCACGACGCGCTGGTCGACGCCCGCTACAACCTGGCGCGCTGGCGGGCCATGGAGGCGGCACGGGGCTGAGGCCGGCCGACGGGTCCGCACCGGGCGCCGGCCGACCGGCCGGCGCCGCTGCCGGGACCCGGCAGGAAAGGGGTCGGACAGTCGTCCGTGCCGGCACCTGCCGTGGCGCCCCGTCCCCCACCTGGCGTCGGGGGATGACACGGATCGCCCTTCGGCCGCATCGCCTCCGAGCCGGCGCCCCGCTGCCGGCGCACTCCGCGGCGTCCGGTGGGAGTGGGGGATTGGCGCTGGAGATCCACCGGATCGGATCGCAACCGCTCGTGGTCGTGTCCGGTGAGCTGGACCTCGCCGGGAAGGACCTCCTCGAGGCCCTTCTCGCGCACGTCCGGGCGAGTTCCTCCGGACCGATCGAGGTGGACCTGGGACGGGTGCCCTTTGCCGACACCCACGGGCTGGAGCCGGTGCTCGGGCCCGACGTGGTGGTCGTCGCCGCCTCGCCGGCCGTCACGCGCCTCCTGCGGCACCTGGACGTCCCGCTCCGCCTGTCCTCGTGAGCCGGCCCGGGTGGCGGCCGGCGGCTGAGCGGCCCCCTGCACGCTCCACCTTGGCCGGGGCCCGGCAGCACCGGCGCCCGGAATCCTGCCCGTTCCCTTCCGGCTGCCCGCCCGCCTGCGAGGACATGTCTCCGGACGTCCCGTCGACCGTTCTCTCGGAGGTTCGCGTGCTCTCACTGATCTGGCTGCTCGTCGTCGGTCTCGTCGCCGGTTTCCTGGCCCGGGCACTGGTGCCCGGCAAGGACCCCATGAGTCTTGCGGGGACACTGCTCCTCGGCGTGAGTGGCTCCGTGGTCGGCGGACTCGTCCTGGGGCTGCTCTTCGGCGGCTTCCGTGACCGCGGCTTCAGCCCCGCCGGGATCATCGGGTCGGTCCTGGGCGCCGTGCTCGTCCTGGTCGTCTACAACCGGGTCTCCGCCAGGCGGGGGATGGACGGCCCCGCGCGCCGCGGTGCCCTCTGACCGAGCCGTGACCTCCCGGTCTCGCGATGGCGGGTGCGGTCGGCGCCCGCCGCAGTGGTGCGCCGGAGGGACATCCGGAACGCTGCACGTCGTGGCAGAGATCAGCGCCGTCCAGGCGCGCACCGTGCTGGCCCGCGCCTTCGCGGACGACCCGCTGATGGTGTGGTTCTTCCCGGACGCCGAGGTCCGGCCGCACGCGTGCGCCGCGATGTTCGGGCTGCTGGCCGAGCACTACCTCGCCGACGGGCGGGTCGACGTCGCGTCGCGCACCGGGCCGGTGGCGGTGGCCATGTGGCGGTGGCCGGGGCCCGGTGCGGACGGCGGGGCCGGGCCGGAGGAGCTGCCCTCGATGGGCGGGCTGCTCGCGGCGTTCATGGGACCCGCGCGGGCGCAGGAGGTCGGCGTGGCGATGGGCACGCTCGCTGCGTTCCGGCCGCCGGAGCCGCACGCGTACCTGCACCTGCTCGGCGTCTCCCCGGACGCCGCCCGGCAGGGCATCGGCGGCGAGCTCCTGGACCGGGGGCTGGCCGCGGTGCGGGCCGCCGGTCTGGTCGCCTGCCTGGACACGATGAACCCGGCCAACGTGCCCTTCTACGAGGCGCACGGCTTCTCGGTCCGCGCCGAGGTGGAGCTCGGCCCCGACGGCCCCACGACCTGGTCGATGGCCACCGGCTGACGCTCAGCCCCGCAGGTGCGCCCAGTCGTCGGGGTGCGCGCGCAGCTGCTCGGCGACCGTGCGCGCCGGGTGGCCGGTCAGCCGGAGGACGACGTCGGTGACGGTCGCCAGCTCACCGGCGGCGATGGCCAGGTAGCTGCTCACCCACCCCTCGATCTCCCAGTCGGGGTGACCGGAGGGCCGGCGGGTCTCCCAGGCCTGCGACTCGGTCTGCCGGCGGTACTCCGCGGGCCGGCCGGTCACCTCGGCCAGCACCGCCGCGGCCTCGGCCAGGGTGAGCGCCTCGGGACCGGTGACCTCGAGCGCCTCGCCGTCCAGCTCGTGGTCGTCGCGCAGCAGGACCGCGGTGCCGACGTCGGCCAGGTCGTCGCGGGACACGAATCCGGTCCGGCCCTCCCCGGCAGGTGCGGCGATCACCGCGCGGTCGCCCTCGGTCACGGCGAAGAAGGGGACGAAGTCGGCGTACATGCTGTGCCGCAGGATCGTGTGCCGGACCCCCGTGGCGCGGATGGCCTCCTCGGTGGCGCTGTGGTGGCGCACCAGCGTGAACGTCGGCTCCGGCCGGTCGGCGCCGACGAACGAGGTGTAGACGATGCGCCGCACCCCCGCGGCGGCGGCCTCCACGGCGGTGAGGTGCTGCTGCAACCGGTCCTCGGCCTCGGCCGCCGACACGAGGTACAGGGTGTCGACGCCGGTCAGCGCCGTCCGCAACCCGGCGCCGTCGGCATAGCCACCAGGGACCGCGACGACGTCGGCGCCGGGTAGCCGCGGCGCACGCGAGGGATCGCGGACCACCAGCCGCAGGGTCGCTCCGGCCGCGGAGAGCCGGGCCGCCACGCGACCGCCCACCGCTCCGGTCGCGCCGGTCACCGCGATCGTGCGCGTGCGGTCCTTCGCGGGCTCTCCCTGCGGCATCATGACCGGCGACAACCCCCTAGCGGGCCGACTGCTTCCCGGAGGTACGCGTGCGCATCGGCATCCTGACCGGGGGCGGCGACTGCCCCGGCCTCAACGCGGTCATCCGGGCGGTGGTCCGCAAGGGCATCGGCCGGCACGGCGACGAGATCGTCGGCTTCCGGGACGGCTGGCGCGGGGTGCTCGAGGGCGACACGGTGCCGCTCGACCTCGCCGCCGTGCGCGGGATCCTCCCGCGTGGCGGCACGGTGCTGGGCACCTCGCGCACCAACCCCTACGCGGTGGAGGGCGGGCCCGAACGCGTGCTGGCCACGCTCGACCGGCTGGGCATCGACGCGCTGATCCCCATCGGCGGCGAGGACACGCTCGGGGTCGCCACCCGGCTGGCCGAGGCGGGCGTGGCCGTCGTCGGTGTGCCGAAGACGATCGACAACGACCTCGACGCCACCGACTACACCTTCGGCTTCGACACCGCCGTGGGGGTCGCCATGGAGGCGATCGACCGGCTGCACACCACCGGCGACAGCCACCACCGCACGCTGGTGGTCGAGGTGATGGGGCGGCATGCCGGCTGGATCGCCCTGCACGCGGGCATGGCCGGTGGCGCCAACGTCGTCCTCATCCCGGAGAAGCCCTTCGACGTCGACGCCGTCGTCGCCCACTGCGTCTCGCGGTTCGAGTCGGGGTTCTCGCCGATCGTCGTCGTCTCCGAGGGGGCGGCCCCGAAGGACGGCGGCCTGATGCTCGCCGCGGGGGAGAAGGACGCGTTCGGCCACGTCCGCCTCGGCGGGATCGGGGCGGCGCTGGCCGCGGTCCTGGAGGAGCGCACCGGCCGCGAGGCGCGGGCGGTCGTGCTGGGGCACGTACAGCGCGGCGGCACGCCGTCGCCCTTCGACCGCGTGCTGGCCACCCGCTTCGGGCTGGCGGCGATCGACGCCGCACACGACGGGCAGTCGGGGATCATGGTGGCGCTGCGGGGCACCGACATCGTCCGCGTGCGGCTGAGCGAGGCCACCGCCCAGCTCAAGCTCGTGCCCCCGGAGCGCTACGCCGAAGCCGAGGTGTTCTTCGGGTGAGGCGTCTCTCTCGGGCGGATCGGGCGAGCGCCGTACCCTCAGAGGCGTGAGTTCCCCCGTCAGCGCCGAGCAGGTACCCGGTCTCGACCGGTGGCGGGAGCTGCCCGCCGCCCAGCAGCCGGCGTGGCCCGACCGCCCGGCGCTCGACGCGGTGCTCGGCACCCTGTCGACCGTGCCGCCGATCGTCGCGCCGAGTGAGGTGGACGCCCTGCGCGCCCAGCTCGCCGACGTGGCCCGCGGCAAGGCGTTCCTGCTCCAGGGCGGCGACTGCGCGGAGACCTTCGACCTCAACACCGAGCCGCACCTGCAGGCCACCACGCGGACGCTGCTGCAGATGGCCGTCGTCCTCACCTACGGGGCCAGCGTCCCGGTGGTGAAGGTCGGCCGGGTGGCCGGTCAGTACGCCAAGCCGCGCTCGTCGGACACCGACGCGCTCGGGCTGCCCTCCTACCGCGGCGACATGGTCAACGACCTCGAGCCGGTGCTGGAGAAGCGCATCCCCGACCCGTACCGGCTGGTGCGGGCCTACGCGAACTCCGCGGCGGCGATGAACATGATCCGCGCCTACGCCAAGGGCGGCCTGGCCGACCTGCACGCCGTGCACAACTGGAACCAGGACTTCGTCGCCAGCTCGCCGGCCGGGGTGCGGTACGAGGTCATCGCCCGCGAGATCGACCGGGCGCTGGCGTTCATGAAGGCCTGCGGCGTCGACTCCGAGGCCCTGCGCGCCGTCGAGCTGTACAACTCCCACGAAGCGCTGATCCTCGACTACGAGCGGGCGCTGCTGCGCATGCACGAGGGCCGCCCGTACGCGCTCTCCGCCCACTTCGTGTGGGTGGGGGAGCGCACCCGGCAGATGGACGGCGCGCACATCGAGTTCGTGTCGAAGCTGGCCAACCCGATCGGGGTCAAGATCGGTCCGACGACGACGCCGGAGCAGGCGACCGAGCTCGTCGAGCGGCTCGACCCCGACGGCGTGCCCGGCCGGCTGACGCTGATCAGCCGGATGGGCAACGGCAAGATCCGCGACGTGCTGCCGGCCATCGTGGAGAAGGTCACCGCCAGCGGGCACGAGGTCGTGTGGCAGTGCGACCCGATGCACGGCAACACCCACGAGTCGCCCAGCGGCTACAAGACCCGCCACTTCGACCGCGTCGTCGACGAGGTGCTCGGCTTCTTCGACGTGCACCGCGGGCTGGGCACCTGGCCCGGCGGCATCCACGTGGAGCTGACCGGCGAGGACGTCACCGAGTGCCTCGGCGGGGCCATGGAGATCAGCGACGCGGACCTCAACAGCCGGTACGAGACCGCCTGCGACCCGCGGCTGAACACCGGGCAGTCGCTGGAGCTGGCGTTCCTGGTCGCGGAGATGCTGCGGGGTTGATGATGCCCACCCCACCGCCCCCTGCCGAGGTCGTCGACCTCCGTTCCGACACGGTCACCAAGCCGACCGCCGGGATGCGGCGGGCCATGGCCGAGGCGGAGGTCGGGGACGACGTCTACGCCGAGGACCCGACGACGACCGCGCTCGAGGAGCGCGTCGCGGACCTGTTCGGCGCCGAGGCGGCGCTGTTCGTGCCGAGCGGGACGATGGGCAACCAGATCGGCATGCGCCTGGTCTGCGAGCCGGGCCAGGAGGTGCTCTGCGACGCCGACGCGCACGTGGTCACCTACGAGATGGGTGCTGCGGCGGCGATCTTCGGGATCTCGACGCGCACCGTCGTCTCGGACGGGGGTCGGCTGGACGCCGCTCAGCTCATCGAGCAGGTCCGGCCCCGGGACAACTGGCACCTGACGGCCACCGCGGCGATCGCGGTGGAGAACACCCACAACCGCGGCGGCGGGCTGGTCCAGCCGCTCGACCAGCTGCAGGCGCTGTGGAACTGGTCCCGGCAGGCCGGCGTCGCCGTGCACCTGGACGGCGCGCGCATCTGGAACGCCTCCGTCGCCTCCGGCGTCGACCTGGCGACCTACGGCCGGCTGGCCGACACCGCATCGGTCTGCTTCTCCAAGGGCCTGGGGACGCCGGTCGGCTCGGTGCTGCTCGGCTCGGCGGAGCGGATCGCGACCGGCCGGCTCTGGCGCAAGCGGCTGGGCGGCGGGATGCGCCAGGTCGGTGTGCTGGCCGCGGCGTGCCTGTACGCGCTGGACCACCACCTGCCGCGGCTGCACGAGGACCACGAGCACGCGCAGCTCCTCGGCAAGCGCATGGGCGTGGACCCCGCGTCGGTGGAGACCAACATGGTCGTGCTGGACGACGTCAACGCACCGGTCGTCGCCGAGGCGGCCAAGGCCCAGGATGTGCTCGTCTCGCAGGTCAGCGCCCGCAAGCTCCGCCTGGTCACGCACCTGGACGTCGACCGCGCGGGCATCGACCGCGCCGCCGACGTCCTGACGGAGCTCCTCGACCGCTGACCCGCTGACCCGCTGATGCGTGATCACCACGTGCTGGTGGTGGTCGGAACGACGACGCGGGCAGCCTCGTGTGCGTGCTGATCATGCGGTCAGCGCAGCCGCTATCCGGGCGAGGAGCGCTCCGGGGTCCCGCATGTCCGCGGCGGTGACGAAGAGGACCCGCCACCCGGCGGCCATCAAGCGGTTCATGCGGGCGCGGTCCTTGCTGAGCTGTGACGGTTCTCCGTGCCAGGCGCCGTCGTACTCGACGGCCAGCTTCTGCTCCGGGAACGCGAAGTCGACCCGTGCCACGAAGCGCCGGTCGTGCCGGATCTCGAGCTGGGCAACGGGCACCGGCAGCGAGCTCCGGTGGATCAGCAACCGCAGACGGGTCTCCGGAGGCGACTGGGCCAAGCCATCGGCGAGCCCCGCCACCTGCCGAGCCTGGGCGCTTCCTCGGCAGCGGGGGAGCCGGGTGGCCGCCGCTCGCACGTCGCCGAGGAATGCCACCCGGTGGTGGACGAGGCGGTCGAGGAGCACGACGGCGTCGTCCAGCGGGCCACGGCGGATGAGGTCGAGGGCCGTCCGGGTCCGGTCGGTGTACCGCAGGCGGCCGTCGGTCACCACGTCGTGCGACAGGCCTGCCTGCCGGACCACGACCCCTGGCCCGGGGTTCCACCGCACCACGGGCGGGAGGATCAGTTCCACGGGGTCGTCCGGGCCGGCGAGGGGGCCGCGCATGCTCCACCACGACGCCGCCGTTGCACCGGCGAACACGGCCTTCCGCGGTGCGGCAAGGGCGACGGCCCGCGTCATGAGCTCGTGCGTGATGTGCAGGCGGGCGTCGCAGTGGACATCCTGGCGAAGCCGTCGCCACCGCGATCCGCGCAGCTGTGACCGGGTGATGGAGCCGCACCGGAGGGCGTCGCTGCCGCGGAAGACGTCGCCATGGGGAAGTGCCACGGTCGAGAACGATCGTCGACCGCGGCCAGGGACTCAGGCGCCGTCCACAGGCAAGATCATCACGCACAGGTGGCTGCCCCATCCGCACGCGCGACAGCCCTCAGTGCGGAGTGATCATGGGCCGGGGGACCCCGCGTCAGTCCGGGATGAGGGAGTTGAGCAGTTTGATGTCGGCGGCGTGGCCACCGCACGGATCGCCGTCCTTGAGGCTGGGCGTCTCGACGACGACGGGGACGCCGGCCGTCGAGGGGTGGGCGAGCAGCTCCGCGAACGGCGCGACGCCGATCGAGCCCTCGCCGATCGTGGTGTGCCGGTCGCGCTTGGACCCGCACCCGTCGAGGGAGTCGTTGGCGTGCACCAGCCCGAGCCGGCCCGGGCCCACGGTGGCCTCCAGCAGGTCCAGGGTCGCGGTCATGCCGCCCGGCGCCACCAGGTCGTGCCCGGCCGCCCAGATGTGGCAGGTGTCGAAGCAGACGCCGACCAGCGGGTGGTTCTCGAGCGCGGCGAAGTACGGGCCGAGCTCCTCGACGGTGGCCGCCAGCGCCTTGCCGCCGCCGGCGGTCGGCTCGATCAGCAGCCGCGGCCCGTCCGGATCCGCCGCCTCGAGCACCGGCAGCAGCCGTTCGCGCAGCTGCCCCAGGGCCTGCTCGTAGCGGTCCTCCCCGACGGCGGAGCCGGCGTGCACGACGACGCCCTGGCAGCCCAGCTGCGCACCGCGCCGCAGGTTGTGCGCGATGGAGGCGAGGGACTGCTCGACGGTCGCCGCGGTGGGCGATCCGACGTTGACGAGGAACGGGGTGTGGATGAACGACGGGATCCCGCGCTCGCTGCACCCGGCCGTGAACAGCGCGTCCTGGGCCGGGTCGCCCGGGGTGAGCTTCCAGCCCCGGGGGTTGCCGACGAACACCTGCACGGCGGCGGCGCCGACGGCGTCGGTGTAGGGGAGGCCGCCCTTGGCCAGGCCGCCCTTGATCTGGATGTGCGCGCCGATCGGGGGCACGCGCCGGGAGGTGCTCACTGTGGGGGCGGCCTATCCGAAGGTCAGGAGGATCGTGACCGTGGTGCCCTGCTCGACGGTCTCGCCGGGCTTCACGCTCTGCCGGAAGACGCGGTCGCCGAAGAACCGGGTGGACTCGGCCTGCAGGCCCACTGCCTGCAGTGCAGCGGTCGCCTCGGCCTCGCTCATGCCCACGACGTCGGGCACCTCCACCAGCGGGACACCGGCCGAGACCTGGATCGTCACGGTGCTCCGGTAGGGCGCCTGCCTGCCCGGCGCCGGGGTGACGGCCATGACCTCGCCCTTGTCGACCTCGGCGCTGCGGCCGTCCTCGCCCCGCGACACCTCGAAGCCCAGTGCCCGCAGGTTGGCGGTCGCCTGCTCGGGCGTCTGGCCGGTCACGTCCGGCACCGCCTCCGGCGCGTGCCCCTTGCTGACCAGCATGGTGAGCACCTGCTCGCGCTGCAGCGGGGTGCCCACGGGCGGGTCGAAGCCGGTCACCAGGCCGGCGGCCACCTCGTCGTCGAAGACCTCGGTGCGGGTGATCTGCACCGGGACGCTCTCCTGCAGCTCCGCCTCGACCTCGTCGGCCGGGCGGCTGACGAGGTCCGCCGCGACGACGTAGCGCTCCTGCCCCTTGGACACCACGACCTCGACGTCGGTGCCCCGGATGGCCTCGCCGCCGGCCGCAGGGTCGATGGAGATCACGGTGCCGGCGGGGATGGTTTCGCTGAACTGCTCCACCACCGGCTCGGGGTCGAGGCCTGCCTCCTGCAGCAGGTCCACGGCCGCTTCGCGGGACTTGCCGACCAGGTCGGGCACGTCGGTCCACCGGCCGCTGCCCAGCCACCAGCCGACGGCGCCGATGGTGACGGCCAGGAGCAGCACGAGGGCGACGGCGAAGCGGGCACGGCGGCGACGGATGTGCTGCGGCACGCCGGGGCGCGCGCGGTCCACCCCGGGGCGGCGTCCGCCGACGTCCGTGGTCGGGCCGGCGCCCATGCCCGGGAGGGTGCTGGTGCGGCCGCTGCGCTGGGCACCGAGGACGGCGGTGCCCGGGTCGCTGGGGTGGCGCGGGCGGGTCGGGCGGTTGGTGGGGCGGAGCGTGCCGGGGCCGGCGGTACTGCGCCCGGTGGGCACCGGGACCGCCTCGATGCCGAGGTCCTTGCGGACGGCGAGCAGCTCGGCGAGGAAGGCGCCGGCGTCGATCGGCCGGCCGGCCGGGTCGCGACGGGTGCCGCGGCCGACCAGCTCGTCGACCAGCCAGGGCAGTCCGGGCACCTCGGCCGACGGCGCGGGCACGTCGTGGTGCACGTGCTGGTAGGCGACCGCGAGAGGCGTGTCACCGCCGTACGGCGGGTGCCCGGTGAGCATCTCGTAGAGCACGATGCCGGCGGCGTAGATGTCGCTGCGCGCATCGGCGCGGCCGCGCTCGAGCTGCTCGGGGGAGAGGTAGGCCACGGTGCCGATGAGCACGCCGCCGGTCTGGCTGGTCTGCCCGCTGCCGACGACGGCGCGCGCCAGCCCGAAGTCGGCGACCTTCACCACGCCGTCGATGCCGATGAGCACGTTCTCCGGCTTGATGTCCCGGTGCACGATGCCCGCCCGGTGGGCGGCGGTGAGCCCGGACAGCACCGGCTCCAGGACGGCGAACGCCTCGCCCACGGTCAGCCGGCCGCGTGCGGTGAGCAGGTCGCGCAGCGTGCGCCCGCGGACCAGCTCCATGACGAGGAACACCAGGCCCTGGTCGCTGCCCTGGTCGCTCACGCCGACGACGTTCGGGTGGCTGAGCATCGCGGCGGCCCGCGCCTCGCGGGTGAACCGGTCGACGAAGGTGGGGTCGTGGGCCAGGTGCTCGGCCATGACCTTGACCGCGACGGTCTTGTGCAGCCGCAGATCGGTGGCCGAGTAGACGGTGGACATGCCGCCGCGGGCCACCCGTTCCTCGAGGCGGTAGCGCCCCTCGAGAACGAGGCCGACCACGGGGTCGGTCACGACGGTGTCCACCCGACCGAGTGTAGGAGCGCCGACGGTCGACCGGGCCCCACACGCGGGAGGTCGGCCGGTGGGCCGGGATCTCCTGTCACACCGGCCCCAGGGGGAGGGGTGCGGGGATCGGGGACCCTGATCATCGAGCGTCCTCCCGCACCGCGGGACGTGCGGGAGGACGCGTCACGATCAGGGTCCCCGATCCCGGCAACGGCTCAGGCCAGGTCGAGGCCCGGGTACAGCGGGTGGGCGCTGAGCAGCTCGGCGGTGGCCGCGCGCGTCCGGTCGGCGAGGCCGTCGGTCAGCACGTACTTCGCCTTGGAGACGCCGCCGTCGCGCGTGGCGGTGGGGGTGGCGCCGCGCAGGACGTCGACGATCAGCTCCGCCGTCCGGTCGAACTCGGCCGCGCCGAACCCGCGCGTGGTCAGCGCCGGGGTGCCCAGCCGGACGCCGGAGGTGTACCAGGCGCCGTTCGGGTCGGCCGGGATGGCGTTGCGGTTGGTGACGATGCCGGCGTCCAGCAGCGCGGACTCGGCCTGCCGCCCGGTGAGCCCGAAGGCGGTGACGTCGAGCAGCACGAGGTGGTTGTCGGTGCCGCCGGTGACCAGCCGGGCGCCCCGGCCGGTGAGCCCCTCGGCCAGGCTCTGCGCGTTGTCGGCGACGGCCTGCGCGTAGCCGGCGAACGCGGGCTGACGGGCCTCGGCGAAGGCGACGGCCTTGGCGGCCATCACGTGCGGCAGCGGGCCGCCCAGCACCATGGGGCAGCCGCGGTCGACGGCGTCGGCGAACTCGGGCTGGGCCAGCACGAACCCGCCCCGCGGGCCGCGCAGCGACTTGTGGCTGGTGCTGGTGACGACGTGGGCGTGCGGCACCGGGTCGAAGTCGCCGGTGAGCACCTTGCCCGCCACCAGGCCGGCGAAGTGCGCCATGTCGACGACGAAGGTGGCGCCCACCTCGTCGGCGATCTCGCGCATCGTCGCGAAGTTCACCCGGCGCGGGTAGGCCGAGTAGCCCGCCATCATGATCAGCGGCTTGAACTCCCGGGCCCGGGCGCGGACGGCGTCGTAGTCGAGCAGTTCGGTGGCCGGGTCGGTGCCGTAGGAGGACTGCTCGAACATCTTGCCGCTGATGTTCGGGCGGAAGCCGTGGGTGAGGTGCCCGCCGGCGTCCAGGGACATGCCGAGCATGCGCTGGTCGCCCAGGGCGCGGCGCAGGGTGGCCCAGTCGGCGTCGGTGAGGTCGTTGACGTGCCGGACGCCGGCCTGCTCGAGCGCCGGGAGCTCCACCCGCTGGGCGAGCACGGCCCAGAAGGCGACCAGGTTGGCGTCGATGCCGGAGTGCGGCTGGACGTAGGCGTAGGGCGCGCCGAACAGCTCGCGGGCGTGCTCGGCGGCGAGGGACTCGACGGTGTCGACGTTCTGGCAGCCCGCGTAGAAGCGGTGCCCCACGGTGCCCTCGGCGTACTTGTCGCTGAACCAGTTGCCCATGGTCAGCAGCACGGCGGGGCTGGCGTAGTTCTCGCTGGCGATGAGCTTGAGCGACTCGCGCTGGTCGGTGAGCTCCTGGCTGATCGCGGCGGCGACCCGCGGCTCGACCGCACCGATCACCGACAGCGCGCTGCGGTAGGCGTCCGAGGCCGTGGCGGCGTCGAAGGCGGTGGCGTGGGTGGAAGGCACGGTGGTCATGGGGGTCTCCTGGCCGGCGTCGTCAACAGGGGGCGCCCAGGCGCGCGGCAGGGATCTCGCGGACCGCTCCCCGGTGGTTGCCCACCTCTGTGCGCCAGTCACGGCCCGGGTCGAGGTTATCGCGCGGGGACGACGGTGTCGCGGGGCACCGACCGGACGTCGTCGACGCCACACAGCGCCATGGTGTGCGCCAGCTCCTCGGCCAGGCCCGAGAGGACACCGGCCACGCCGTCGGCGCCGCCGGTGGCCAGCCCCCAGATGGTGGGCCGGGCGACGAAGACCGCCCGCGCGCCCAGGGCGAGGGCGGTGAGCACGTCGGAGCCGGTCCGTACGCCGCCGTCGGCGTAGACCTCCACCTCCTCGCCCACCGCCTCGACCACCTCCGGGAGGGCGTGCGCGCTGGGGACGGCCGGGTCGACCTGCCGCCCGCCGTGCGTCGACACCCAGACGGCCGAGGCGCCCGCCCGCACGCACCGGACGGCGTCGTCGCCGCGGAGCACGCCCTTGACCACCACGGGCAGGCCGGAGAGCTCACCGAAGCGGGCGATGTCGTCGAAGGTCCACGTCGCCGTCGCCAGGTCCTGCAGCGTGGGCCGGTCCCCGTCGGCCGGGTGGTTGGCCATCCGCAGGCCGGCCGGCAGGGCGAAGTCGTGCCGGAGGTCGCGGTGGCGGCGGCCGAGCAGCGGCAGGTCGACGGTGAGCACGAGCGCCGCGTAGCCGGCGTCCCCGGCTCGGCGGGCGAGGTCGTCGGTGTGCCGGCCCGAGTGCAGCCGGTAGAGCTGGAACCACCGGGGCGAGCCGGGGATCTCCGTCGCGACCTCCTCGAGGGTGTGCGTGGCGCTGGTCGAGAGGGTCATCAGCGAGCCGGCGGCTGCCGCACCGCGGGCGGTGGCGAGCTCGCCGTCGGGATGGGCCATGCCCTGGTAGGCCCACGGCGCGACGCCGATGGGGGAGCTGACCGGGGCGCCCAGCACCTCGGTCGCCAGCGGGACGGAGGTGACCCCGCGCAGGACGCGCGGGCGCAGCCGCCACGACCGCCAGGCGTCAGGTGCCTCGCGCAGCGTCGTCTCGGTCTCCGCGCCGCCGGCGTAGTAGTCGAAGACGTCCGCGGGCAGCAGCTCGCGCGCGGCGTCCTCGAGCCGGTCCAGGTCGAGGAAGGGCGGCTCGGGGCCCAGGCTTTCGGAGGGCATGGCCTCGGAGGTCGGCTCCCCGACGGCGCGGCGTCGTTGTCCCGGCACCGGGCTGTCAGCGGGTCGTGGAGGCGCCATAGGCTCGCACCTTATGGACACGTTCACCCCCGCGGAGGTCGCCCAGCTCCTGGGCACCTCGCCGAACCGGGTCCGGCAGCTGCTGCGTGACCGGAAGCTGATGGCCGTCCCCGGCAGCGGCAACGGCAAGATCCCCGCCGCCTTCGTCCAGGACGGCGTGATCCTCAAGCACCTGCCGGGGCTGCTGACCGTCCTCCAGGACGGTGGCTTCACCGACGAGCAGGCCTTCGAGTGGCTGTTCCGCGAGGACGACACGCTCCCCGGGACGCCGGTGCAGGCGCTGCGCGACGACCGGCACACCGAGGTCACCCGCCGGGCCCAGGCCCTGGCGTTCTGACCCGGGTGCATCCGCGGCCGGCCCCGGCGCGGAAGGTCGTGCCGTGGAGCAGCTGACCTACCTCGGGCTGCTCGTCGGGTGCCTGGTGGTGACCGCACCCCTGGAGCTGGTGCTGCGGGTGCGGGTCTACGCCCGCTGGCGGCGGTTCCTGCTGGCGATCGTGCCGGAGCTGGCGGTCTTCCTCGTGTGGGTGCTCTACGCGATCGCGCAGGGGCACTGGGACTACTCGGCCACGCGGACTCTCGACGTGCGGCTGCCCGGCGGCATCCCCCTGGAGGAGGCGCTGTTCTTCGTCGTCGTCCCGCTGTGCTCGGTGCTGGCGCTGGAGGCGGTGCGCCGGGTGACCGGCTGGGACGCCGGCTATCCCGCCGAGGAGGCCGACGCATGAGCTACAGCGTCCTGGCGGTCGTCGCCGTCCTGGCCGTCCTGGTCGTGGACCTGGTCGTCTACCGCACCCGCATGGTCACCCGGAAGGTCTTCTGGACCGCCTACGCGATCATCGTGTCCTTCCAGCTGCTCATGAACGGCGTGCTCACCGGCCTGGACGTCGTCGTCTACGACGAGCGCACCATCTGGGGGCCGCGGATCGCCTACGCGCCGGTCGAGGACCTGCTCTTCGGCTTCGCCATGGTCACCCTCACCCTGGCCAGCTGGGCGGCGGTCAACCGGCGGGCGAACACCGCCAGGCGGCGCGGCTTGGACACCGACACCCGGCCGTCGAGCACCCGGTAGCCCGCCCGCTCGATCTCGCCCAGGATCCCGCCGTACAGCGCGGTGGCCGCCCGCACGCAGTCGCGCGACTCCGGCGCCAGCAGCGGGGTGCCGCCGGCCGCGTCGTCGTAGCGGCGACGGGTGATCGCCACCATCTCGCGCATGAGCGCCTCGAAGCCGGGGGTGTGCCGCCGCTCGGCGAGCTGCTCGCGGGTGACGCCGTGCGCGGCCATGAGGTCGGCGGGCAGGTACACCCGCCCGCGGTCGACGTCCTCGGCGACGTCGCGCAGGAAGTTGGTCAGCTGGAAGGCCTCGCCGAGGGCGATGGCGTGCGGCGCGGCCTCCTCGCGGGCCACCCCGGGGGCGGTGCCCAGGACTGGCAGGACCTGCAGGCCGATCACCGAGGCGGAGCCCCACATGTACCGGTCGAGGGCGGCCAGGTCGGCGTAGCCGTCGACGTCGAGGTCGCTGCTCATCGCGGCGAGGAAGTCCACCAGGTGCTCGACGGGGATGGCGTAGCGGCGGTAGGTGTGCACCAGCGCCAGCCGCACCGGGTCCTCCGACCAGCCGGCCTCCAGCTCGGCGAGGACCGCCCGCGACCACTCGGCGAGGTCGCCCTCGGGGTCGGGGCCGGGCAGGTCCACCAGGTCATCGGCGGTGCGGGCGGCGGCGTACAGCGCGTGCACGGCCGGGCGCCGGTCGGGGGTCAGCAGCCGGGTGGCCAGGTGGTAGCTCTTGCCGTGCCGTGCTGCGATCGCGGCGCAGTGCGCATAGGCCTCGGCGAGCTGCTGCTGCCGGGCGGTCTGGGTCCCGGGTGGCCGGAGCAGACTCATCGCGGGACCGGCCCGGTGATCCGCTCGGCGGCCAGCCGGCCGCTGATCAGCACCATCGGCACGCCCACCCCTGGCTGCACCGACGAGCCGGCGAGCACGACGTTCTCCGGACCGCGGCGGGGGAGCGTGCTGGGCCGGAACGGACCGGTCTGGCCGAAGGTGTGCGCCAGCGCGAACGGGGTGCCCGCGGCCATGCCCTGCCCGGCCCAGGTGAGCGGGGTGTCCATGTGCTCCACCTCGATCGCGTCGGCGATCCCCGTCCAGCCGCGGGCGTCCAGGGTGGCCAGCAGCTCCTCGCGGTAGCGCGGGCCCAGCGTCGCCCAGTCCAGGCGCGGGTTGCCGCCGCTGCGCGGGTCGAGGTTGGGAGTGGGCGCCACGACGCTGACCACCTGACCGCCCTCGGGTGCCAGTGTGCGGTCGGTCACCGAGGGCATGCTGATCAGCAGGCTGGGATCGGTCATCGGCCGGCCGTCGCGGGTCAGCTCGTCGAACACCTGCCGCCAGGCCGCGCCGAAGCTGATCGTGTGGTGGGCCTGGCCGGGCAGCTCGCTGCGCACACCGACGTGCAGCGCCACGCACGACGGCGACCAGACGGGGCGGCGCGGAGCCGGCACGCCGGGTACCAGCCGCCACGGCTCGTCGGCGGTGACGACGACGGCGTCGGCGGGCAGCACCTCGCCGTCGCCCAGGCGCACGCCGCTGACCCGTCGTCCCGACGTCGGCAGCGCGGTGACCTCCGCCCCGTAGCGGAACTGCACGCCGGCGTCGGCGGCCGCGTCGGCCAGCGCCCGGGGCACCGCCGCGATGCCGCCCTCGGGGTGCCAGACCCCGGCGCCGATGTCGAGCTGCGCGATGACGGCGTAGGCGGCGATGGCGCGGAACGGGGAGACGCCGGCGTAGAGCGCCTGGAAGCTGAACAGCCGCCGGAGCCGGTCGTCGGCGAAGTACCTCCCGACGTGCGAGGACAGCCGGCCGAAGCCCCCGCGACGGGCGAGCTGGACCAGCTCGGGGCCCAGCAGGTCGAGCGGGGAGTCGAGGTTGCGGTCGATGAAGGTGGTCAGCTGCAGGCGGTACAGCTCCGCGAGGTCGGCGAGGTAGCGGCGCAGGGCATCGGCCTCGGCCTGCCCGCAGACGCGGGCCACCTCGGCGGCGAAGGCATCCGGCGCGGCGTGCACGTCCAGCGAGCTGCCGTCGGCGAACTGGGCCCGGTAGCTGGTCTCCAGCGGGGTGAGCGTCAGCCGGTCGGCGAGCTTCTCGCCCACCGCCGCGAGGGTGTCGGCCAGGACCTCGGGAGCGGTGAACACCGAGGGTCCGGTGTCCAGGGCGTAGCCGCCGGACTCGATCCGCCCGGCACGCCCGCCGGGACCCGCTCCGCGCTCGACGACGGTCACCTCGCGGCCGGCGCCGCGCAGGCGCAGCGCGGTCGCCAGGCCGGCCAGGCCGGCACCGACCACGACGACGCGGTCGGTGGCTCCAGGAACGGTCCGCACGTCAGGCGGCGCGCGTGGTCGCGGCGACGGCGAGTGCGTCGAGGGCGGCCTTGGCGTCGTCGGCCAGGGGGGCGTCGGCGATGGCCCGGCGCGCCCGGGCGGTGCTCGTGGCGATCCGCTCCTCCACGCGGTCGCGGGCGCCGGTGCGCTCGATGAGCCCGCGCAGGGCCTGGAAGTCCTCCTCGCGCGCCCCGGCGTTGCCGAGCAGTTCGTCGAGCAGCCGGCGGCCGGCCGCATCGGCGGCCTCCTCGGCCAGCGCGATCAGCAGGGTCTGCTTGCCCTCGCGGAGGTCGTCGTCGGCGGACTTGCCCGTGACGGCCGGGTCGCCGAACACGCCGAGGACGTCGTCGCGCAGCTGGAACGCCTCGCCCAGCGGCAGGCCGATGGCGGTGGTCGCCTCCACGACCCTGGGGCCGGCGCCGGCGATGGCCACGCCGAGCTGCAGTGGCCGCTGCACGGTGTAGCCGGCGCTCTTGTAGCGCGCGACGGTGAGCGCGCCTTCGGCACCCGGCAGCCCGCCGGCGGCGCGGAGCAGGTCGAGGTACTGCCCCGCGGTGACCTCCGTGCGCATCGTGTCCCAGACCGCCCGTGCCCGGCTCAGCGCGCCCTCCGAGATGCCGGAGCAGCGGAGCAGCTCGTCGGACCAGACCAGCGCGAGGTCGCCGACGAGGATCGCCGCGCCGGTGCCGAACAGCTCGCCGTCGCCGTTGAGGCCGTCAGCGGCGTGCCGCGCGGCGAAGCCGACGTGGGTGGCCGGGCGCCCGCGGCGGGTGACGGCGCCGTCCATGACGTCGTCGTGCACCAGGGCGCTGGCGTGCACGAATTCCAGGGCGGAGACCGCGCGGAGCACCGCGGCGTCGTCCTCACCGGCGCCCGGACCGGTGTCGCGCGCCCCCCGCCAGCCCCAGTAGGCGAAGGAGGGGCGCAGCCGCTTGCCGCCGGCGGCCAGGGCGGCGACCTCGTCGACGACCGGCACCAGGCCGGCGGCCATCCCGGCCAGCGTGGTGCGCTGCCGGTCGAGGAACTCGGTCAGCGACGCGGTCACCGCGGCATGCAGCCGGTCGAGGTCGGCGGCGGGCAGCGACGGCGACGGATGGACGGCAGCCGTCCGCTGCGGGATCCCGATGCTCACCAGGTCAGTATCGCCGTGCAGCGCCGGACGGGCTGCTCCGGCGAGGGCTGGGAGAGTGCTGCCGTTCATGGGTGTCCGCCTTCCCGGGTCGTCCGCTGCTGCCTCTTCGTCGCCACGGGCGCATCCGGATGCGGTCGGTGGGCAGGGAGTCCGCCGTCGTCCGTACCCTCGATGCCCGTGACCCAGACCGTGCGTGAGCTGCTGGCCTCGGAGCGGCCGACGTGGTCCTTCGAGTTCTTCCCGCCGAAGACACCCGAGGGCGAGCAGCAGCTGTGGAGCGCGCTGCGCGAGCTCGAGCGGCTCCATCCCTCGTTCGTCTCGGTGACCTACGGCGCCGGGGGGAGCACGCGCGAGGGCACGGTGTCGGTCACCGAGCGGATCGCGACCGAGACGACGATGACGCCGCTGGCGCACCTGACCGCGGTCGACCACAGCATCGCCGAGCTGCGGCACGTGGTCAGCCGGCTGGCCGCCGCCGGGGTCCGCAACATCATCGCGCTGCGCGGGGACCCGCCGGGTGCGGACCCGCAGGCCGACTGGGTGGCCCACCCGGAGGGGCTGTCCTACGCCGCCGAGCTGGTCGAGCTGATCAAGTCGATGGGTGACTTCTCCGTCGGCGTCGCCGCCTTCCCGGAGCGGCACCCCCGCTCGCCGGACTTCGACACCGACGTCGACATGTTCGTGGCCAAGTGCCGGGCCGGCGCCGATTTCGCCATCACGCAGATGTTCTTCCGGGCCGAGGACTACCTCCGGATGCGGGACCGCGTGACCGACCGGGGCTGCGAGGTGCCGATCATCGCCGGGGTCATGCCGGTCACGAACGCGAAGCAGATCAAGCGCATCGTCCAGCTGTCCGGCCAGGCGTTCCCCGCCGACCTCGCCGCCCGGTTCGAGGCCCTCGACGGCGACCGCCCCGAGGACAAGGCGGCCGTCCGGGCCTACGGCGTCGAGGTGGCCACCGGGCTGTGCCGCACGCTGCTGGACGAGGGCGTGCCCGGCATCCACTTCATCACCATGAACCGGTCGACGGCGACGCGGGAGGTGCACGCCAACCTGGTGGGTTCGGCGTCCGAGCCGGTCACCGCTCGCTGACCCGGCTCGCGAGCGCCGCCGCGGCCTCGGCGGCCGCGCGGCGCAGCCCCTCCCGCTCCGCGGCGTAGCCACCGGCCACGCCCACGACCGGGATGTTGGAGAGCATCCGGTGGCGCCACCTGCCCTTGGGCCGGGCGTCGAGGGCGTCGTCGACGCGGCTGAGCAGCCGGGCGACGCGCCAGACCGTGCGCACGGCGCCGCGGGCGCCCTTGCGGTCCTGGGCGGCGCCGAAGGCCGCCTCCCGGTAGGCGCCGTCGGTCCCGGCCAGCAGCGGCTCCACGGCGGCCGGTGCCAGCCGGCGGTCGAGCAGCACGCGGGCCAGCAGCGAGACCCGCTCCGCGGGGGCGGTGACGCCGTACTCCCCGGCGACGCCGAGCACGACGAGCGACTGCACCGCGGTGCCCACCGTGTTCTGCAGCGGGAGCAGGTCGGCGAGCTTGCCGGCGAAGCGCGGTGCGGCGGAGACGGCGGCCGCGATGCGGGACACGCGGTCGGCCCACCACCGGTCCCGCTCGGCCTGGGGGAGCGAGGGCGGGCGCCCCAGCCGGGTCACCAGCGGGGTGGCCAGCCGGTCGACCCGGCGGAGGACGTCGACGACGACGGCGTCACTGATCTGGGCTGCCATGTCCCGTGCGGTAACCCGGACGGGGCTCCGGCACGCGTGAGGTGTGCGGCGGCCCCGCCGCGGACCGGCCCTATCCTCCGGAGCGGAGGCGCCCCCTGGGCGCCGGGCACGGGGAGGTGCGGGATGCTCGACCGCGAGGAGTACCTGCTCGCCTGGTCGCGGTGGCACGGCGGCAGCGACACGACGTCCCCGCTGGTGCGGGGGTGGCTGAGCCTGGCCCACGCCCTCGCCCGGCCGCTCGCCGGGCTGCCGCCCCTGGTCGCGACCGTCGCGGGGCTCCTGGTCGCCGCGGCCTGCATCCCGCCCGCCGCTGCCGGGGGTGCCTGGCTCGTCGCCGCCGGACTGCTCGTCGGTCTCTCCGGCCTGCTCGACAGCCTGGACGGGGCGCTGGCCATCGGTGCCGGACGGGCGTCCCAGCGCGGGTTCGTCCTGGACTCCGTGGTGGACCGGCTGACGGAGGTGGCCTACGCCGTCGCGCTGTGGACGGCCGGCGCTCCCGGCTGGCTCGCCGTCGCCTTCGGGGCGATGTGCTGGCTGCCCGACTACGTGCGTGCCCGCGCCGGTCAGGCGGGCGTGGACCGCACCGGTCCGATCTCGCTGTGGGAGCGGCCCGCCCGCGTCGTCATGGCCGCCTTCACCCTCGGCGGCGCCGGTGTCGTCTCCGGCCTGGAGCTGGGCGGCATCGGCGGGGACGTGCTCACGGTCACGGCGGGAGCGGCAGTGGGTGCGCTCCTGGGTGTGCTGGCGACGGCCCAGCTGGGCTGGTGGCTGCGCTCGGAACTGGCCGGGCCGGGCGGCGCCGGCCGGGGCTGAGCGAGGGGCGGCCGTCGCCGGCGGGGTACCTAGGCACTCCCGTTCCGCCGCGCGCCGCCTAGGGTGTGCGCTCGACCTCCCCCGTTCCCCCCTCCGTCACCCAGGCCCGCTCGCGAGCCGGGCGCCCGCGCCCCTCCGGAGCCACACCCCCCAGGAGCAGCCGTGCCCGTCCTCGTCACCGGGTCCATCGCCACCGACCACCTCATGACCTTCCCGGGGAAGTTCACCGAGCAGTTCGTCGAGGGCCAGATGGAGAACGTCTCGCTCTCCTTCCTGGTCGACGACCTCGTCCAGCACCGCGGTGGCGCGGGCGCCAACATGGCCTACGGGATGGGCCTGCTCGGCCTGGCACCGGTGCTCGTCGGGGCCGTCGGCAACGACTTCGCCGACTACGAGGCCTGGCTCGGCCGGCACGGCGTCGACACCGCGAGCGTGCACTGGTCCGAGCTCAAGCACACCGCCCGGTTCGTCTGCACCACCGACGCCGCCAACAACCAGATCGCGTCGTTCTACTCGGGCGCCATGGCCGAGGCCTCGCAGATCGAGCTGGCGCCGGTCGCCCACCGCGTCGGCGAGCCCGACCTCGTCGTCGTCGGCCCGAACGACCCCACGGCGATGGTCCGGCACACCGACGAGTGCCGGACGCGCGGGTACGCCTTCGTCGCCGACCCGAGCCAGCAGCTGGCGTGGGCCGACGGCGCGATGATCCGCGACCTCGTCGACGGCGCCGACCTGCTGTTCACGAACGAGTACGAGTCGCACCTGCTGCAGCAGAAGACCGGCTGGGGCGCCGACGAGGTGCTCGGACGGGTCGGCACGTGGATCACCACCCGCGCCAAGGACGGCGTGCTCGTCCGCCAGGCCGGGGCCGAGCCGATCGAGGTCATCGCCGTCCCGGAGACCAGGCCCGTCGAGCCGACCGGTGGCGGCGACGCCCTGCGCGCCGGGTTCATCGCCGGCCGCATGTGGGGTCTGAGCCTGGAGCGGGCCACCCAGCTCGGCTCGGCCGTCGCCACCGCCGCCGTCGAGGTCGTGGGCACGCAGGAGTACGACCTGCCGCGGGAGAGCTTCCTGAGCCGGTTCGCCGAGGCGTTCGGCACCGAGGCCGCCGACGAGATCGCCGCGCACCTGCCGGCCTGACGGACCGGCGCGTACGCGGCGCGAAGGATGCCGCAGGGAGGCTCGGGGGATGGCTGCGCCGGCGTTCGAGGTAGTCGTCCTGGCTCGCCACGGGCAGACGGAGTGGAACGCGGCGGGTCGTCGACAGGGCCAGTTGGACTCTCCGCTGACGGCACTGGGGCAGGCGCAGGCCGCAGCGACGGCCCAAGCCGTGGCCGCTCTGCCCATCGACGGGGTGTTCTCCAGCCCACTGGGCCGGGCGCTGGACACGGCTGCAGCGGCCGGGCTCCGGCTCGACCTGCCGGTGACGGTGCTGGCCGAGCTGGCCGAGGTGCACCACGGCGAGCTGGCGGGCCTGACCCGAACGCAGATCGACGCCCGTTTCCCGGGGGCGCTGGCCGCCAGGCGGCAGAACCTCTACCGGTGGGCCTTTCCTGGTGGTGAGAGCTATGCCGACGCCGACCGGCGGGCTTCGGTCGCCCTGTCCGTCATCGCCGCCTCTGGCGCCCGCCGACCCCTGGTGGTCTCTCACGAGATGATCGGCCGGATGCTGGCCCGCGCCCTGCTCGGTGCGGCAGCCGACACCGCGCTGACCTGGCAGCAGCCCAACGACATCCTCCTGCACATCACGCCGAGCACCCACGAGCTGCGCGCGGTCAAGGTCGGCGCGCCGACGCCTCCCTGCGGGTGACCGTGCAACGGCGACGACCCCGTTCTCGCGCGGCACGGCACTGAGGGAGGACCGAACACCCGCCGGGAGCCGGATGTTCAGCCGCCGTCGGACGCCCGGGCGTCGCTGGCCTCGGCGGCTTCGATGATCCGCGGTTGGACCGACGCCGTCGATTCCCAGCAGGGCGCAATCCCGGGTGGTCGGGGCAAGGATCCCGTCAGGGAGCTCCTCGACGCCGTCCACCAGGGGTGGGGACGTTACTCCTGGTCGTCGCGCAGGCGCTCGCCGATGCTGGGGTCCGCGGCCCAGGCCCGGTAGGGGATGCGCGGGATCTCGCGCACCTCACCGAGGGTCGACCACTCGTTGCCGCCCAGCCGCGCCAGCGGCCGCAGGTGCTCGATGCGCGGCCGGCCGTCGCGCACCGCCTCGGCCCAGACGCTGATGTGCCGCACCCGGCCGAACACCACGGTGCTGTCCCCGAGCCGGACGGTGCCGTGCAGGATGCACTCGATCGACACGGGGGAGTCGGCCACCCGCATCGCGTCCACGGTCTCGGCCGGCTCCAGCCGCACACCGGTGTGCTCGGCCTCGCTGTGGTCCGGCGGGAAGTCGGTGGCCGTGGCGTTGACCTGCTCGAACAGCGCCTCGGGCGTGAGGTTCACGGTGAACTCGCCGGTCGCCTCGGCGTTGCGCAGCGAATCCTTGCGGCCCACCGAGGTGAACTGCACGACCGGCGGCGCGACGCACGCGACGGTGTAGAAGGAGTGCGGCGCCAGGTTGTGCACGCCGGATGCCGACCGGGTGCAGACCCAGGCGATCGGCCGGGGGACGACGACGGAGTTCAGCACCCGGTAGAAGGCGCCGGTGTCCATGGCATCGGGGTCGAAGTGGACGCGGTCGCGCGATGCCGGCTGGGTCACCCGCCCATCCTCGCCGCAGCGCGGCCGGGCGGCGCGGGCGGCTGCGCGGTCACCCCACGGCCGCGCCAGCGCAGCGTCCCGCGCCGGTGCCCGGCGACCGAGCGCAGCACGAGCAGGTCCAGGGCCAGGATCGACACGGGGTGGGCCAGCGCGTCGGGCCAGACCCGGCCGCCGGTCGAGGCGGCGCTGACGGCCCGCCCGGCCACGCCGGCGGCGTAGCCGACCAGCCCGGCCCGGGAGCCGCGCAGTGCCGCGGCCGCGGGCAGCACCCAGACCGCGGTGAGCACGCCGGCCGCGGCCAGCCCGGCGGCCGGCGAGCCTCCGACCGCGGCCCACAGCGACTTGCCGTAGCCCTCGCACACGCCCGCCCAGCCGTCGTACATCCGGCACACGGCGAGGTTCGACCCGTCGACGACGACCCCGCGCCCACCGGCCGTCTTGACGGCACGCAGGAGGGCGACGTCCTCGACGACCTCGCCGCGGACGGCGGCGTGCCCGCCGGCCCGCTCGTAGGCCGCGCGCCGCACGACGAGGAACTGCCCGTTGGCCGCCGCCAGGGAGGGTCGCGCCGAGCGCTCGGCCAGCCGGAGCGGCAGGAGCGTGGTCCACAGCCACTGCTGCAGGGGCTGGACCAGCCGCTCCGCCGCGCTGCCGGCCAGCTGCCGTGGCCAGGGGGAGACCAGGTCCAGCCCGGCGTCGTCCAGCACCGCGACGGCCGCGGCGACCGCGTCGGGCATCAGGCGGACGTCGGCATCCAGGAAGACCAGCACGTCGGCGTCGGTCTCGGCCGCGCCCTGCGCGCACGCGTTCGGCTTGCCGAGCCAGCCCGGCTCCGGCGGCCGGGCGGAGAAGAGCCGCACGCGGGGGTCGGGATGTGCCGCGACGAGGGCGGCGGTGCCGTCGGTCGACCCGTCGTCGACGACGACCACCCGGAGGTCGGGGACCCCGCGCTGGTCCAGCGCCGCCGCGAGGCAGTCGAGGACGTTCTCCGCCTCGTCGCGCACCGGGACGACCAGGGCCACCGTCCTGCCCACCGGCGCCGGGGCGGCCGGGGGGCGGCGCAGCAGCGCGACGTTCAGCGCCGCGTGCGCCGCGCCCGCGACGGACAGCGCCGCCAGCCCGCGCAGCAGCCGGCCGCTCACCGGTGCCGGGGCCGCTGGACGACGAGGACGAGGAGCACCGCGGCACCCAGCACGGCGCCCCAGGCGGCCGACCCGGGCAGCTTCAGCCAGCCGGCGTGCGCGAGCGCACCACCGAGCGTCATCCAGGCCATCGCGAGGAGCGGGGCGGCGTCGCCGACGGCCGGTGGAGCGGCGGTGCGCTCGACGAGGACGTCGAGCAGCGTCATGAGGACCGCCCCGGCCAGCAGCCAGCCGGCCAGGTTGGTCAGCGGCACGGTGTCGATGCCCGGCAGCCCGGGATCGGGGTCCGCCCACGTCCAGTAGCCGGCGTCCACCATCTGCGGGTCCAGGACGACGTCCCAGGCGGCGAAGAGAGCCGCGGCCCAGGCGATGCGGGCCGGCCGCCGCCGCGCCGCGCGCACCGGACCGGCCAGCCGGACGGCGAGCAGCCAGCTCGGCCAGGCCATCATCAGCCAGGCCAGCGGGACGAGGAACGGGACGCCGAGCAGGGTCGGGCCCAGGGTGTCGCTGTAGGAGTAGCTGCCGTAGGGCAAGCCGGTGGCCAGGCCGATGCTCTCGAACCCCACCGCGACGACGCCGACGAGCGCCAGCACGCCGACGCCGGTACGCGGTCCCCGGCTCAGCCAGGCGTGCAGCACCGAGAGCGTCGCGCCCAGCAGCACGATCGCCCAGCTGACCGCGTTCCGGGTGTCGCCGCTGGTGAGCGGATAGGCGATCGCCGTGCTCACGAGCGCAGCCGCCAGCGCGAGGGGTGCTGCCCGCCGCGCCCCCGATCCGTGCAGGACCGGCGTCCCCGGGGCCTCGGCCACCGCGGTCACCGTGCGCCCCGGACGCGGCCGGCGACCCGCCGCACGGCACGGCCGGCCGCCGCGCGGGCGCGGGCGGCCCGCGACCGGTCGCCGAGCACCACCCGGGCCGCGCTGCGGCCGGAGTTGCCGGAGACCCCACCGCCGGGGTGCGTGGAGGCGCCGGCCAGGTAGAGCCCGGGCAGCCCGGGGACCCGGTACCCGGACAGCGCAGGCGTGGGGCGGAACCCGAACATGCTGGCCAACCCCATCTCGACGTGCATGACGTTGCCGCGGGGCAGGGAGAGCTCCCGCTCGAGGGCCAGCGGGGTCTGGACGTACAGCCGCTGTACCGAGTCGGCGAAGCCGGGCGCGGACCGGTCGACCGCCTCGACCAGGCGCTGCGCCTCGTCGTCGGCGAGGGCATCCCAGTCGGCACCGTCGGCCAGGGCGTAGGGGTACCACTGGCCCCAGATGGTCACGACGTGGGAACCGGCCGGCGCGAGCGTGTCGTCGCTGGCGGAGAAGGACATCGCCAGCGGCACCGGCTCGCGCGGGACCCGCCCGGCGCCCCAGTCGCCGTGGGCGGCGGCCAGCTGGGCGCGGTCGGTGCACAGCAGTTGCAGTCCCTGTAGCGACTCCTCGGAAGTCGCGCCCGGATAGCTCGGCGGGGCGGTGGTGAGCGCCCGCACCACCAGCCCGAAGCCGTTGCCCACGGGCGGGTCGGCCTCGGCCAGCGTCGGCGGGGCGTCCTCGCCGGCCAGGCGCCGGGTGACCCCGATGTGGCACGCGGCGACCACGGTGCCCGTGGAGATGCGGCGTCCCGACTCCGTCTCGACACCGGTGATCCGCGGGCCGGTGCCGTCGTCGTCGACCAGCAGGCGGGCGGCGCCGTCCCCGAGCACCACCCGTCCGCCGTCGTCCTCCAGGCGTCGTCGCAGCGCCGCGGTCAGCCCGCCGGAGCCGCCGACGGGGTGCCCGGGCGGGACGTCGTGCAGCAGCGCGACCCAGCCGACCATGGCGGCGGTGCCGGGTTCGGACATCGGTGGCCCGGACTGGGCGCCGAACCACGCGAGGGCCGCCTTGAGCCGCTCGCTGCGGAACCAGCGGTCCAGCAGGGCGTCGCCGGACCCGAGGAAGTCGACGGCGAGATCGCCGCCGGGCGTGCGCGCCCGGCCCTCCCGGGGTGCGCCGAGCGGCCAGAAGGAGCGGACCAGGCCGCCGGCGCTGGGCCGGCGGCCGAACGAGGCGACGACGGCGCGGCTGCGCGGGCCCCAGACCGCGACGAACTCGCGGTAGGCGGCGGCGTCGTCCTCGCCGCAGGCCGCCGCGATCGAGGCGCAGGTCGCGTCCAGGTCGACGGAGAACACCAGCGGCCGACCGTCCGGCCCGGGGTCCCCGGGGGCCGGGGCGGGGGCGAATCCCCACGGGTCGCAGTCCAGGTAGCGGAGACCGGACGCGGCGAGGTCGAGCTCCTCGACGATGCCGCTGTGCCGGATGATCACGTGCGCGCTCGAGCCGCGGTCGACCCGGACGCCCGGCCAGCGCTCCACGGTCGACACCGCACCGCCGAGCACGTCGTCGGACTCCACGACCTCGACCGCCAGCCCCTCGCGCGCCAGGTAGCAGGCCGCGACCAGGCCGTTGTGACCGGAGCCGATCACGACGACGTCGACGGCGGTGTCGGGGAGGGAGGTCACCTCAGCTGTTCGCCGGGTGCGGGTCGCGCGGATGCATGGGGAGCGGGACGCCGAGGATGGCGAACGGCCGGGGGTCGCCCGGGAAGTGGTAGCCGCGGGCGAGATCGACGAAGCCGTCGGCGTGGTAGAGCCGGAACGCCTTCGTGTCGGCATCGGGGGTGGAGAGCAGGGCCACCGGGGCGTCCGCGTCGGCCACCAGCGCGTGCAGCAGCTGCCGGCCCAGTCCGCGGCTCTGGTGCTCGGGGTGCACGTGCAGCTCGCAGACCTCGAACGCGCCGGGCAGCCACTTCTTCGCCGTCCGCCGGTCCAGGGCCGCGCGGACCTGGTCGTGCCACCACTGGCCCGGGGCGATCCGGTAGCCGTAGCCGAAGCCGACCAGCTGCTCGCCGTCAGCCGTGGCGGCGAAGGCGCCGACGGCACGGAAGCCGGGGCGGTCGGTGTGCTGCATGGCGTAGCCGTAGCGGCCCGCCACGACCGCGGACTCGTAGCCCATGGCCAGGCCGTAGATCGCCAGCGCCTCGTGCATGTGGTCGCGCAGCCAGGGGATCGGCAGCTCGACGATCCGGGTGTCGGGCCGGGTGTCGGTCATGGACCGACCGCCTCCGCGGCGTGCTCCGCGTCCGCACCGACCTCGGCGGGGGTGCCGGCGGTGAGCCGGAGGAGCTCGTCGTAGGTGGTGGGGAACACCGTGGCGGGGTGGCCGGCGGCCGCCCAGACCTGCTCGTGACGGGCGAGCTCCACGTCGACGAGGGTGCCCAGGGGCTCGGGGTGGCCGATCGGGGCGACGCCGCCGATGGGCTGGCCGGTCACCCGGCGGACCAGCTCGGTCGGCGCGCGGGAGACGGAGCCGACGCCGAGCAGGGTGGCCACCTTGGACTCGTCGACCCGGTGCGCGCCGCTGGTCAGGACGAGCAGGGGCTGCCCGGCGGCGACGAAGACCAGGCTGTTGGCGATCGCGCCCACCGGCACGCCGAGCTCGGCGGCCGCCGCCGCGGCGGTGCGGACCTCGGCCGGGAGCACGCGCACCCGGCCGGTCGCGCCCGCTTCCTGCAGCAGCCGGCCGACCGCGGCGGCCCGGGGGTGCGCGGGCGAGGGCATGCGCTGATCCTGCCACCGGTCCCGGCGTCGTGCGGAACCCCTCCCGCCGCACGGACGCGTGACACGCGACAGCCGTCTTGACGACGTCTCCGGGCTCCGGTCTACTGGTCCTCGTTCGAACACGCGTTCGAACGAGGAGACGCCGTTCGCACTGATCCCCGGCCTTCCCCACGGGGTGGTGCGGACGGCGGGGCGCTGGAGACGTTGGGGAGGTCCGTCATGAGCCGGGTGCTCGGTGAGGCCGTCGATCGGGTCGGCGAGGAGGTGCAGGTGGAGCGGGGCGCACTCGGTCCGCTGCAGTTCTGGCGCGGGCAGTCCCGTTACCTCGTGGGGGAGCTGCTCGACTCGTGGGTGGAGACCTCTCCCTGGTGGCAGCGCGACTCCGGGGGCGGGGGAGCGTCGGCCGATCTCGTCGCACCGCGCGAGGTGTGGCGGGTGGAGGCGGTGCGGGCCGGGCGCTCGCGGACGGACTTCGCCGGCGTCTTCGACCTGTCCTGGGACGCCGCGGCAAACCGCTGGTGGCTCGTCCGGGTGCACGACTGATGGGCGCGCGACCCCTGATGGCCGATCAGCTGCCCCTGCCCCCGGCGCTGCCCGCCGCCGCCGTCACGCTGCTGGACCAGGCGCACCGCGGGCTGGCCGAGGCCGCCGGCTGCGCCGACGTCCGGCAGCGCTATGCCACCGCGCACCTCGGGGCGCTGCGGGGCGCGGCTGCCGTGCTGGCCGCCCGGACCCGGCCCGAGGGTGGACGCCGCCGGCCGCGCAGCGCCTGGGTGCTGCTCGAGCAGGTCGCCCCGGAACTGGGGGAGTGGGCGACGTTCTTCGCTGCCGGCGCGGCGAAGAGGGCCGCCGCCGAGGCGGGGCTGTCCTCCGCGGTGAGCGAGCGCGAGGCCGACGACCTCGTCCGGGACGTCGGCACCTTCCTCGCGGTCGTGGAGAGGTGCCTGGGCGTCCGCGCCGAGCCCACCTACCCGCGCCCCCGGGTCGTCGGCGGCACCTCGTCCGAGCCGCGGAGGTGAGCGAGCTCGCGAGCTCACCCGGGAGCACAGCAGTCCCGCGAACGAAGTCGACGAGCGCCAGCGAGGCGACGACGTGAGCGACCCCTTCGTCCACCTGCACGTCGCGTCGGGCTACTCCATGCGGTTCGGGGCCAACCACCCCGCCGACCTGGTGGCGCGCGCCGCCGAGCACGGGATGGATGCCCTCGCCCTCACCGACCGCGACGGCCTCTACGGGGCGGTCAAGTTCGCCCTGGCCTGCCGTACGGCGGGGATCCGGCCGATCTTCGGGGTCGACCTCGCCGTCGCCCCCGCGCTGGACACCACCGTGCCCCCGGCGCTCGCGCACGCCCTCGGCGGCGCGGCATCCGGCGCGCGGGCGCCCCGGTTGCACGCATCCACCCCGCCGGGCACCCGCCGGGCGCCGGCCCGGGGCGGGGCGGCGGTCGACCTCCGGCTGCCGCGCACCACCTTCCTGGCCCGGGACGGCGCCGGCTGGTCGTCGCTGTGCCGGCTCACCAGCAGCACCCACCTGCGCGGCACCCGCGGTGAGCCGGTGAGCTCGCTGGCCATGGCCGCCGAGCACGCCACCGGGCTGGTCGCCCTGCTCGGTCCCGACTCCCCGGTGGGGCGGGCGCTGGTCGCCGGCCGCACCGACCTCGCGGCCACGCAGTTGGACACCTGGCGAGCGGTCTTCGGGACGGACCTCGCCCTGGAGGTCGTGCACCACCGCGGCCGGGGCGACCGGCAGCGGGCGCAGGCGATGCTCCGGTTCGCCGCCGAGCAGGGCGTGCCGGTGGTGCTCAGCAACGCGGTCCGGTACGTCGACGCCCTGGACGCGCCGACCGCCGACGTCCTCGACGCCGCACGCCGGCTCGTCCCGCTCGACCTGCGGCACGTCGACCGGCGCACCGCCGAGGGCTACCTGAAGTCGGGCAAGGAGATGGCGCAGGTCGCCGAGGACCTCGTCGGCCCCGACCGGGACGCCGCCCTGCGACTGCTCGAGCGCACCGCGCGGCTGGCCGAGCAGTGCGCCGTCGATCCGCGGGACGACCTCGGCATCGGCAGCGTCCGCTATCCCGAGCTCGACGTCGTCACCACGTCCGCCGAGCGGGGGATGACTTCCTCGCAGGTGCTGCGGGCCCGCTGCGAGGCCGGACTGGGCCGGCGCGGGATGGCGCCGTCGGAGCGGGTGCGCACCCGGCTCGACGAGGAGCTCGCGGTGATCGACTCCCTCGGCTACCCCTCCTACTTCCTCACCGTCGCCGACGTGGTCGACCTCATCAAGAGCTTGAGGGTTCGGGCGGCGGCGCGCGGCTCGGGTGCCGGCAGCCTGGTCACCTACCTGCTCGGCATCTCCGACGTCGACCCGATCCGCTACGGCCTGCTGATGGAGCGGTTCCTCTCGCCACTGCGCCACCAGCTGCCCGACATCGACATCGACGTGGAGTCCGCGCGGCGGATGGAGGTCTACGACGCCGTCCTCGACCGCTTCGGCGCCGACCGGGTCAGCTGCATCTCGATGATGGACACCTACCGGGTGCGGCACGCGATCCGCGACGTCGGCGCCGCGCTGAGCCTTCCGCAGGCCGAGATCGACGCCGTCGCCAAGGCCTTCCCGCACATCCGGGCCAACCAGGTGCACGCCGCGCTGCGCGACCTGCCCGAGCTGCGCGCCAGCCGGTACGGCTCCAAGCGGGCCGGGGGTTCGGGGGATCTCGACCTGCTGTTCGACCTGGTCGCCCGGCTCGACGGGCTGCCCCGGCACATCGCGCTGCACCCGTGCGGCGTGCTGCTGTCCGACGCCACCCTGCTCGACCGCACACCCGTCGAGAGCAGCTACCTCGGCTATCCGATGAGCCAGTTCGACAAGGACGACGTCGAGGAGCTCGGACTGCTCAAGCTCGACCTGCTGGGCATCCGCATGCAGTCGGCGATCGCGCACGCGCTCTCCGAAGTGCAACGGGTGGACCACGAGCAGGTCGACATCGACGCCGTCCCGCGGGACGACCCGACGACCTTCGAGCTGATCCGCAGCACCCGGACCCTCGGCATGTTCCAGATCGAGTCGCCGGGTCAGCGCGAGCTGGTCGGCAAGTTCGGGCCGCAAACCTTCGAGGACATCATCATCGACATCTCGCTCTTCCGGCCCGGGCCGGTGAAGAGCGACATGGTCACCCCGTTCCTCATGGCCCGGAACGGCTGGCGCGACGCGGTCTACCCGCACCCCGACCTCGCGTTCGCGCTCGAGGAGACCGCCGGCGTGGTGGTCTTCCACGAGCAGGTGCTGCAGGTGGTCTCCCGGATGACCGGCTGCACGCTGGCCGAGGCCGACGAGGTGCGCCGGGCGCTGGGGGAGAAGGACGCCCATCCCGAGGTGCGGGCCTGGTTCATGCCCCGCGTGCTGGACACCGGCTACCCGGCCGAGGTCGCCGAGCAGGTCTGGCAGGTGCTGGTCGCCTTCGGCTCCTTCGGTTTCTGCAAGGCCCACGCGGCGGCGTTCGCGCTGCCCACCTACCAGTCGGCCTGGCTCAAGACCCACCACCCGGCGGCGTTCCTGGCCGGGGTGCTCACCCACGACCCCGGCATGTACCCGAAGCGGCTGATCCTCGACGACGCCCGCAACTTCGGCATCCGGGTGCTCGGGCTCGACGTGAACGCCTCGGGCGCGACCTACCGGGTCGAGCGCCTCGACCGGGAAGAGGGGTGTGACGAAACCCCGGCGACGAGCGGGGCCGGGGGGTGGCGGCGACCGGAGTGGATGCCGACGGCGATGCCCGACCCCTCCCGGTACGGCATCCGGCTGACGCTGGCCGACGTGAAGGGGATCTCCGACGACGAGGTCGCCCGCATCGTCACCGGGCAGCCCTACCGGTCGCTGACCGACTTCTGGTCGAGGGCATCGGTGTCCCGCCCGGTGGTGGAGCGGCTGGTGCTCGCCGGCGGGTTCGACTCGCTCTACGGCTTCGGCATGCGCGACCGCGAGTCGCGCCGGCCCGCGCACCGTCGCCGCCAGCTGACCCGCCGCGACCTGCTGCTGCAGATCGGCGAGCTGGACCGGTGGAGCCGCAGCGGTGCACGGGCGAGCTCCGCCGGGCAGCTGAGCCTGGACCTCCTAGGGCTGGAGGACGCCGGGCAGGAGGGCCTGTTCCCGCTCGAGGACGTGCCGGGGCAGGAGGAGGGCGCCGGCGGGCTCGGCGCCGGCCCCGGCTGGGCCGAGGGGAGCGGGCTGCCGGAGTTCACCGACGCCGAACTGGTGCGCGCCGAGCTCGAGGTGCTCGGCCTGGACGCCAGCCGGCACGTCGTCGATTTCTACAAGCCGTTCCTCGCCGCGCTCGGAGCGGTGCCGGCCGGCGACCTGCTCGGCTGCCGCAGCGGCTCGGAGCTGCTGGTCGCCGGGGTGAAGGTGGCGACGCAGACCCCGCCGATCCGGTCGGGGCGGCGGGTGGTGTTCGTGACCCTCGACGACGGGTCGGGCTGCACCGACTCCACCTTCTTCGAGGACGTGCAGGGGCCCTACGCAGCGACGGTGTTCCACTCGTGGCTGCTGGTGGTCCGGGGGGTGCTGCGGCGGACCGGGCCGCGCGGCGTCTCGATCCGGGCCACCGGAGCATGGGAGCTGCCGGCGCTGCACGAGGCGTGGGAGGCCGGCGGACTCGAAGCGGTCCGCGAGCTGATGGCGGCGCCGGGGGAGTACACGGAGCAGGCGATCGCCGGGGCCGCGGCCTCACGTGCCTCGCGGCCGGTGGTGGTCAAGCCGGTACTCGTCCACCCGACGGGTTTCCGGATGTCGCCCTACGCCGACATCAAGCCGGCGGGGGAGGACGCCACCACGGCAGGGCGGCGGGCGGCGGCCGCCCCACCGCGCAAGCTCTGGCACTCCAGCCCGGGCAGCTCCGGGCACTGAGCGACGGGGCAGGCCGCTGCCCGCGGAGCCGAGCTCGTGCTGCACGTGCTCGGCCCCGAGGTCAGCCCTCCTCGTCCTCGCCGTCGACACCCTCGTCGATCTCCTGCTCGGCGTCGTCGACGCCTTCCTCGACCTCCTGCTCGACCCCGTCATCGACGACGTCGTCCCCGCAGGCCACGGTGGTCAGCGATGCGGCGGCGATGAAGAACGCGGCCGCCGTGGCGCGCAGCGGGCGGATGCGGGTGGACCTGGTCATGGCGACTCCTCGGTCGGTGCGGTACCTGTCGGAGCAGGTCTGCCCGCTGACCCCGCACCGGCAAACGACCGAGCGGTGAGCAGGGGGCCGGGAGCTGCCGCAGCGGCCCGGCACCGGCCCCGCAGGCGTCGGGGGGGACGCGTGCAGCACGCGGCAGGATGGCGACGTGCCCCGGGACCTGCGGATCTGCTTCATCGGCGATTCCTTCGTGGCCGGCGTCGGCGACCCCGAGCAGCTCGGCTGGGCCGGCCGGCTGACCGCCGGCAGCGCGCGCGACGGCCTCGCGCTGACCAGCTACGTCCTCGGCGTCCGGCGGCAGACCACCGCCGAGATCGCCGGTCGCTGGGCCGCCGAGTGCCGTCCCCGCCTGGCGGGAGGGGAGTGGGAGGCGCGGATCGTCCTCTCCGCCGGGGTCAACGACACCACCGAGGAGCACGGCGCCCCCCGGCTGGCGCCCGACCGGTCGGTCGCGGCGCTCGAGGAGATCCTCACCGGTGCGGCCCACGCACGGTGGCCGCTGCTCGTGGTCGGCCCGCCGGCGGTCGCCGACGCCGCCCAGAACGAGCGGATCGCGGAGCTGGACAACCGCTTCGCGCAGGCCTGCGCCCGCCGGGGGGTGCCGTACGTCGCCGTCGTCACCGCCCTGGCCGCCGACCCCACCTGGACGGCGGAGGTCGCCGCCGGCGACGGCGCCCATCCCGGGACCGACGGCTACGCGGTCCTCGCCGGCCTCGTCCGCCCCCACTGGCAGCGGTGGATCACCGGCTGAGCGCCGTGCCGGGCAGGTGGATCAGCCCGGCGTCGGTCCTCCGGAACCCGCAGGCGTCGAGGTAGAACGACTGCAGCTCCGGCCGGAAGTCCACGTGCAGCCACTCGCACCCCGCCTCCCTCGCCCGCTCGACCGCGGCGCGCACGACCATCGCGCCGATCCCCTCGCGCTGGTGACCACCCCGGGTCTTCGTGTCCAGGAGGAAGGCGTGGTCACCGCCGTCCCAGGCCACGTTCACGAAGCCGAGGAGGGTCCCGCCCGCCCGGGCCGTCACCCAGCCGAGGCTGTGCGGGCGGATCCGGTCCCACCAGCCGGCCACCGGGGCCCCGCCGTGGGACGCGACGAGGTCCACCATCTCGCCGTCGGTCACCGGGCCCCGCCAGGCGAGGACGACCTCCGGGGCGGCGCGCACCCCGGCACGGTAGGGCGGGCCCGCTCGGACCGGCACCTCGATTCCTCCGGCCGGCCGATGAGATCGGGTGCGCGCCGGGGTCCCAGCACCTGACAGCGACCAGGACGCGAGAGAGGACCCACCATGCCCACGCAGATCCCGTGCCTGTGGTTCGACGGCCAGGCCGAGGAGGCCGCGGCGCTCTACACCTCGGTCTTCCCGAACTCGCACGTCGACGAGGTCACCCGCTACGGGCCCGACCTGCCCCCGCCGATGACGGAGGGCGACGTCGTGACCGTGAACTTCACGCTCGACGGCCAGCGGTACACGGGGCTCAACGGCGGGCCGCAGTTCCGGTTCACCGAGGCCGTCTCCTTCCAGATCATGTGCGCCGATCAGGAGGAGGCCGACCACTACTGGCACGGGCTGCTCGCGGGCGGTGGCGAGGAGAGCATGTGCGGCTGGCTCAAGGACCGTTTCGGCGTCTCCTGGCAGGCCATACCCACCGAGCTCATGAGCCTGCTCGGTGACCCCGACCCGGCCCGGGCCCACCGGGCCACCGAGGCGATGCTGCAGATGCGCCGGATCGATCTCGCCGAGATCAGGCGCGCCGCCGACAGCGTCCCCGCCTGAGGAACACCTCCTCCTCCCCGCCACTCGCAGGCTCGCAGCGGTGCCCGGGAGAGGCCGCCACTAGGCTCCGGCAGGTGCCGATTCCGTCCGCTCCGTCGCCCGCCGAGCAGCTCCCGCCCCGCGGGGCGGCCGTCTGGGCGGCCCTGGACCCGGTCACCGGCGCCGGCACCCCGCTGCGGGTGCTCGACGTCGGGGGCGGCAGCGGCATGTTCGCCGTCCCGCTCGCGCGGCTCGGCCACCAGGTCACCGTCGTCGACCCCAGCGCCGACGCGCTGGCCACCCTCGGCCGGCGTGCCGCCACGGCGGGCGTGGGTGACCGGGTCCGCGGCGTGCAGGGCGACGGCGACCTGCTCGGCGAGGTCCTCGCCACGCTCACCCCCGACGACGGCGGCTACGACCTCGCCCTCTGCCACTTCGTCCTGGAGGTCGTCGACGACCCCGCCGTCACCCTCCGGGAGATCGCCGGCGCCTTGCGCCCCGGCGGCCAGGTGAGCGTCGCGGCGGCCAACCGCGCCGGCGCCGTCCTGGCCCGCGCCGTCGCCGGGCACCCCGTCGAGGCGCTGGCCCTGCTCGAGGACCGGGATCCCGCGGCCGCCCGCGCCCGCCCCACGGCACGGCGCCGGTTCACCCCGGCCGATCTGCTCGCGCTCGTCGAGGGCGCCGGTCTGCGGCCCGGCCCGTGGCGCGGCGTCTCGGTCGTCGCGGACCTGCTCGACGCCTCCTCCGGCGCCGACCAGGACGCGGTGCGCGCCCTCGAGCTGGCGCTGGCCGGCACCTCGCCCTACCGCGACGTGGCCACCGGCCTGCACGTCCTCGCCTCCGCGCCCTGATGGCCCCGATGGAGCTGCTGCCACCGGACCTGCAGCGCCCCGACTACGGCGCCGCCACCCTGGCCGACGTGCTGCCCGGCGTGGCGGCGGCGCTCGGCGTCCCCCTGGACCGGGGCGACCTGCCTCCCGACCCGCTGGGGCTGACCACCGCGCTCGCCGGCGCCCGCCGGGTGGCCGTGCTGCTGATCGACGGGCTCGGCGCCGACCTCGTCCGCCGGCACGCCGAGCTCGCCCCCACGCTGGCGGGGCTGGCCGCTCCGGCCGGCGACCTGTCCGCGCCGTGCCCGAGCACGACACCGGTCAGCCTCACCACCCTCGGCACCGGCCTGCCGCCCGGCAGCCACGGGATCCTCGGCTTCGTCACCGACGTCCCGGGCGAGGACCGCACCCTCGACCACACCAAGTGGCGCGACGACCCCGACCCCGGCTCCTGGGCGCCGCAGCCCACGGTCTTCGCGCGGGCTGCGGCCGCCGGGGTGCCCACCACCGTCGTCGCCCCGTACGCCTACACCGGCAGCGGCCTGAGCCGGGCGGCGTACGGCGGCGCCACCTACACCGGCACCGTCGGCGCCGGTGACCTCGCCGCCCTGGTCCTGCGGGCGCTGCACGCCACCCCGCGGGCACTCGTCTACGGCTACTTCGCCGACCTCGATCTCACCGGGCACGTCCGCGGGGTGGACTCCGGCAGCTGGCGGGCGCAGCTCCAGCTCGTCGACCGCATGGTCGAGCAGATCGTGGCCGGGCTGCCCGGCGACGCCGCCCTGCTGGTGACCGCCGACCACGGGATGCTCGACGTGCCGCCGGGGACCCGGCTGGACCTGGACGCGGTGCCCGGCCTCGCCGACGGCGTCCGCCTGCTGGCCGGTGAACCGCGCGCCCGGTACGTGCACGCCGTCCCGGGGGCTGCCGCCGACGTGCTGGACCGGTGGCGGGGGGTGCTCGGGGAGCGCGTCTGGGTCGTCTCCCGCGACGAGGCGGTCGCCAGCGGGGTCTTCGGCGCCGTCGACCCGGGGATGGCGGCCCGGATCGGGGACGTCGTCGCGCTGGCCCGCGGGACCTGGGCGCTCACGGCGTCCGAGCGCGAGCCCGGCCCCAGCCGGCTGACCGCCTTCCACGGCTCGCTCACGGCGACCGAGCTGGCCATCCCGCTGCTGGCCGCGCGCGGCTCGTCCCTGACCTGACGCCGGCGGCCGCGCCGGTCAGCCGCCGGGCGCCGGGCTGACCGACAGTCGGTGCCAGGTGCGCACCCGGCCGGGCCGCGCCGCGGAGCAGGTCAGGTGCACGGCCTCGGGCGAGGGCCGGCTCTCGACGACGACGGTGACGGGGCCCCCGGGACCGGCCAGCGTCACCTCCCACCGCTCGGCGTCCCGCTCGGCCGCCGGCAGCCGGGTGGCGCCCAGGGGAGCCAGGTCGTCGATGCCCAGCAGCCCCAGCTCCTCGCGCGCGCCGTGCTGGGCCGCCTGCACGTGCGCCGGCAACCCCGCGCGGCCGCGCAGCCACGCCAGCGCCACCTGGCCCCGCTCGTGGGCCGCCACCAGCAGCGCGCCGTCGCCCGGCACCTGGCCGTAGTAGAAGCCATGGGGAAGGACGACGACGTTGGCCGCGAACCGGTCGCCGCCCAGGTGGCTGCACTCCCACACGTCGGCGGGGCCCGGTGCGGGCATGGCGCGGGCCAGCGGCCGGCCGCGGAGCGCGCAGCAGGCGTCGTGCCCGCCGTGCGTGCACACCAGGTACGTGGGGCGGTCGGTCGGCTCGCCGACCGACCCGTCCCAGGCGGCGGTGAGCAGGTCGGCGTCCGAGGTCCGCACCGACCACCACAGCCCCTCCCGGCCGGGCCGGCTGTCGGCGTACGCCCAGCGGCCCCCGGCGTCGGCCAGCCGGTCACCGGGACGACGCACGAGCAGCACCCGGACGTCCTCCTGGCGGGCCCGCTCGGCCAGCAGCGGGGCCACGCCCGGGTCGAACCGCGACTGCGACAGCGCGTCACGACCCCACGGGCCCGGCTGCTCGACCAGCAGCCACCGCTGCACGGGGGAGGCCGTCGCGATGCCCGAGTCACCCCGGGTCAGCGCCTGGACCGAGCAGCGCGTGGGGTCCAGGCGCCCCGCCGGCCGGGGAGGGACCTCGACGCGGCAGAAGTCGTCCGCGGGCGGTGGGGCTGCGGGAGTCACGGCCCGGGTACTGCGGCGTCCGGGACCACCGCGACCGATTCGGTGACGAGCCGGCGGGCCAGCGCGATCCGCTCGTCCTGCTCCAGGCCGGGCAGATCGCCCACCGTGAGCTCGCCGACGGCCAGGAGCTCAATCAGCGCCGGGCGGGCCGATGCCGGGAAGGCGTGCGACCGCCGTCCGCCCAGCAGCGTCACCCCGCCGTCGTCCGCGTCGCGCAGCGCGCACCGCAGCCGCCTGCGCAGCTGGAGAACGGTGTCGGGTGTGATCGCGGCGGCCGCGGCCGACTGGGCCAGCGGCGCGACGGGTTCCGGGCGCACCTGCGCCCAGGTGCGGGCCCGCAGCCGCTCGGCCACCTCCACGGGATCCACCCGGTCCAGCCAGTCGCGCAGGCCCGCGATGACGGCGGACAGGTCCTCGCGCAGGGCGTCGGGGTCGGCGAGGTCGACGCCCAGCGGGAGCGAGCCGCGCAGTCCGGGATCCTCGGCGGCCAGGACCCGCACCAGGTCGAGCGCCGACTCGGCCGCGCCCCAGCGGGTCACCGAGTGGATGCCGACGGTCAGGTGCGCGCTGATCTCGCCGAGGGCGGCGGCCGAGTGCAGGAAGCCGCGGGGGAGGTAGAGGACGTCGCCGGGCTCCAGGACGGCGTCGATCACCGGCTCGCGCGTCGCGGCGGCGGTCACCTCCTCGCGGCGGTCGGTCCACACCTGGGTGCGCAGCGGGTCGGGCAGCACCGGCTCGTGGATGGTCCAGTGCTTCTGGCCGGCCACCTGCAGCACGAACACGTCGTGCACGTCGTAGTGCGGGTCGAACCCGCGGGAGGACGGCGGGGTGACGTAGGCGTTGACCTGCGTCGGGTGACCGAGGTCGGCGGCCAGCTGGTCGGCGAACTCGATCAGCGGCGGCCAGAGCCGGTGCAGGCCCTGCAGGACCACGGTGCTGCCGTCGGCGAACAGCCGGAGCACGGCATCGGAGCTGACCTGGTCGGCGATCTCCGCGCCGGCGCCGCCGGAGGTCGTGAAGCGCGCGGCGTCGACGACCTGACCGTCCTTGGCGATGCGCAGGAACGGGGTGCGCAACCCGCGGCGGGAGAGCAGCTCGTCGACCGCGGTGAGGTCGAGCAGGTCGGTGAAGGTGTTCCCGGTGTCCGCGGCGCGGGTCAGCAGCGGGTGCCGGCCCCAGTGATCCCGGGCGAAGACCTCGGGGTCGGTGTTCGTGCACCGCCGCAGGGCCGGGCGGAGCGGCTGCTCGGCCCGGCCCTGCGGGGCGGGGTCCTCGCTCAGGCCGAGCCGTCCGCGCCGCCGTCGGCACCGCCGTCCGCGCCGCCGTCCGAACCGCCGCCGTCAGCACCGCCGTCGGCACCGCCGTCGGCACCGCCGTCAGCACCGCCATCGGCACCGCCATCGGCACCGCCGTCGTGACCGCCGGGGGTGCCGGCAGCTCCGTGGTCGGCCGCGCCCGCGGCGCCGTCGGCCGGACCGTGCGCGCCGCCGTCGGCGCCGCCGTCGGCCCCGCCGTCGCCGCTGGTCATGTCGTCCAGAGCCATGGGCTCCTCCGCTTCGTCTCGTTCCCCTGCCGCCGGACAGCGGCCCTGGTCAGGCAGTACCTCCTGCCCGGCGCTCTGACACCTGCACGAGTACATGACGATCAGGTCACGGATCGATGGAGCGGGCGATACCGCCGCCCGGCAGGGGAACCCCCCTCCTGCAGGTGGGAACACCACAGCCCTGCGCGAGAGAGGTCCTGCACGAGACGAGTCAGCTGAACGCATCCGGAGGAGTGGAGCCATGACCGAGAGCCGTACGCGGACCGACACCACGTTCGAGGACAACGTCGCCCACGAGCGCACCGCCCACGAGGACACCACCCACGAGGACACCACCCACGACGGGATCGCCGTCGGGAGACCGGCCGAGGGAGCCTCCGCGGTGACGCCGATGAGGGCCGCACCGCCCCGGCAGGACCGGGTCCGGTGGGGGCCGGTCTGGGCGGGGCTGATCGTCGCCGTCCCGACGTTCATGCTGCTCCAGCTGGCCACGCTGGCCCTCGAGTGGTGGGAGGTCGGCCCCGGGGGCAGTGCCGGCAACAACGCCGACTGGTTCAGCGCGATCAACGGGCTGATCGCACTGTTCCTCGGCGGCCTGACCGCCGGTGCCAGTGCGGTGTGGCGCGGCTTCAGCGACGGGCTGCTGCACGGCATCCTCGTCTGGGCCCTGTCGGTCGTGTCGATCCTGTTCCTGACGCTGTTCGGGGGCGGCGCCCTGCTCGGCTCGTTCGCCGGCGTGGTCAACGACGTCACGGGCATCGAGCAGGCCGACCTGCCCGACGTCGCGGCCGGCCAGGCGACCCAGGTGGCCACCGACGCAGCCGCCTGGGCGGTCCTGGGCCTGGGGCTGGGGATCACCGCCGCGGCACTCGGCGGGGTCCTGGGCGCCAAGATGTGGCCGAGCCGCACGGACGCCGAGCGTCAGCGGGTCGCCGCCGGCTGACGTGCCGGCCACCCGCTATCGTCGACCTCGGATCGAACATTCGTTCGATCGGGGGTCGACGTGCGAGGAGGGTCGGTGGGTACGGAGGCCGGCCGCGCCGGGGGCTGCACGGTCCTGCACGTCGACATGGACGCGTTCTTCGCCAGCGTCGAGGTGCGACGCCGGCCGGAGCTGGCCGGGACCCCGGTCATCGTGGGTGGGGCGGGCAACCGGGGCGTGGTCACCTCGGCCACGTACGAGGCACGGCGCTACGGCGTGCACGCGGCCATGCCCACCGCCCGTGCGCTGCGGCTGTGCCCGACGGCGACGGTGCTCCCCGGCGACCTGGCGCTCTACGGCGAGGTCTCCCGGTCGGTGATGGCCCTGTTCCGCTCGATCACCCCGCTGGTGGAGCCGGTGAGCCTGGACGAGGCGTTCCTCGACGTCGCCGGCGCCGGCCGTCGGCTGGGTGACGCCGCCGAGATCGGCGAATACCTCCGCGCCCGCGTCTTCGACGAGCAGGGCATCACCTGCTCGGTCGGCGTGGCGGGCAGCAAGTTCGTCGCCAAGCTCGCCTCGACCTCGGCCAAGCCCGACGGGATGCGGATCGTCCGCCCGGCCGAGGTCATGGACTTCCTGCACCCGCTGCCGGTCGGGGCGCTGTGGGGCGTGGGCCCGAAGACGGAGGAGCAGCTGCTGCGGCTGGGCATGCGCACGGTGGGGGACCTCGCGCACGTGCCGGCCCGGACGCTGCAGCGGGCCCTGGGGCCCGCCGCCGGCGCCCACCTGCACGAGCTGGCGTGGGGGCGCGACCCGCGCCGGGTGGTCCCCGACGAGCCGGAGAAGTCGACCGGTCACGAGGAGACCTTCGGCACCGATGTCGACGACCCGGAGGTCATCCACCGCGAGCTGCTGCTGCTGTCCGAGCGGACGGCGGGCCGGCTGCGCTCGGGCGGGTGGCTGGCCCGCACGGTGAGCATCAAGGTCCGCTTCGCCGACTTCGCCACGATCACCCGCAGCCGCACCCTCGACGTCCCGACCGACGTCGGGCAGGAGCTCTACGACACCGCCCGGGCGCTCTTCGACGCGCTCGGCCTCGACCGGGCCCGCATCCGGCTGGTGGGGGTGCGCGCCGAACGGCTGGTGGAGGCCGTGTCGGCGCCCCAGCAGCTGGAGCTCGGCGCCCGCGAGCACGGCCGCCGCGACGCCGAGCTGGCCGCCGACCGCGCCGCCCGCCGGTTCGGCGCGGGTGCGGTCCGCCCGGCCACGCTGCTGCACCGCGACGGGCGTCCGGGGCGGGCGCGACGGCCCTCCGGAACCGGTCCGGCACCCGGCGAACGGCTGCCCGGGAGTGCGGGGAACCTTCACGGCCGATCAGCCGTCGAATACCCGGAGGGATGACCACCGGCGGTTCGCCCGCGGCTCGCCGTATCGTCAGCTTTCGCGCCCCGCAAAGGGCTCGTATCCTCGAAGTCACCGTCGGCGGGAGCCTCCGACGGCAATGGCTCCGCCCACCTGGAGGTCGACGTGCCGCTCTCCGAGCACGAACAACGGCTGCTGGAGCAGATCGAGCGCGCCCTCGTCGATGACGATCCCAAGTTCGCCTCCTCCGTACGCACCGGTGACCGTCGGCAGAAGTCCCGCCGACGACTGCAGATCGGCGCCGTCCTCGTCGTCGTCGGCTTCGCGATCCTCGTCGGCGGCGCCGTCGCGCAGGAGTGGCTCATCGGCGCGCTGGGCTCCCTCGTCGCCTTCGGCGGCGCGGCGCTCGCCGTCCTGAACTACAAGGTCGCCACCGGGGCGGTCGAGCCCGGCCCCGCTCCGACGAGCGGTCGCAACCCGTCCGGGCCCGCCCGCGGCAGCCGCAGCAGCCGGGGCGGGCGCCAGCCGCTGAAGAGCCGGCTCGAGGAGCGGTTCCGCCGCCGCTACGACCAGTAGCCCTCAGCTGCAGCCCGCAGCACACGCAGCCGTCGTCCTCCGGGACGGCGGCTGCGCGCGTTCAGGGCGGTGTTTCCGGGACGCCCGACCGGCTCAGGCCCGGCGGCTCCCGCGCCACGGCCCGGGCAGCACCGGGCGACGGACCGCCCAGCCCGGCAGCGCCGCCCGCACCGCGCCGGGCAGCGACGTCGGCAAGAACGCCGCCCGCAACCGGGTCCGCCGGCCGGCCCCCTCGACCAGCTGCCGCCGGGCGGTGCGCAGCGCCGCGACCAGACCGTCGTCCTGGACGTCGGGACCCGGCCCGTAGCTCGACACCTCCTCGGCCCGTGCCAGGCGCTGGATCGCCTCCGCGCCCTCGGAGCCGGCCGTCCGCTCCGCCAGCGCCTGGCCGGCCTCCCGAGGCGTCCAGGACGGATCGCGCGGGACGCCGAGGTCGTCGGCGGTCGCGGTCAGCTCGTCCCACAGCGCGCCCGCCGTCCCGAGCGCCAGCCGGCGGCGCCGCTGGAGCAGCCGCAGCCCCGCCGGCAGCCCGGCCACCGCCGCGAGCAGGAGGACCAGACCGGCGCGGGCAGGGAAGGACGTTTCGTCCGCGGGCGCCGCGTCGGTGGCCGTCGGGTCGGTGGAGCCGAGGTCCGGGCCCAGGGGGGACACCGGGTCCAGCAGGGCCAGGTCGGGGGGCAGCGCCGACAGGTCGGGCTCCAGTTCCGGCAGCTCCTCGGCGACCACCCGGGGCGCCCACGGAAGGTCGGCCCGGCGGTCGACGTCGATCGGCGTGGGATCGAAGGGCACCCAGCCCAGGCCGGAGAAGTAGACCTCCACCCAGGCGTGCGCGTCGTCGCTGGTGATCAGCCGGCTGCCGTCGTCCTGCACGGTGCCCGGGGTGTAGCCCAGCGCGACCCGGGCCGGCATCCCGGCCGCGCGGACCATGACCGCCATCGCCCCGGCGTACTGCTCGCAGTACCCCCGGCGCTCGGTCAGGAAGTCGACCAGGTCGTCACCGCTGGTGCCCGGGGGAGTGGAGAGGGCGTAGTCGAAGCCGCTGGCCGGGTCGGTCAGGAAATCCAGGATCGCCCGGACGCGCGCGTATCCGCCCTCGACCCCGGCCACCAGCTCGTCCACCTGGGCCGTGACGCGCGGATCGAGCGGCGGGAGAGCGAGGAAGCGCTCCTGGAGGTCGCCGGGACGCAGCGGCGGAGTCGCGGCCAGCTGCTCGGGCGTCGGGCGCACCTCCGAGGCGGTCACCTCGTAGACCCGGTCCTCGCTCGTGACGTCGGACCCCACGACGGTCCCGGAGAGGGGGTCGAAGCGCCAGCGGTTCCCGTCGTCACGCAGCTGCACCGCCAGCGGCGCGACGGGGACCGGGAGGAACCGGTCGTCGTGCCCGAGCGCCTCGATCCTCGCCGTGAGCGGCCGGCCGGTCGTCTGGTCGTGGGTGACGGGCAGCTGGGCGTCCAGCGGCAGCAGGGCTCCCGAGGCGCCCGGCGACCAGCCGGCGTCGGCGTCGTACCGGTCGACGGTGACCGAGCGCAGGTAGCCGGGATCCGGCACCGGGGTCTCGACCCGCAGGAGGTCGACGGGGTTGTTCCGCGTCAGCTCCCCGACCATGCTCGCCACCGGGTCCAGCGCCGTCCCCGTCGATCCGGCTCCGCCGGGCCCGCCGGACAGGGATCCCTCCGCCAGCGTCGGGACCATCCCGCCCCCGAGCACGCCGATCAGCACCGCCACCAGGCCGATGCGCACCGCCGTGCCGCCACCGGCGTGGTGCCGGCCGCTCCTGCGCGCGGCGCCGTCCAGCTGGCGGGACTGGTCTGCCCACAGCAGCAGCGCCAGCCCGGCGGCGGGCCCGACGACGGGGACCAGCCCGATGTCGCCGCCGAGCGTGAACACCGGCACGCCGAACAGCACGAGCAGTGTCGGCCCGGCGAAGGCGGCTTGCCGCCCTCCGACGGCGAGCAGGTCGACGACCACCGCGACCAGCCCGACGAAGAGGGCGATCAGTGCCATCAGCGCGGCGACCGGGAGGGCGGGGGCCGTCTGCTCCCGGATCTCGTCGGCACCGTCCCGCAGCACCGCCAGCAGCGCCTCGATCCCGTCCGGCGTGGGGACGAGGGCCCGGATCCCTCCGGGGGAGGTGAAGCGGGCGATCAGGTAGCCGGTCAGCGCGGTCAGCTGTCCCGCCGGCACCAGCACGGTGCCGAGGGCCGCCAGCGGGGCGGGCACCGGCCGCCGGGGGAAGGCGCGGGCGGCGATCGCCTGCCCGGCGTACCGCAGCGCCAGCCCGGTCAGCAGCACGACGAGGACGGCGTCGACGGCCGGGCGCACCCAAGTCCCCGACGACAGGACCGGCGAGAGGGCGAGCGCCCCCAGCACCGTGGCGGCTGCGGCGGCCACCGGTGTGCGGACGTCGGTGCGCCTCATCGGGCCGGCTCCGCGACCGGCCCGCCGGAGAGGGCGGCCCATGCCTGCGCGACGGGATCGCCGGCGCGCGCGACGGCCACCCGCCAGCCGGCCGCGCGCAGGACCCCGGCGGCCTCGTCGCGCTGGTCGGACAGGGCCGTGGAGGCTCCGGAGGGGTCCGGGCGGTGCCCCCGGACGCCGGGCAGGAAGCTGCCGAGGTCCAGCAGCACGGCCAGACCGGCCGACGGTCCGGACCGGGCGCGCACGAGCGCGGTGACGTCGTCGGGGCCGACCGCGCCCAGGACGCAGACGACCTGGCCGTCGCCGGCGATGCGGCGCAGCACCTCGACCCCCGCGGTCAGCTCGGTGCCGGCCGAGGGCGTGAGCGTGGCCAGCCGGTCGAGGAGCTCCTCGGGCGCGGCGCCGAGCGGTCCGGCCGGCACGCGGCCGGAGCCCTCGAGCTCGCCGTTCTCGGTGACCACCCGCACCTCGTGGCCGCGGCCGCCGAGCGCGACGGCGATGCTGGCCGTCGCCTCCACGGCCCACTCCAGGCTGTCGGCCGGGTCGGGGTCGTGCTGCGCGGCGATCAGGTGCGCGGGCCTGCGGGCGTCGAGGAGCACGGTCGTCCGTGCCCGCCACGGGCGTTCCTCGAGGCGGACCTTCAGGTCGCCGGTGCGCGCGGTGGCCCGCCAGTGCACCTTGCGCAGGTCGTCGCCGCGGCGGTACTCGCGGATGCTGACGTCGTCCTCGCCGTGCACGGCGATGGATCGCCGCGAGCCCTCGCCGCCGTGCCCGTCGAGCGGCCCCGCCGCACCCAGTGGCTGCACCCGGGGGACGACGAGCAGGGGTTCGGTGCCGGCGCCGGGGTTGCTGCGCTCCACCAGCCCGAAGGGGTCCACGACCCGCGACCGCAGCGGACCGAGGGCGTAGCGGCCGCGGCGCCGCGGGACCAGCCGGTAGCGCAGGGCGGTCCGGCGCCCCGTGGTGAGCCGGGTCACGGTGAACTGCTGGTCGGGGCCGACCGCGGGGGGCATCTGCTCGGTGAGCAGCCAGGTGGCTCCCGTGCTGCGGCCGGCGCTGGTGATCTCGAGTGCGACGTCGGCGCTCTCGCCCCGCCGGACCCTGACCGGCGCCACGGTGCGTACGACGGTCGGGCGGAAGCGGTCACGCGCCACCATCAGCGCCGAGACCACGGGCAGGGCGAGGACGAAGACGGCCAACTGCGCCACGGCCTGCTCTCCCAGCAGGGCGCCGGAGAGCAGCAGGGCCGCCCCGCCGGCGAGCAGCCACCGACCGCGGCGGGTCAGCGCGGTCCGTGCCGCTCCGGCTCTGCGCACCGGCGTCAGCGCCCCCGCGGGACCGGCAGCGTGGCGACCAGGTCGGCGACCACGTGCTCGGCGGTGCGCCCGCCGCCGGCCGCGGACGGTGCCAGCAGCAGCCGATGGGCGAGCACCGGGCCGGCCAGGTCCTTGACGTCGTCGGGGAGCACCATGTCGCGCCCGGCGAGAGCCGCCGACGCCCGCGCGGCGCGCAGCAGCTGCAGGCCGGCCCGGGGAGAGGCGCCCAGGCGGAGGTGGGGCGAGCGGCGGGTGCTCCCGACGAGGTCGACGACGTAGCGGCGGACCGCCTCCGAGACGTGCAGCCCGCCGACGGCGGTGATCAGGTCGCGCACCGAGGCCGCGTCGGCGACGGGGAGCAGCCCGGCGAGGGGGTCGGTGGTGGCGCGGTCGTCGAGCATGGCCAGCTCGGCGTCCTGGTCGGGGTAGCCCATCGACACCCGCGTCGTGAACCGGTCGCGCTGCGCCTCGGGCAGCGGATAGGTCCCCTCCATCTCCAGGGGGTTCTGCGTCGCCATGACGAGGAAGGGACGGGCCAGCTCGTAGCTGACGCCGTCCACGGTGACCTGACGCTCCTCCATGCATTCCAGGAGCGCCGACTGCGTCTTGGGGGAGGCGCGGTTGATCTCGTCGGCCACCACGACGTTGGCGAAGATCGCGCCGGGCTTGAACTCGAACTCGCGCGACTCCTGGTCGTACACGGCGACGCCGGTCACGTCGCTGGGCAGCAGGTCGGGCGTGAACTGGATGCGGCGGACCGTCGCGTCGATCGACGCCGCCAGCGCCTTGGCCAACGTGGTCTTGCCCACGCCGGGCACGTCCTCCACGAGCAGGTGCCCCTCGGCGAGCAGCGTCACCAGGGCCAGCCGGACGACGGCGTCCTTGCCCTGCACGACCCGGCCCACGTTCGCCGCGATGCGGCCCGCGGCCGCGGCGACGTCGACGGGGGGATCGCTCACTCCGCCGGTCGTGCGCGTCGCCTCCGTCACGCCACCCACGGTACGTGGCCGCGGGCGCTCCGGAGGGGGCGTCCGTCCCGGTCGGGGGCGGGCTGAGCGACGCGACGGGAGGGGAGTGGGGAGCCCGGCCACGACACGGCGTCGAGTGGTGTCTGGTGGGGGCTAGTGGGTTACTGTGTCGCCTGGTGGGGAGGCAGGGACCGCTCAGGGGTCGCTGCGGAGCCAGTGGAGGACAGATGCAGGGGGTGATCCGGTGTTCGTCGGCAGCTACCCCCTGCGGCTCGACGAGAAGGGCCGGCTCGCCCTCCCCGTCCGCTTCCGCGACCAGGTGGCCGACGGCATGGTGATCAAGAAGGGCCAGGAGCGCTGCGTCTACGGCCTCACCATGGCCCGCGTCGCCGAGCAGAGCGCCGCGATGGCCGCGATGGCGCCGTCGGACACCGCGCGGGCGCGCATGGCCGCCCGCATGAGCTTCGGCTCGATGGTCGAGATCGAGCCGGACAAGACCGGCCGCATCACGATCCCCGCGAGCCTCCGCGAGTACGCCGGGCTGGACCGCGACGTCGTCGTCGTCGGCGTGGACACCCGCTTCGAGATCTGGGACGCCGCCAACTGGGAGGCCTACGTGGCCGAGCTGGAGGCCGCGTACGCCGACCTGGAGAGCGAGGGGATGCCGACCTTGTCGTGATCCCAGGCCGCCCCACCCGCCCCCACCCGGGCCCCGGAAGCCCCCGAACGAGCCGCCTTCCCCGCGGCTCGACCGGGTCCAGGCCCCAGCCGCCTTCCCCGCTGCTGGGTCCCCGCTCCCGAGAGTCCCGCTCCGGCGGGTGCGACCGGCTCCGCCTCCCGGCGGATCCGGCCCCGGCGACCTCCCGGCCCCGCGGGGCACCACCTGACGCTCTTCCCCGACGCCAGGCGGCGCCCCGCGGGGACGGATCTCCACCCGGCCCGCATCCACGAGCCCTGCGC